>JAJDNF010000071.1 GCA_022340805.1 Chromatiaceae bacterium
ACCTCGGACTTTATCGCGTGATAACGCCCCACCCAGTCACTGTCGTATTCGGTCGCGAGACCAAAAGGCACGTTGATCGCCAGGCCGAGCCAGGTGCGCTCATTGAACTGGTGGCTCAGATAGCCGTGCGGAACTACCGCCAACCCACCGGCGTCGCCGCCATCACTGCCGGGGATCGGGGCGCCACCCACCAGCGGCGAGAACCTGGTGCCGGTGTTGTTGAACTTTGTCTGCGGCAGCACCAGGTGGATCGCAGCGCCGGCCTGGGTGCCGGGCAGGCGGGTCATGCCGGCCGGGTTGAAATACAGCGTGTCGACTGTATCGGCGGTCGCGGCCGCACCGGCATAGGCGGTACCCATCCCTGCGACGCCCTGCTCGATCAGCGCAAACCCCGCCGCGTGGATGCCTTGACTGCAGGCCAGGCCGAGTGCCGCCGCGGCAAACGCGTGCCCGGTCACAGGTGCGAATCGCGAACTCTGCCACATCTGTCTTACCCTCTGGTGAATGCGTTCTGCAGGTCTCTAGCCAACTGCGCGCCCGCCTGCTGCAGCCGAGAGGCTAGGCGATAATCGTGATAAATGCCACCCCGTCGGCGGGGTTGTCGCGGCGCTGCTGCGGCCCGTTTGAACTCGCAGTCGACAGCGCAGACTTTGCTTTATTATGTAGCTATAATATAAATCCCGTTTATTGACCCCATGAGAGTACTTGAGCCATGGCCGACCGTCGGTTGCAAGTCTTCCACACTGTTGCGCGCCTACTCAGTTTCACCAAGGCTGCCGAGACCCTGCATATGACCCAGCCGGCCGTGACCTTCCAGGTCAGGCAGCTGGAGGAATACTTCAATACCCGGCTGTTCGATCGCACGCATAATCGTATCAGCCTCACCGAGGCCGGTGCGCGGGTCTATCAGTACTCGGACAAGATCTTCGAACTCTACGGCGAGATGGAGAACGCGGTCAGGGAGATGACCGGCGAGATCAGCGGCTCGCTGACGATCGGGGCGAGTACGACCATCGCGGAGTACATGCTGCCGGCGTTGCTGGGCGACTTCCGTGCCAAGTACCCGGATGTCAGCATCCACCTGAAGGTGGCCAATACCGACGGTATCGTGTCGATGGTAGAGAACAACACCATTGATCTGGGCGTGGTCGAGGCGCCGGTCAGCAACAAGAATCTGGTCGTGGACGAATGCCGACGTGATCACCTGGTCGCTATCGTGCCGCCGGGGCATCCCAAGGCGGAGCTGAAGACCATCACGCTGGATGAGCTCCTCGAATACCCGTTCATCTGTCGCGAAGAGGGTTCGGGAACGCGCGAGGTGATTGCCGAACACATGGCTCGCTGGTCCAAGTGCCAGACCTGCATGGACGTGGCGATGGAGCTTGGCAGCCCCGAGGCGGTCAAGGGGGCCGTCGAGGCCGGCATGGGTATCTCGGTGGTGTCCAACGCGACCATCCAGAAAGAACTGCGTCTTGGTACGCTGGTTTCGATCGAGCTCAACCCTCCGCTCGAACGACCGTTCTCGTTCGTGCACCAGAAGCAGAAGTTCCGCGTGCGTGTGATGGAGGAACTGCTCGATTTCGCCCGCGCCTACTGTCTGGAGCATCGCAGCGTCTAGCCGTCGCGCACGCGGTTATCGAGGTCGCCTGCATGTTGCCGCCCAAGCTAAGGTTGCCCCCGCAACAGCAACGCCTGTTGAATCTGTTCCGCGAACTGCCGGAGCAGGAGCAGGAGAGTCTGCTCAGTTACGCGGAGTTCCTGCAGCAGCGTGGCCGTGCAGAGGTCCCGGCCCGCAGCGTGGTCCCTGAGCCAGCCGAGATCCCGCGTCCACAGAACGAGAGTGTGGTCGCGGCGATTCGCCGGCTGTCCAGCACCTTTTACATGCTCGACAAGGACGAGTTGCTGCACGAGGCCTCTGCACTGATGACTGCGCACGTGATGCAGGGCAGGCCTGCAGTCGAGGTAATTGACGAATTAGAAGTCATTTTCCGCCGGCGCTACGAGCGCGTAAAATCGACCGCGGATTGAGTTGTCTCAATACAGATGATGAGCCAGGTCCTCGGCCCGGCCGGTTTCCACGCTGTGATCCTGTATCGGAGCCATATGCGCCGATCACCGGTCATTCACCTTTGGCCTGATCTGAAGGTCCGGCAACGAGCGATGCTATGCGACTGATTACCGACTGGTTCAAAAGGACCTTCTCCGATCCCCAGATCGTATTCCTGACGCTGGTTCTGGTGATCGGCTTCGCCGTCGTTCTGACGATGGGCGATATGTTGGCACCGGTGCTCGCCAGCGCGGTGATCGCCTACCTGCTGGAGGGCCTGGTGGTGATCCTCGAGGACCGGGGGGTGCCCCGCTGGCTGGCCGCGACCATCGTATTCGTTGCGTTCGTCCTGTTCCTGACCCTGATCCTGTTCGGACTGATGCCGCGGTTGTCGCGCCAGGTAACCGAACTGGTCCAGCAGCTGCCGAATATGATCAGCGCTGGACAGAAGGTATTGATGGCCCTGCCAGAACGCTTCCCGGAGGTCATCTCGCCACAGCAGGCCGAGCAGATCCTGGACGCGGTCCGCCGCGAAATTGGCAGCTATGGTCAGCAGGTCCTGACGATTTCGGTCTCGTCCGTGGTCGGCGTACTGACGATCCTGGTCTACCTGGTGCTGATGCCCATGCTGGTGTTCTTCTTCCTGAAGGACAAGGACGCCATCATGCATTGGATAGGTGGCTTCATGCCCGGTGAGCGCAGGTTGGCTGACCAGGTGTGGCGCGAGGTCGACCGGCAGATCGCCAACTACGTGCGCGGCAAGTTCTGGGAAATCATCATCGTGTGGGCCGCAAGCCTGCTGGCGTTCTCGCTGTTCGGGCTGCAGTACGCGATGCTGCTGGCGGTGTTGGTCGGATTGTCAGTGGTCGTGCCCTACGTCGGGGCTACGGTAGTCACCTTCCCGGTCGTGCTGGTGGCATGGTTCCAGTGGGGGTGGGGGTCGGACTTCATCTGGGTGACCGTTGCGTACCTGGTGATCCAGGCGCTGGACGGCAACGTATTGGTCCCGCTGTTATTCGGCGAGGTGGTCAACATTCACCCGATCGCGATCATTGTTGCGATCCTGGTGTTCGGCGGGCTGTGGGGTTTCTGGGGAGTATTCTTCGCGATACCGCTGGCGACGCTGGTCAATGCCGTGCTGCGCGCCTGGCCAGCGCGAAAACCGCTGTCCAGTCCCGCGTAGGAAACCGTGCGGCGAGGGCGGGCGTTGGCACGCCGCCCCGCCGGGTTGGGTGGATTCAGCCCTTGTTCGTCTTGATGCCGAATGGCAGATAGGCCGGGCACCAGCCGATTGCGGCCGTGGCCAGAGGGACCAGGCCGATCGCGCCGAGCCAGTTGTGCTCCACGTAGCCCCATGCGAGCAGTGCGATGCCGACCACGAGGCGGATGATCCGGTCGGTGTTTCCCATATTTCTGGTCACTGTTTTTCTCCTGAATTGGCTGTTAGTCAGTTTGACGCGCACAGCATAGGCCAAGTTCCGTTGCCCTTCAGTGATTTAGTCACGCAGCCGGCCAATCGCCAGCAGCCCGTTGGGGTCACCCAGTTCGATGCGGCCGCGACTGAGTCGTAGCAGCCCGTGCAGCTCGAAATCCTTGAGCATCCTGCTGATCACCTCGCGCGAGGTGCCCAGGTCGGCGGCTATCTGATGATGTGTGGCGACCAGGACGCGGCCGTGCTGCTGCGCGTGCGCGGCGAGATATTCGCCGAGCCTCTCATCCATGCGCCGAAAGGCCACTTCCTCGACCAGGCTGATGACGTCGCCGAGCCGCTCAGCCAGAAGGTTCCACAGAAAGCGGCGCCAGGATTCGTAGGCGCTCATCCATTGCAGAACACGTGCCTCGGGTATCAGCACCGCGTCCAGGTCCGCCTCCACCGAGGCATTGGCGGGGAAGGTGCGTCCGCTGAGCATGCAGGATGCGGTCAGGATGCAGCATTCCCCCGGCTCCACCCGGTACAGCGTGATCTCGCGTCCGGATTCGGCAAGCTTGAACACCCTCGCCATCCCCGCGGTGACCAGTGCCAGGTGACTGCAGCTATCGCCTTCGTAACAGATGTGCTGCCCACGCTCGAGGCTCGCTGCCATGGTGTCCGCGGCAAGCGCTTGCGCAAATCCCGTGTCTGCAACGATTTGAGGAAAGTGGCGGCCGAGTGCCGCGATCTGTGGCGCGGCCAGCACGCCTCAGATCACGACCTGAGAGAAATCGTAATCCATGTTTTCCAATGGTCGCTGGATGAAATTGCCCTGCAGGAAATCGGCGCCCGACGACCAATGCAGGTCGATGCTGCGTGGGTCGTCGACATTGGACACGATCACCTTGGCCGAGGCTTCGTGCGCCTGCCGGATCACGCTGCTGATGATCTCGCGGTCGGCCTTGAGCAGACGCGGCGCGATATTGATGTAGCGCGCCTGCAGAAAGCGCAGCACCTTGAAGGCGGCCTCTTTTTCCGGAAACCGCGACAACGACACCTCGACATCCATCTCGCGCAGGACCTTGATGTTCTGCTGTGCCACTTTCAGGTCCTGCGACAGATCCGGGAGCCTGAAATCCACCACCAGACCAGTGCCGACCATCTGCTTTGCACGCAGCCGCCCAAGCAGTTCGACCGGCATGTTCACATCGAGTGCGCTGTGCACGGACTGGCGCACGAAGATCCTGGTGCGCCGACCGGAATCGCGGCGCTGCTTGAGAATGTTGACCGCCCGCTCCAGGATCCAGCGGTCGAGATCCTGGCACATGTCGGCCGATTCGGCGGCCTCCAGAAGCTGCTGGTCACCGATCAGGTCGCCCTGGGTGTTCTGCAGGCGCAGCACAATCTCGTAGTTTTCGCTGCCGCGAGTCTGCAGGTCGAGCATCGGTTGGTATTGAATGATGAAGGCGTCTTTGTGCAGGGCGGTCGTGACCAGCTTGCCAAGATCGTCTTCCGGGATCGCCAGGATTTCCTGGCTGTCCGCATCGGAGCGGTGGGTGTGGATACGGTTGCCACCGTGTGCGGCAGCCTCCTCGCAGGCCGACTTTGCCCGGCTGACCACGCCGTTGGCATCCTCGAGCCGGTCGTCGATGAAACACACGCCGACGCTGGCAGTCTTGTCGATCCGGTCGCTGAATTGATGCCGCGCGATCTCGTTCATGATCCGCTCGGCGAGGGCGACGATCGCATTGTGTCCGTCGCGCTTCGCCAGTATGCCAAAGCTGTGTTCGTCGATTCTCGCGGCGAGATCGACATCATCGGCCTGGCCGGCAATGACTGCGCCAAGTTCGGACATCAGATGGTCGACAGCACCGACGCCTATCCGGTCCTGCAGCTCGGCCAGTCCGTCCAATTGAATCAGTATGACCCCGGCCGGCGCGGTGCGTGCCTCGTCATCGATCAGCTGTGCGACGCGGTCGAGGAAGTGTTGGCGTGAAAACAACCCGGTCACGCGATCGTGCTTGGGCGGCTGGCCGGTGGCGGTCAGCATCTGGCGGGCCCGCCTTATCCGCGTCTGCACGACCCCCAGAAGGTGTTTGGGGCGGATTGGCTTGGCGATGAAGTCGTCACCGCCGACACTCAGTGCGTCGAGCTGCTTGTCGGCATTCTGCTCGCCGGAAAGAAACACGATAGGGATGGCGACGAACTCCTGGTGGTCGCGGATGATCGTGGTGAGTTCGATGCCATTGACCTCAGGCATGTAGATATCCATCAGGATCAGATCGGGCCTGAAGCCGCGCAGGCTTTCGATGACCCGGACCGGGTCGAGCACCTGCAGCACCTCGATCCCGGCCTTGCGCAGGATGGAGGCGGCAAAGTCAGCCTGCGTGGGATCGTCCTCGACCACCAGTACGCGGAACGGTCGCCGCTCGCCGGGCGAGGCCATGTCGCGGATCTGCGCGGCGACTGTCTCGGCCTCGAGCGGCGCCACGAAATAGCCGTCGCCGCCGGCCCTGATTGCATCCACGCGCAACTGCAGCGCAGTCGAATCGCTGACAAAGATCAGTGGGATATCGATCGACATGTGGCTGCGCAGGCGAATCAATTCGGCCGTCAGCGGCGGCATCTTTGGCAGCATTGCCGTGTCTGCCACGATCACCTTCGGTGGGTGGCTATGCAGGCGTGCCAACAGCGATTCGGTTTGCGCAAAGTGCTGCACGTCACAGTCCAGTGTCTGCAATGCGTCAGCAAGTCCGGCGGTCGGTCCCTGTGAATCGCCGAGGATGTAGATGGCCATGTCATCCGCTGCGGCATCGGGATGCTGCTCGGCCGAGGCGGTAACGTTGGCCGCCGTCTTCAGCGCGCGGACCAGACCCGCTATCGCATCAAGCTGTGCCTTCCCCGGGCTGATGTCGGATCCGACGAACGAACTAAGATAGACCTCGAGCGAGAACACGCTTTCGTTGAGCTGGAACAGCGAGTGAGTTTTGCTCGACTCGGAGATTTCGCGCACCCGCTCATATAGCGCTTCGAGCTGCGCAACGTCCCAGGAGCCGGACTCGAGTCTGGCCCAGATGTCCTGGATCGCGGCAACGCGTTTGGGTAGTTGCTCGATAAAGGCCTCCCGACCTTTCAACCGCCCTGCATCGATCTCGTCCAGCGGTGCCGACATTGCCTACAGATCTCCTTGTTCGTGAATACAGCTTGATCCCGACCCGCCCGGGTGTGCGTTGCGAAGCATCGTTCAACGATATGCTATCTGTCCGAGCTCTGCCACAATGATAGATCGTAACGGGCTGTTTCGATTAAACAATAGGGTAGTCCCGCGCTACTCTTCGAGGGGGAGGCCTCTGACCAGGATGACCGCGTCCGACGGACCTGCCGCGCCGGCCCGGCCAGGCACGCCAGAGGGCGAGCTGGCCCTGCACGCCATGATTGGCATCGAGAGCCTGAAAAACAGTGCCCGACTCGCCGGCCTGGCGGGAGGCGCGCTGTTGATCCTGATCGCTCTGGTCGCCGCCCTGGGGACGGCGCGCACCGGGCTCGACAGCTATTGGCTGACCTGGGCTGCAACATCGGCACTGCTCGCGGCGTTCGGCGGCCCGCTGCTGGGCAGGCAGCTTTTGAGTCGTGGTGCGCTGACGCGCTGGCGACTCACAGTAGTTGCCGTGATGACGCTGAATACTTCTGCCTGGGCGTTCGCAGCCGCGATAGCGGTCGGCTCGAAACCCTGGTCGGTGGCACTGCTGGTCATTGCCGGGCTGGCCCTGTCGGTTTGCCTGCTGCCGAGCCTGGCCTTTGCGATGGGTCTGGTGGCGCAGATCACCGCCCAGCTGCTGTTCATCGCAACCTTCGCGCTGGTTTCGGGGTACGGTTCGGAGACTCTGCTGATGCAGCTGGGGCTGTGGCTCGCAATGGCCTTGCTGGCACTTTTGGGTGCGAGCTACGCGCGCCGCGCCGATCTGCTCAAAGCGGATATGCATTACATGCGCGTCGAGTCCTCGGAACTCCAGCGACAGCTCATCGATACCCAGCAAGGCCTGCGCGATGCGGACCGGCGACGCGTGACGCTTGAGGCCGAACTGGCCGAGATCCTGGTGTTGGCCGAAGACGCCAGTCGCACCAAGACCGAGTTTCTGGCCATGATGAGCCATGAGATCCGCACCCCGTTGAACGGCATCCTGCCAATCCTCGAGATGCTGCGCGACACACGCCTGAATAATGAACAGTTGAAGCTGATCCGCACGGCACAGAGCTCATCGCGGCACCTGTTGCGCATCATCAACGACATTCTCGATTTCGCCAAGGTCGAGTCGGGCAAGCTGCAGCTCGAGACCATCGAGATCGACGTGCGTGATCTGGTGAGTTCGATCACCGAACTCATGAGCGGAAGTGCGCGCAATCACAACCTAAAACTGAGTGCGCGCGTGGCTGAGAATGTGCCGCAGGTCGTACGCGGTGATCCGATACGGTTGCGCCAGATCCTGATCAACCTGGTGAGTAACGCGATCAAGTTCACTGAGGAGGGTGGTATCCGGGTCGAGGTTTCGCGTGGACAGACCAGCAAGAAAGAGGTCGAACTGCTGTTTGCGGTAGCCGACACCGGCGTGGGGATGTCGTCGGAGACCGCGGACCGTCTGTTTCAGTCCTTCACCCAGGCTGATGCATCGACGACCCGCAAGCACGGCGGTACTGGGCTCGGCCTGGTCATCTGCAAGCGCTTGGTCGAGTTGATGGGGGGCAAGATCGGCGTGCGCTCAACGCCGGAACAGGGCTCGATCTTCTGGTTCCTGGTGCCGCTGCGCAAGTCCGTGATGGAGGTGCCATCGGCGCGCCGGGATCTAAACGGGGTACGTATCCTGACCCTGATCGCGGATCGCGATATCGCCGCGAAACTCGCGCAGAACCTGCGTGGCTGGGGGGTGATAGAGGAGGCGAACAACGATCCGGTGGAGGCGGTGGCCAAACTGCGTTCCACCTCCATGCTGGGGGAGAGCTGGACCTATGAACTCGCCTTGATCGATGGCACCGGGATCGAGCAGCAGTTGCCGGGGGTGCTCGCGGAGATCCGCAGCATCGAGGCCCTGAAGCGCATGAACGTGGTGGTCGCTGTGCGCTCCGAAACCCTGGCACAGAAGCTCAAGCGCGACTATGGGGTACTGGTCCTGACCGACACGCTGCGCCCCGAGCCGCTGCGCAGGATTCTCTACCGCCTGTTCGACGTGGAGAGTCAGCACTTTGGCAGCACGGATCCGCGGATCGAGGAGGTCTACGACGACCTCAATGTCTCGGTCACCGAGATCGGCCTCGACGGTACCGCCGAGCCGCCCGCCGCAGGCGAGTTTTCCGGCAGGGTGTTGCTGGTCGAAGACAACCCGGTGAACCTGGGTGTCGTGCAGAAGGCGCTGACCAGGCTCGGATTGAGTTGCGAGACGGCAACCGACGGCTTGGCGGCGTTGGCACAGTTCGAACGCCAGCGTTTCGACGTCATCTTCATGGACTGCCAGATGCCGGTAATGGACGGCTACGAGGCGACGCGCCGGATTCGCCACATGGAGACCCAGCAGGGCAGAGTACCGACCCCGGTCGTCGCCATGACCGCGAATGCGATGGTCGGCGACCGGGAAAAATGTATCAATGCAGGCATGGATGATTACCTGGCCAAACCCGTTAGCTTGAGCGAGCTGCGAGCCTGTGTGTCAGGCTGGCTGACTGCCGTCGACAGGCTGCCGCAGAAAACCATGTTGGAGACGCCGGCATTGACGGATGAACAACAGCAGGCCGAAACCACGGTTCTGGACAAGAAGGTGTTGCGCGAGCTCAAGGAAATCATGGACGACGATTATCTGAGCCTTCTGCGCACTTATCTGGGAAATGCGCCGCAGCTGCTCGAACAGGCACGTACCGCGCTATCGAATGGAGACGTGGAGGCCCTGGTGATGCCGGTCCACTCGCTCAAGTCCAGCAGTGCGAACGTCGGTGCAATGTACCTCTCAGAGTTGGCGCGCGAAGCAGAGCGGCACGCCCGTGCCGGCGACCTGGCAGCGGCGAAGACCGCATTCGGTGCGATCGAGACCGCGTTTGGCGCCGCTGAGCTGGCGCTCAAGCGGCATGTCTCCAGTCACTCGAACACATGATTGGCAGCCTGCTGCTGTGGTGTTCCGCAGTTAGCGGGACATCGCATCGCGTCCCTCGACAGTAACGCGAGCCTGCAAATTGCATGAAGGGCTTGGGAATCAGGGTGTGATGGGCAAAGCAGTTGGGCTGATCGGCCGAAAAAGCATAGCCGAAGCTATGCTTTGAGAGGGATCGGCACAAATGCAAAGTCCAGCGCGGCCTGAGCCCGAACAGCACAAACTGTCACGTCGAATACAGGATCCGAAGAACGCATCGAACGCCCTGCGGACGCCACGAAACGCCATGTGCCCGTCCGCCTTCATGCAATTTGCGGGCTGCCGTAGCGCACACCGCATGTGCCGCTGTCAGGTGCATCACGGCCCGCCCGTAGAAGCCCCCCACAACGGCTGCCAAACTGACCCTGGCACTTCGCTAGAGTGCGTCCGAGGCGAAGTCGGCCAGGCGCGAACGCTCGCCGCGCAACAGCGTGATGTGACCGCCGTGCGGCCAGTTCTTGAAGCGGTCCACCACGTAGGTGAGACCGGACGTGGTCTCGGTCAGGTAGGGCGTGTCGATCTGCGCGACGTTGCCCAGGCATACGATCTTGGTCCCGGGGCCGGCACGGGTGATCAATGTTTTCATCTGCTTGGGCGTCAGGTTCTGCGCCTCGTCGAGGATGATGTACTTGTTCAGAAAGGTCCGGCCGCGCATGAAATTGAGCGAGTGGATGCGAATCCTGGAACGTAGCAGGTCATCGGTCGCTGCGCGCCCCCATTCGCCGCCCTCGGTCTGGGTGAGCACCTCGAGATTGTCCATCAGCGCACCCATCCAGGGGGTCATCTTCTCCTCTTCGGTGCCGGGCAGGAAGCCGATGTCTTCGCCCACCGGCACCGTGACGCGCGTCATGATGATCTCGCGGAAGCGGTTCTGATCCAGCACCTGGGCAAGCCCCGCGGCCAGGGCCAGCAACGTCTTTCCGGTGCCTGCCGTCCCAAGCAACGAGACAAAGTCGATGTTCGGGTCCATGAGCAGATTGAGGGCGAAGTTCTGCTCGCGGTTGCGCGCGCTGATGCCCCAGACGGCGTGCTTGCTCGAGCGGTAATCGTTGACGACTTCGATGATCGCGTCATCGCCGTCTTTGCTGCGTACGATGGCGTCGAAGTGCTGTTCGCCGTCCAGGTAGAGACACTGGTTTATGTACCAGGCCGCTGTGTCCGGGCCGGTGACACGGTAGTAGGTGTGTCCGTTCTCCTGCCAGGAGTCGATATGCTTGCTGTGCCTGTCCCAGAAATCGCTCGGCAGTTCGGCTTCGCCGCTGTACAGCAGGTTGACATCGTCCAGCACCTGGTCGTTGTGGTAGTCCTCGGTATGGATGCCAAGCACTGCCGCCTTTATGCGCAGGTTGATGTCCTTCGAGACCAGCGTGACGTGCCGCTTGGGCGCCATCTCGGCGAGCGCCAGCGCGGTGCCGAGGATGTTGTTGTCGGGCGCATTGCCCGGCAGCGTCTGCGGCAGCTGTGCCGGCTGCAGCTGCGTCTGGAAGAACAGATGTCCACAGTTGGCATCGTCATTGGCGCTGTTGCGTTGTTTGGCGGTGCACGGCAACGGCAGGCCGGAGTCGATATCCTGCTTGGAGGCGGAACTCATCAGCTCATCGAGGAAGCGGCTAACCTGGCGCGAGTTACGGGCCACCTCTGAGGTGCCTTTCTTGGCCCGGTCGAGTTCTTCCAGCACGACCATGGGCAGGAAGATGTCGTGTTCGGCGAAACGGAATATCGAGGTCGGGTCGTGCATCAGCACATTGGTGTCGAGAACGAACAGCTTCTTGTCGTTGCGCGATTTGATGCCCATGGTGCTCCGGTGGCTGGAAAAGGCGGGGGTTACTTGCCGAGGGACTTGACGGCTTCCAGGACCTCGTCAACGTGGCCCTTGACCTTCACACCGCGCCATTCCCTGCGCAGCACGCCGTCGGCATCGATGAGGAAGGTGCTGCGCTCGATGCCGCGCACCTGCTTGCCGTACATGTTCTTGTTTTTCATCACGCCGAAAGCAGTACAAAGTGACTCGTCCTGATCGCTCACCAGCTCGAACGGAAAGCCCTGCTTGGCCTTGAAGTTCTCCTGCGCCTTGAGGCTGTCGCGCGAGGCGCCGAGGACAGTGCAGGACTGACGCCTGAACTTTGCGATCGCGGCGCTGAAGTCGAGGCCCTCCTGGGTGCAGCCCGGGGTGCTGGCTTTCGGATAAAAGTACAGGACCAGCGGCTTGCCGCGGTATTCGGCCAGGCTGGTGGCACGGTCGCCGGTCAGTTGCAATGCGATGTCAGGCACCTTCCTGCCCAAGGCGATGTCAGCCATGTTGGCGAAGTCTCCCCGTGAATCAGCCCTTGATGGGTTCGAGCACTGCGTCGATGTTCATGCCGTCGCAGAAGTCCATGAACTCGTCGCGCAGCGCCGCGATATGAATAGAGGCCGGGATGCCAATACTCATGCGCACCGAAAACATGGGCGTACCGGTATGCGCGGCCGCATACGAGCTGGTCGTCATGTCCTCGATGTTGATGTTCTTTTCCGAGAAAAAGCTGGCCAGGCTGTAGACGATCCCCGGGTGATCCAGTGAGACGACGTCCACGCCATAGGGCAACAGGTTGGCGTCGCCGGTCCGTTCTTCGGTGCGCTTGGTGATGATCGTTAGGGCGAGCTTTTCCTGCAGCTCGGGGACCTGGTCCTCGAGTTTGGTGAGGCGGTTCCATGGCCCTTCCACCAGCAACAGTATCGCGAACTCACCGCCGAGCACCGTCATGCGGCTGTCTGTGATATTGCAGTCCAGTTCGTAGACCGCCCTGGACAGATGATTGACGATGCCGGGCCTGTCCTTGCCCAATGCGGAAATGACGAGGTGACTGTTCTTTGCAGGCATGGCGGCAGTGGCCGAAGTATTCAGGTCGATGGCTGCGAGTGTACTGCTAGGCGGGCCCCTTGTCTCTGCCCGCGGACACGGCGTTCGTCATCCACCGTCGATCCCCGCCTCGCGCAAGGCCTGCGCGGCCGATTCGGGGCTCACCGTGCTCACGAACAGGCCGGAACCCAGTTCGAACCCGGTCGGGATGCTGGTGCGTGGACAGATCTCCAGGTGCCAGTGATAGCTGTCCTGACAGCCTGCGAACTCGCTGCCGTGCGGCACCGAATGGAGGAAAAAGTTGTACTGCACCCCGCCGACCACCTTGTCGAGGCGCGCCATGGTGCGTCGCAGGACCTGCGCAAAATCGTTCAGGTCTTCGCTTGTTGCCTTGAGGAAGTCGGCCTGATGTTGCAGTGGCAGGATGTGGATCTCCCACTCGAACCGGCTGGCGAACGGCTTGATGGCCACGAAGCGTTCGCCACGCTCGACCACGTATTGTCCGACGTTGATCTTGCGCCGGATCTGCCCCGAGTCGCGATCGTAGATCGTTGCCTCGTAGGTCAGCGCCTCGTCGATCAGCGAGCAGAACACGCAGTGGCTGTACTTACGGTGGTATTCGCGGCTGTGGTGCACCTCGTTCTGCACATTCTCCGGCACCACCGGGGTGGCGATGATCTGGCTGTGCGTATGCGCGATACTCGCACCTGCCGCTGCGCCAAAGTTCTTGAATACCAGCACGTACTTGAGCCGCGGGTCCGAGGCGTACAGCTCGGCCATGCGCTGCTGGTAGACCGAGAACAGGCTGGCCAGGTGCTCGCGGCCCATCTCGTGCAGCGCAATCCCGTGGTTGGGGTTGTCGATCACGACCTCGTGCCGGCCATAGCCGTCGATGACCTGTTGCAGGCCGAAGGCGATGTTGGTCTGCGCGCGGTCGTCACCCAGAACCGGGTAAAGATTCGGCACGATCCGGATCTCCCAGTCAAGGTTGTCCGGGTAGCTCTTGATCTGGGGCGGCGTCCGGTCTTCGTTGCCGCGACAGAAGGGGCAGGTCTCGACCACGGCACGGGTGTCGCGTTCGACGCGCTCTTCGGCCTTCTTCGGGCGCATTCCGCGGGCCGTCGCGACCAGCACCGATTCGGTTGGGACGATAGGGTTGATCCTGATTTCGCGCAGGATATCGCCGGGTTCACTCATGTCTTCAGTGGTCGTGTGGGTACCAGACCGGTTTTCTACTGCCCACGACGGGTCCTCTCAAGCTTGGCGTATTAATGGGGGTATCGAAACGCCGACCGGAACCGATTGTTTCTTGGCACCCGAAAAGCCGCCGGGATAGAATGGCAAGCTTGGTCTGCAGCGGAGCCTAAGGATGATCCAGGGTAGTCTGGTCGCCATCGTTACCCCCATGCACCCCGACGGCAGCGTCGACGAGGAGGCTTTTCGCCGCCTGATCGACTGGCACGTCGATCAGGGCACCGACGCGATCGTGGCCGTCGGCACGACCGGGGAGTCCGCGACACTGGACGAGCACGAGCACTGTGAGGCGATCGCGCTCGCAGTGCGGCATGCGGCCGGGCGTATCCCGCTGATCGCCGGGACCGGGGCGAATTCCACCAGTGAGGCGATTGCGCTCACCCGGTGCGCCCAGCTGGCGGGCGCCGATGCCTGTCTGCTGGTGACCCCGTACTACAACAAGCCGACCCAGGAAGGCCTCTATCAGCATCACAAGGCCGTCGCCGAGGCGGTCGACATCGCGCAGATCCTGTACAACGTGCCGGGCCGCACCGCGGTCGACATGCTGCCGGAAACCGCGGCGCGGCTTGCTGCGGTGGACAATATCGTGGGGATCAAGGAGGCAACCGGAAAACTCGAGCGGATCACCCGCTTGCGCGAGCTGACCTCGCAGGATTTCGCGATCTACAGCGGGGATGACGCGAGCGCACGCGAGGCGATCCTGCTGGGCGCCGACGGTGACATCTCGGTGACCGCCAATGTGGCGCCGGCCGCCATGCACGCGATGTGCGCCGCGGCGCTGGCGCGCGATGCGGCCCGGGCGGCGGCGATCGACGAGCAGCTGGCCGGTCTGCACCAGCAGCTGTTCCTCGAGTCGAACCCCATCCCGGTGAAATGGGCGCTCGCTGAGATGGGCCTGATCGAGCGCGGCATTCGCCTGCCCTTGACCTGGTTGTCGGAACAATTTCACGATCAGCTGCGCGCCGCGATGCGCCAGGCCGGTATCGTTTAACCCATTGGTTTTTTCAGCAGGCACGCTGACATTCAGCGTTGCGGGATTTCGAACATGATGAACAAGCTGTCGCGTAACCTCGTCCTGGCATGGTTTGCGGTCGCGCTCGCCGCGTGCAGCAGCGTGGACAACGTCTTGCCGGACAAGTCGGTGGAATACAAGCGCGAGCGGCAGGCCGAGCGGAATCTCGAGGTGCCGCCCGATCTGACCTCTGACCGGATCAACGACCGCATGAGCGTCCCGGACAACATTGGTGGGGTTTCGACCAGCTATTCCGATTACCTGACGGACCGCAAGATGCGCGGTGCCGATGAAGGCGCGCGAGCCGTGTCCGAGGGCGGCGTGCTGCCGCAGATCCAGAATATCGAGGTGAAGCGCGACGGCGACGAGCGCTGGCTGGTGGTCGGCGCCCCGGTCGATGGTGTGTGGCAGCGTGTGGTGGATTTCTGGCAGGAGAACGGCATCCTGATGCAGGAGCAGGATCCGGCAGTCGGCATCATGCGCACCGCCTGGCTGGAGAACCGCGCCGATATCGCGAACGATTGGCTCACCGACAGCATCCGCAAGGTGTTCGAAGGGGCCTACGATGCCGGCACGCGTGACCAGTATCGTTTGCGCTTCGAGCGCACCGACGACAACCGCACCGAGATCTACCTGACCCATTTCGGGATGGAGGAGCAGCCGGTCGAGGGCACCTCCGGGACCACGGACCGGACCATGTGGGTGCCGCGCGCGCGTGACCCGGGACTCGAGGCCGAGATGCTGCGCCGCCTGATGGTCTATCTCGGCGCGGCGGACGAACGTGCGCGTTCTCAGTTGGCCGCGACCGGCGAGCGCGAGCGTGCGCGTTCCCAGTTGTTCTCCACCAGCGACGGGACGCAGCTGATGATCGCCGACGACTTTGGCCGCGCGTGGCGCCTGGTTGGGCTGGCCCTCGACCGGGTCGGGTTCGCCGTCGAGGACCGCGACCGCTCGGCCGGTATCTACTACGTCCGCTACCACGATCCGGCCCAGGAAGATGCAGAAAAGGGCTGGCTCTCCAAGCTCGCGTTCTGGTCGGAGGACAAGAACATCGACAAGGTCAACCGGTATCAGGTCAGGGTCGCCGCGAAGGCACAACAGACGGTCGTTTCGGTCGCCGACGAGCAGGGCGTGGCGGACAGTTCGCCTACCGCGATCCGCATCCTGACACTGCTGCAGGAACAGATACGCTAATCGCCGGTGGGCTTTCGTTTCGCCTCTTTGGGCAGTGGCAGCCGCGGTAACGCCACCCTGATCGAGGCCGGCCGGACCTGTGTCCTGCTCGACTGCGGCTTTGCCGCCCGCGAGTTCGTCGCGCGCTGTGAGCGGCTGGCCTTTGATCCCCGCGATCTGACCGCGATCCTGGTCACGCACGAGCACGGGGATCATATGCGCGGGGTAGGCGCGGTGGCGCGGCGCTTTGGCATACCGGTGTGGATGACGCAGGGGACCTGGCGCTCGGCCGATTTCGGCACGATCGCCAGCCTCAATCTGTTCGCCGGCCACGGCGGCGACTTGCATATCGGCGAGCTGAGGATCACCCCGGTGCCGGTACCCCACGATGCCCGCGAGCCGACCCAGTTCGTGTTCGAACACCGTGGCGCCCGGCTCGGTGTACTGACCGATCTCGGCAGCATTACGCGGCGCGTGATTGAGGCCTTCGACGGCGTGGATGCCCTGCTGCTGGAGTGCAACCACGACCCCGCGATGCTTCGGGCAGGACCTTATCCGCCGAGCCTTCAGGCACGGGTGGGCGGGCAGTACGGCCACCTCAACAATGCCCAGGCCGCAGATTTTTTGCGCCGCATCGACCATGCCCGCCTGTGTCACCTGGTGGCGGCCCATCTGAGCGAAAAGAACAACTCGCCGGACCTTGCGCGCCGGGCCCTGGAGGCGGTATCGGGTGAGCTGCGCACCTGCCTCAGCCTGCTGATCCAGGACGAGTCCAGTGGCTGGTTCGCAATCACTTCCTGACGCGGCTGCAATGCTCTTGTATCATTCCGCGTCTACCACAAGGTCTCACGTCCGGGGTCTCGATGCTGATACTGCGCGGTGCGCCCGCCCTCTCTGATTTCCGCCTCAACAAGCTGCAACAGCGCCTCGCCGGCGTGTGCGCTGGATCCCTGCAACTGGGCGCCGAGTTCATGCACTTCATTGAACTCGACGGCGAACTCAACGCGGCCGAACTGCAGGTGCTCGAACGCCTGCTGGAGTACGGGCCGGCGCATGGCGACACGCGCGAAGCCGGACAGTTGTTTCTGGTTGTGCCGCGGCAGGGCACGATCTCGCCCTGGTCGAGCAAGGCAACCGATATCGCGCACAATTGTGGCCTGACGGCGATCCGGCGTATCGAGCGGGGCATCGCCTACTGGATAGACGGTGTCGACATGGATGGTACGCTGCGCGCGGCGATCGCCGCGCAGCTGCACGACCGCATGACCCAGATGGTCCTGGTCGACATGGCAGATGCCGGGATCCTGTTCCGGCACGCGGAGCCCAGGCCGTTCAGCAGCATCGATGTGCTGGGCAGCGGCCGAGCCGCGTTGGTCGCGGCCAACGACGAGTTAGGGCTGGCGCTGTCAGACGACGAGTTGGACTATCTGGTCGAGAGCTTCACCGCGCTCGGTCGCAACCCGAGTGACGTCGAGCTGATGATGTTCGCCCAGGCGAACTCGGAGCACTGCCGGCACAAGATCTTCAATGCCAACTGGTCGGTAGATGGCGAGGCGCAGCCGCATTCACTGTTCGCGATGATCCGCCACACCACCGAACGCGCGCCGGCCGATGTGCTGTCCGCGTACAAGGACAACGCGGCAGTGATCCGCGGCAGCGAGGGTTACCGTTTCTATCCGGATCCGCTGACCGGCGTCTATGGTCGCCACGACGAAGACATCCACATCCTGATGAAGGTCGAGACGCACAATCATCCGACCGCGATCTCGCCTGACCCGGGTGCGGCGACCGGCGTCGGCGGCGAGATCCGCGACGAGGGGGCGACCGGCCTGGGCGCCAAGCCGAAGGCCGGCCTGTGTGGTTTCTCGGTCTCCAATCTGCGCATCCCTGGGGGCGAGCAGCCGTGGGAGAGCGATTTCGGCAAGCCCGGCCGCATCGTCAGCGCGCTCGACATCATGCTCGAGGGCCCGATTGGCGCGGCCGCGTTCAACAACGAGTTCGGGCGTCCGAACCTGCTCGGCTATTTCCGCACCTTCGAGGAGCGGGTCCCGGCCGGACAGGGCGAAGAACTGCGCGGCTATCACAAGCCGATCATGCTGGCCGGCGGTATGGGCAATGTCCGCAGTGCGCATGTCGAAAAGCACAGCTTCCCGGCCGGTACCCCGCTGGTCGTGCTGGGCGGTCCGGCGATGCTGATCGGCCTGGGCGGCGGCGCGGCCTCCTCGATGGCCTCGGGTACCTCGGCCGAGGATCTGGATTTCGCCTCAGTGCAGCGCGCCAATCCGGAGATGGAGCGGCGCTGCCAGGAGGTCATCGATCGCTGCTGGGAGCGTGGCGACGACAGCCCGATCCTGTTCATCCACGACGTCGGCGCCGGCGGTCTGTCCAACGCACTGCCTGAGCTGGTGCATGATGCCGGGCGCGGCGGCAGTTTCGAGCTGCGCGCGGTGCCCAACGACGATCCCGGCATGTCGCCGATGGAGATCTGGTGCAACGAGTCGCAGGAGCGCTATGTACTGGCGGTGGCGCGCGACAGGCTGGCCGCGTTCGAGGCGATCTGCGAGCGCGAACGCTGCCCATACGCGGTGGTCGGCGAGGCGACCCGGGACGAGCGTCTGCGGCTCGGCGATCGCCACTTCGAAGCGACCCCGATCGACATGCCGATGGCGTTGCTGTTCGGCAAGCCGCCGCGCATGCAGCGCGACGTGACAGGTGTCAGGCCGCGCCTGCGCCCACTCGAACTCGACGGTGTCGGTGTGGAGCAGGCTGCCGGGCGTGTGCTGCGCCTGCCAACGGTGGCCAACAAGACCTTCCTGGTGACGATCGGTGACCGCAGCATCACGGGTATGGTGGCGCGCGATCAGATGGTTGGGCCCTGGCAGGTCCCGGTAGCCGATGTCGCGGTCACGGTCAGTGACTACGACGGTTATCGCGGCGAGGCGATGAGTATCGGGGAGCGCACCCCGCTCGCTTTGCTGGACGCGGCGGCGTCCGGGCGCATGGCGGTCGGCGAGGCGCTGACCAACCTGGCTGCCGCCGCGATCGACAGGCTGGGTGACGTGAAGCTGTCGGCCAACTGGATGGCGGCCGCCGGGCACCCCGGCGAGGACGCGCGCCTGTACGAAACGGTTCGCGCCGTCGGTATGGAGTTGTGCCCGGCCCTGGGCATCGCGATACCGGTCGGCAAGGACTCGATGTCGATGAAAACGGTCTGGCAGCAGGACGGTGAACGGCGCGAGATGAGTGCACCGCTGTCGCTGATCGTCTCGGCATTCGCACCGGTCGGCGACGTGCGGCGCACGCTGACTCCGCAACTGAGGACCGACAAGGGCGACACCGATCTGGTGCTGATCGACCTCGGTCGGGGGCGCAACCGTCTCGGTGGCTCGGCGCTGGCGCAGGTGTACCGGCAGATCGGCAATCGTGCACCCGATGTGGACGAGCCCGGCCTGCTCAAGGCACTGTTCGGCGTGATCCAGGATCTCAGCCGCGAGGGTCTGATCCTGGCCTACCACGACCGCTCGGACGGTGGCCTGTTCGCCACGCTGTGTGAGATGGCGTTTGCCGGCCGCTGCGGGCTGGATGTCGATCTGGCCGGGCTTGCCCAGGACGACCTCGCGGTGTTGTTCAACGAGGAGCTCGGCGCGGTCCTGCAGGTGCGCCACGCCGACAGCGACGACGTGCTCAACCTGCTCGAGCAGGCGGGTCTCGGCGCCTGTTGCCAGCTGATTGGCACGGTGATCGACGCCGACGATATCCGCATCCAGCACGGCGAGCGCCCGGTCTACCGCGGCAGCCGCGTCGTGCTGCAGCAGGCCTGGTCCGAGACGACCCGGCATATGCAGGCGCTGCGCGACGATCCGCAATGCGCCGAGGAAGAATTCGCGCGCATCGCCGAGCCCGACCCGGGGCTTTCGGTACGGCTCGCTTTCGACCACAACGAGGACGTGGCTGCGCCCTTCGTCGAGATGCGCCGGCCGCGTGTGGCGATCCTGCGTGAACAGGGCGTGAACGGCCATGTGGAGATGGCCGCGTCATTCAACAAGGCCGGCTTCGACTGTGCCGACGTGCACATGTCCGATATCCTCGCCGGGCGCATCCATCTGGATGACTTCCAGGGCCTGGTGGCGTGCGGCGGCTTCAGCTACGGCGACGTACTCGGTGCGGGCGAGGGCTGGGCCAAGTCGATCCTGTTCAACAGCCGCGCGCGCGACCAGTTCAGTGCCTTCTTCGCGCGCGAGGACACCTTCAGCCTGGGCGTCTGTAACGGGTGCCAGATGCTGTCCAACCTCAAGTCGCTGATCCCGGGTGCCGACCATTGGCCGCACTTCGTGCGCAACCGTTCCGAGCAGTTCGAGGCGCGCCTGGTGATGGTCGAGGTCATGCCGACCTCGTCCATCCTGCTCGACGGTATGGCCGGGTCGCGCCTGCCGATCGTCGTCGCGCACGGCGAGGGGCGGGCCGAGTTCGCTGCGGCCGCGCAGCTCGACGCGGTGCGGCCGCAGGTTGCGCTGCGCTATATCGAGAACGGTGGTGGGCCGGCGACACGCTATCCGGCCAACCCGAATGGCTCGCCCGCGGGCATCACCGGGCTGAGCAGTGCGGACGGGCGGGTCACCATCATGATGCCGCACCCGGAGCGGGTGGTGCGTGCGGTGCAGAACTCCTGGCGCCCCGACGACTGGCTGGAAGATGGCCCATGGCGCCGCCTGTTCCGTAATGCGCGGCGCTGGCTGGGATAGCCATGCACGACCCGATCGAGGATCTGCAGATGCGCTTTGCCCACCAGGAGCTGGCGATCGAGGCGCTGCACGACAGCGTGCTGCGCCAGGACCGGCTGATCGCCGAGCTGCGCGAGGAGCTGGTGCGGATCAAACAGCAGGTGCGCGAATTGCGGCCATCGCCGCTGGGCGCCGACGGCGCCGACGAACCGCCACCGCCGCACTACTGAGTCCACCTCGCATGCACCGATCATGTCGTGCCGGGCAATACCTCCGGGCTCATCATGGACGCTGACCAGCGCCGGATTGCCGCGTATGCCACTGCGGTGTTCATCAGTTCGGCGTTGCTGCTGGTCCTGGAGATCGTCGCTGCGCGCCTGATCGCGCCCTATGTCGGCGTGTCACTGTATACCTGGTCGGCGGTGATCGGGATCGTGCTGGCCGGCCTGTCGGTTGGCAACGCGATCGGCGGGGTCTGGGCCGACCGGCGCGCCACGGTCGACGCCGCTGGTGGCGTACTGGTCGCTGCCGGGCTGTCTGCGCTGCTGATTCCGTGGTTGTTGCTGCTGACCGCACGCCAGCTGCAACACTACGAGCTGTCGATACTGGGCACCAGCATGGTCCTGGTGCTGGTCCTGTTCCTGTTGCCGGCCATGCTGATCGGTATCGTGACGCCGCTGTTGACCACGCTGGCCTTGAGCCACAGTCGTCGCACCGGACATATCGTTGGCATGATGCATGCGCTCGGTGCGACCGGCAGCATCCTGGGCACCTTCGCTGCGGCCTGGTGGCTGATCCCGGCGATCGGCTCGCGCGACGTGGTGTTGACCAGTGGCCTGCTGTTGTTGCTCGGCGGCCTGGCGTTGCTCAGGCCGCTGGCCAGTGCGCGACGCGTAGCAGTCGCCGTTGCGGTACTGGCCTGCGCGATCGGGCTGGGGGTCAGCACGCTGTTCAACCCGGCGCTCGCCTCGCCATGTGAACGCGAAAGCAGTTATTTCTGCATCCGCACCGTCGACGAGGGCTCAGATCCGCGTCTGGGCCAGGCGCGCAGCCTGGTACTCGACCATCTATTGCATGGCACCAACGTGGAGAACGACGGGACCTATCTCAGCGCGCCCTACGTGCAGCTGATGCAGGAGCTGATGTGCCGCCATCACCACGACAAGGCGAGTCTGCGTGCGTTCTTCATCGGCGGCGGTGCCTATACTCAGCCGCGCGCGCTGTGGCTGGCCAGCATGCCGGTCGACATCACGGTCGCCGAGCTGGACCCGGTGGTGACCCAGACGGCGCGCGAGGAGCTGTTTCTCGATGACCGCGACATGCACGTGATCCATGGCGACGCGCGCGCGGTGCTGGCCCGCCTGCCCGAGGGCGAGCGCTTCGACATCATCGTCGGCGATGCCTTTCACGACGTCTCGGTGCCGTATCATCTGGTGACCAGGGAATTTGCCCAGCTGCTCCGACGGCGCCTGACCGACGACGGGATCTATGTGCTCAACCTGGTCGACATCTACCCGAATGGTCGCTTGGCGCAGGCCCTGCTCAAGACCCTGGGCAGCGTGTTCGACAACGTGGATGTCTGGCTAGACGAGATCCCGCAGGGTGAGGCGCGCGTGACCTATGTGCTGAGCGCCTCGAACAGGCCCACGCCACTGGCCGGCGACCGCAGCCGTCTGCACGCGGTGACCGCCCCGATGCGCAGCTGGTACCGGGTCACGGCGCGGCTGCTGCCGGGTGATGCAGGGTTGCAGCCGGCGGTGCCGCTCCTGACCGATGACAATGCCCCGGTCGAGCAGTTGATCTCCTCCCTGTTCACCACCGGGGCCGGTCTTTAGCCCGCAACCGTCACCGGCCGGAAAGCAGCTGTGGCGTAACAGGCTGAAATGGCGATAGAAATGATTGAATGTGTTCGTGATCCAAGATTGACACCCCGTTTCCGCTGCCTGCCTATCCCGGTCCTGGCGGTTTTTCGCTCGCGCCGGCTTGGTCATCACTCAAGTGGTAGCTGCAGCTAGCATTTTCGCTCCAGCTCGGCGCCGGACCGGTTGCGAAATCCGCCAGCATCCGTGATGCGGGTGACAGATGCGGGCTGGGTGACTCGGAATGAGCCGAGGCATACGCCGGGTGGCAACGCGGGGGCGATCCGGGCCCGGCGGCATCGCCTGGCAGAGC
>JAJDNF010000073.1 GCA_022340805.1 Chromatiaceae bacterium
CGTCGCAGCAGGCGAACGCTGAAGACAGTGCCCAGGGACAACCGTCGCAACAACAGGCGGGTCAGGATGCGGCGGGTGGGCAGCAGCAGGCACAGGACGGCAAGGGTCAGGATTCGACCACCCGAGCATCGGCCGGACAGGAAGAACAGCAACAGCGGACCGCCGGCCAGGATGCGGGCGGCACCAACGCCGGCTCGCAACAGGCGGACGCGCAGGGCGGTGCCGACCAGGGCGACACCCAGCGTGATACGGCGGCCCAGGGCGAGCAGGATCAGTCCGCGCCTGAATCGAAGCTGGTGCAACAGCAAGCGCAGCAGGCGGCGGGTGGACCGCCGGGGCAGGAGCAGGACCAGCAGCAGGGCGAGCAGCAAAGCACGGCCGAGTCGGGGGCGTCGAAGGATGCCAGTATCCCGCATGCGGACGCGCCTGAAATGGCCCGGCAACAGCCGTCAGAGGCGCCTGGCCAGGATGCACAAGACCGGCAGCATGGGACGCAGCCGCAGGGTCAGGACGCACAGCAGCAGGGCGCGCAGAAAGACCCGGGGGACGCTGCGGGCAGCCGGCACGACGCGACCGCGCAGTCACAGTCGCCATCGCGAACCGGCCCGGACAGACCGGATGCCGGACGGCACGCGCACAACCCGCAGGCACCGGGCCTTGCCGACCTGCTGGGCGACCAGGACGGGTCAAAGGCCGGCAGCGCCAGCGGCCAGCCGGTGGCGGGCATGGACCCGGAGGATCGCCAGGCCATCGAGCAGATGCTGCGCCGTGTCGAGGACGATCCGGGCGGACTGTTGCGGCAGCGCTTCCTGCTGCAGCATCTGCGGCGTACCGGGCAATTGTGAGGAATGGGTGTGAGGTATATGCGATGACGACGATCAGACTGCAAACCCTGCTGATCTGCCTGCTGGCCCTGTTGCTGGCCGGCAACGCCGGCGCGGCCGGCGCCGAGGCGCGGCTCGATCGCAGCCGGGTCGGCGAGGGCGAGACGGTGGTGCTGATGCTGAACGTCTCCGGCGGCGGCAGCGGCACGCCCGATCTGTCGCCGCTGATGAAGGACTTCGACCTGGTCAACCAGTCTCAGAGCATGCAGATGAGCATGATCAACGGCCGCAGCTCCAGCACGCGCGGTTGGGAGTTGGTATTGGCCCCGAAGCGCACCGGCAAGATCGATATCCCGGCCATCAACGTCGGCGGCGCGACTACCCGGCCGTTGAGCCTCGAGGTCCTGCCGGCGGCGGAGGCGGCCAAGCTGGGGCCGGCCGCACCGGTACTGCTCGAGGTCGAGGTGGCGCCGAAGCAGGCCTATGTGCAGCAAAAGGTGGTCTATACGGTGCGGCTGATGTCGCGCGCGCCACTGCGCCAGGCGCGCCTGTCCGAGCCGCGGGTCAAGGACGCGATCGTCGAACCGCTTGGCGGCGAGCGCGAATACGCCAGCCAGCGCGACGGCCAGCAGTACCGGGTGATCGAGCGCCACTACGCGATATTTCCGCAGCACAGTGGGCCGCTGCAGATCGACGGGCCGCTGCTGTCGGCCGAGGTCCCCGATCCAAACCAGCGCAGCAATGGTCCCGGCCAGCGCTTCCCTGGACGTGACCCGTTTGCTGATTTCGATCGCATGTTCGGACGCAGCGGCCTGCCCGGTTTCGGTAGCATGTTCGGCCAGACGCGGCCGATCCAGCTGCGCGGGCGAAGTATCGAGCTCGACGTGCAGGCGCAGCCGCCAGGCACCCTGTCTCCGTGGCTGCCGGCAGAATCGCTGACCCTGAACGAGACCTGGTCGGCCGATCCGCCAGTCTTCACGGTCGGCGAGCCGATCACCCGGACCATCGCGATCACTGCGCAGGGCCTGAGCGCCGCCCAGCTGCCGGAGATGCAGCTGGCCGTGCCGGATGGGATCAAGGCCTATCCGGACAAATCGCAGTCACAGGCCCGGGTCGACGGCGACACCCTGATCGCGCAGAAGGTGCTGAAGCTTGCGCTGGTGCCGTCGCGCAGCGGCGCGCTGACCCTGCCGGAGGTCACGCTTGCCTGGTGGGACACGCATGCCAACAAGGAACAGCTGGCCCGGCTGCCGGCGCGCCGGGTGGAGGTGTTGCCTGCGCCGGCCGGATCGGCGCCGGCGGCCGATACTGCCGCGCCATCCGCCGCGTTGCCCGCGCAGGCACGGCCGATGGCGGCTCGGTCCGGGCTAGTCGACGATGCGCTCAACGCGGTCCCGGCGAACCGCGATGAAGGTACGGCTGCGGCCGGCTATTGGCCGTGGATCGCCGCGCTGCTGGCACTCGCCTGGATGGCGACGCTGGGCCTTTGGTTGCGTTCGCGTGGCCGGCGTCAGGCACGCCAGGTCGCCGCCGCTGCAGCGCCGAGGCCGGCTTCACCAGACCCGGCCGCCGCGCTGACGCAGCTGGAACAGGCGTGCCGCGACAACGATCCGGCGGCTGCAAGGCGCGCGCTGCTCGCCTGGGCGGCGGCCCGCTGGCCGGAGGATCCGCCGCAGCGTCTGGATGTCCTTGCACAACGGCTTGGCGAGCAGGCGATGCCGTTACTCGCGGACCTCGACCAGCGCCTATATTCGGATGCCGGGCAACCCTGGGACGGCATGGCGACCTGGGCGCGCTTGTCGCCGCTGTTGCATGCGCGCAAGTCGCGTGCCTCGCGCCATGATTCGTCGCTGCCGCCGCTGTATCCGCAGAACGTATGAAGCGCTGAAAGGCCCGGAAGAACACGCAGGCGTAATCGGTCGCGCATTTCCACGCGGCCGCAGTTGCATCGGACAAGCCGACGTCGTCGGCGTAGAAGTCGCCGCGCCGCGCCGCGCACCAGCCTGTTCAGTGTGTGTCGTCTTGCCCGAAGTCCCTGCGTTCGTCGCGTTGTCACCCCGAATTGCGAATAATGCATAGGCGCTTTGCCGGATGCCGTACTAACTTGGTCGAAAACTCCAACAGGCAATATGGGCGACGATCGATCGGGCCCGTATCACAAGCCCGACCAGGTCGAACGGTGGCAAGCCCCCTGCGCAACGGTCTCTTCTGCGTTGCGGCGGGTCAGCTAAGGAAGATGAGCTCACGATTGCCGGGGAGTCTGCATGATCAACACACGCGAATCGGTTTTGTTCTGCGCAGCGGCCACGCTGCTGTTGGCCGCCATGTCGGCTGCGGCGATGGATACCGGCGGCGTGAGTGCTGATGTGCTCAAGGGGCGGCCGTATTCACCTTACGCCGATCGCGCGTTCCCGACCGAGGTGTATTTCGGCGACACCCATGTACATACCGCGATCTCGGCGGATGCGGCGGGCGGCGGCACGACGTTGGGGCCGCGCGACGCGTACCGCCTGGCGCGCGGTGAACAGGTGACCTCGAACACCGGGCAGCCGGTCAAGCTCGGCCGGGCGCTGGATTTCTACATGATCACTGACCATTCCGACGGGATGGGCGCGATCAAGGACATCATCGCCGGGGCGCCGAACATTGTCGCCGATCCGCTCGGCAAGGAGTTCCACGAGGCATTCGCGAAGGGCGGCCAGGACGCGGCCGACGCGGCCTTCCGGCTGACGGGGTTGTTTGCACAGGGCAAGGTCCCCGATGCGGTCAACTACCAGCCCGGCAACCCGGCATACAAGCGCGTCTGGGACGACCTGATCCAGGCCGCCGAGGAGTTCAATGAACCGCACCGCTTCACCACCTTCATCGCCTACGAGTGGACCTCGCTGGTCAAGGGCAACAACCTGCACCGCAATGTGATCTTCCGCGACGGGCCCGAGAAGGCCGGCCAGGTGCTGCCATACACCACGACGACGCCGGTCGGCAGCCGGAATCCGCGCGACCTGTGGAGATGGATGCAGAACTACGAGGACAAGACCGGTGGTGACGTATTGGCGATCCCGCATAACGGCAACCTGTCGAACGGCATGATGTTCGCGATGCAGGACGATTTCGACGGCGGCAGGGCGCTCGACCTTGACTATGCCGAGCAGCGCCAGAAATGGGAGCGGCTGTACGAAGCCACGCAGATCAAGGGTGACGGCGAGACCCATCCGCTGCTGTCTCCCACAGATGAGTTTGCCGAGTTCGAGACCTGGGATATGGGCAACCTCGACCTCAGTGAAAAGAAGACGCCGGGGATGCTGCCGGGTGAGTATGTCCGCTCCGGACTGCAGCGTGGCCTCGAACTCGAGGCCAAACTGGGCATCAACCCGTTCAGGTTCGGCCTGGTTGGCGCGAGCGACAACCATGTCGGCCTGACCACGCCGGACAACGACAACTACTTCGGCAAGTTCACCCAGTACGAGCCCAGCCCGCGGCGCGCCAATCACCTGTCCAAACAGAACAGGGACAACGGCACCAAGCTGTACAGCTGGCAGTACATCACCTCCGGCCTGACCGCGGTCTGGGCCACCGACAACACCCGTGGCGCGCTGTTCGACGCGATGGAGCGGCGCGAGACTTATGCCACCACCGGTCCGCGCATGCGCGTGCGCTTCTTCGGTGGTTTCGATTTCGATCCGAACGATGCCAGGCGGCGCGATCTGGCACTGGTCGGCTACAGCAAGGGCGTGCCGATGGGCAGTGACCTTGAGCGGGCGCCGGCGGGCAAGGCGCCCAGTTTCCTGGTGTATGCGCTGCGCGACCCGATGGGCGCGAATCTCGACCGGGTGCAGGTCATCAAGGGCTGGTTGGACGGCGACGGCCAGGCACAGGAGAAGGTCTACGACGTGGCCTGGTCGGACAACCGCCAGCCCGGCGCGAACGGCAAGCTGCCACCGGTGGGTGACACCGTCGACCTGTCGATTCCGAGCTGGACCAACACGATCGGCGCGCCCGAGCTCGGTGCCGTGTGGGTCGACCCGGACTTCGATCCGAACCTGAACGCGTTCTATTACGCGCGGGTGATCGAGATCCCGACGCCGCGCTGGACCGCCTATGACCGGGTCAAGTTCAAGCTCGATCTGCCCAACGAGATCCCACTCAAGACCCAGGAGCGGGCCTACACGTCGCCGATCTGGTACACGGCGCAGCAATAACCTGGCGACAGGAAAGGGACCCATCATGCTCAAACTGGATCCAATGCGAAACGCGTTGCTCGCCACCTGCCTTGCAGGTCTGCTATCGGCCGCGGCCATGGCCGCGGAAGTCCCGTTCAACCCGTTGAAGGAGGCCTACTTCGGTGAACAGCATCTGCATACCGCGTACTCGTTGGATGCGTTCATCGGTGGTGCCCGGCTTACGCCATCTGGCGCCTATCGCTTCGCCAAGGGTGAAGAGGTCGAGGTCAACGGCGTCAAGCTGCGCATCAGCGCGCCGCTCGACTGGGCGGCGGTGACCGACCACGCCGAGTACATCGGAGAGATGTATTCGACGATGGTCGAAGGGGCACCCGGCCACGACCAGGACCTGCTCAGGGAGCTGCGCGGATTGAAGGGTCTCGAAGAGCGCGAGAAGTGGTTCCTCGAGTATGTGGTCAAGAGCAACCGCGGCACGAAGCCGGCACACCCGCCGTTTTACGCCGGTGAGGAGACCTCGATAAGCGGCTGGAAGCAGATCCTGGCCGCCGCCGAATAACACTATGTACCGGGCAGGTTCACAACGGTTCCGGCGTTCGAGTGGAGCGCGGCGCCCCAGGGCGCCAACCCCTATCACTATGGTGTCGTCGGCGGCACCGACAACCACAACGGCACGCCGTCCAACGCGGCCGAGTCCAACTTCCTGGTCGGCAGTCACGGCGCTGCCGACGGCACTGTCGAACTGCGGCGAACCGGCGAGGTTGGTGGTTGGCTGAAAGGCAAGGAGCTGAACCCCGGGGCGCTGACCAGCGTCTGGGCCGACCGCAACACCCGTGAGGCGATCTGGGACGCGATGAAGGCCCGTGAGACCTTCGCGACCAGCGGGCCGCGAATCAAGGTGCGCCTGTTCGGCCGGCTGGGCCTGGCCGAGCCGACTTCCGACCCGCGGGCCCTGGTCGAACGGGGATACGCCGAGGGTGTGCCGATGGGTGGCACCCTGAAGGGCGATGGCAAGGTCCCTGGTTTCTCCGTCTGGGCCATGAAAGAACCCGACGGCGCCAACCTCGACCGCATCCAGATCGTCAAGGGCTGGGTGGATGCCAGCGGCGAACCGCAGGACAGGGTCTATGACGTCGCCTGGTCCGGCGAGCGCAAGCGTGGGGGGATGGCAAGGTCCCCGCGGTCGGCAACAGCGTCGATCCGGTCAAGGCCAGCTACACCAACGACCTCGGCAGCCCGGAGCTGCTCGCGACCTGGTCCGACCCGGACTTTGACCCCAAGCAGCCTGCCCTGTACTACGTCCGGGTACTGCAGATCCCCACCTCGCGTTAGACTACCTATGACGCGGTCCGCAGCGGCCTGGCGTTGCTCGAGGATGTGCCGGCGACGGTGCAGGAACGCGCCTGGACTTCGCCCATCTGGTACACGCCTTGATCCATCGGAGCGAAGTCGTCGGTTGAGGGTTCGACCGTCGACATCGCGCGCGATTCATGTCGAACTCTGTGTGTCAGATTGGAGAGATTGCTCATGTCGGTAGACAAACAAAGACTGCAGGCAACCGCCGTGCAGGTACGGGCGGGGATCAGTGACGGACTTGGTGATGCGTGGTGGTTTCTGCTGGTGCGTGGGCTGCTGGCCGTGGGTCTCGGGATAGCCGCGTTGTTCTGGCCGCAGGCCACGCTGAACTTTCTCATCCGCCTGATCGCCGTGTACGCGCTGGTCGACGGCGTGTTGGGCCTGCTGGCCGCATTGCGCGCCCGGGAGTTTGCCGCCGGTTTCGCACCGGGCCTGATCAGCATCCTGGTCGCTGGGGTGCTGTTGTTCTGGCCCGATCTGACGGGTCGCCTGTTGCTCACATTGCTCGGCATCTGGGCCGTGTTACAGGGTGTGCTGATTTTCCGGGCGGGTCGGCAGGCCGATACCGGCGACCCAGACCGCGGGCCGACGATGGTCATCGGTGCCGGGGCAGGCATTGTCGGTCTGATCCTCGCGATCTGGCCCGGCACCGGCGTGGTCACGATCTCCTGGGCGATCGGCATCGCGGCGCTGTTGATCGGCGCATTGCTGGTCTTTCTGGCGCTGCGCCTGCGGCGGATCGATCGGCGCGTGCAGAACCTGAGGCGTGGTTGATGGGCGGGCGCGCGGATTCCCACCCTGGTCGGTCAACAGGCCCCGGCTTGAC
Source organism: Chromatiaceae bacterium (assembly GCA_022340805.1). Lineage (GTDB taxonomy): Bacteria > Pseudomonadota > Gammaproteobacteria > Chromatiales > Chromatiaceae > Thiosocius. The sequence continues at coordinate 7,185 of JAJDNF010000073.1, forward strand.
GATCTGCCTTTCCGGCGCCGGTCGGACCCAATCCGCGTAGTCGCGACCTGCCCCGGGTGTCCTGCTGTCTCGGTATTACGCTGGCCTGTATTGGTGTTGCGCAGGCCGCACCGGCCTGGGAGCGGTTCGCTTGCATCGGCTGCTTGGCCAGCTGAAGCGGACGCCGCGGATACACCCATCGGCCTGACGCGGCAGCGGCCAATGGGTGTGCCAGGCGCTGCGCCTACTTGTTGTAGCGCTTCAGGATGTTCTGCTTGGCCTGATTGTATTCCTTCTCGCTGATCAGACCTTTTTTGTAGCTCTCATCGAGGTCCATCAGCTCCTGGCCGACGGTGGTGTTGGTTGCCTGGATGGTGTTCTTGGCGCCACCACCACCGCAGGCAGCGAGCCCAAGTGCACAAAGCAGCGCGAATCCGGTCATGGTGACGAATCTGAATTGCATGTTCTGTTTCCCCTACTTGCTACTCGTGACAGACGTAAATTTACGGCGGGCGCCAGTGCCAATGCGTTGCATTGTGTACGGCAAAAGTCGCCAACGTCTACCCCCGTGGACATGTCGGGGGACAGTGCGTTGACGATCCGGCGCTGCCGGGACACTATGCGTTGCGTCCTGCGGCGCGCTGCGCTCCTTGAGCGCGCAACGCCGTGCATGCAGATCCATCCAGACTCGGGACTAGGCAATGATCAGGTTCATACAGTGTGTTCGCCGCAAGCCGGGGCTTCCGGTCGATGAATTTCGCCGCCATTGGCAGGCTTACCAGAAGGCCCTCGAGGAGCTTGCGGGCGTCTCGGACGCGCGACGGATGACGGTCGGTTTCGGTCTGGAGATCCCGCACAACAGCGCGATCCAGGAGATGCGCGGGACGCTCGAACCCTTCGACGCCGTGCTCGAGGTATGGTGGGACAGCGGTGCGGCGATCGCCCGGCAGGAGGACAGGCCGGAGATCCAGGAGCGCCTGGCGGCGATCCGCGCAATGCAGGTGCAGTTCATGGATCTGCATGCATCGAGTTTCTTCTTCGCCTCCGAAGAGACGGACAAGGTCCTCGAATGAGATCCCGGGCGCGCCCGCTGCGCCGTGGGAGGGTAGGCACCGCGCCGCGCCAGGTTTAGAGGTTCGATCGGCAGGCTGCAGGCGCGGACTTGTCGCAGCCGGACCGTGCAGCCTATCCTTGCCGCTCTCAGCCCGAGTCTTCCGGGCGCCGCTTGAGCACGAATGCCATGACGTCCCGCCACAGCCTGTCCCCTTCATAGGCAGGGGCCGGGTCTTCCAGCCCCGGCCTCTCGATGTCGACCCCGATGACGGATTGATCGCGCCGGTTGAGCCGGCCGTCGAGCAGCTCAGCGGCCGCGACGCGCTGCCAGCTGCGGGTGTCGTTCATCAGCAGCCTGAGCAGGTCGTTGTTCAGCCGGTGGCCCGGGCGGTGGGCGCGGTAGTGGCCGATGATCGGCAGTCCGGCGAGGGCCAGGTCACCGATCACGTCGAGCGCCTTGTGACGCACGAACTCGTCGGGGAAGCGCAGTCCTTCGAGATTTGCCACCCTGCCGTTCTCGACCAGGACCGCGTTATTCAACGAGCCGCCCAGCGCCAGCCCGCGACAGCGCAGGTGCCAGAGCTGTTCGGCGAAACCGAATGTGCGCGCCGCCGCGACCTCTTCCCGAAACGTCTGCGGCGATACACACAGGCTCAGCGACTGCAGCCCGATGTCCTGACGTTGGAAATCGATACTGATGCTGATCCGGGGCGCGACGTCCGGCAGCAGCTCCGCCCAACTCTCGCCATGCTGTACGCGCACCGGGCGGCGTACCACGAGCACGTCGCGGGCCACGCCGAGCGGCTTGATGCCGGCCTTTGTCAATGCGGTTACGAACGGTAGCGCGCTGCCGTCGGCGACCGGGAGCTCCGCCCCGTCGATCACGATCTGCGCGTTGTCGATGCCCAGGCCGCTCAACGACGCCAGCAGGTGCTCGACCGTGGCGATGTAGTGGCCAAACAGGTTGATCAGCGTGGTGCACATGTCGGTCCCGCCCACCTGCGCCCAGCTGGCGGCAAACTGGTTCTCTCCCTCGGGCAGGTCGCGCCGGGTAAAGCTGATCCCGTTGCCAGCCTCGGCGGGCAGGACACGCATGGTGACCTGTCGGCCTCCATGCAGCCCGATGCCGACCAAAGAGATCGGCGAGCCGATGGTATGCTGCATGCGCAGATGTTCGAATTCCTGGTTCATCATGTCTGACGTCCTTCCCGGCAGTTCACGGGGGGCGGGGTCTCGAGTGAGGCTTCAGGGTAAAATCGCGCCGTGCGGCGTCGCTAATCCCGACACGCCAGAACCTTGTCCTGCGGTGCCACGACAACTATGACGTACACCACGATTACGACCACATCACAGACGCTCTGGCGGGTGCTGGAGTCGTATGGACTGGACCCCGAAGCGGTGTTCCGCCAGGCCGGTCTGGATCCGGCGCTATGGAACGATCCGGGAGCGCGTTTCGAGGACGCCCGACTGGACCATGCCTGGCTGATTGCGACCGAGGTCAGCGGGGACCCCTGTATCGGCCTGCGCGTGGCGCGCCATTTCAACCCGGCCTCGCTGCAGTCGCTCGGGTTCGCCTGGTTGGCCAGCGACAGCCTGTATGACGCACTGTCGCGCACGGTGCGCTACTTCCGCGCGATATCCGATTCGTTCGAACTCGAGTTGTCGGTCTCCGGTGAAGAGTGCCGTCTGGCTATCGGCAGGGTACTGCACCGGCGGCGTTCTCAGGATCAGTCGCAGGACGCGTTCTGGGCCGCGCTGATCAGCCTGTGTCGCACCAGTACATCGGACAGCTTTGCACCGCGCGCGCTGGAACTGGAGCGACCGGAGCCGCCCTGTGCCGCCGACTTCTACGCGCTGTTTCGCGCGCCCATCCGGTTTGCTGCGGCGTGCGATGCGATGATCTTCAGCCGCGACGATGTCGAACGCCCGCTGCCAACCGCGAACCGCGTACTGGCAAGGCACAACGAACGCATCGTTGCGGACTACATGATGCGCCTCGACGAGGCACGTTTCTCCGATCGTGTACGCATCCGCCTGGTCGAGTTGTTGCCGACCGGCAATGTCGAGGCGGACACTGTCGCACGCGCGCTGAATATTTCGCTGCGCACCCTGCAGCGGCGCCTTGCGGACGAGGGAACGACCTATACCGGGGTGCTGGACGAGGCCAGGCGCGAATTGGCGCTGCGCTTTATCGGCGAGGAGCGGATGCCGGTCAAGGAGGCAACCTACGTGCTGGGATTTTCCGAACCGGCCAACTTCACCCGCGCATTCCGGCGCTGGACAGGTCGCTCGCCGACCGAGTATCGGCAGGCCGAATAGCGTTATGCTGCCGCCACGCAATAGCAGCCGGGCGCATCGCTGTGCTGCGGCAGCCGTTGGCGATGGTGCGCGTCAATCGTGCGCGTCCGGGGCGCCAACCCGGTGCCGCACAAGCGGCGCCGGGTGGAACGCATGAGCGGCATGCGTGAAAGGCTGCGCGCGAGCCCGGGACTGGCCCTGACGGCCAGCTGGATAATCCGCGTGTCCCTCGGCCTGTTGCTGGGCCTGATCGCGTTGTTCGTGACGATCCTGCTGGTCGAGCCGAGGTTCGACCTGACCCCATACCGGGCGACGATCGGGCAACACCTGAGTGCGCTCGCCGGACGGGAGGTCCGTTTTGACGGCGACCTGCGGGTCGTGCTCGGCCGACATGTGCATCTCACCGCGGCCGACGTCAACGTGGCCAACCCGGATTGGGCCGAATCGGGCGAACTGTTGCGCGCTGCCGAGGCCGCGCTGGGTATCGACCTGTATTCCCTGCTGTCCGGCGTGATTCAGCTCGAGGGCGTGGTGCTGCATGACGCCGCCGCCTCTCTCGAGGTATCCACCGACGGTGTGCGCAGTTGGGATCTGGGTGTTGCCGATCCCCGAGACGAGGACACATTCGACGACGGCCCGGACTGGCGAATAGTCATCGGTGACGTGCGCGCCGAGAACGTCACACTGGCGTATAGCGACCCGGCGGCGGAGCGGCCGCCGCTGCAGATCCATATCGCGCGGTTCGAACAGAACCAGGACGCAGCCGGGATGCTGCAGATCGCGGTCTCGGGGACGGCCAACGACCTGGCCGTTGGGGTAGAGGGCAGTGTCGGCCCGCTGGCATCGCTGCTCGGCGGCCACCACATCGACGTCGACCTGCGGGCGAGGTTGAATCAGGCGACGGTCTCGCTGCGCGGCCACCTCGGCGAGCCGCAGCGCTTGGAAGACATCGATCTCGACGGCACGCTGCGCGGCCCGAGCCTCGCAAACGTGCTCAATGCATTGGGCATAAGCAACCAGCAGACGGGCGATATCGATCTGGCCTTCAAGGTGATGGACCGCGAGCGCGGTTTCGCCTGGGCCTCGAGCGGACGGGCGGGGTCCCTGGTGCTCGAGACGCGCGGGGAGGTCGAGCGGCCACTGGAGCTGAACGACCTGCATGCCACTGTCAGCGCCAGCGGCGAGGATCTGGCCTTGTTCGGGCGCCTGTCCGGCATCGGCTCGCTGCCGGCGGAGTCGTTTCGTCTGGACGGTGTCGTCGTTCGTGACGCGAACGGACTGGAGCTGAGCGATGTGCAGCTGGTGAGCGGCGATGCGCGATTGCTGCTGTCCGGCAAGCTGCCGGCGTTTCCGAGGCTCGATGATGCGAATACCCGGATCGAGATCGTGATGCCCGAACCGGCAAAGTTCGCTGCACTGATCGGCAGGCGACTCACCCGCCTTGGGCCGCTGCGTGCCAGCGCCACGCTGGCGGCGTCGGGCGGCAAGGCACTGCTGGAGGCCACGGGCGACGGGGCCGGTCACCACCTGAGCCTGCACGGGCCGCTGGGTAACTACCCGGATTTTGCCGGGTCCCGGCTTGGGTTCGAGCTCGCAGGCCCGAGCATTGCCGCGTTCGGCGGTGTGATCTCGGCAGCCGGGCTGTCCGATGCCGGCTACCGTATTGCCGGCACGCTGAGGGTCGATGACGACGACAGGCTGATGTTGCAGCTGGATGAGGCCAGGGCTGGCGAGTTGCAGGTGACCGCGCAGGGATCGCTCGGCACCCTCCCGCAATTGACAGATATGGATCTCGCGGTGGCGCTGCGCGCTGCGTCTCTGCGCCGCGCGGCGGGTGCGACCAGCGAATCGCCGCTGCCCGCGCAGTCTTTCGAGATCAAGACCCGGGTGTCGGGTCAGCTGCTGGGCAACCTGCACATCGGCGATGTCAGCGGGCGCCTGGGCAGGGCGACATTCGAGGTCACTGGCAAGATCGAAACCATGCCGAAGTTCGCCGGAAGCGATGCGCACTTCTCGGTGCAGATCCCTCAGCTCGACGAACTGATCCCGGCTGCCACCGGCAGTCAGTGGGGCCGCGACGGCTACCGCCTGGCCGGGCGGATCCGGTCGGCACAGGGCCTGTGGCAGTTCGACGAGGTGGAGATCGAGGGCGGGCCGCTGCCGGTCCGGTTGGGCGGCAAGCTACGCGCTACGGCCAACGGGTTCGCGGTCGACGACCTGCGTGCGGACCTGGCCGGGGGGGAGATCAGCGCACAGCTGGGGATTGAACGGCGCGCTCGGCCGTATGTCGACCTGGTCGCCAGCGCGCGCCGGCTGGACCTCGCACGTATCCTGGCCAGCGTAGCGGCGGCGGACAAGGCGGCTGCAACGGCTGGCAAGGGCCGTCTGATTCCCGACACCCCGCTACCGCTTGGCGTGCTCGACAACGTGGATGGACGTTTTCTCATCACTGGCGAGGCGCTCAGGTATCCCGATCCGGCGTTTCCGGACCAGACCCTGGTCCGCGATCTGGCGCTGGACGCGAACCTGGAACGCGGCAGCCTGGTGCTGCGCAAACTGCGCCTGTCCGGCGATCGCGGCGCGCTCGAGGTGAACGGGACACTCAAGCAGGCCAAAAGCACGGTGGCAGCCGATGCAGTCCTTCAGGTCAGGGACTTTCGCTACGGCGTACTGGCCAGGGGTGCGGGGTTTGACCTGTTGCCGAGGCACCAAATCGATGGCCAGTTGACCGCGAAGGGGGGCACCTGGCGCGAGTTGGCCGCCTCGTCGAACGGCAAGCTGCGGCTGACGGGGGGCAAGGGACAGGTAATGAACGCGGGGCTGGACAAGGCGCTCGGTGACTTCCTGATGGAACTGATGGGGGCCATCAATCCGTTCGTCAAGAAGGAGCCGTTTACCCGGATCGAGTGCACGGCCGCCGCACTCCAGGTGAGCGATGGCATCGTGCAGCTGGTCCCCGGATTCGTGACCCGCACCGACAAGCTCGACATCGCCGCTGCCGGCCTGATCGATCTGAAGACAGAGAGGATCGACATCCAGTTCAAGGCCGCGCCGCGCAGCGGGATCGGGCTGAGCGCGGCGGGGCTGGTGCACCCCTATGTCAAGGTGGGCGGCAGCCTCGCCCAACCTGGCCTGGTGTTCGATTCGACCGGTGCACTCATCTCCGGCGGCGCGGCGGTCGCGACCTCCGGCCTGTCGATCGTGGCGAAGTCCTTGTTCGACCGGGTCTCCGGCGCGGTAACGGATCCCTGCGCGCAGCTGATCGCGACAGCGGATCAGGGGGCGCCGACAGCGGTCGTGGGCAACCCGCTGGATGCGGTGAAGAAAGGATCAGGAAAGATCGGGACCCCCGCGGCCGCCCCACCTCCCGGGCCAGCCAAGTAGGCCCGTCCGCGGCCATGGTCCCGGCCCGACTGGCGACATCGCGGGCTGACGATTCCGCGTGTGACCGGGTTCATGCACTGCACCTGGGGTTGGATTCCCGGCAGTTCGGCGCTCATAATGCATTTGTTCGGCAGCCGGAGCAGAAGGATTGGTCAGCAGCAGTGATTGCGGCCGCGAAGGTCTGTGCATCCGACAGTTTCGTGTCCGGGCCCATTGATGGCTGTGTCCTGAGGTCCTGGGTGCCGGTAGATACGGTGGGCCCTGTCCACCGTCCGCGCCTCGGCGCAATGAATAATTTTAGGTGAAATCATGATCAAATTGACCAATAAGATAACTGTGCTGTTTGCGATTCTGATGCTGCCCGCGATGCAGGCGTGGGCCGACGACTACTCCGATACCGTGCAGATCTTCCGCGACGCCATCGAGAGCAAGCAGTTCTTCGACAGCGCCTATGGCTATGCGGTATTTCCGACGATCGGCAAGGGCGGAGTCGGTATCGGCGGTGCCTACGGCAAGGGCCAGGTCTATGCCGGGGGCAAACATGTCGGTGACACGAGCATGACCCAGGTGACCATTGGCTTCCAGTTTGGTGGCCAGGCGTATAGTCAGATGATCTTTTTCGAAGACGAGCGTGCCTTCAAGGAGTTCACCTCCGGCAACTTCGAATTCGGTGCACAGGCCGGCGCGGTTGCGATCACCGCGGCGGCTCAGGCGGGCGCATCCACGACCGGCAGCTCAGCAGGTGCCAGCGGCGGCAAGCGTGATGCGACCTCGGTGGGCCAGTACTACAAGGGCATGGCCGTGTTTACCGTGGCCAAGGGCGGCCTGATGTACGAGGCGAGCATTGGCGGTCAGAAGTTCAGCTACACGCCACGCTGAGCACCGGCGCGGGATACAACCCCGCCTGTTCGCTCTGAAACACGGATAGCGCTTCGGCGCATGTCCGCAGAAGGCGTCGGCCACCGGTGACGGTGGCCGACGCGTTTCGATCATTTGATGATGGAACTCGCTATGTACCGGTCAATTACCGCCCTTGGCCTGGTCGCCTGCCTGGCAGGCGCCGGGCTGTCTGTGCACACGGCCTGGGCCGATGAGACGCCTCAGTCGATCATGTTCCAGGGCAAAGACGATCGCAGCGATCTGACGACGCTGCCCGCCGGGCAGCAGTCCGGCAAGGCAGATCGTTGTGCCGAACTGAGCCGCAGGATGGAGGAACTGAAGGGCAAGCCGCAGCAGCGCTACAGCGTGTCCCAGCAGTTCGAGGCCGAATGCCAACGCCGATGACCCGGGCGTTCCGCAATAACCAACGGCAGGGTCGTCGCAGCTTGTCATAGTGCAGCGTATTGCACCTTATCCGCGGTTGTTCAGGTGCATGACGGCTTGCGCCTGATGCACGCTACGCGAGTCGCGGATCCTCCGCCGATACGGACGCCATTCAATAAGCGACGCTAGCATCGTCGTAGGGTGCAATCGCGCAGCGTATTGCACCGTATCCGCGGTCAGTCATGCTGGTCATCGACTGTGCTGCCGGGGTCCTGGGGCGCAGCTGCATCGTGCCGAAAGCGACCGTGGCGCAGGAAGTGCAGAGTTTGTGAGATCACCTCCGGCTCGTCCATGATGAAGGTGTGACCGTAGGGCAACACCAGAAAATCCGTCATACCCTCGACCTGGGCACGCGCCACCGAAACCTTGCCGTCGTTCGGCCCGGGTATCATCCTGCCGAGCCATAGATCATAAAACGCGACGCGATCGCCGGTTATAACGCCGAGTGGGAACTCGACCGGCCCGAGTCTGCTTGGCAGGCTCGCCGGGTCGGTGCCGAGCTGCTGGCCCGCAGGGCCGTTGTACCAGAGATACAGCGCGTCGTTCCTGAGTGCGTCGGTTACTTCGCTGCCGCGGTTCGGTGGGCTCAGCATCACGACCCGTCCGAGCAGCGCAACGCGGTGCCGGGCGAGGTAATAACGCAGCAGGATGCCGCCCATCGAGTGGGTGACGAAATCTATCCGGTCGGCACCGAGTTGTTCACAGCGTTCGATGCTATCCGGCACCGCCGAATCCGCCAGTGCCTCGATAGGCTGCTCTCGCGACGGATAGTCGATGCTGACCGTGGCATAACCGGCCGCCTGCAATGCCTCCGCCATGTCGGCCATCGAACGATGGGTTCGCCCGAGTCCATGCAGGAGTGCCACGCATTCGACCGGCGCGGACCGCTCGGCCCCTTCCAGCGCCGCCTGTGCGGCCATTGCAGAACCCTGGCAGAGGGTCAGCACAAGGCCCAATACGCGGTACAGCGATGGGCGTCGCATCAGCGAATGCCAGGCAGCGCCGAGCGAGCCGCCGAAGCTCAATGCACTGCTGTACACTGCCACCATGTACGAAGACTGCCAGATGCCCTGTGCGCACATGGACGTATCCTCGGCCTCCGATCCCGACTTGGTCAGCAAGATGAATTGCTCCCAGGTTGCAGTTTCTCAGTTTGGGCTGTGTCTGACTTGGTCCGGCCCGAGGAGTTTATGGGCATCCCGATTATTTCTGGCATGACTTTGCCGCACGAAGTTGCGGTCTCCAGCTCCGGTTCCTTCTTGCACCTGCGTCGTGTTCGCTGTGTTGCCATATCGCACCTCGGTCGGTAGTTTAACCGCCTTGACGAGGTGTCCGGTCGGATCTGAGCACAACTGCCAACGTGATGCTGGACCGGCTGGCCGCCGTGGCCTGAGGCAACGAGCACCGGATTTCAACAGGAGTCATGAGCATGAATCGATCCGCCAACACGCTGCTGGCTTCGCTTTGCCTGTTTGGGCAAGCGGCTGTCGCCGATCAAGCGGGTGGTCCGCCGCGCCTGGTGCTGCAGATCACCGTCGATGCGCTGCGCGGCGATCTGCCTGATCGCTTTGCCGGCGTACTGGGCCAGGGCGGCTTCGGCTACCTGACGGGACAAGGCATCCACTACGCCAATGCAAATTACCTGCACGCCAACACCGAGACGATCGTCGGACACACGTCGCTTGCCACCGGGACGGTGCCTGCGGCGCACGGCATGATCGGCAACGTTTGGTTCGATCGGGAGCAGGATCGCCTGGTCTACAACATCGAGGACGCCCGCTACCGCCTGTTGACCGCGGGCGCCGATGTGGACGCGAAGACCGAGATCGACCCGACGCAGAAGGCCGCCAAGGTCGAGGGGCGCTCGCCGGATGCCATCCTGTCTTCGACCTTCAGTGACGAACTGGCCGTGCACTATGCAGGCCGGTCGAAGATATTCGGTGTCTCGGTCAAGGACCGCGGGGCCGTCTCGATGGCCGGCCATGCGGGCAAGGCCTTCTGGTTCTCCAAATCGAGCGGCGAGTTCGTGACCAGCAGCTACTACTACGATCGCTATCCGGACTGGGTCAGCGACTGGAACGCCGGTAAGCCCGCGGTAGCCTATGCCGGCAAGTCCTGGGAACTGACCCATCCGTCGTCGGACTACCTGTTCGGGGATGCCGACGATCGCGCGTACGAGACCGATTTCCCGGGTTTCGGTCGCACCTTTCCGCATGCCTACGGCGCTGCCGACGACAAGTATTTCACCACGCGGCTGACGCTGAGCCCGGCCGGCGACGAGCTGACCCTGGATTTTGCCAAGGCGCTGATCGTCAACGAACAGCTGGGCCAGGATGAGGTGCCGGACTATCTCGCGCTCAGCTTCTCTTCCACGGACTACGTCGGCCATTTGTTCGGTGCCTCCAGCCTTGAGACCGAGGACAATCTGCTGCGTCTCGACCGCACGCTGGCGGACCTGTTCGCATTCGTCGATAAAAAGGTCGGCTTGCAGAACACTCTGATCGTGCTGTCCGCAGACCATGGCCAGCCGGAGGTGCCGGGGCACCTGCAGGAACTGGGTATCCATGAGGCGCGGTACTTCGATACCAAGGCACTGGACAAGGCGCCCGCGATCGAGGCGCTGAAGGCGAAGTTCGGCATCGCGGAGGAGTTGATCGAGGCCTATTTCCAACCCTATGTATACCTCGATCGTGACCTGATCCGCGCGAAAGGCCTCGACCAGGCAGCGGTCGAGCGGGCGGTGGCAGAGGAGCTCGAAAAATTCGACGGCGTCGCCGCGGCGGTGTCCAGTACCGCACTGCGCACCGGCGGCCTGCCGGATACGCTGCTGATGCGTTCGATCCTGCGCAATTTCCACCCCAAGCGTTCCGGTGACATCTTTGTGGTGTTCGAACCGAATATCTTCATCAATGACTTCGATGGCCTGACCGTGGCATCGACGCACGGTTCGCCGTGGCGTTACGACACCTTCGTGCCGGTGATGTTCGCGGGTCACGGTATCCAGGCGCAGACCGTCAGTCGGCCTGTTACCCCCTACGACATAGCGCCGACACTCGCGGCCCGGCTCGGCGTGAAGCCGCCATCTTCCGCGATCGGGCAACCGCTGGTGGAAGTACTGGGCGAGTCGGCCGACTAAGGCGATCGGCGATGCAATACACGGGCGTCAGTCTGTCCGGTGAGTCTGGAAGTGCTATGAAGCATGTACTTATCCTTGTCCTGGCCGGACTGCTTGCCGGTACGACCGCGGCAGAACCCGGATTCGTGGGCAGCGCGCAGTGCACCGAATGCCATGTGGCCGAGGCCAAGGCCTGGCGCGGCTCGCATCATGACCTTGCGATGGCCGAGGCAAGTGACGACAAGGTGCTCGGCGATTTCAACGACGCCGAGTTCACTGCGCATGGCGTCACCTCGCGTTTCTTTCGCCAGGACGGCGGCTTCTTTGTCCGCACCGACGGCCCCGACGGGAAACTGCACGATTATCGCATCCGCTACACCTTCGGCTGGTATCCGCTGCAGCAGTACCTCGTCGAGTTCCCCAACGGTCATGTCCAGGCCCTGGGCATCGCCTGGGACAGCCGATCGAAGGAAGACGGCGGACAGCACTGGTTCCACCTGTATCCGAACGAGCAGATGGACTATCGCCATCCGCAGCACTGGACCGCGCGTGACCAGACCTGGAACTACCAGTGTGCCGAGTGTCACTCGACCAAGCTGGACAAGAACTACGACCTGGCCAGCGACAGCTTCCGGACCCGCTGGAGCGAGATCAACGTCGCCTGCGAGGCCTGTCATGGACCCGGCTCGGCACATATCGGCTGGGCCCGGGCGGCCGCGCAGGACCCAAAGATGCAGGCCGATGCCGACAAGGGTCTGGTCGTCGACCTTTCCGACCGCGACAACGCCACCTGGTCGGTCGATCCGGCATCCGGCAAGCCGCGGCGCAGCGTGCCACGCGAGAGGCACACCCAGATCGCATTGTGTGCGCGCTGTCATTCGCGCCGCGGTCAGATCTGGGCCGACTACGAATATGGCGAGCCGCTGAGCAACACTCACCGACTGGCGATGCTCGACGAGCAACTGTATTTCCCCGACGGGCAGATCCGCGATGAGGTCTATGTGTATGGCTCGTTCATCCAGAGCAGGATGTATGCCGCCGGCGTGACCTGTTCAAACTGCCACGATCCGCACAGCCTGCAGCTACGCGCGCAGGGCAATGCGGTATGCGCGGCGTGTCACCTGCCGGACCGTTACGATACGCCTGTCCATCATCATCACGGGGCTGGCACTGCGGGTGCGGCCTGTACTGCCTGCCACATGCCGCAGCGCGTCTACATGGTCAACGACTGGCGCGCCGATCACAGCATGCGTGTGCCGCGGCCCGATCTGTCCGTGAAGCTGGGCACGCCGAACGCCTGCAATGCGTGTCACACCGACAAGTCGAACGAATGGGCGGCGGCTGCCGTGGCGGCCTGGTATCCGGACAGCAGCCACCGCGGACCGCATTTTGGCGAGGCGCTGTATGCGGCGGCCAATGGCTCGCCGGATGCCGCTGATCGGCTGTCGGCCGTCGCCGCAGACCCGGCACAGCCGGCTATCGCACGGGCCACCGCGATCGACCGCCTGCGCAGCCTGGCGCAGCCGCAACACCTGTTCACTGTGCAGCGCCTGCTGGCCGACAAGGATCCGCTGGTGCGGGCCGCCGCGGTGCGTTTTCTCGAGGTCACCGATGTGCGCACCCAGGTCGACCAGGGCTGGACCGCGCTCGACGATCCGGACCGCGTCGTGCGCCTGGAGGCGGCCCGCATCCTGGCTCCGCTGATGCGCCAGCGGCTGCCCGACAAGTTCCGGGCGCAGCTGACACGGGCCATCGAGGCGTATGCGCAGTCGCAATACGTGAATGCCGAGCGGCCGGAGTCGCATCTCAACCTCGGTCTGATCGCGGTTGCGGTGGGCGATGCGGCACAGGCCGAGCAGGCCTATCAGACGGCACTACGGCTCGATCCCTCCTTCGCCCCGGCCTACGTCAACCTGGCCGATCTGTACCGCCAGCAGCAGCGTGACAAGGACGGCGAGCGGATCCTGCGCACGGGTATTGAGGCCGTTGCGCAGAAGGCCGACCTGCAGCATGCGCTGGGTCTGCTGCTGGTGCGTGAAAAACGGCTCGATGATGCGCTGCCTTATCTGCGCCAGGCGGCGGCATCGGCGCCGGACACGCCGCGCTATGCCTATGTCTATGCGCTGGCTCTGCAGGGTGCGGGCGAGGCGGGCCAGGCGATCGGTGTGCTCGAGCAGGCGAACCAGCGGCATCCCCTCGATCGCGAGATCCTGCTCGCGCTGGTCAGCCTGCAGCGCGATAGCGGCGATCTGGTCCGCGCCAAGGGCTATGCCGACCAGCTGCTGCGCCACTACCCCGACGATCCCCAACTCAGGGCACTGCGCCAGGGACTCGATTCCGACTGAACATAACGGCGGATCATTCGCGCTCTCTTCGGCTGCACTGGCCACAACCCGTCCACGACAGGAAAACCATCACAATGCACATACCGGGTAAGCGCTCGCCATTCGTACAGACCTTCCTGATCGGTCTGATGGCACTGCTGCCGCTGGCGCTTACGGTTGGCGTGATCAGCTGGATAGCCGGCATCGTGAAACGCTTCCTCGGGCCGGACAGCGTGCTCGGCGGGCTGCTGGTGCGCATGGGGCTGCCGTTCGTCGATTCCACGACTGTCGCCTACCTGGTCGGTGGGTTGATGGTGGTGGCGGCGGTGTATGTCCTCGGGCTGCTGCTGCAGATCGGGCTGAAGGGGCGCCTGAAACGTCTGCTCGACGGATTGATCGGGCGAATCCCGGTGATCGGCAGCGTTTACGATCTGGCCGGTCGCCTGGTCGGCATGTTCGAGCCACGTGAGGGTTCCAATCTTAAGAGCATGGCGCCGGTCTGGTGCAGCTTCGGCGGCGAGGGTGGTACCACGGTGCTGGCACTGTTACCCAGCCCAGAGCCGGTCGAGATCGGGGGCCACCGCTTCCTCGGCGTACTGGTGCCGTCGGCGCCGGTGCCGGTCGGTGGCGGCCTGTTGTTCGTGCCGGTCGACTGGGTCAGGCCGGCGGCATTTGGTGTCGAGGGCCTGACCTCGATCTATGTCTCGATGGGGGCCACGGCACCCTCGGTGCTGGCCGGCAAGACGCCCGCCGTCAGGCCGGACGGCGGTATGCCGCATTAGCAGACGCAGGCCGCACCGACAGGCATGGCAATGACCCGGGGTCGATCCGTGTGCCGCACATTGCAGCTGGCGTGCCTGCGTTGTGCGTGTCTGGTCGTGTGCATGCTGTCCGTTCGCACCGTTCAGGGTGTGTCGGTGCCGTGTGGATATCGACGCCAATCCGGCGTCGCAGACCGGTTACCATCGGCAACCGTGGCGCGCCCTGTTGCGGGCGGCGACGCGCCACCGAATCGAGGAGGAGACCGGTATGACCAAGAAGATCATCGTCGATGCCTTTGCCGAGGTGGCCTGTCCGCACTGCGGCAAGACGTTTGTTCTGCAGGACGCGATCGCCCACCAGCTGATCGAGCGCTACGAATCCGAGTACGAGGCGATGCTCGAGGGCGAGCGCCGGCAGTTGCGCGAGACCCTGGTCGCCGATGCCGACCGGGTCGCGGCGCGGCGCTTTGCCGATCAGATCGCGCAGCTGCAGGAGCAGCTGGCGCAGAGCGCCGCCGCGCAGGCCAGGATCAAGGCCCAGCAGGAGGCCGCCAGTACCCGAGCGGTCGAACAGGCGCGCCGCGAGAGTGCCGAGGAGGCGCAGCTGCTCAAGGCTGAACTCGCGGCCAAGGAAGAGCGGCTGAGGGTGCATCGCGAGGCCGAGCTGGCGCTGCGCCGGGACAAGGCTGCGCTCGAAGAGCGGCACAAGGAGATGACCCTCGAGGTGCAGCGCCAGGTCGATGTCGAACGCAGGCGCATCGAGGAGAGCACGGCCGAGGCCAACCGGCTGCGCGAGGCCGAATGGCGCAAGAAGATCGACGATGCACAGAAGGCCAACGACGAGCTGCGTCGCAAACTCGAACAGGGCTCGCAGCAGCTGCAGGGCGAGGTGCTGGAGCTGGAGATAGAGGAACTGCTCACGGCAACCTTTCCGTTCGATGCCATCGAGCCGGTGAAGAAGGGCGCGCGTGGCGCTGACGTGATCCAGACGGTCCGGCTACGCTCGGGCACGCCGTGCGGGCGCATCGTCTGGGAGACCAAGCGCGCCGAGCACTGGTCGAATGCCTGGGTGCCGAAGCTGAAGTCCGACCAGCAGACTGCCGGTGGCGAACTCGCGGTGCTGGTCAGCACCGCCTTCCCGGCCGGATTCGAGGACGCGATGGGGATGCACGAGGGGGTGTGGCTGGTGCGGCCGGACCTGGTGCGTCCGCTGGCGGATGCACTGCGCAGCGTGCTGATCGAGTCACAGCGCCAGAGGGCGATCTCGGCCGGCAGGGACGAGTCGATGGAGGCGCTGTACCGCTATATCACCAGCGCGCAGTTCGCACAGAAGGTGCGCGCGGTGGTCGAGGCCCATCAGCAGATGCGCGACGACCTGGAAAAGGAGAAAAGCGCGATGCTGCGCCTGTGGAAGAAACGTGAGGCCCAGCTGGAGCGGCTGGGTTCGAACATGCTCGGCATGTGCGGCGAGCTGCAGGGGGTATCGCAGGAGGCCCTGCCGCAACTCGAGGACATCGGTCTGTTGCCGTCTTGAGGTGCGGGTGAGCGGGTCCGGCCGGGCTGCGCACCCGGTGCGGCTGCATCAGTGACCGGCTCGATAGAGGGCGAGGGTATCTTCAAGGATACGCTGCACCTCGGCGCGCAGCTCTGCCGGGCCCAGCACCTCGACGTCGCTGCCGTGGCGCAGCACCTCCATGGCCAGTTCGCGGGCCTGGGCATAAGGGACCTCGAGGACCAGATGCTCCCCGTCCCAACCGATCTGCTGTCGCGGGTGCCACACCTCGTCAGCGATCCAGCGCGCCGCCGTCGGTGAAAAGCGCAGCCTGGCGATCCGAGTCGCCTTGCCGCCAAAGATGCCGAAGCCACCCCCCAGCGCCGCGGTCAGGTGCCTGTTCGCGACCGTCCGGGCGGTCTCTTTCGAGAGTTCCGCATGGCGGATGGCGTCGAGCGCGAACAGGCGCAGATCGCGGACCTTGTGGCACCAGGCGAGCAGGTACCAGTTCTCGCGGTAGTGCAGCAGGCGCTGTGGCGAGACGACGCGCTCGCTGGTCGCGTCACGGCTGCGGGTGTAGTAGACGATGCCGAGCCGACGCCGGCGCACGGTGGCACGCGCGATCACCTCGAACCACTCACTCGCGCGGCGCCTGGTCGAGGAGTGCAGTACCTGGATGAACGACAGCACCGCCTGTGGGTCGTCGTCGGCGGTGCCGAGCAGGTGGGTGATGCGCGCCAGCAGCGATTGCGAGTGCGCCGAGATCAGTCCCGGCTGCATGCTGCCGGCCAGCTGGTGCATCATCAGCAGGGCATAGATCTCACTCTGATTGAACCACAAGCCGTGGATACCATACCCGGGTGCCACCGGCGTATCGCCGCCGGCACGCAGCACATAGCCACGCGGGCGGTCAGGGCCGCCGCGCTCCCATTCGATCGGTGCGCCGAGCCGGTCGCGCAGGTATTCGATATCGCGCTTGAAGGTCGCGCGCGAGACCTCGAGCTCGTCCAGAAAGCGCTGAATGGGCACCGGATGCCGGCTGCCCTCGAGAAGGTGGACGATCTGGTGAATGCGTTCGGTCTGACTCACGGTCTGTTCCGGTCAGGGCTCGGCGGGCAGTGCGCTCGCCTGCCGGCGGGATGGCTCACTCGATGAGCCACTATAGCCGGCATGATGCGCCTGCAACAAACGAGGAGGCTCTGGCATGAATACAGGCAAACCGATTCCGGACCTACCCTGGCACGCCCAACTCGAGACGATCGGGACCGAGCTGTTTCTGCGCTACCGCAAGCGCCTGATGGAGCCGTGGATCACCCTGGAGATCCGCGCGGCCTACCCTGGCCACTCGCTGGTCGACCTGCTGGTCAGGGTGAATGCCGGGCGCAGGCTGATCCGCGAGGGCGCCGATTTTCGCGCCCTGCAGGCGATCCACAATGGTCAGTGGGCCGAGATCCAGTGGGCCCGCGCGCGGCAGGGTGGGGAGCATGCGGCGCGCGGCGATGGCCTGTCGCACTTCCTGGTGACACTCGGCGGCGTGCTGTTTGCGGGTTTATGCGGGCTTTCACTGCTGACCGTCGGCAGCGCAGTGGCATGGCTGTTGCCGCCAGCATTGGCCATGGCCATCTGGGCCTGGCTGGGTCGTCGGCGGCGACCGGGCGATGACTGTTCCGGCCCCGGGCGAGGCGTTTTCGCATACACCGGCAGCTCGGTCACCCGAGATGGGCATCTGAGGCGCGAACGGTTCTGCTACCCGGGTAGGGTGCATTAGGCGCAAGCCGTAATGCACCGGATTACCGCGCGAACGGCTCTGTGACCCGGGTAGGGTGCATCAGGCGCAAGCCGCAATGCACCGGATTA
>JAJDNF010000074.1 GCA_022340805.1 Chromatiaceae bacterium
CAGGTAGCAGCATGACAGCGGAGTCTCCATCAACCGGCACGACACCGACCAGCGGCCGCGGACTGCGCGCCAGCCACGTCGCCTGGATCGTGCTTGCCACCGTCCTGGTTAGCGTGGCGATCACCTACTGGGTGGTCAGGACCTATATCTACGCCAAGGATTTCGAGCCGGTCGAGCTGAACGTCAAGGAACAGCGCGAGCTCGATGCCAAGCTGCGCGTGCTGGGTTACCAGCCCGCCCCGCAGGTGCGCCCTGGTGGCAGCGGGGCGGCGAAGGAGACCGACCAGGAATGGTTGAGGCCCGAGCCCTACAGCGAGGCGGGCGCGCGGCGCGAGGTCGGATTCAGCGAACGCGAGCTCAACGCGATGCTCGCGAATAACCGTGACCTGGCCAGGAAGCTCTCGGTTGACCTCGGCGATGATCTGGTCAGTGCGCGCCTGCTGGTACCGGTCGATCCGGATTTCCCGATCCTCGGCGGCAAGACGCTGCGCGTCTCGGCCGGGGTCGAGATGGCCTACCGTGATGCCAAGCCGGTCGTCGTGCTGAAGGGTGTGACCATCATGGGTATTCCGATCCCGAATGCCTGGTTGGGCGGCCTCAAGAATATCGACCTGATCAGTGAATTTGGCGACCAACGCGGCTTCTGGAAGGCATTCGCCGACGGCGTGGAAGACATCCACGTGGAACAGGGGCGCCTGAAGGTCCAACTCAAACAATAGGCCGTCAGCGGTGGCGCAGGCGCCCCGGCGTGCCGGTGCCCGCCCGAGCCGGCGACGCCGCGTAAACACCCCGTAGAACTGAGGAGCCCTGCAACATGGACCTGGACAACGCACCATCCGGCATCTCGGTACATGGCATCCTGGCCGGTGTCGGTGCGGTACTCGGACTGATCCTGGTCGCATTCGGCCTGTGGGCCCTGGGCGGCGCGATCTATTTCGCCTGGGGGCTGTTCCGTGACCCCGACAGCATTGGCTACTTTGCCAAGTATTTTCTCGAGACCACCAAGATCGCCGCCTACCTGCCGAGCGGCGGGGAAGGCCTGGGCCATTACGTAGCCTGGGTGGCCGTGATCCTGCTGCTGCTGGTGCTCGGCAAGCTGGGTACCTGGGCAGTTGGGGCCGGGGCCGGGCTGCTCACGTCGAAGGGCCGTTAAAGGAAATGGCTATCTAAGCACCTGCGCTCCGACGCGCTGTTCGAGGCCGGTTGGCGCGGCAAAGTTTCCTGCGCATCGACCGCTACACAAGGCATGCCCAGTCAACCGTGCCGCCGATGTCCGTTACTGCCGACCCGATCCTGATCGACGACCCTGGTGGGGCCGTTGAATTCTTGCTGCGGCGCATCCAGCGTAGCCGGGATTTTCCGGCCCTTTCCGAGACTATCCGCACGCTGAATCGCCTGTCTGCGTCGCATGAAAAGTCCACCGAGCAACTGGCGGCCGTGATCGTCAGCGACTTCGCACTGACCAACAAGATCCTTAAGGTCGTCAATTCGGCCTACTACGCCAGCTTTGCCGGCAATGTGGGGACCATCTCGCGCGCGATCGTGGTACTGGGTATAGAGCCGATCCGGGCGCTGGCGGCCTCGCTGATGCTGTTCGAACACATGCAGGAGGGCTGCAATGCGGCCCGCATCAGGGCCCTGATCGGCAAGAGCATGTTCGGCGCGCTGCTGGCGCGGGAGGCGGCGATCGACGCCGGACTGCCGCACGGCGAAGAGGCCTTTCTCGCGGCGATGTTCCACAACCTCGGCGAACTGCTGGTGGCCTTCTATCTCCCCGAGGAGGACCAGGCGATCCAGGACGAGATGGCCGAAGGTGTCGTGACCGCGCTGGAGGCGCAGCACCGGGTCCTTGGGGTGAGCCTCCAGCAACTCGGGAGTGCGGTCGGCAGGCATTGGAATTTTCCCGACGCGATCACCTTCAGCATGAAGAAGCTGCCCGCTGGCAAGCTGCGCAGGCCCGCCAGCGATGAGGAGCAGCTGTGCCAACTGAGCGGTTTCGCCAGCGAGGTGACCGATCGGCTGGCGGGCGGCGACCAACCGGGCGATCGTGGGCTGGCCGAGCTGCAGCTGCGCTACCGCCTGTGCGTGCAGTTTTCCGGTACCCGCTTCGACGACATCTTGCAAAATACGCGCAGCGAGTACCGCAGGCTGGCCGAGGGGCTGGCGACAGCGGATGGCGCGCCGCCGGCGATCCGCGCACTGGCCGGCCTGCAGCGCGAGGATGTACACGCCGTTCCGGCGGACGACATCGCGGACATTGCGCTGCCCGAGGACGACAGCGCGGTACCGGCCCTGCATGTGGGTGATCCGGAGCCCGTGTTGCTCGACGGCCTGCAGGAGGCGACCGCGATGCTCGCCGAGGGCGCCGCCCTGAACCAGGTCGCCCAGGTCATGCTCGAGACCCTGTATCGTGCCCTGGATCTGCGCCGGGTGGCGCTGTGCCTGCGCGACATCGCCGCGCGCCAGTACGTAGGCCGGCTCGGTTTTGGGGGCGACGTCGACGCCTATCTGCGGGCACTGCGTTTCGGCGAGGCCTATGAGCGCGACGTGTTCCACGTCGCATTGCAGCAAAAGACCGACGTGCACATCGCCGACCTGGCGGTCGCTGGCGCCGGGCACGGTATCCCCTCCTGGTACCACGCACACAGCCCGAGCGGTGCGCTGCTGTTTCTGCCCCTGGTCGTCCAGGAGCGGCCGGTGGGCTGCATCATCGCCGAGCACGCGATGCGCGACGGCTTGCAGCTGGGCCCCGGAACCCTGCGCCTGGTGCGCGCGCTGCGCAATCAGCTGGCGCTCGGTCTGCAGCTGCGGCGCGCTACACGCGCTTGAGGTCACGCCGGACGGGCCCCACAGCGGTCCGAGCCACTGCGCGTACCGCGCCCGATTGGTGCAAGGCTCGCCGTGGCATCCGATGCCTGCATTGTTCTGGGGCGCCGATGTGCCCCTCGCCGGGGCGCTCGGGTGTGGCCCGGACGGGCCGCCCACCTGCATGCATCCGGGCGCTGACCGGATAATCATCCCGCGGGTCTGTCAGCGGGCTGCCGCAAAGTGCCCGACGGCCGGCACAAAGCATATAAAAACCAATGGCGTAGCTCGGTCCTGCCGGGTCATCTCCGGGGCCGGTCGCGGCACCGCGCGGGCGCTCGGCTGCCGCACGCCGGGCACCGCATCGCCGTTGCGCAGATGCCGGCACGGAAATCGCGAGACAGGCTGCCGCCCGTGTTGGGTTTGGCCCGGCTCTTGCTCGGCGGAAAGTTGATCCGATTTTCCTGGGCAAGAGTCCGTCAGATGAGCATAGATTGGAAGCGTTTCGACCCGGGTGGTTTCTACGACGAGATGATCAGCTCGCCCGGTTACCCGCGTGCCGTGGCACGCCAGGTCGCCAGCTACCTGCGCTCGCTCAGCACCGAGGAGATCAAGGCACGCCAGCAGGCGGCTGAGTCGGCGATCGTGGAGATGGGCATCACCTTTACCGTGTACAGCGAGGGCAGCAATATCGACCGGGCCTGGCCGTTCGATATCATCCCGCGGATCATCGCCGCGAGGGAATGGAACAAGGTATCGGCCGGTCTGGAACAGCGTCTGCGTGCGCTCAATCTGTTCATCGACGACCTCTACGGCGCGCAGCGTATCGTCGAGGACGGCGTATTCCCGGCCGAACTGCTTGCCAACTCGAAGAACTTTCGCCGCGAGGTGGTGGGGGTCAAACCGCCATTCGGCGTGTGGGCGCACATCTGCGGTTCGGACCTGATCCGCGACCACAAGGGCGACTTCTTTGTGCTCGAGGACAACCTGCGCGTGCCGTCCGGGGTGTCGTACATGCTGGAGAACCGGGTACTGACCAAGCGGGTGTTCGGTGAGCTGTTCGAGGATGCGAGTATCCTGCCGGTGGCCGACTACCCGGCCCAGTTGTTCGACATGCTGGCGGCGATCTCGCCGCGTCCGCTGGACTTTCCCGAGGTCGTGGTGCTTACCCCGGGCATCTATAACTCGGCCTATTTCGAGCACGCGTTTCTCGCCCAGCAGATGGGCGCGGAGCTGGTCGAGGGTGCCGACCTGCTGGTCGGCGACGACGACTGCGTGTACATGCGCACGATCGAGGGTCTGCAGCGGGTAGACGTGATCTACCGTCGCGTCGACGACCTGTTCCTCGACCCCGAGGTGTTCAACAGCGACTCGGCGCTCGGTGTGCCCGGGCTGATGCGGGCCTGGCGCAAGGGCAATGTGGGTATCGCCAACGCCCCGGGTTCGGGGGTCGCCGACGACAAGGTCGTGTACGCCTTCGTGCCGAAGATCATAAAGTACTACCTCGACGAGGATCCGCTTATTCCCAATGTCGAGACCTTTGTCTGTCTGCACGACGACGAACGCGCCTATGTGCTGGACAACCTCGACAAGCTGGTCGTCAAACCGGCCAACGAGTCGGGTGGCTACGGCATGTTGATCGGCCCGAAGGCGACCAAGAAGGAGCGCGCGGAGTTTGCCCGTCTGATCAAGGCGGATCCGCGCAACTATATCGCCCAGCCGCTGATCAAGCTGTCCACCGTGCCTACGCTGGTCGACGAGCACGTCGAACCACGCCACGTCGACCTCAGGCCCTTCATCCTGCAGGGCCAGGACGTCTATGTGACGCCCGGTGGGCTGACCCGGGTGGCGCTGCGCAAGGGCTCGACAGTGGTCAATTCCTCACAGGGCGGCGGCAGTAAAGATACCTGGATACTGGATACGGAGGCCTCCTGATGCTGTCTCGGGTTGCTGAACGGCTCTACTGGATGGGTCGCTACCTCGAACGTGTGGAAAGCACCGCGCGCCTGGTCAACGCCTACACCAACCAGATCCTCGATCTGCCCAAGGGGGTCGATCCCGGCTGGCGGCGGCTGGTCGACCTCAACGGTGCGAGCGCGGTATTCGAGGGGCATTACCAGAACTATGATGAGCGCAACACGGTCAAGTTCTTGTTGGCCGACAGCTTCAACCCCGACTCGATCGCCAGCGCCCTGGCGATGGCCCGCGAGAACGTACGCACCACGCGCGACGTGTTGCCGACCGAGGTCTGGGACCAGGCCAACGAGATGTACCTGTACTGCAAGGAAAACGCCGAACGCGGCGTGCTGCGCAAGCATCGATTCATGTTCCTCAAGCAGATCGTCATTCGCTGCCAGCAGATCACTGGCCTGCTGACCGGCACCATGAGTCACGATTTCCCTTGCGATTTCATCCGCCTGGGGCGCAATCTGGAGCGCGGCGACATGACCACCCGGATCGTCGACAGTGCGGTATCGCTGCTGATGCCGCGGCTCGATGCGCCGACGCCGTACGACAACCTGATGTGGGTCAACGTGCTCAAATCGCTGTCCGCTTTCCAGATGTACCGGCAGCACGTGCGCCACCGCGTCAAAGGCGAGGCGGTGGTCAAGTACCTGCTGCAGGACTCCGGATTTCCGCGTTCCCTTGGGTACGCGTTGGCGCGGGCCGAGGCGCTGCTCGGCCACCTGCCGCGCAACGAGGCCCCGCTGCAGCGGGTCGCACTGATTCAGCGGCGTGTCAAAGAGGCCGCATTGGATACAATGGCCCTGGATGAGATGCACGCGTTCATCGACCAGATTCAGGCCGAGCTGAACAACATGCATGAGCAGATTAGCGCGACCTGGTTCAGCCTCGAGGCTTTACCGGCAGTGCAAACGCAGGTGCAAGCGGCGGCCCCCTGATGGACAGGCCGGCCGCGGGTGCCACCGGGGTTGTCCGAAACAGGGGATATGCATGGCCATTCGCGTCGCCATTGATCACAAGACGACCTATCATTTCGACCGCCAGGTGTCGCTTTCGCCGCACCTGATCCGCCTGCGCCCGGCGCCGCACACCCGGACACCCATTCACGAGTACGCACTCAACATCGAACCGGCCGGGCACCGCCTGTACTGGCAGCAGGACCCGTTCGGCAATTTTCTCGCCCGGGCGGTGTTTCCCGAGCCGGTCCGCGAACTGTCCGTGCATGTGCGGCTGGTCGCCGACATGACGGTGATCAACCCGTTCGACTTCTTCGTCGAGAAGTACGCCGAGAGCTACCCGTTCAGCTACGACGCGCTGCTGCGCCAGGAACTGGAGCCCTATTTCGAGCTCAGCGAGTCAGGCCCGCAGCTGCTCGAGTGGGTGGCGGGGGTCGACCGGCGCGAGCGCCGGATTGTCGATTTCCTGGTCTACATCAACCAGCAGCTGCAGCATGCAATCGGCTACACCGTGCGTCTGGATCCCGGTATCCAGACCTGCGAGGAGACCCTCGGCAAGGCACTCGGCTCGTGCCGCGATACCGGCTGGCTGATGGTCCAGATCCTGCGCCACCTCGGTCTCGCGGCGCGCTTCGTGTCCGGATACCTGGTGCAGCTGACCGCCGACGTGAAGGCGCTGGACGGTCCGTCCGGCCCGGAGCAGGACTTTACCGACCTGCATGCCTGGGCCGAGGTGTACATCCCCGGCGCCGGTTGGATCGGGCTCGACGCGACCTCGGGGCTGTTCGCCGGCGAGGGTCACATCCCGCTAGCCTGCACCCCCGATCCGGTCAGCGCGGCGCCGGTAACCGGCTACACGGACAAGTGCGAGGTGAGCTTCGATTACCTCAATGCGGTGACCCGGGTGCACGAAGACCCGCGGGTCACGAAGCCTTACACCGAGGAGCAGTGGCAGGCGATCCGTGGGCTCGGCCGTGCGGTGGATGCGGAACTCGATGCGCTGGACGTGCGTCTGACGATGGGCGGCGAGCCGACCTTCGTGTCGATCGACGACATGGAGGGCGCGCAGTGGAATACCGAGGCACTGGGCATCAACAAGCGCGAGCGCGCCGGCCTGCTGCTCAGGCGGCTTGAACGGGCGTTTGCCCCGGGTGGGCTGCTGCATTACGGGCAGGGCAAGTGGTACCCGGGCGAACCGCTGCCGCGCTGGGCGCTGGGCTGTTATTGGCGTGCCGACGGCGCGCCGCTGTGGCGCGACCAGGCGCTGTTGGCCGACGAGACCCGGCGTTACCGCGTCGCACCCGAGCGTGTCCGCGAGTTCGGCGAGCGGCTGGCCGCGCGCCTCGGGGTGGATCTGGGCGACCTGATGGCCGCCTACGAAAACTGGCTGTACTACCTGTGGCGCGAGGCGCGCCAGCCGGTCGAACTGGACACGGTGACCATCCCCTGGGCGCCGCAGTTTCGCGACGACATGGGGCTCGCGCTGGCGCATGGTCTCGACCGGCCGGTCGGTTACGTGCTGCCGCTCAAATGGGACTGGCGGCAGGCCGGCTGGGCCAGTGGATCCTGGCGCTTCCTCGGCGAGCGCCTGCAGCTGATGCCGGGTGGATCACCCATGGGCCTGCGCCTGCCGGTCGCCAGGATCCCGTGGCTGAGCGAGTCCGAGCGACAGGGACTCGCGCCGCCCGTGCCGTCGCCCTGGGCGCCGGACGCCGGGACCGCCGCACCGGCATCGGAGCCCGAGCCGATGCCGGCCGCCGACGCCAGACCCGAGACGCTGCGCCGTCGCTGGCCGGGCTGGAGCGGCATCCCGCATACCGCGCTGTGCCTGCAGTTGCGCGACGATCTGCTGCACGTGTTCCTGCCACCATGCGAGCAGCTGGAACACTACACGGCCCTGCTCGAGGCGGTCGAGGGGACCGCCGCCGAACTCGGCCTGCCGGTGCTGATCGAGGGCTACGAGCCGCCGCGCAGTCCGTTGCTGAACTACTTCAAGGTCACGCCGGACCCCGGCGTGATCGAGGTCAACATCCATCCCGCGTCGACCTGGGACGAACTCGAGCACAATACCGTCACGCTCTATGAGGAGGCCCGCCAGACCCGCCTCGGCACGGAAAAGTTCATGCTCGACGGCCGCCATACCGGCACCGGCGGCGGCAACCACGTCACGCTCGGCGGACAGACCCCGGCCGACAGCCCGTTCCTGCGCCGGCCGGACATGCTGCGCTCGCTGCTGACCTACTGGCAGCATCATCCGGCCCTGTCGTACCTGTTCTCCGGGTTGTTCATAGGCTTCACCTCGCAGGCCCCGCGTGCGGACGAGCGCGGTTCCGGGCTGCTGACGGAATTCGAACGCGGCCTCGAGGAGATCGAGCGCGTCTCGACTCCGCAGCTGGTGGACCGTGCGCTGCGCAGCTTCCTCGCCGACGTCACCGGCAATACCCACCGGGCCGAATTTTGCATCGACAAGCTGGCCTCGCCCGACTCGGCTGCGGGGCGCCAGGGCCTGCTCGAGTTCCGCGCCTTCGAGATGCCGCCGCACGCGCGCATGAGCCTTGCGCAGATGCTGTTGCTGCGTGCGCTGGTGGCGCGCTTCTGGCAGCGGCCGTACCGCCATGCACTGGTGCGCTGGGACACCGCGCTGAACGACCGCTTCATGCTGCCGCACTACGTGTGGAGCGATTTCGCCGCGGTGATCGACGACCTGAACGCCGCGGGCTATGCGTTCGATCTGGACTGGTATGCGGCGTTTCTGGAGTTCCGGTTCCCGGTCTACGGGCGGGTCAACCATGCCGGACTCGAATTGGAACTGCGCATGGCGCTCGAGCCCTGGCAGGTACTGGAGGAGGAGACCACCACGCAACGCCAGGCGCGGGTGGTCGATTCCGCCGTGGAGCGCCTGCAGGTCACCTGCCGCGGCCTGGATCCGGGACGCTATCTGATCACCTGCAACGGGCGGCGCGTGCCGTTGCATGCCACCGGTGTGCCGGGCGAATATGTCGCGGGCGTGCGCTACAAGGCCTGGGACGCGGCGTTCGGCATGCATCCCACGCTCGATGTGCACGCGCCGCTGGTGTTCGACGTGATCGAACGCGGACTGGGGCGTGCGGTCGGTGGCTGTGTCTATCATGTGGCACACCCCGGCGGACGTTTCTACGACACCTTCCCGGTCAATGCCTACGAGGCCGAGGCGCGACGCATCACGCGCTTCTGGGGCTGGGGCCATACCCCGGGCGACCCGGCGCCACCCGACTGGCTGCAACGCCTGCGCAGCGAGGTGCCACTGGCGACCGGTATGCGCGAGCTGAGCGAGCCACCGCCGGAACGGCCCAACCCGGACTACCCCTATACCCTGGATCTGCGCCGGAGGGCGACTGCATGACCGTCAGGATCGCCCTGCGCCACCGCATCGAGCAGCGCTTTTCGCGCCCGGTCAATCTGTCCACCCACTGGCTGCGCCTGCGTCCGGCACCGCTCACCAATCAGCGCATCACCGCCTACTCGCTGGGCATCGACGCAGAGCCGCATTTCATCAACTGGGTGCGTGATCCGTTCGAGAACAACCTGGCGCGGCTCGATCTGCCCGAACCTGTCTCCCGGCTGGGTTTCGACATAGAGCTGCTCGCCGAACTCGAGCCGGTCAATCCGTTCGACTTCCTGGTCGAGCCGCTGGCCGCGAACTTTCCGTTTGCGTACCCGGCCCAGTTGCGCAAGGAACTGGCGCCGTATCTGGCGCTGCCGCTGCGGGGCCCGCGCTTCGCCGCCTGGGTCGAGACGCTGGACACCGAGCCCGCCTACATCCTGGCGTTCCTGTCACGCGTGAATCAGCAGATCCATGAGTCGTTCGCGTTTGCGCCGCCCGGCCAGCCGGGACGCGTGGACCCGGAGGCGGTGCTCGCGGCCGGCGCCGGCTGGGCCTGGCAGGTCGCCTGGCTCGGCACGCTCGGGCTGCGCGCGCTCGGCCTGGCGGCACGTTTCGTGTCTGGCTATCGGCTGAGCCTCGACGGTGACGGCAGCGCCGCTGCGCACGCCTGGACCGAGGTCTACCTGCCAGGGGCGGGCTGGGTCGGTCTCGACCCGGCGCGCGGGCTGTTCACCGATGAGTGCTACCTGCCCCTGGCCGCTGCCCCGGACCCGTTGCGCGCGGTGCCCGTGGTCGGCTATCGCGAGGCCTGCGAGGAGCAGTTCAACGAGCGGGTCGAGGTGCGCCAGCTGCTGGTCGAACCCGAGCAGTGGCCGTTTTCGTCTGCCGAGCGCGAACACCTGGACGCGCTCGGCCGCAAGATCGATCTCGACCTGCAGGCGGCCGGTGTCGCGCTGAACGTGCAGCCGGGCCTGGCCTTCGTCGCCGCGACCGAGTCCGATCTGGACGAGTGGAAGATCGCCGCACTAGGCCCCGCCAAGCGCCGGGTCGCCGAACAGCTCATGCTGCGGCTGCGGGAACGCTTGGCGCCGGGCGGAGTGCTGCAGGTCGAACAGGGCGAGCAGTTTGCCGGCGACCCACTGCCGCGCTGGCGGCTCGGCTGTTGGGCGCGTACCGACGGTGCACCGGTGTGCCGCTCGGGCGCACGTATCGGCTGGGCGCAGGGCGGTGCGGCCCTGACCCCGGCCGATGCGCGAGCCTTCGGTGAGCGCCTCGCGCATGCCCTCGGCATCGAGCCCACCCGGCTGGCGCCGGCCTACGAGGACGGCCTGTACCGGCGCTGGCTTGATCCCGCGCCGTCGGATCTGATCCCGGATGCCGCCGAGATCTCCGACCCGGAGCGACGCCGGGCATTGGCCGAACGCCTGTCCCGGGAAAGCGCACAGCTGCGTGGCTACGTGCTGCCGCTGCGTTGGGATGCGGCGGCAGGCCGCTGGGCAAGCGGGACCTGGCCGCTGCGGCGTGGTGCGATCTACCTGCTGCCCGGCGATTCGCCGATGGGCTATCGCCTGCCACTCGAAGGCCTGCCGTTGGCGGTGCAACGCCGCATCGACCCCGAGCGCTGCCAGTTCGAGGACCGCGCGCTGCTGCCCGAGGTGCACGGCGAGGTCAGTGCGCGGCTGTCCCGGGTCGCGCCCTTGGCGACGCCGCTGGCCAAGGCCGATCAGGCCAGTGCCGGGGAGGGGCCGCGGACCGCGGTGTGTGCGGAGATTCGTGACGGGTCCCTGCATTGCTTCCTGCCGCCGTTGACCCACCTGGAACATTATCTCGAGCTGGTGGCCGCGGTCGAGCTGGCGGCCGAGTCGCTGGACACCACGGTGGTGCTGGAGGGGTACGGCCCGCCGGAAGACCATCGCCTGCGGCGCATCGTGATCGAGCCGGACGCCGGTGCGCTGCGCGTGCGCCTGCCGGAGGCCGGCAGCAGCCCCGAGCTGCAGTCGATGCTCCGCGCCGCATTCGATGAGGCGGCCGCATGCGGGTTGCACAGCGAGCGCGTCATGCCCGACGGCAGTCGGTTTCCGCCTGGCGTCGGCGCCCCGCTGGCGCTGGCTGGCCAGCGTCCGGTGCACAGCCCGTTCCTGCGCCGGCCGGAGATCCTGCGATCGCTGATCGCTTACTGGCAGCGACATCCCTGCCTGTCGTACCTGTTCGCCGGGCGCGGCATCGGTGCGTCAGGACTGGCGCCGCGGGTCGACGAGGGCCGCGATGAGGCCCTGTACGAGCTGGCCATTGCGCTGGAGCGTCTGCCGGCGGGCGAGATCGGCGAGCCCTGGCTGGCCGACCGGGTGCTGCGCCATCTGCTCACCGACCCGGCCGGCGACATGCGCCGCGCCGAGATCCGCGTCGACGAGCTGTATCATCCGGTGCGGGCCAGCCGGCGTCTGGGTCGGATCACACTCGGCTCGTTCGAGATGGCGTCGGCGGCCGAGCTGCAGATCCTGCAGGTGCAGCTGGTACGTGCGCTGGTGGCACGCTTCGCGCAGCTGCCCGAGAGGCCTGAGCTGCGGCCCTGGGGTACCGCGCTGCAGGACAGCCTCCTGCTGCCGCGCGTGCTGTGGGACGACTTTTGCGTCGTGCTCGGCGAGCTCGACGAGGCCGGTTATCCGTTCCAGGCGGCCTGGTTCACGACCCTGGTCGAGCAACGCTTCCCGCGCATCGGCCGGGTGCAGTTCGACGACATCGCACTGGAACTGCGTCAGGCGCACGAGCCATGGCCGGTGCTCGCCGAGGAGGTCAGCGCCGGCGGCGTCGCGCGCTTCATCGATTCGGCCCTGGATCGGGTACAGGTGACGGCGAGCGGTCTGACCCCGGGCCGCTACATACTGGAATGCAATGCCGAGACCGTGCCGCTGCAGCCGACCGGGGCGGTCGGCGAGTACGTCGCCGGGGTGCGCTACAAGGCGTCGAATCCACCGGCCACGCTGCACCCGAGCGCGCCGCCGGTCGACGCCCTGGTCTTCGACCTGATCGACACCTGGAGTGGACGCGTGCTCGGTGGCTTCACCTACCACCCGGCTAGACCGAGAGGTTGGGGGACAGTCGGCGTGCCACGGGCAGGCGCGACCGGGTCACTCGCCGGCGAGCCGGTCGGCATGCGCCTCGCCGTACCGGCAGGCATGCCGCTGGGGCAGGGCCGCGGGCGCTTCGAGCCGCGTGGCAGTGGCCGCAGGCTGGTAAGGACCCTGCCGGCCCGGATCGACCCGGCGCGCCCGTATCTGCTGGACCTGAGCTTCCCCGACTGAGCCGATGATCGTGCGATCCGACAGTCCGCTGCTCGCCGGGTACCGCGCGCACGCGCACGGCTACGACGAGATGTTGGCCGCGGAGGGGCGGGTGCGGCCGCATTGGCGGTATCTGATGGACGCGCTCGGCGGTCTCGGTCTGGGCGCGCTGAAGGAGCGGCGCAGAGAGGCCCACCGCCAGCTCAACGAGAGCGGGGTCACCTACACGGTGCACGGTGACCCGGGCGGGCACGAACGCGCCTGGTCGCTCGACCCGCTGCCGATGCTGGTCTCGAGTGCCGAGTGGCGAGAGATCGAGCTCGGTCTGATGCAACGCGCCGAGCTGATGAACCTGGTGTTCAAGGATCTGTATGGCCCGCAGGCGTTGATCCGGCGCGGCATCCTGCCTGCCGAGGTGGTGTATGCGCACGATGGCTTCCTGCGTGCGTGCCACCCGCTCGACCCCAAGGCGAGCCACCCGCTGTCACTGTACGCGGTGGACCTGGTGCGCGGGCCGGACGGCGGCATGTGGGTGCTCAATGATCGCACCCAGTCGCCCTCGGGGGCCGGCTATGCGCTGATCAACCGGATGACCATGGCACGCGTGTTGCCGAGCCTGTTCCGCGACTCCAACGTGCATCGCCTGGCGCTGTTCTTTCAGAACCTGCGTGCCAGTCTGGCGGCACTCAGTCCGCGCCCGGGCGACGATCCGCGCATCGTCGTATTGACCCCGGGTCCGCTCAACGAGACCTACTTCGAACACTCCTATCTGGCCAGCTATCTCGGCTACGCACTCGCCCGGGGCGACGACCTGACAGTGCAGGGCGGCCGCGTCTGGCTGCGCACGATGCGCCGCCTGGAACGCGTCGACGTGATCCTGCGCCGGGTCGACGATCACTATTGCGACCCGCTCGAGCTGCGCTCGGATTCGCGTCTCGGGGTTCCGGGTCTGGTGCAGGCGGTGCGCAGCGGCAGCGTGGCCATGGTCAATCCACTTGGTGCGAGTCTGCTCGAAAATCCGGCCCTGAATGCCTTTCTGCCGGCGATCGCCAGGCATCTTCTGGGGCAGGATCTCAAGCTGCCCAGCGCGGCGTCCTGGTGGTGCGGCCAGGCGAACGAGCGCGAATACGTGTTGGAAAACCTCGAGCGGCTGGTGATCAAGCCGATCTACCGCGCCGCCGGTGCGCGGCCGGTATTTGCCGGGATGCTGACGCGCAAGGCGCGCGAGCGCCTGGCCGAACGCATTCGCGCCCGTCCGTGGCGCTACGTCGGCCAGGAGCAGCTGGACTTCTCGGTCGTGCCGACCCTGGTCGACGATGGCTTGGAGGCGCGTCACTCGGTGCTGCGCAGCTTCCTGGTGGCGCGTGATGACGGCTACTCGGTGATGCCCGGCGGGCTGACCCGGATCGCGCCGAACCAGGACAGCTTCGTGGTCTCCAACCAGGCCGGCGGGCTGTCCAAGGACACCTGGATCCTTGCCAGCGAGCCCGAGAAACAGGTCAGCCTGCTGCCGCACGCGCTGTCGCCCTCGGTCACGCCGAACCTGCACGGCGATCTGCCGGGCGGCACTGCGGAGAACCTGTTCTGGTTCGCACGCTATGCCGAACGCGCCGAGCAGGGCGCGCGTCTGCTACGCACCGTACTGCATCTGTACCGCAATGCGGTCGAATTTCACGACCCTGCGGACAGGGCCAGCCTGACCGTTCTGCTCCAGGTGCTCACCCATGTGACCACCAGTTACCCGGGGTTCTGCGGGCCGCAGGGCGACGCGGCCAGGGCCGAACCGGTCGCCGAATTGCTGGCGCTCACCGTCGACCCGCAGCGCCAGGGTGGTCTGGGTTTCAACCTGCGTGCCCTGCTCGCCGCCGCGTACGCGGTGCGCGACCGCATCTCGGTCGACACCTGGCGCGTGATCAACGACATCCGCACCAAGCTCGAGGTGATGCAGGAACGCAGCCGTACGGAACTGGGCGATATCGAGGACGACCTCGACGAGGTGATCACCTCGCTGGTCGCACTGGCCGGGTTTGCCCAGGAAAGCATGCTGCGCGGCCAGGCCTGGCTGTTCCTCGACATCGGTCGGCGCCTCGAACGCGGCCAGCTGCTCGGCAGTCTGCTGCGTGCAGCGCTCGCGGACGTGCGCGAGCCGGCGCTGGAATCGATCCTGCTGGATGGGGTGCTGACCAGCGTCGAAAGCGCAATGGCGTATCGCCGTGGTTACCACAACGAGCCGATGTGCGAGCCGGTGCTGAAGTTGTTGCTTCTCGATGAGAGCAATCCGCGTTCACTGGCGTTCCAGCTGCGCACGCTGCACGCACATGTCGAGCTGCTGCCGCGCGAAGAGGGTGCGCAGCAGGTCTGGGAGCAGGCGCTGCTGATCAGGGACGCGCTGACCCGCCTGCGCCTGACCGATCCGGCTGTCCTGGTCCGCACCGGCAAGCGTGCGCAACGCGGCGCGCTGCGCTCCCTGCTCGAGCGGACCGACGAGTTGCTGCGCGATACCGCTTCAGGCCTGGCGCACGACTACTTCGCCGACGACGGTGGATCGCAGCAGATGATTGGCGCGGGCTGGGGGATACGGGCATGAGGTATCGAGTATCGCACAATACCCTTTATGGCTACGCCGAGCCGGTATCCCTGGCACACAACGAGACCCACCTGCGGCCGCGTGACGTGGGTCGGCAACGCGTCCTGGCGCATCGGCTCGAGATCGATCCGACACCGGCGATGGTCGCGGAGCGTAAGGATTTCTTCGGCAACGCGGTCAGCTATTTTTCTCTCGAGCGGGCGCATTCGCACCTGCGTGTCACCGCGATCAGCGACCTCGAGCTTGCACCCGCCGCGGAGGCGCCGCACGCGCTGTCCAGGATCCCCTGGCACAAGGTCGCCGGGCGCGTGCGGGCAGAGCTGAGCGGGGCCACGCTGGAGGCCGTGCAGTTCCTGCTCGAATCGCCGATGGTGGGGACGCTGCCCGATCTGCAGCGCTACGCGGAGAAGTCGTTCCGCCAGCGCTGGACCCTGGTCGAGGTGGTGCAGGACCTGATGCAGCGCATCCATAACGATTTCCGCTATGACCCGGGCGCCACCACGGTGGCCACCCCGCTGAGCCAGGTCTTCCTGGATCGGCGCGGCGTCTGCCAGGACTTTGCCCACCTCGCGATCGCCTGCCTGCGTACCCAGGGGCTGCCGGCGCGCTACGTGTCCGGCTACATCGAGACCCTGCCGCCGCCGGGCCAGCAGAAGCTGCTCGGCAGCGACGCCTCGCACGCCTGGTTCTCGGTCTACGACCCGGACGCCGGCTGGCTGGATTTCGACCCGACCAACAACCAGATCCCGATGAACCAGCACATCACCACGGCCTGGGGGCGCGATTATTCCGACGTCACCCCGCTCAGGGGGGTGATCTTCGGCGGCGGTGCGCACCGTGCCGAGGTCGCGGTCGACGTCGAACCCAGACCCTGACGGTCCTCACGGCATCGCGCCGGGACCGGGCCGGTCTGTCCGACCCGCTGGTGCGGATCAAGGATCGCCTCGGCCAAGCCGTCGGCGACAATCTGCCGGCCTATGGTATGAGCGGCCGCTCGGTCTGATTGATGGCGGCGTGCAGCAACACGGATCATGGTGGTTGACCTTTCGTCCGCTGCGCGCCGTCATGTGATACCCGGTCGACGGCAGGTCCTGCAGCTCGCGTAGGGTGCACGAGGCGCGGGCCGTCATGCACCTGGTAACGGCGGATACGGTGCAGCATGCTGCGCCGTTGCACCCCATCATCGGCGCTAGCGTCACCGTCAGGCCATGCTGGCCGTGGCCTCCTGACCGAGCATCGCTGCGGTCACCAGGGCGATGCCTTTTTCGGTCACCCGAAAACGCCGGGCATCGGCGTCCGGGTCTTCGCCGATGACCGTTCCGGGTGGTATCCGGCATCCGCGGTCGATCACCGCACGGCGGATGCGGCAGTTGCGCCCCACCTCCACCTCCGGCAGCAGGACAGAGGCCTCGATATGGCTGAAGGAGTGCACCCTGACGTTGGAAAACAGCAGCGAATCGACCACCGCCGAACCCGAAATCACACAGCCCCCAGAGACCACGGAATCCAGCGCCTTGCCTTCCCGGCCGGCGTCCCTGAACACGAACTTCGCCGAGGGCAGTTGGAGATGATAGGTGCGGATCGGCCAGTCCAGATCGTACAGGTTGAGCTCCGGTTCCACTGCCACCAGTTCCATGTTCGCCTCCCAGAATGCGTCCACGGTACCCACATCGCGCCAGTAGGGCTGACGCCCGGAATCGGGATCCAGGAACGGGTAAGCGAACACCCGGTGCCCGTCGATGATCGACGGGATGATGTCGTGGCCGAAATCGTGGCTCGAGGCCCTGTTTGCCGCGTCCTCCTCGAGCTTCCGGAACAGAAAATCCGTGTTGAAGACATAGTTGCCCATCGAGGCCAGGGCGATGTCCGTGGCGCCCGGCATGGGCCTGGGGTCGGCCGGCTTTTCGTCGAAATTCAGCACTCGGAAATCGTCCGCCACACTCATCACGCCGAAGCCTTTGGCGTCTTCCAGGGACACGCCGACGCAGGCAACGGTCATCTCGGCGCCGTGTTCTTCGTGGTACGCGAGGAGCGGGCCGTAGTCCATCTTGTAGACATGGTCGCCGGACAGTACCAGCACGTACTTCGGGAGCAGCGTCCGGACGATGTCGAGGTTCTGATAGATCGCATCGGCAGTACCCTGGTACCAGTCGCCCGTGGTGCGCTGCGACGCGGGCAGGATCTCGATAAACTCGCCCAGCTCGCGCTGGAAGAAACTCCACCCTTCGACCAGGTGTCGAATCAGCGAGTGGGCCTTGTACTGGGTCAGCACGCCGATGCGGCGAATACCCGAGTTGATGCAGTTGGAAAGCGGAAAATCGATGATGCGGTATTTGCCGCCGAAGTAGACCGCCGGTTTGGCCCGCCGCTCGGTCAGTTCGTAAAGGCGCGAACCACGTCCCCCTGCAAGCACCAGGGCCAGCGTGCTGCGTGTCAGTTGGCTGAGGTAACGGGGATCGTCGCGTTGCATGGGTCGGTTGCCTCGATGTGGCCGGTCGGGAGTGGCGCAGCCGCGCCGCGTGCTGCGGATGATCGTCGATCCGGGTTGCATTGACCATCTCAAAGATCGCGGCCCTGAGCGGTTTCCCTCGAGCCCTGCGTCGTGGTGATCGCGGCGCGCGGAGCCCAGTATGGTCTGTCGTTGACGCGTCCAGCCTGTCGGGAGCGCCCGACGGCGGGTTGGAAGAAGGCTGGCGCGGCTTGCGGCGCCCGAGTTGCAGGGCGCAGCGCTGTGGTGGGTCTACAATAGCGCACCACCCGCGTCACAGGGGCGTCGTTACATGTTCTACCATCGTCTGCTGGCAAGTGCCGGCGGCTCGCTGCGGTCCGCAGTGCTGGCTGTGGCCTGCACCAGCGCATTGACGGTTGCCGCGACAGCCGATCCCGCCTTGATCGATGAGATTGTCTCGGCGCACAGCACGGCCGACCTGCCGGAGATCCGCAAGCGCAAACAGCTTCGGGCCCTGGTCACCTACAGTCGCACCGACTTCGCCATTCAGTCGAATGGGCAGCCTTCCGGGCTGCAGGTCGCACTGCTGTCTGAGTACGAAAAGGTACTGAACAAAGGGGTCAAGCATGCAGCAGACCGAACCCAGATCGTATTCGTACCGACCACGTTCGACCGCCTGTTGCCTGATCTCGAGCAGGGTAGAGGCGACGTCGCGGCAGCGTTGCTGACCATAACCCCGGAGCGCAAGAAACAATTTGATTTCGCCACCGGTGCCGCGATGGTCGTTGACGAAGTCCTGGTCATCCACAAGGACACGACCGGCATACAGTCACTGGAAGATCTCTCCGGCCGCGAGGTGCTGGTGTTGCGCAACAGCAGCTACGTCGAGCACCTTCGCACGCTCAACAAGCGATTGGCCGTGGACAAGCGCAAACCGATCAAAGTACGCGAGGCCGATAGCCAGCTGCTGTCGGAGGACATCCTGGAAATGGTCAATGCCGGTGTCGTCGGGATCACCATCGTGGACGACTACAAGGCAAAACTGTGGGCCAAGGTCCTGTCCGATATCCGTGTACTGGAATCGGTGCCGCTGAGCACCGGCAACTCGGTTGGCTGGGCAGTCCGCAAGAGCAATCCGCTGTTGCACCGAAATCTGCTCCAATTCGCCGCCAAGGCGAAGAAGGGGACCTTGCTCGGCAACATGTTGTTCGACCGCTATTATGAGGACGCGCGCCGGATTACCAACCCGCTGGCTGACAGCGAACGCAGCAAGTTCCAAAAGGTGGTGGGCCTGTTCGCCAGGTTCGCCGAGCAGTATGAGTTCGACGTGCTGGCGATCGCCGCGCAGGCCTACCAGGAATCGCGACTGGACCACAGCAAGCGGAGTAAACGCGGGGCCTATGGCATCATGCAGATGCTACCCTCCACCGCAGCCGACCCCAACGTTGGCATCCCGGAAATCACCAGCCTCGAAAACAACATCCATGCCGGGGTCAAGTATCTGGCCTTTCTGCGTGACCGGTATTTTTCCGAACCCGGGTTGGAGCCGAGCGATCGCTTGGCCTTCAGCCTGGCCGCCTACAATGCGGGTCCGGCGAAGGTAGCCAGCATGCGTAGCATGGCCGGTGAAATGGGGCTCGATCCCGACGTGTGGTTCGGCAACGTCGAACTGGCGGCAGGCAAAACCGTGGGCGACGAGACGGTGAACTACGTGCGCAATATCTTCAAATACTACCTCGCCTACTCACTGGTGGAAGACCAGCTGATAACCAGGCCGCTGGCCGTGGATGCTTCAGGCCGGCGCGCCGCAGGCTAATGCTTCGTTGTGTTTGGCATTATTGCGGGGCCACATGGGCGGGCGATCCGGCAGCCCCAGTAGGATGCATAAGGCATAAGCCGTAATGCACCGGGTATCGTCGCAAACGGCGCAATACGCTGCGCTATTGCACCCTACCGTCACCCTCGAGGCATGCGATGCAATGTGCCGTCAAATGCCGAGCACCACACTAGCCTGGAAATTGCATGAAGGGTTTGGGAATCGGGGTGTGATGGGCAAAGCAGTTGGGCTGATCGGCCGAAAAAGCATAGCCGACGCTATGGTTTGAGGGGGATCGGCGCAAATGCAAGGTCCAGCGCGGCCTGAGCCCGAACAGGACAAACCATCACGTCGAATACAAGGGCCGAAGAACGCATCGAACGCCTTCCGGATGCCGCGAAACACCATGTGCCCGTCCGCCTTCATGCAATTTGCAGGCTAGGTCAGAAGGGTTTCCAGTATGCCTTCGTACATGGCCGACAGGCTGTCGAGATCGGTGACGCCGACACACTCGTCGATCTTGTGGATCGTCGCGTTTAGCGGGCCGAGTTCGAGCACCTGCGCGCCGGTCGGTGCAATGAAGCGGCCGTCCGAGGTGCCGCCGGCGGTGGATAATTCGCTGTCGATGCCGGCGACGCGGCGGATGGCTTGCTGTGCGGCCTCGACCAGCTCGCCACGCGGGGTGAGGAACGGCAGGCCGGACAGTGTCCACTCGATATCGTAGTCCAGGCCGTGCCGGTCGAGGATTGCCTCGACGCGTTCGCGTAGCGCGTCGTGCGTGGTCTCGGTCGAGTAGCGGAAGTTGAAGGTCACCTCGCAGATCCCGGGGATCACGTTGGTGGCCCCGGTCCCGGCATGGATGTTCGAGATCTGGAAGGTGGTCTTGGGGAAGAAGGCGTTGCCCTGGTCCCACTCGGTCGCCGCCAGTTCGGCCAGGGCGGGCGCGGCCTGGTGTACCGGGTTCCGGGCCAGGTGCGGGTAGGCCACGTGGCCCTGGATGCCCCTGACGCGCAGCACGCAGCCCAACGAGCCGCGGCGGCCGTTCTTGACCGTATCCCCCAGGCGCTGGTTCGAAGACGGCTCGCCGACCAGGCACCAGTCGATTTTCTCGCCGCGTGCCTCGAGCGTCTCGACCACCTTCACGGTGCCGTTGACCGACGGCCCCTCTTCATCGCTGGTGATCAGGAAGGCGATCGAACCCTTGTGGTCCGGGTGCCTGCCGACGAAGCGCTCGGTTGCGGTGATCATCGCCGCCAGCGAACCCTTCATGTCGGCCGCGCCGCGGCCGTACAGCAGGCCGGCGCGGATCTCCGGGCGGAACGGGTCGGACTGCCAGCTGTCCTTGGGTCCGGTCGGCACCACGTCGGTATGGCCGGCAAAGCAGAACAGCGGCCCGCTGTCGCCACGCCGCGACCAGAAGTTGTCCACGTCCGCGAAGCGCAGCGGCTGGTTGCGGAAGTCGAGCGCGGCAAGGCGCCGCATCATCAACGCCTGGCAGCCGGCGTCCTCCGGGGTGACCGAGGCGCGGCTGATCAGGTCGATGGCGAGGTCGAGTGTTGCAGACATTATCGCGGCTGTTCAGAGAGTAGGGTGGAAGGCAGGCGGTGCAGAGCGCGAGGCGGACCAACAACGCGAAGCGCCAAGTGCCTTGCTCCACCGCTGCGCCAGCCGGCCGGCCACCCACGGTCGCGGTGCCTGCGACGCCTCATTGGTCGAATATCTCGGCGTACAGGTCCGGCTTGAAGCCGACATGCCGTGCAGTGCCGGTGTCCAGGACCGGGCGCTTGATGATGCTCGGCGTCGCCAGCATCAGCGCGATGGCCGAGGCTGCGTCGATGTTGTCGCGCGCCTCCTGCGGCAGCTTGCGCCACATCATGCCGCGCGTGTTCAGCAGGGTCTGCCAGCCGAGCTCGTTTGCCCAGAGGCGCAGCCGTTTTTCGTCGATGCCCGATTTCTTGTAATCGTGAAAGGTGTAGTCGACGCCGTGCTGGTCGAGCCAGGCGCGTGCCTTTTTCATCGTGTCGCAGTTGGCTATGCCGTAGATTGTGATCATTCAGGTCACCCAGATTAAACGCACAGGACGCGAAGCCGGATCGCCAGGGAACCAGCCTGTGCGTCTGCCTTGGCGCGATCGGTCGCGGCCGTTCCGCTCAGATGTCGCGCAGCAGTTCGTTGA
Source organism: Chromatiaceae bacterium (assembly GCA_022340805.1). Classification (GTDB taxonomy): domain Bacteria; phylum Pseudomonadota; class Gammaproteobacteria; order Chromatiales; family Chromatiaceae; genus Thiosocius. Next base: position 21,400 of record JAJDNF010000074.1, read on the forward strand.
TGCCGACCTTGGAGCGGGTCTTCTCATCGACGCGCTTGACGATGACGGCGCAATACAGGCTGTACTTGCCATCCTTCGAGGGCAGGTTGCCCGAGACCACCACGGAACCGGCAGGTACCCGACCATAGATGACCTCGTCGTTCTCGCGGTCGTAGATGCGGGTCGACTGGCCGATGTAAACGCCCATCGAGATCACGGATCCCTCCTCAACGATCACGCCCTCGACCACCTCGGAACGGGCGCCGATGAAACAGTTGTCCTCGATGATCGTCGGTGCGGCCTGCAGCGGCTCGAGCACGCCGCCGATCCCGACGCCGCCGGACAGGTGGACGTTCTTGCCGACCTGCGCACAGGAGCCGACCGTGGCCCAGGTGTCGACCATGGTTCCCGAGTCGACGTAGGCGCCGATATTCACGTACGACGGCATCAGCACGCAGCTGGGTGCGATGTAGGAACCCTTGCGCGCCGCGGCTGGCGGCACCACGCGCACACCGGAGTCGCGGAACTCGCGCGAGTTGTACTCGGCGTACTTCGACGCGACCTTGTCGTAATAGTTGGTGAATCCGCCCTTGATGAACTCGTTGTCGTTGATCCGGAACGACAACAGCACCGCCTTCTTGACCCAATCGTTGACGATCCAGGCGCCGTCGCGTTTTTCCGCGACCCGGATCTCGCCACGGTCGAGCTGCTCGATCGCCACCATGACGGCATCGCGTACCGAGGTGCTGACGTTGCGCGGGGTGATCTCGGCGCGGTTCTCGAATGCATCGACGATGATGGACTGGATTTCGCTCATGACGCTCTCCTGGATTGGTTCTGAAATTCAAAGATGGGTTACGAATTCTCTGATCCGCCGGGCCGCCTCGACGCATTCGTCGGGGCTGGCGACCAGCGCCATGCGCACGTGTCCGGCGCCCGGGTTGAAGCCGCCAACCTCGCGCGACAGGTAGCGGCCGGGAAGCACCGTCACGTTCTGTTGTGCAAACAGCTCGCGGCTGAAGTCTTCATCGTCGATCGGGGTGCGCGGCCACAGGTAGAAGCCAGCCTGCGGGCGGGCGACATCTAGGCAGCCATCCAAGGTGTCGAGCACGGCGTCGAACTTTTCGCGGTACAGGCGGCGATTGTCGCGTACATGCTGCTCGTCCTGCCAGGCGGCCATACTGGCATATTGATGCTGCATCGGCAGCGCGCAGCCGTGATAGGTGCGGTAACTGAGAAAGCCGGCCAGGACCTCGGCATCACCGGCGACAAAACCGGAGCGCAGGCCGGGGGCATTGGAGCGCTTGGACAGGCTGTGGAACACCACGCAGCGACGGTATTCGGTGTTGCCCATCGCGGCAGCGGCCTGCAACAGGCCGACCGGCGGGCCGGCCTCGTCGAAATAGATCTCCGAGTAACATTCGTCGGAGGCGATGATGAAGTCGTGCTGTCCGGCCAGCTCGATCAGGCGCTGCAGGGTGGGTTGCGGGATCACCGCGCCGGTCGGGTTGCCCGGCGAACAGAGGTACAACAGCTGGCAGGCCTCCCAGGTCTCGGCGCTGACCGCGTCGAAATCCGGCAGATAACCGTTGTCGGCCACGCAGGGGATGAAATGCGGCGTGGCGCCGGCGAGCAGCGCCGCCCCCTCGTAGATCTGGTAGAAGGGGTTGGGCGACACCACCAGGGCCGGACGGCGGCGATCGACGACGGCCTGGGCAAAGGCGAACAGCGCCTCGCGGGTGCCGCTCACCGGCAAGGCGTGGCGTTCCGGGTCGAGGGAACCGGCCGGCAGCGCGAAGCGCCGGGTCAGCCAGTCGCAGATCGCCTCGCGCAGCGCGGGCATGCCCTTGGTCAATGGATAGGTGGCGAGACCGGCGTCCAGGTGCTGTTGCAGCGCTGCCGCGACGAGCGCCGGTGTGGCATGCTTCGGTTCGCCGATAGACAGTGCGATATGCGGTTTGTCCGGCGGTGTCGTGCCTGCCTTGAGCGCATTGAGCCTCTCGAAAGGGTAGGGCTGAAGTTTGTCCAGGTCGGGGTTCATGCGAAAGGCAGCGTGTTTCCGGGCGACCGATTATAGGCGATCAGTTTCATGAATGCTGCGCTGACCCGTTTCGGGCCAACCCTCGGGCTGCTCTATGGTGCGACCTTCTGGGGGCTGATGTGGTACCCGACGCGTCTGCTGCAGGAGCTCGGCATGCAGGGTGCGTGGCTGACCCTGGTGGGATATGGCGCGGCTTTCCTGGTGTTCACGCCGTTCGCGCGGGTATCGCCCGCCGGCATCCGTCGGCAGCCCTGGGACGTCGCCGCCTTGGTGCTGGCGGCGGGCTGGACCAACGTCGCATTCGTGCTCGCGGTGCTCGCCGGTGAGGTCGTGCGCGTGGTGCTGCTTTTCTACCTGTCGCCGATCTGGACCGTGCTGCTCGGACGCTGGCTGCTGCAGGAGCACCTGGGCTGGCGCACCGCGCTGATGCTGGGGCTCGGACTGGGCGGGGCACTGATCATGCTGTGGGATCCGGTCCTGGGCAGCCTGCCGCTCAACCGTGCCGATCTGCTGGCGGCGAGCGCTGGGCTCGCATTTGCATTGAACAATGTCATGACCCGGCGTATCACCAGTCTGGGCGTCCGTGCCAAGACACACCTTGCCTGGTTCGGTGTGGTGATCGTTGCCGCGGCCTTCATCAGCCTGAATTCACCCGCCCTGCCGCAGGCGCCGATCGGGGCCTGGGTCGCCACCGTCGCAGTCGGCCTCGGCGGTTTCCTGTTGTCGACCTTGGCCGTAGTCTACGGGGTGACGAACATGCCGGTGCAGCGCTCCGCCGTGATCATGCTGTTCGAGCTGGTCGTCGGTGCGGCCTCGGCCTGGTGGCTGGCCGGCGAGGCGATCTCGGCGCAGGAATGGCTCGGCGGCGGATTGATCTTAACTGCGGCGTCGATCGCGATCTTTCAGGAGGACCGCCCGCTATGACGAAAATCAATCGCCTGCATCACGTGAGCCTGGTCGTGGCCGACACCCAGCGTGCGCTCGCTTTCTACCAGGACATCCTTGGCCTGACGCTCGATCGCAGCCGGCCGGATCTGGGCTTTCCCGGCGCCTGGCTGACGCTCGGTGATGGTCAGCTTCATCTGCTCGAACTGCCCAACCCCGACCCGGTCGAGGGTCGTCCGGCGCACGCTGGTCGCGACCGTCATACCGCGGTGCTGGTGGCGGACCTGGCCGGCTTCGTCGCGCGTCTGGAGCGGGCCGGTATCGGTTACACGATGAGCCGTTCGGGTAGGCGGGCGCTGTTCTGCCGCGACCCGGACGGCAATGCCTGGGAACTGGTCGAGCAGTCTGGCTAGGTCGTGCCCTGGGCGCCGCGCGGGGCTCGGCGGCGACCGTCTGCTGGGTGGCCGTGGGTATTGCATCGCGGTGGACGAAAGGCGCTAAGCTGTACCGATCAACCAGCCTGCGTGAGACCCCGACCATGTCCGACCATGCGACCCTGATCCTCGACGGTGTGCAGCATGAACTGCCTGTTCTGGAGGGTGTCGAAGGCGAACGCGCGATCGACATCCGCGAACTGCGCGAGCGCACCGGTCACATCACACTGGATCCCGGATACGGCAATACCGGCAGTTGCCTGAGCGCCATCACCTTCATCGATGGTGAGAAGGGCATCCTGCGCTACCGCGGTATACCGATCGAGCAGTTTGCCGACGCTCCGAACTTTGTCGAGGTCGCCTGGCTGCTGATCTTCGGCCGCCTGCCGACGGCCGAGCAGTACACCAGCTTCGCCGAGGACCTGACCCGCTATGCGAACCTGGACGAGGGCATGAAGCACCACTTCGAGGGGTTCCCGCGCTCAGCTCCACCTATGGCGATCCTGTCGGCGATGATCAACGCGCTGTCGTGTTTCCATCCGGAACTTATCGAGCTGGACGACGACGAACAGTTCCGCATGGCAGCGGCGCGCCTGATCAGCAAGATCCGCACGATCGCGGCCTATGCCTACCGCCACTCCGTGGGCAGGCCATACAATTACCCAGACCCGCATCTGCGTTACGTGCCCAACTTCCTGCACATGATGTTCTCGCAGCCGTTCGACCAGAGAGTCTGCGACGAGAGCGTGCGCGACGCGCTGAACCTGGTGCTTATCCTGCACGCCGACCACGAGCAGAACTGTTCGACATCGACGGTCCGCATGGTTGGATCCAGCCAGGCCAATCTGTTTGCCTCCTGCGCGGCCGGCGTGTGTGCGCTGTGGGGGCCGCTGCACGGTGGTGCGAACGTTGCGGTATTGGAGATGCTCGAGCAGATTCATCAGGGCAATATCACCCCGGAGGAGTATGTCCGGCTTGCCAAAGACCGGGACAGCAAGATCCGCCTGATGGGCTTCGGCCATCGCGTGTACAAGAACTTCGACCCGCGCGCGCAGTTGCTCGGTGGGGTCGCCGAGCGCCTGCTGAGCGGCCTGGGCAGGCCGGATCCCTTGCTCGACATCGCGCGCCGTTTGGAAGAGATCGCATTGAGCGACCCGTACTTCGTCGACCGCAAGCTGTATCCGAACGTGGACTTCTACAGCGGCATCATCCTGCGCGCGATCGGCATACCGACCAATATGTTCACGGTGATGTTCGCGATCGGTCGCCTGCCAGGCTGGATCGCACATTGGTGGGAGCAGCGCCAGGACGCTGCGGCAAGGATAGCGCGGCCACGACAGATCTATACGGGCAGCCCGCAGTCTGACTATGTGTCGATGGCGCAGCGCATCTGATTGTTTGCCAGCCATGCGTGCCTGCGGCTGCGACGGCAGGACCGCGCGAAAGCCAACAGGGATGCGGCTGACTGCGCAAAATGGCCGAAAGATGGCACACCCGGCTGTAATGCGGAATGGTCAGTGGTCCAGCATGTGTCGAATCGATTCGGCAATAAGTTGCAGCCGGGCCGGGTCCACGATCGGGTGATCTTCGCGGTCGGTGATGGCGAAGGTGTCCTGCGCCTCGGCGCCGGCCGTCGCAATGCGCGCGAAGTGCAGCTTGAGCTTGTTCGCCGCGAAGGCCTGACCGACCAGTGAAAGCAGTCCCGGACGGTCGCTGGTCTTGAGCATCAACAGCGTGACGACCCGGTTCTCGTCGTGCTCGAAACTGATCTGAGAAGGCATCTGGAAGCTCTTGAGCTGGCGCGGGATGCGCGGGCTGCCGAGCGGAGGCTCGGCGCTGTTGAGGCCGTCTTCGAGGAAATAACGTATGCCCTTGAGCCGTTCCTCGCCCTTGATGCGCGAGCCGTCCTCTTCCAGGACCAGGTAACTGTTGATGCTCATACCCTGGTTGGTCGTCTGGATGCGTGCGCTCAGCACGTTCAGTCCGAGCTGGTCGAGCAGGGCGGTGGTGTGCGCGAACAGGTCGTTGCGGTCCGGGCCGTAGACGAACAACTCGGTGCAGCGATGCACCGTGTCCTCGCGCAGCGCGACCCCTATGTCGTCGATGCGCTTGTCCGGTGGCCACAGCAGTTCGGTGTGCCAGACGATCGCGTCGACCGAGTTCTGCAGGAAGTAGTCGGTGCTGAGGTGCATCCACAGCAGGTTTAGCTGGGCATTGTCATAGCCGTTCTTGAGCAGCTGGATGCGCGCCTCGGCCTGGCGCTCGGCAATCACCTCGTCCTGCTCCTGCGGCTGATCCAGTCCGCGCGCAAGGGCCTCGCCGGTGCGCGCATGCAGGTGGTCAATCAAGGCGGCCTTCCAGGAGTTCCAGCGCGCCGGGTTGGTACCGCGCATGTCCGCAACGGTCAGCAGGTACAGGTAGTCGAGGCGGGTCTGGGTTCCGACCAGGCTGGCGAACTCCTGGATCACCTCCGGATCGTCGATGTCCTGGTGCTGGGCGGTGTGTGACATGACCAGGTGCATCTGGACCAGCCAGGCGACCAGGTTGGTGTCGAATTCGGACAGTTCATGCCGCTGGCAGAATTCGCGCGCATCCTGCGCGCCCAGCTCCGAGTGGTCGCCGCCGCGTCCCTTGGCGATGTCATGGAATAGGCCGGCCAGGTACAGCAGTTCCGCCTTGGGCAGCTGCGCATAGACCTGGTTGCAACGCGGGCACTCGTCCGCGTGTCTGGCCAGCGCGAAGCGGCGCATGTTGCGTATCACCATCAGGATGTGCTCGTCGACCGTATAGACGTGGAACAGGTCGAACTGCATCAGGCCGGTAACCGCGTGAAAGGCCGGCAGGTAGCGCGCCAGGATGCCGTAGCGATGCATGCGCCGGGTGGCATGCGTGAGGCCGTCATGGTGGCGGAATATCTCGATGAACAGCGCGCGCGCACGCAGGTCGTTGCGGAATCGCTCGTCGATCAGGTGGCGATGGGCGCGCACCAGGCGCACCGTGCTGGCGCGCACGCCCTGCAATTCGCGGTGCTGCTGCAGGATCAGGAACATCTCGAGCATGGCCAGCGGATAGCGGGCAAAGATGCCGGGGTTGACGACCTCGAGGTAGCCACTGCGTGCCTGGAAGCGGCGGTTGATCGGCACCGGCCTGCCCAGCTCGTTGTCGAGCAGGATCGCCTCTTCGAAAAGCTGCAGCAGCATCTCGTTGAGCCGCTGCATCTCGACGACGCGCCGATAGTAGTCCTGCATGAACTGCTCGACCGCCAGGTTGGCCCTGGCGTCGGTGTAGTCGAACTGGGTCGCCAGGGTGCGCTGGTGCTCGAACAACAGGCGGTCTTCGTGGCGACCGGTCAACAGGTGGAGCGCATAGCGCACCCGCCACAGGTGTTCTTCGCCGTGCTTGAGCTGGCGATATTCGCGGTCGTTGAGAAAGCCGCGGTCGACCAGGTCGGCCATCGTGCTGACACCGAAGTGCCGCTTGGCGACCCAGCCGATGGTCTGGATATCGCGCAGGCCGCCAGGGCCTTCCTTGATATTGGGTTCCAGGTTCTGGCCGCTGTCGTCGAATTTGGCGTGCCGCTGACGCTGCTCTTCCACCTTGGCAGAAAAATACTCACGGCTCGACCAGATGTGCTGCGGGCCGGTCGCCTCGATCATGCGTGCGAACAGGCGGTGGTCTCCGGCCACGAGGCGCGACTCGACCAGGTTGGTGATCACCGTGATGTCGGCGCGCGCCTCGTCGACGCATTGCGTCAGGCTGCGCACGCTGTGGCCGACCTCGAGGCCGATGTCCCACAGGAACATGATGAGCGGCTCGATATGCTCGGCCAGGGCCTGCGGCTCCCCCACGGTCAGTATCAGCACGTCGACGTCGGAGGCCGGATGCAGTTCGCCCCGACCATAGCCCCCGACCGCGATCAGGCTGGCCTCGGCCTCGGCCGGGAGAAAGCGCGACCAGACGCGTTGCAGGATCGCGTCGGTGAACAGCGCGGCCTCGTGAACCAGCAGGCTGGCGCGCGCACCCTCGGCGAAGCGGTTCGCGAGCCGGGTGCGCGACCCGCGCAGGGTCGCCTTGTAGGCCGGCAATGGGGGCTCGCCGGCGGCCAGTTTACGGTCGAGGCCTTCCAGCAATGAGTCGGTCATAGGGTCTAGGCGGTCGCCGCCTGGCGTTCCTCGCTGCGCAGGGTCAGCACATCGTAACCGGTCGGGGTGACCAGCACGGTATGCTCCCATTGGGCGGACAGCTTGCGGTCCTTGGTGACCACGGTCCAGCCGTCGGGCAGCAGCTTTACGTTGCGCCTGCCGGCATTGACCATCGGTTCGATGGTGAAGGTCATGCCCTCCTGCAGCGGCATGCCGGTATCCGGCGCGCCGTAGTGCAGCACCTGGGGGTCTTCGTGAAAGCCGCGGCCGATACCATGACCGCAGTACTCCTGGACCACCGAGTAGCCGTTCGACTCGACGAAACGCTGGATCGCATTGCCGATATCGCCCAGCCGCGCCCCCGGCCTGACCATTTCGATACCCTTCCACATCGCCTTGTGGGTAACGTCGACCAGGCGCTGGGCGAGAACCGAGGGCTTGCCGATGAAGAACATCTTGCTGGTATCACCATGAAAGCCGTCCTTGATCACCGTGATGTCGATGTTCACGATGTCGCCGTCCTTGAGAATCTTGTTCCCCGGGATGCCGTGGCAGACCTGGTGGTTGACCGAGGTGCAGATCGATTTGGGAAAACCGCGGTAGTTCAGCGGGGCGGGGATCGCATGTTGCACTTTGACGATGAAGTCGTGGCAGATACGATCGAGTTCGTCGGTGCTGATGCCGGGACGCACGTGCTCGCCGATCATTTCGAGCACCTCGGCGGCGAGTCGGCCGGCGACGCGCATTTTTTCGATCTCATCCGGTGTTTTGATGATGACTGCCATCTGTGGCCCCTGCTGGGAATTGGGTTAAAAAATCAAGATCTTGGCACCAATTCTCGATTGAGGCCCGGGGCGGCTTATGGTATAAAACGCGCCGCTTGGCGGCAATGGCCGCTTAAGCCCCCTGTTAGCAGGGTTAATTAACGACACACACGTACCGCGACTTGGTGCCTGGGTGCCCGGTGAGAGCCGGGTCGGTCACCGGGGTACGTGGAGGCTCAACCCAACATAAATTCGGAGCAATCCATGAGCAATGTTTCCATGCGCCAGATGCTAGAGGCTGGCGTGCATTTTGGTCACCAGACCCGTTACTGGAACCCGAAGATGGGACCCTACATCTTCGGTCACCGCAACAAGATCCACATCGTCAATCTCGAAAAGACGCTGCCGCTGTTCAACGATGCGATGAATTTCGTCGGCAAGCTGGCCTCCAACGGCGGCAAGGTGATGTTTGTGGGCACCAAGCGCTCGGCGCGCGACGTGGTGCGCGAAGAGGCTGAGCGCTGCAACATGCCGTTCGTCAACCACCGTTGGCTCGGTGGAATGTTGACCAACTTCAAGACGATCAAGCAGTCGATCAAGCGGCTGAAAGAGCTCGAGGCAATGGAGGCTGACGGTTCTCTGAACGCCCGCTTCAATAAAAAGGAGGCGCTGACCCTGCGCCGCGAGAAAGAAAAGCTGGAGCGCAGCCTCGGTGGGATCAAAGACATGAATGGCCTGCCCGACGCGCTGTTCGTCGTCGATACCGGGCACGAGAAGATCGCGATCGCCGAGGCGAAGAAACTGGGCGTCCCGGTGATCGGCGTAGTCGACACCAATAACGACCCGGAAGACATCGATTACGTCATCCCGGGCAACGACGATGCGATTCGCGCGGTACAGCTGTACGTGCAGGGCGCCTCTGCCGCGATCCTCGAAGGACGCGCCGCGGCAGCCACGGTAGCGGCCGCGGGTCGTGGCGAAACGGCGGATACGGCGGATACGGCGGCCGGCTGAGCCGCGGCGCCGCACACGTTCTGACGATGTGCCCCTGTCCGGCTTGCCGGCCGGGGGCCGTTTGTTATCAGCGAAATTCTGGAATTTTGAGGTGAAATGAGCATGGCGATCACAGCTTCCCTGGTGAAGGAACTGCGCGAGCGCACCGGCGCTGGCATGATGGAGTGCAAGAAGGCGCTTACCGAGACCGACGGCGATGTCGAGGCTGCCATCGAGAACATGCGCAAGTCGGGCCAGGCCAAGGCGGCAAAAAAGGCAGGCCGTACTGCGGCGGATGGCGTGATCGTGATCGCGCGGTCGCCCGACGGCGCGCATGCGGCGATGGTCGAGGTCAACTGTGAGACCGACTTCGTGGCCAAGGACGACAACTTCAGGTCGTTTGCAGATGCGGTCGGCGAGCGTGTGCTCGGTGGCCGGGTGAACGACGTCGATTCCCTGATGGCCCTGCCGCTGCACGAGGGTGAGGACACAACCATCGAAGAGGCCCGCCAGGCGTTGGTCTCGAAGATCGGCGAGAATATGAACGTGCGCCGCTTCGTGCGTACCGATGCCAATGGGAGGCTGTACAGCTACAGTCACGGTGTACGCATCGGCGTACTGGTGGATCTGAGCGGCGGCGACGAGGACCTTGGGCGTGATCTGGCGATGCACATTGCGGCCAGTCACCCGGTCTGCGTGAGCGAGGATCAGGTCCCTGCGGATCTTCTCGCCAAGGAGCGCGAGATCACCGAGGCGCAGGCCAGGGACAGCGGTAAACCGGACAATATCGTCGAGAAGATGGTCGAGGGCCGGATGCGCAAGTATCTGGGCGAGATCACCCTGCTCGGGCAGGGATTCGTCAAGGACCCGGACACCACCGTCGGCAAGCTGCTGACCGCCCGCGGTGCCACGGTGCATGGCTTCACCCGCTTCGAGGTCGGCGAGGGCATCGAGAAGAAGGTCGAGGACTTCCGCGAAGAGGTCATGGCCCAGGCGGCAGCTGCCCGCGGCGAGTAATCCAGCGTACGCGGCCCGCCTGTGCGGGCCGTCGGCACGCCGAGTAATGCAAGAGGTCGAATCAACCCCTTATGCCAGATGACACAGTCCCGCGCCGGATCCTGCTAAAACTCAGCGGCGAGGCCCTGATGGGGGCGGGCGATTTCGGCATCGATCCAATGGTTATGGGCCGGATCGCCGGAGAGGTTGCCGACCTTGTCGAGCGTGGCGTGCAGGTCGGTCTGGTGATTGGCGGCGGCAATATATTTCGCGGAGCCGGACTCGCCGGAGGCGGTTTCGATCGCGTCACGGGCGATCACATCGGCATGCTGGCCACGGTGATGAATTCGCTCGCCATGCAGGACGCGCTGCGCAAGCGAGGCGTCGACGCCCGCACGCTGTCGGCCTTTCGCATTGACCAGGTGTGCGAGTACTACAGCCGTGACCTTGCCGTGCGTCACCTGGAGGCCGGCCGGCTTGTGATCCTTTCGGCCGGTACCGGCAATCCCTATTTCACCACCGACTCGGCAGCCAGTCTGCGTGCGATCGAGATCGGTGCCGACGTGATGATCAAGGCAACCAAGGTCGACGGTGTGTATTCCGCTGACCCGGTAAAGGACCCGAATGCCGAGTTTTATCCCCGCCTCAGCTACGATCGTGTATTGCGCGAAGGGTTGGCGGTGATGGATGCCACTGCGGTGGTACTGTGCAAGGAACAGGGCATGCCCCTGCGGGTCATGAATATAAATGTCGAAGGCGCACTGCAGCGCGTCGTATCGGGTGAGGCGGTTGGCACCCTGGTTACCAGTGGAGAGGAGTCATGATTGACGACGTTAAGAAAGATGCTGCGAGCCGGATGGCCAAGAGTGTCGAATCGTTAGGTGAGAATCTGGCCAAGGTACGCACCGGCCGGGCGCATGCGAGCCTGCTGGATCACCTTACCGTTTCCTACTACGGCGCCGAGGTCCCGCTGAAGCAGGTCGCCAACGTGGGCGTGGAAGATGCGCGCACGATAACTGTTCAGCCATACGAGCTGCAGATGGTCAGCGCGGTCGAAAAGGCGATCATGGAATCCGATCTCGGCTTGAACCCGAACAGTGCCGGAACCCTGATCCGCGTGCCGATGCCGGCCCTGACCGAGGATCGCCGGCGCGACATGACCAAGATCGTGCGCCACGAGGCGGAGCAGGCCAGGGTTGCGGTGCGCAATATTCGGCGCGATGCAAACAACGATCTGAAGGCGCTGGTCAAGGACAAGCTGATCTCTGAGGATGATGAGCGTCGTGGCCAGGAAATCATCCAGAAGCTGACCGATCAGCACGTCAAGGAGATCGACGAACTGCTGGAGAAGAAAGAAAAAGACCTGATGTCTGTCTGAGGGCGCCGGAGCTGGCATGGCGAGCGAGGCAGACCCAGGCGAGATTTCCGCGGAATCCGGCACAGTACCGGAGCACGTGGCGATCATCATGGACGGCAATGGCCGTTGGGCCGAGGCCCGTGGGATGCCCCGCCATGCCGGTCACCGGGCCGGTGTCGCCAGCGTGCGCAGCGCGATCGAGGAGTGCATCCTGCATGGCGTGAAGGTGCTGACCCTGTTTGCGTTCAGCAGCGAGAACTGGCGACGACCGCGCAGCGAGGTCAGCCTGCTGATGGAACTGTTCCTGTCGGCGTTGCAGCGCGAGGTCAAGCGGATGCAGAGCAACGATATCCAGCTGCGCGTCATCGGTGACATCTCCGCCTTTCCCGACAAATTGCAGAAGCGCATACGGGCCTCCGAAAACGCGACCCGTGACAACCAGCGCCTGATCCTGCAGATCGCTGCGAACTACGGTGGGCGCTGGGACATCACCCAGGCGGCGCGCAAGCTTGCCGCCGCGGCGCGCAATGGCGACCTGGATCCCGATGACATCGATGAACAGGTATTCGCCCAGGCCACGACGCTGCGCGATCTGCCCGACCCGGATCTCTTTATCCGCACTGGGGGCGAGCTGAGGATCAGCAATTTCCTGCTATGGCACTGCGCGTACACCGAACTGTATTTCACCCCCGTGTTATGGCCTGATTTCGCCGCCGACGAGTTTCGCGCGGCCCTGGCCGAGTTCGCGCAACGGCAGCGCCGCTTTGGCAGGACCGGGGCACAGGTCGGGCAGGACAACTGATGCTGCGGCAGCGTGTGATTACCGCGTTGCTGTTGATCCCGCTGGTGGTGTCCGGGGTCCTGCTGTTGGATAGCCTGCTGTTCGGCCTGGTGACGGCTGCGGTGTTGCTGGTCGGGGCGTACGAAATGGCACGACTCGCGGGACTGACGACGCGCCCGGCGATCGGCGGATTCATCCTCGCGGTGGCCGCCTGCCTGTGGCTGGCGTGGCGCTACATGCAACCGCAGGGCGTGGCCTCCTTGCAGTGGGTCATGGGCGGCTGGTGGATACTGATGACGGTCGCGCTGGTGGCTCGGCGCACGGAACTGGTGCGCGTCGACGCGGTCCGGCCGACGGTCCTGTTGCTTGCTGGCCTGGTCGTGGTAACGGCATGGGTGTCGATTGTCGGCCTGCATGCCTCGGGTCCGAATGGTCCGGCGCTGGTCCTGTACCTGTTCGTGCTGATATGGGTCGCCGACTCGGGCGCGTACTTCGCCGGTCGTGCGTTTGGCAAGACCAAACTCTCGCCGTTCGTGAGTCCGGGCAAGACCTGGGTCGGAGTCCTTGGCGCGATGGCCGGCGCCATTCTCAGTTCGCTGGCGCTGTCGTATGCGGGATTTACCGGCCATGCGCTGCCGCTGGAGCTGGTGATGCTCAGCGTGCTGGTAACCGCGGTGTCGATCGGCGGCGATCTCTGGGAGAGCCGTCTGAAACGCGAGGCCGGGGTCAAGGACAGCGGCGATCTGCTACCCGGGCATGGTGGCATGCTCGACCGTATAGACAGCCTGCTCGCCGCGGCACCGTTGTTCGCGCTTGGTGTGGACCTGATCGGGGCAACGGCATGAGGGGCGTCGCGATCCTTGGCTCGACCGGGTCGATCGGCATCAGCACGCTGGATGTCGTCGAGCGGCACCCCGACAGGTATCGTGTCGTCGCGCTGAGCGCGAACACGGATATCCGCGGGATGCTCGAGCAGTGCCGCACGCATCGTCCTCAGCTGGTCGCAATGGCGGATCCGGCCAGTGCCCGTGCCGTGGAACAGCGGCTGCGCGCCGAGGGCATCCCTGCCGAGGTGATGGCCGGGGCGGCCGGCCTCGAGGCGGTCGCGACCCATCCGGACGCGGACGACCTGATGGCAGCAATCGTCGGAGCGGCCGGTGTGCTGCCGACCCTGGCCGCGGTGCGCCTGGGGCGCCGGATCCTGCTTGCGAACAAGGAGGCACTGGTGGTATCCGGCGATCTGTTCATGGCCGCGGCGCGCAACAGTGGCGCCCGGATCCTGCCGATAGACAGTGAACACAACGCGGTTTTCCAGTGTCTGCCCGCGGATTTCGCGGCCGGTCTCGAACGGGCCGGGGTCGAGCGCATCCTGTTGACGGCCTCTGGCGGTCCCTTTCGGCAGCGCTCGCTCGATGAGCTGCACGCTGTCACCCCTGAACAGGCCTGTGCCCATCCGAACTGGGACATGGGACGCAAGATCTCGGTCGATTCCGCGACCATGATGAACAAGGGGCTCGAGGTGATCGAGGCACGCTGGCTGTTCGATGCCCAGCCGGACCAGATCCAGGTGGTGGTGCATCCGCAGAGTGTGATCCACTCGCTGGTCCAGTACGTCGACGGATCGGTCCTGGCGCAGCTTGGCAACCCGGATATGCGCACGCCGATCGCGCATGCGCTGGCCTGGCCGCAGCGGCACGCCTCGGGCGTGGCGCCATTGGACCTGTTCGCGGTCGCACGGCTGGATTTCGAACCGCCGGACCTGCGCCGCTTCCCGTGCCTGCGCCTGGCCTTCGAGGCGGTGGGCGCCGGCGGGACCGCGCCAGCCGTGCTGAACGCCGCCAACGAGGTGGCGGTGGCAAGCTTCCTCGGTGGCCGGCTGGCCTTCACCGGGATCGCCGAGGTGGTGGAGCGCACGCTGGCGGGGTACCCGCACGGCCCGGCGGACGGGCTGGATGCGCTGCTGGCTGCCGACGCGCGTGCGCGGATCTTTGCGGAACAACAGGTCCAGAGTATGGTCTGATACGCAGATGGACGACTTGCTGATCAAAATCCTCGCCTTCGTGGTGGCCATCGGCCTGCTGGTGGCGGTGCATGAATTCGGCCATTTCTGGGTGGCGCGCCGCCTGGGCGTCAAGGTGCTGCGCTTCTCGATCGGCTTCGGGCGTCCACTTTGGCGTCACCAGGCGACCCCGGATGCCCCGGAATACGTGGTGGCCGCCATCCCGCTGGGCGGCTACGTGAAGATGCTCGATGAACACGAGGGCCCAGTGGCGCCCGAAGAGCTGCACCGTGCCTTCAACCGGCAGTCCCTCTGGGTGCGCTCGGCGGTTGTGTTGGCCGGGCCGCTGTTCAACTTCCTGTTTGCGATCGTGGCTTTCTGGCTGGTGCTGACGCTCGGCGAGACCGGCATCCGACCGTTGCTGGGTCCGGTGCAGCCCGACACGCCCGCGTCCAGGGCCGGTTTTGCGTCCGGCGATCAGATTTTGTCGATCAATGGCCAAGACACCCCGACATGGTCGTTGGCACTGCAGGAAATCGCCACCGCCTCGGTCGCCGAGCCGCAGCTGCGGATCAGGGTCCGGGATGCCGGCGGGATGGAGCAGGTCAGGGTCATCGCCTCGGCGGAGGTCGGCGACCTGGCCGAGAACCGCGACCTGATGGGACACCTTGGCCTGGCGGCCGAACGCCCGGTCGTTCCCCCGGTATTCGGAAAGGTGTTGCCGGGCGAGCCGGCGGAGCGCGCCGGTCTGCGCGACGGTGACCGCATCGTCACGGTGGACGGCAGCCAGATGCCGGATTGGAATCACTGGGTGGACTACGTCCGCGCCCGTCCTGGGGTGGCCATTGAGCTGCGCATAGAGCGCGCAGGTGAAACCCGGGATATTGCGCTGACGCCCGCTCCACTGGTGCAGGACGGTGCCGTGATCGGCCGCATCGGTGCTTCCAACCAGCCGGTCCCCGGTCTCCTAGAACGCTATCAGGTGACGTATCGCATGGGCTTGGGCGAGGCCCTGCCGGCCGCGTTGGGCCGGACCTGGGAATATTCGGCGCTTACCCTGAAGGTGATCTGGCGGGTATTGACCGGCGAGGCGTCGATTCACAACCTGAGCGGGCCGATCACGATCGCGGATGCGGCCGGCAAGACCGCCAGCATCGGTTTCGTGTATTTTCTCAAGTTCCTGGCGATCGTCAGCATCAGCCTGGGTGTGCTCAACCTGCTGCCTGTGCCGGTGCTCGATGGCGGTCACCTGCTGTACTTCGCGATCGAGGCGGTCAAGGGCAGCCCGCTATCCGATGCCGCGATGCTGCAGGGCCAGAAGATCGGCCTGGTGATGCTCTTGGGCCTGATGAGCCTGGCATTTTATGTCGATATCCTGCGCATCCTGAGTTAGCCGAAGTACCGCACCAGCCTACTTTTGCCCGGTCCTATACCCTATAATCGCGGCTCTTCCGTCGGCCGACGCTCCTCCGCGTGCGAGCCGTGACAAACACGAAACGGGTGTTCGAGAGAGTTCATATGCGGGCAAGACTGTGGTGTGTTCTTCTGCTGCTGGGTCTGGGACTCACCACGCGAGCCGTTGCTGAAGGTTTCGAGGTTTCCGATATCCGGATTGAGGGTCTGCAGCGGATCACCGCCGGTACGGTATTCAACTACCTTACCGTGAAGCCCGGCGATTTCGTGGATTTCAAGCACACCGCGGACATCGTGCGCGAACTGTACAAGACCGGGTTTTTCAAGGACGTGCGGCTTGAGCAGCGGGGCAGTGTGCTGGTCGTGGTGGTGACCGAGCGCCCGGCCATCTCGGCGATCAACTTCTCCGGCAACAAATCCATCGAGACCGACAAGCTGAAAGAGGGTCTGAAGGACATCGGGTTGGCCGAAGGGCGCACCTTCGAGCGCTCGGTGCTGGACAAGATCGAACAGGAGCTGGAACGCCAGTATTTCAATCAGGGCAAGTACGCGGTCAAGCTCACCTCGACCGTGACTCCGCTCGAGCGTAACCGGGTTTCGATCGATATCGACGTCATCGAGGGCAAGACGGCGCTGATCAAGAAGATCAACATCGTCGGCAACAAGACCTTCGACGAGGACGACCTGCTGGACGAGTTCGAATTGTCGACCGGCAACTGGCTGTCGCGTTTCACCAAGGACAACCAGTATTCGCGCCCCAAGCTCGCCGGTGACCTCGAGACTCTGCGTTCGTACTATCTCGACCGCGGCTACGTGAATTTCAAGATCGACTCTACCCAGGTCACGATCACCCCGGACAAGAACGACATCTACGTAACCATCAACATCGTCGAAGGCGATATCTACACGATCAGCGACATACGACTCGCCGGCGAATTCGACGGAGACGTGGCGGAATACTTCCCGCTGATTCATCTGCGGCGCGGGCAGCCGTTCGCGCGCAAGTTGATCGTCGAGAGTAGCGACCGCGTATCGGCGAAGCTCTCGGATCAGGGTTTTGCCTTCGCCAACGTCAACAGCATTCCGGAGATCGACGAGGACAACAAGACGGTGGCTCTCACCTTCTTCGTCGATCCGGGCAGGCGCGCCTATGTGCGCCGCATCAATATCCACGGCAATTCGCGGACCCGCGACCAAGTGGCGAGGCGCGAGTTCCGGCAGATGGAGTCGGCCTGGTTCTCGGGTGAGAAGCTGAAGTTGTCGCGCGAACGCCTGCAGCGCACCGGTTATTTCGACAGCGTCAACGTGGAGACGCCGACCGTGCCTGGTTCCGGCGACGAGGTCGATATCAACGTCGCGGTCACCGAAAAGCCTTCCGGCAACCTGCTCGCCGGTGTGGGTTATTCGCAATCCGACGGCATCATCCTCAATGCATCCATAAACCAGGACAACTTTGCCGGGACCGGCAAAAAGGTGTCGTTGGCGTTGAAGACCAGCAGTGCCAACAAGCACTATCAGATCTCCTATACGGACCCCTATTACACCGTGGACGGCATCAGCAGAGGATTCGACCTCAGCTACCGGGCGACCGACTTCAACGATCTGAATACCGCCGACTACAAGACCGACGATGCCATTGCCGGCATGAACTTCGGCATTCCGTTGAGCGAATTCAATCGCTTCAACTTTGGCGGAGCCATACACCACATTAATTTCGAGTCCGGTTCCGCGGCATCGGACGAGGTGTTGGATTTCGAGAATACCGAGGGCAACAAGTTCCTGAACTTCGAGCTCAACCTGAACTGGCGCCATGATTCGCGCGACAGCGCCGTTTTTCCGAGAGACGGTTACCTGCAGTCGCTGTATGGCGAAGCCAGCATCCCGGGCAGCGATCTCCAGTACTACAAGATTTCCTATGAGAATCGCGGGTACTGGCCGTTGACCAGTGACGTGATCCTGTCGGCGCGCGCCGAAATCGCTTACGGCGACAGATACGGCGGCTCGACGCTGTACCCGTTGTGGGAACACTTCTATGGCGGCGGGCCCGGCAGTATCCGTGGCTTCAAGGCGCGCTCGGTGGGGCCGCGCGATTCGCAGGGCGACTCGCTGGGTGGCAACGCCATGTATGCTGCCGGCCTGGAACTGCTGTTCCCGCCACCGCTTCGCCAGGTCAGCGACTCGGTGCGACTGGCGCTGTTCTTCGACGCCGGCGCCGTAGTCGATACCCACCAGACCGACCTGTTCGACGGCTCGGAACTGCGCTACTCGACCGGGCTTGGCCTGTCATGGCTGTCGCCTGTCGGTGCTCTTACGGTCAGTTACGCGATACCGTTCCAGGCCGACGACCAGGACGAGAAGGAACAGTTCCAGTTCTCTCTCGGTACAACGTTCTGACCGGGAGGGGCAAGATAATGATGCAGCGCTGGATGGCCGTCTTGATATTGGGTGCCAGTATTCTTCCGGGCGCTACGTGGGCCTCGGATGTCACCGTTGCGGTAGTCAATGTCAGCAGGCTGCAAAGTGAGGCTCCGCAGGTTGCGCATGTGCGCGAAAAGATCAAGCAGGAGTTTGCGGCGCGCGAGGCCAAGGCGATAGAGCAGGGCGAGCAGATTGCGCGGCTGGAAAAACGCCTGTTGAACGATCGGGCGCTGATGACCGAGACGGAGGTCAAGAACCTGCAGCGCGATATCCGCTCGCGTACGCTGCGCCTGGATAACGCGAAGGAAGAACTGGAGAGCGATCGACGCCTGCGCCTGAGCGAGGAGATGGATCGTCTGAGGCGGGTGCTGTCCGAGGTGATCGCAGAGGTCGCAACTGCCGAGAAGCTGGATATCGTGTTGGAGAGCGGTGTGACCTGGGCATCGGACCGCGCCAACATCACCGACAAGGTGCTGGTGCGCATGCGAGAACTCGACCGCGCCGCAAAATAGCAGAGGGCTTCGATGGGCCTAACCCTGAAACAGTTGGCAGAAGTTTGTGATGCAGAACTGCGCGGTGATCCGGCTCTCGTGGTCGAGCGGATGTCTACACTGCAAGACGCGCAAGCCGGTTCGATTACGTTTCTCGCCAATCGACGCTACAAATCCTATCTGCGCAACACGGGCGCCTCGGCGGTAATCCTCGGCGCAGACGACGCAGACGACTGCCCGGTCGACTGCCTGGTCAGCGACAATCCGTATCTGGCACACGCGCGCGTCATGCATGCGCTTTATCCCGAGGTCGAGCCCAGCGTGGGCCTGCACCCCACGGCATTCGTTCATCCGACTGCGGACGTGGCGAACACTGCCGAGATCGGTGCAAACAGCTATCTGGGCCCCGGCGTGGTGATCGAGGAAGATGTGCGGATCGGTCCGGGCTGCGTGTTGCTGGACAATGTGCTGGTCGGCGCAGGTTCCCGGCTGGTCGCGATGGTCACGCTATGTGCGGAGACACGGCTGGGTAAGCGTTGCCTCGTCCATCCGGGGGCAGTTATCGGCAGCGATGGCTTCGGTATGGCAAACGACCACGGGGCCTGGGTGAAGGTGCCGCAGATCGGGCGCGCCGTTCTTGGCAACGATGTCGAGGTGGGCTCCTGTTCATCGGTTGACCGTGGGGCCATCGCCGACACGATGATAGCCGACGGCGTGAAGATCGACAGCCAGGTGCATGTCGCGCACAACGTACAGATCGGTGAGCACACGGCGATCGCCGGGTGCACAGGGATTGCCGGGTCGGCGCGTATCGGCGCCTATTGCACGCTTGCCGGAGGCGTCGGGATCACCGGGCACATCGAGCTGGCCGACCATGTGCACGTGTCGGGGGCCTCAGCGGTAATCCGCTCGCTGACCAAGCCGGGCATGTACACTGGCACCGTTCCGGCCATGGAGCATTCCGCGTGGCTGAAGAACTTTGCCCGCCTGCGGCAGCTGGATGAGCTGGCGCGCCGGGTCAAGAGCCTGGAGCAGGAACTGGCCGTGTTGCGTGAACGCGACGAATTGCACGAACCGTCCGGGCAGGCGCCTCTAAACTAGTCGGCCGGGTCCAACAAAAACAGCTCTTGGAGGTTGTCTTGCACGCCATGGACATTCAGCAAATTCAAAGCCTGCTGCCACACCGATACCCTTTCCTGCTGGTTGATCGGGTACTCGAATGTGAGCCTGGCAAGCGTCTGGTGGCGATGAAGAACGTGACCTTCAACGAGCCGTTTTTTCAGGGTCACTTTCCCAGCAAGCCGGTGATGCCGGGGGTGCTGCTGATCGAGGCGATGGCGCAGGCGACGGGCCTGCTCGCCATGGAGAGCGCCGAGGTGCCGAGAGAGGCGATCTACTACCTGGTCGGGGTCGACAAGGCGCGCTTCAAGCGGCCGGTGGTGCCGGGTGACCAGCTGATCTTCGATGTCCAGGTGCTGAAACACAAGCGTGAGATCTGGGTGTTTGCAGCAGAGGCCAAGGTCGACGACAGCGTGGTGGCTTCAGCCGAGATCATGTGCACAGCGCGGAACCTCTGAAGGTGATCGATCCGCGTGCGGTGATCGATCCGGCCGCGGAGCTGGATGAGGCGGTGAGTGTTGGGCCCTTTGCGGTCATCGGCGCCGGCGTGAGGATCGGCAAGGGTACCCAGGTCGGTTCGCATGTGGTGATCAAGGGCCTGTGCACGATCGGCGAAGATAATCGCATCTTTCAGTTCGCGTCGGTCGGCGAGGACCCGCAGGACAAGAAGTACGCGGGCGAGGTGACCCGCCTGGAGATCGGCGACCGCAACCAGATCCGCGAGTTCACCACGATCCACCGCGGCACGGCGCAGGACGAGGGCGTGACGCGCATCGGCAATGACAACCTGCTGATGGCCTATACGCATGTGGCGCACGATTGCCGCATCGGCGACCACGTGATCATGGCGAACGCGGCCTCGCTCGGTGGTCATGTGCATATCGGCGACTGGGCGATACTTGGGGGCTTCAGCATCGTCCATCAGTTCTGCCATATCGGCATGCATTGTTTCACCGCAATGGGCAGCGCGGTCAGCAAGGACGTGCCGCCATACGTGATGGTCGGGGGACATCCGGCGAAACCGCACGGGATCAACAGTGAGGGGTTGCGGCGTCGGCAGTTCAGCGCGCAGCAGCTGCAGGCCATCAAGCGTGCGTACAAAACGCTGTACACCTCGGGCCTGCCGCTAGCGGCGGCGCGCGAGCAGATAACGGCCGCTGCCGAAGGCAGCGCCGAGTTGCGTGTGATCGCCGACTTTCTTGCTGCCAGTGAGCGCAGCATCGTGCGCTGACCGGGTCTCCGGCAGTGACACTTCGAATCGGTATCGTCGCGGCCGAGCCCTCCGGCGATCTGCTCGCCGCCGGGCTGATGGATGCGCTGCGTGAGCAGCTGCCCGGCGCGCAGTTCGAGGGTATAGCAGGGCCGCTGATGCAGGCCAGCGGGATCGACCAGTGGGAACCCATGGACAGCCTGTCGGTGATGGGTCTGTTCGAGGTGCTGCGGCACCTGCCACGCCTGCTGCGGCTGCGCTCGTCCGTACTCGCACGCTGGCGCGCCAAGCCGCCGGCGGTGTTCATCGGGGTCGATGCGCCGGACTTCAATCTGACCCTGGAGGAAAGGCTGCGTGCGCTGGGTGTGCCGACAGTGCACTACGTCAGCCCGACCGTCTGGGCGTGGCGCACCGGGCGAGTGCGCAAGATCCGCCGCGCCGTCGATCTGCTGTTGACCATCTTCCCGTTCGAGACCGAGTTTCTCGCCCGGTACCAGGTGCAGGCGCACTACGTGGGTCATCCACTGGCCGGTGCGATGCCGCTGCAACCCGATCGCGCCGGCGCGCGTGCCGGCCTTGGCCTGGACGCGCACCGGCCGGTGCTGGCGCTGCTGCCCGGTAGCCGGCGCGGCGAGGTCAGCCGCCTGGCCCGGCCGTTTCTGCACACCGCGGTCGCGTTGCGCCGTGACCTGCCCGACCTCCAGGTCGCGGTGCCCGTGGTCAACCAGGCCACCCGGCAGCTGTTCGAACAGGCCTGGCACGAGGTCGCGCCGGACCTGCCGATCAAGGTCTCGCAGGGCGGCACGCGCGAGGTGCTGGCCGCGGCCGACGTTGTGCTGGTTGCCTCCGGTACCGCGACCTTCGAGGCCTTGTTGAGCAAACGACCGATGGTGGTCGGCTACAAGGTCAACGGCGCCACCTATGCGCTGGCCAGGCTGTTCAGGCTGGTCAAGGTCGAGCACGTGGCAATGGCGAATCTGCTGGCCGGCGAGGGCCTGGCGCCGGAACTGATTCAGCGCGCCTGTACGCCGGACCGGCTGCTGCCGCCGCTGCGTGCTTTCTTCCGCGACGCCGGGCTGCGCGCCCGTATCGCACAACGCTACGCCGCGATCCACGAACAGTTGCGCGGCGACACCAACCGCGAGGCGGCGCGCGCAGTGGTCGATCTGCTCAAGAGTCGCGGCCTTGTCTGAGATACTTGTGTGCGGCATCGATGAGGTCGGCCGCGGTCCGCTGGCCGGTCCGGTCGTGGCCGCGGCGGTTATCCTCGATCCGGCGCGGCCGATCGTCGGACTGGCCGACTCGAAGAGGCTCTCCGAACGGCGCCGCGATGCGCTGTTCGACGAGATCCGCGCCAAGGCGCTGGCCTGGTCGCTGGGGCGTGCCGAGGTCGCCGAGATCGATGCGCTGAACATCCTGCAGGCCAGCCTGCTGGCGATGCAGCGGGCGGTACTGGGTCTGCAGCCGGTCCCGCGCGCGGCGCTGGTCGATGGCAACAGGCTGCCGAAGCTGCCCTGCCCGGGTCGTGCGATCGTCGGTGGTGACGCCAGCGAGCCATGTATCTCGGCGGCATCGATCATCGCCAAGGTGGCGCGCGACCGCGAGATGGTCGCGTTGGACAAGCAGTATCCCGGTTATGGTCTGGCGCGGCACAAAGGCTACCCGACCAAGGTGCACCTGGAGGCATTGCGCGCGCTCGGGGTGAGTGTGATCCACAGGCGCTCATTTGCGCCGGTACGTCGCCTGATTGAGTAAAATCGCGCACGATTGCGTATTTTCGGCCGGCGTTCTGCGTACCGCAATGGACCCACGGCGATCCGCCGCGGCGCGGTGGCGGTCGATCGACCGGCAGGGTATTCTCTGCTCATTCCTTCGCCCTCCTGAGTGATGCCGAACACCTCCATGGCAGCCGAGTTCGTCCACCTGCATGTGCATTCCGAGTACTCGCTGGTGGACGGGGTCGCGCGGATCAAACCGCTGGTCAGGCGGGTGGCCGAACTGGACATGCCGGCGGTTGCGCTCACCGACCAGTCGAACATGTTTGCACTGGTGCGTTTCTACAAGGCGGCGATGACCGCCGGCGTCAAGCCGATCGGTGGGGTGGACGCTTGGCTGCGTAACCCGGAAGACGCCAACAAGCCGGACCGGCTGATCCTGCTGGCCCAGAACCGCCAGGGTTATCGCAATCTCACCGAGCTGGTGTCGCGCAGTTACCGCGAGGGTCAGCATCTCGGGCGCGCAACCATGGAGCGCGACTGGTTCACGCCGCAGTCGACGGCCGGGCTGATCGCGCTGTCCGGCGCGCGCGAGGGCGACGTCGGGCGGGCGCTGATCAACGGCAAGCGGCAGCTGGCAGAACAGCGTCTCGACGCCTGGCTGCAGCTGTTCGGCGATCGCTACTACCTGCAACTGGTGCGCACCGGCCGCGAGCACGAGGAGGACTGCCTGCACGCCAGCGTCGCACTGGGTGCCGCCAGGGGCGTGCCGGTAGTGGCGACCAACGGGGTATGTTTTCTCGCGGCGCGCGAATTCCAGGCCCACGAGGTGAGAGTGTGCATCCACGAGGGCCGTACCCTGGACGACCCGCGGCGTGCCAAGAACTATTCCGAGCAGCAGTACCTGCGCTCGCCGGCAGAGATGGCCCTGCTGTTCGCCGATATCCCGGAGGCGCTGCACAACTCGGTCGAGATCGCCAAGCGCTGCAATCTCGAGATCACCCTGGGCAAGAACTTCCTGCCGGATTTCCCGATTCCGCAAGGGATGACCATCGATGAATACTTCCGCGCCGAATCGAGGAAAGGGCTGGAGTGGCGGCTGAAACGTATCCTCGACCCGGCCGCGGCGGATTTCGCCGAGCGCCGCAAACCCTACGACGAGCGTCTCGACATCGAGCTCGACGTGATCATCACGATGGGCTTCCCCGGGTATTTCCTGATCGTGGCCGACTTCATCCAGTGGGCCAAGGACAACGACGTGCCGGTTGGCCCGGGGCGCGGCTCCGGTGCCGGCTCGCTGGTCGCCTATGCGCTCAAGATCACCGATCTGGACCCGCTCGAGCACGACCTGCTGTTCGAGCGTTTCCTGAATCCCGAGCGCGTCTCCATGCCCGACTTCGACGTCGACTTCTGCATGGACAAGCGTGACCGCGTGATCGATTACGTGGCGCGCAAGTACGGCCGCGATTCGGTCTCGCAGATCATCACCTACGGCTCGATGGCGGCCAAGGCGGTGGTGCGCGACGTAGGCAGGGTGCTGGGCCATTCCTATGGCTTTACCGACCGGGTGGCCAAGATGGTGCCGTTCGAGATCGGCATGACGCTGGATAAGGCACTCCAGGAGAGCGAGGACCTCAAGCAGGCCTATGGGTCGGACGAAGAGGTCACCCAGCTGATCGACATGGCCAAACAGCTGGAAGGCCTGGCCCGAAATGCCGGCAAGCACGCCGGCGGCGTGGTGATAGCGCCCGGCAGGCTGACCGATTTCAGCCCCTTGTATTGCGAACCGGACGGCACCAACCTGGTCACCCAGTACGACAAGGACGATGTCGAGGCGGCCGGCCTGGTCAAGTTCGACTTCCTCGGCCTGCGCACGCTGACGATCATCGACTGGGCCCTGAAGACGGTCAACGCGCTGCGCGCCAAACGCGGCGAGGAGCCAATCGACATCTCGGCCATCCCGGTGGATGACCCGGCCGCCTTCACGTTGCTCAAGAGTGCCGAGACGACCGCGGTGTTCCAGCTCGAATCGGCGGGCATGAAGCAGCTGATCAGCAAGCTGCAGCCGGACTGTTTCGACGACATCACCGCACTGGTGGCACTGTTCCGCCCGGGCCCGCTGCAGTCGGGAATGGTCGACGACTTCATTGCGCGCAAACACGGAATCCAGGAGGTCGTGTACCCGCACCCTGGCCTGGCACCGATCCTGGCCTCCACCTACGGGGTGATCCTGTACCAGGAGCAGGTCATGCAGATCGCCCAGGTACTGGCCGGCTACACGCTCGGCGGCGCCGACCTGCTGCGCCGCGCGATGGGCAAGAAAAAGGCGGAGGAGATGGCCAAGCAGGGCGAGATCTTCCGCAGCGGCGCGGTCGCGCGCGGGGTCGACGAAGACACCGCGACCTACATCTTCGACCTGATGGAGAAGTTCGCCGGCTACGGCTTCAACAAGTCGCACTCGGCGGCCTATGCGCTGGTCTCTTACCAGACGCTGTGGCTCAAGGCGCACTACCCGGCCGCGTTCATGGCGGCGGTGCTGTCCTCGGACATGGACAACACCGACAAGGTGGTGACCTTCATCGAGGAATGCCGGGCGATGAAGCTCAAGGTCGAACCGCCTGACGTCAACCGCTCGAGCTACATGTTCACGATCGACGGCGATAACACGGTAGTTTACGGGCTGGGGGCGATCAAGGGAGTCGGCGAGGGCGCGATCGAGGGTATCGTGGAGTCGCGCGAACGCGACGGGGTTTTTCGCGACCTGTTCGACTTCTGCCGCCGGATCGATCTGAAAAAGGCCAATCGTCGCGTGCTCGAGTCGCTGGTCCGTGCCGGTGCGCTGGACCGCCTGGGCGCCAACCGTGCCACGCTGATGATCCAGCTGCCGCTGGCGCTGAAGATGGCCGAACAGCACGCCGCGCTGCAGGCGACCGGCCAGGACGACCTGTTCGGCATGGCCGAGCCCGAGCCGATGGCGCCGGTCGCCGGGGTGGTGCCGGACGCGATCGAGGAGTGGGACGACGACCAGCGGCTGGCCGGCGAAAAAGAGACCCTGGGCCTGTTCCTGACCGGTCACCCGATCGATTTCTACGAGTCCGACCTGAAGGCCCTGGTCAACAGCCGGATCGCCCGGCTGACCCTGGACGACGTGCGCGAGACGCGCGGCCGACGCGGTGCTGGCAAGAAGGTGACCGTGGCGGGGATGGTGGTCGCGGTCAACCGGCGCAATACCCAGCGTGGCACGATGGCCTCGGTCCTGCTCGACGACAAGACCGGGCGCATCGAGGCCGCGCTGTTCGGTGACACCTACGAACGCTACCGCGACGAGATCGCCAACGACCGGGTGCTGGTGGTCGAAGGGACCCTGGTGCACGACGAATACCGCGGTGGCCTGAGCATCCGCGCCGATTGCGTGAGCGGCCTGGAGGATGTCCGGGCCGCGCGGGCGGGTGGGGTGGATATCCGCCTGCACGAGGCCTGGCTCCGCCAGCGCGGCTTGACCACGGTCGAGGCCATCGGCGAACTGAAGGGGCTGCTCGAGCCGGCACTCGGTGGCGCCTGCGAGGTACGCATTCATTATCAGAGGCTGGATGCCGAGGTCATGCTGCGCCTGGGCAGTGCCTGGCGGATCCGGGCCGGCGACGGCTTCCTGCGCCAGGTACAGCGTCTGCTGGGGCCGGATGCGCTGAGTTTCCGCTTCAGGCCGCCGGCTGCGGAGACATCCAGACGCAGCGCCGATTATGCTCACAGCAACTGAGCGTGCGGCGAATCTGCCCGGCACGCCGCTGCGACACGGCCCGATAAGGTATGATTGGGAGCGATTGGGCCGCTTTTAGCGATAAGCAAAGATGAACCTTGATTTTCTCGAATTCGAGCAACCGATCGCCGAACTGCAGGCCAAGATCGAAGAGTTGCGTCTGGTCGGCAATGACAACGAGATCAACATCCAGGAAGAGATCGAACGCCTGGAGGGCAAGAGCCGCTCGCTGACCGAGTCGATATTCTCCAATCTGACGCCCTGGCAGATCTCCCAGCTGGCGCGTCATCCGCTGCGCCCGTACACGCTCGACTATCTGTCGCAGATCGTCGACGACTTCGAGGAACTGCACGGTGACCGCGCGTTTGCCGACGACAAGGCGATCGTCGGCGGATTGGGCCGTCTCGATGGGCGGCCGGTGATGCTGATCGGGCACCAGAAGGGTCGCGACACCAAGGAGAAGATCAGCCGCAATTTCGGTATGCCGCGCCCCGAGGGCTATCGTAAGGCGCTGCGCCTGATGCGCATGGCGGAACGCTTTAGCCTGCCGGTCCTGACCTTCATCGACACGCCCGGCGCCTACCCGGGGGTGGGTGCCGAGGAGCGTGGCCAGAGCGAGGCGATCGCCCGCAACCTGTTCGAGATGGCCGGGCTGCGGACCCCGATCGTGGCCACCGTGATCGGCGAGGGTGGGTCCGGTGGTGCGCTGGCGATCGGTGTTGCCGATCGTCTGCTGATGCTGCAGTACAGCACCTACTCGGTGATCTCGCCTGAGGGTTGCGCATCGATCCTGTGGAAGGATGCCGAAAAGGCCCCGCTGGCTGCCGAGGCGATGGCCATAACCTCCAAGCACCTCAAAGATTTCAAGCTGATCGACGAGATCGTCCCCGAACCGCTCGGTGGTGGGCACCGTGACCCGGCCGCGGTCGCTCGCAACCTGAAGAAGGCCCTGCTGAGCGCGCTGGACAGCGTGTGCGAGCAGCCCGTCGACCGCCTGCTCGAGCAGCGCTACGAGCGTTTGATGTCGTACGGTGTCGTCTCACGCTAACGTCCCTCCGCGGAAGCTCGAGCCGGCTGTGCTGCTCGAGCTGCTCGACCAGCGGCTCCCCAGACCCGACCACTACTGGATCGCCTTCAGCGGCGGCCTCGACTCGAGTGTGCTGCTGCATGCGCTGGCCGGATTGCGCGACCGCCTCGCGGCGCCGCTGTCGGCCATCCATATCGATCACCGCCTGCAGGCCCGCTCCGCCGAGTGGGCGGTTCACTGTCGCCGGCAATGCGCCGCGCTGGGTATCCCGCTGAGCGATATCGTCGTCGATGCGGCACCACGGCCCGGCGAGAGTCCGGAGGCCGCCGCGCGCGGCGCGCGCTACCAGGCCATTGCCGCTGCGCTCGGCCCGCGCGCGATGCTGCTGACTGCGCACCATCGCGACGATCAGGCCGAAACCCTGCTGCTACAACTGCTGCGCGGCGCCGGGGTCGATGGCCTGGCCGCAATGCCGCTCGTGCGCGCCTGGCACGATGGCTGGCACGCCCGCCCGCTGCTCGATCTGCCGCGGGCCGCACTGCGTGCCTGGGCGGTCGCCGCGCGACTGCACTGGATCGAGGATCCCAGCAATGCCGAATCGCTTGCCGATCGCAACTACCTCCGCCACCAGGTGATACCGGCGTTGCGCGCACGCTGGCCGGCTGCAGCCGCAAACATCGCGCACAGCGCCGCGCTGTGCGGCGAGGCGGCAGACCTGCTGCTGCAACAGACACGGCGCGACCTGGCCGCCACGCTGAGTGTGGACGGCCGATATCTGCGCATTGACCTGCTGCGCCGCTTCAGTCCCGCCGCGGCGCGCAATCTCGTGCGTCTCTGGCTTCGCACCCGGGGCGTGCCGCCGCTGCCTCGCCGGCGCCTGCATGGCGCCATCGATCAGCTGTGCAATGCCCGCCCGGACGCCGCGGTATGTATCAGCTGGTCGGGCGGTGAGCTGCGGCGCTTTCGCGACCAGGCATGGCTGGTTTCGGGAGGCCCCGGCGAGCCGCCTACCGGCCTCATCGAGTGGCAGGGCGAGCAGCTCGCCCTGGGCGCGGGTCTTGGTGTGCTGCGCCGTCGGCTGATGCCCGGTGGCATCGACACACGCCGCTGGCAGCAGGGCCGGGTTCAGATCGGCTTTCGCAATGCCGGCCTGCGCTGCCAGCCGGTCGGCCGGGCGGGTAGCCGGACCTTCAAGAAGATTGCCCAGCAGTTCGCGATCCCACCCTGGCTGCGCGACCGCATGCCGCTCATCTACATCGACGGTGAGCTGGCCGCGATCCCAAATGCCTGCGTCTGCGAGCCATACGCGGCAGCGCAGGGCCAGAGCGGTTGGGTAGTCGAGTGGATCCACGACTGAGGCAGCGGCGACGCGTAGAACCAGCCTGCAGGTTCTTCGCATATGCATGTATTGCCTAAAGATTCTGTGACGATCGTCGCTATGTTGGCTGAGCGGGGGCACATCTCCTTCACTGGGAGTGATCGCCGTCTCGGCATAGTGACAGGAGATTCTGGAGTCTCGTATGAAAAAACAAGCTGGCTTCACCCTCGTTGAACTGGTGGTTGTGATCATCATTCTCGGCATCCTGGCGGCAACGGCGCTGCCTCGTTTTATGAATGTACAGACACAGGCGCACCAGGCGGCAGTCGATGGCGCCGCCGGTGGCTTCGGAGCAGGCGTGGCGATGTACCGCGCCCAGTGGGTGGCCAACGGCCACAACGCGGCCCAGGCCGACGTCGCCAATTTTGGTGATGGCACGGTCGATTCGAATGCGGCGGGCTGGCCGGTGGGTACCGGTGACAATGCCACGATCGCCGATGCCGCGGACTGTGTCGAGGTCTGGAACGGCGTGATGCAGAATCCGCCCACGGTCGCCACGGCCGCAGGTTCCGACTACCTGGCGACCGCCGCCGGGCAGGTCTGTACCTTTGCGTACAACGGTGACACGGCGGGCCGTGCGATTACCTACACGGCGTCGAACGGTTCGCTCGCGGTGAACAATCCGTAAGACTGCCCGGACATGTTTCCCTGAACGGACGATGAATCGCATTGCATGCAGACCAGAAACGCGGCCCCAGGGCCGCGTTTCTGGTCTGTTATGGGCACAGTCCGGCTACACCGTGATCGAGCTCGCGGTGGTGATCGTCCTGCTCGGTATCGTGGCTGCGAATGCGATGCCACGTTTTTTCACCGCGAGCCGGTTCGAGGCACTCGGCTTCACTGATGCGGTTGTGGCGGCTGCTAGCTATGCGCAGAAGGTGGCACTCGCCACGCGCTGCGACACCCGCCTACACGTGACGGCCACCGGATACCAGTTGCTGCAGCGCCAGATCGATTGCACAGCGGGTGCATTCACCCGTGCGGTTGTTCAGCCGGGTGGTGGCAACTGGAGTGGGACTGCTCCAGCGGGTGTCGCGGTCGGTGGCCTGGACGTCTATTTCGATTCGCAGGGGCGGCCTCACGATGCGTCGAGCGGCACGCTGCTCAGCGCCCCGCAAACCGTCAGCATCGGCGCCAGGAACGTAACGGTGGAGCACACCACCGGATACGTCCACGCGGGTTGATCATGCAACGCCAGCATGGTGCAACACTGATCGAGCTGGTGGTCTCCATCGTGATCATCTCTGTCACGCTGAGCAGCGTAATGATGCTGATCGTGCGCACCAGTGCAAGCAGTGCCGACCCGCTGCTACGTACCCAGGCCATCGCGATTGCCGAATCGTATATGGAAGAGATCCTCACACAGCCGCTCACGGATCCTTCCGGCGGCGACACGGGCGGCCCTGAGACCGGCGAGGTCCGCGCAACCTTCGATGACGTCACCGACTATCACGGACTGTCCGATACCGGCGGTGCCGCCGACCAGACGGGCAGCGCGATTGCGGGACTCGAGGGCTACAATGTCGCGGTCAATGTCACCAGCACCGCGCTCAACGGCGCCCCCGCAAGGCGCATCGAGGTAGTCGTCACCTACGACGGCGAAGCCGGTTTCGCGTTCCCGCTGGCCGCCTACAGGATGAATTGACGTGATCCCGGTCGCGCAATCCAGGGGTATCCGCCCGAGGCGACGTGACGGTCTGCCGCTGCGCAGCCCTTGCATGCCGTCGCGCGGACAGTGCGGCTTCACACTGATCGAGATGATCATCGTGATCATCGTCAGCGGCGCGCTGTCGATGGTGGTCACGCAGTTCATCACGGCACCTGTCGACGCCTACGTGGATCAGAGCCGCCGGGCACGGCTGGTCGACATCGCACAAGGTGCGACGGATCGTATCGCGCGCGATGTGCAGCAGGCGCTGCCCAACAGCATCAGGGTTGGTTGTGCTGGTGCCTGCGTGGAGCTTCTGCATGTCGTGACTGGCGGACGCTACCGCGCGGGCCCGCCCGGCGATGAGTTGAGCTTTCTGCCGGTCGACGCGGATACCGACTTCGACGTGCTCGGTCCATTCAGCGCCTATGCTGATTTGGCCACCTCGGCATCTGCATCCGCCTGTATCGACGGCACTGCCGCCTGTGTGTCGATCTACAATACCGGCCAGCCGGGCACGGATGCATGGAACTCGGATCACATCGGCGGCGCCTGGCGTCCCGACAACCTGGCCACTCTGAGCGCGGTGACCGCCACTTCCGTCGCATTCATCAATACGGATTTCGCCAGCGGAGCCCCGGTGTTCCCGGCCGCCTCGCCCGACCGGCGCTTTTACATCGTGGATACGCCGGTCAGCTATCTGTGCGACCCGGCCGCGGGCACCCTGCGCCGCTACGTGGGATACAGCCTCACGCATCCGCACTCCGCCGCGGACGAGCACGCGGAGCTGGTCGCACTGAGCAATCCGGCCGAGTTCTCGCTGGTGGCGGACAGGGTCTCCGCATGCAGTTTCGCGTACACGGCCGGTACGCCAACCCGCAATGGCGTGCTGCGGCTGCGGGTGGCTATTGCCGAGGCGGGCGAGGGCGTCACCCTGTTCGAGCAGGTGCACGTGCCGAACATGCCATGAAGACGATATCCGGGATCAGCTGCGTCAATCTACGCTGTGCCTGCGGCAGGCTGCCGGCGGGCGCCGCAATCAGTGCCGTGGCGCTACGTCAACAGATGTCCGGGATGCGTGGCTTTAGCCTGATATCCACGCTATTCCTGCTGGTCGTCGTGTCGAGCCTGGCGGCCTACATGGTCAGCCTTGCCACCGCACAGCATACGGCGAGCGCGCTTTCCGCACAGTACTCGCGTGCGCGGTATGCGGCGGCGAGCGGCCTCGAGTGGGTAGCCTATGAAATTCACAGCAACCCCGGGGCCTGTCCGCCCGTGCCGACCAGCTTCACCGCGGAGGGGTTCAGCATCGTCTTGAAGGCCTGCGCGCGGAATGCGGTTACGGAGTCGGGCGGGAACTATGCCTTGTACGACGTCACTGTTGCTGCTAGCCGCGGCAGCTTTGGTAGTCCGGATTATGTCAGTCGATCTTTCCGGGCGACAATCAATGAATAGCGCGACACAAGACATGGCCGCGCGCGGCGCCCGGGTGATCAGCGCAACAGCCTGGCCGGATAAAGGCCGGCAGGGTGCGGGATGGCAGTTTGCGATCGGTCTTGTGCTGTTCTGCTTGTCCACGGCCTCGTGGTGCGCCAGCTATTCGTTGCCCGGCGATATCGGCAGCGGGGGGGCGTTCTCCTCGTGCAACGCGAGCTACAGCTGCCCGGGAAACATTTCGCTGCGAAGCAATGACAGCGTGACCCTGACGGCTGACCTCACAGTCACGATTGGCGGCGGATTCTCCGTCGGCAACAACGTCACCATCAACGCCAACGGCCACCTGTTTCGCATCAACGCGGGCGGTAATGTCGCGATTGGCAACAACGGCAATCTGCAGCTGACCATCAGCAGCGGGGGCGATGTATCGATCGGCAACAATACCCATCTCACCGGCGACGTCACCGCCGGCGGCGATCTTTCGATCAAGAACAATGCTACCGTCAACGGCAGCTGCACGCCCAGTCATCCCAGGTGCACCGGTGATGGGGGGTCAGGGCCGCCACCGGTCATCAATGCGGGCGGATTCAACTGCGTGGTCAGTGGTGCTGACGCGGTCAGCGGTCACCTGTACCTGCAGAAGGTGGGTACGTCCTTCACCTTTGATGTGGTTGCGGTCAAAGACAGCAACAGTGACGGCATCATGGATGCGCAGGAGACGGCCTATGCGTCGGATGCAGACCGCTCGGTGACTGTGCAGCTGGTGGATGCCTCCGGTGCTGTTGCCTGCGGCGCGAGACCGGCATTGTCGCCGGGCGTGAGCCAGACCTTGCTGTTTAGCGCCGCTGACAACGGACGCAAGGCCGCAGCGGCGATGGTCGTCGGCAAGGCCCTGCGCACCGTCGGCTGCCGGGTGACGGACACCGCGCCGGACCCGGATCTGGTCGGCTGCTCGACGGATACCTTCACGATACGCCCGACTGCGCTGTCGCTCAGTCCCCCCGCGCTGAACAACAGCGCATCCGCGGGTGCTCCCAGTGCGGCAGCCGGATCGGCATTCAGCCTTGCGGCCGTCGGTGGGGCCGGCTACACCGGCGTACCGAAGATCGACAACAGCAAGCTGATCGCGCATGCCGGGGCCGTCCGGGCCGGCATGCTGGCGGGACCATTCAGTGCCGCCGATGCCGCAAGCGGCACGGCCACCGGAAGCGATTTCAGCTACTCGGAGGTCGGCAGTTTCCGCCTGGCCGCGCAGGGCCTGTACGATGACAGCTTTGCCAGCAGCGACGCCGCGGACGGCGATTGTAGCGATGATTTCTCCCAGCTGTCGGTGGGCGGCAGGTATGGCTGCAAGTTCGCCAATACTGCCGACACCGCTTGGGTGGGGCGCTTCCATCCGGCCACGCTGACGGTCAGCACGATAAGCGACGGTGCGCTCGGCGATACCTGTCCGGCTGGCGGTTTCAGCTACCAGGGTCAGGAGGTGACGCTGACGAGCAGCGCCCGGTTCCGCGTGACCGCGTACAACAGTAGCGGGGCGATAACGCACAACTACAGCGGCGCCTATGCCAAGCTCGGCGTCGCCGACTTTTTCTTTGCCGCAGTCGCCGCTGATTCGACCCAGCTGGGGGTCGACGGGGTTACACCGGTCGCGCTGGCGTGGACCAATGCCGGCAACAGGACGCTGACCGACAACGCCGACGGTACGCTCGACCTGGTCGTTTCCGCGGCCGGTTTCACCTGGGGGCGCGGCGCCAACGATCTGGTCGCGCCGTTCGTGACCGACCTCGAGATCGGCCTGTCGTCGGTCGTCGACGGCGATGGCCTGGTCGCGGCCGGCACCCCGCTGGCGGCCAAACCGGATGGGGTCGAGATGCACTATGGACGGATCGCGCTGGCGAATGCGCACGGTTCGGAGCTGCAGAACCTGGCTATGCCAATGCAGGTCGAGCACTACGCCGGTAGTGCGATCGGTTTCGTCCGCAACACCGCCGACAGCTGTTCCAGCGTGTCCGTAATGGCCTTCACCGACCTCAACGGCACTGACGGCCTGTTGCCTGCGGAGGTCTGCATCTGGGACACGGACAACGACTCCGGCCTGGGTTGCGCCGGTAACGTGCCGCCCGGAATGGAGTTCGAGTCGCCGCCGCTGGCCGGCCTTTTCAACCTGAACCTGAAGGCCCCGGGCAGCGGCAACAGCGGGGTCATCGGGGTGACCGCCGTGGTCCCCACCCACCTGAAGTACGACTGGAGCAGCAGCGGCGACATCGATCCGACCGGCCGCGCGACCTTCGGTATCTTCAATCGCCCATCGAGCATCGTGTTCCGCCGCGAGCTGCGCTGACGTCCGCCTCTTGCCGTGGTGGCGCGGCCGACAGATTGCTGCGCGCCAGGCGATCGCCAAAGACAGTCCGGCGCGTGGTAATGGCGCGGCCGACTGGGTAACCTAGTCTGACGCAGGTCGGCATCGGGACGAAATGGCATTCCACAACAGTTACGCAGCGCGTCACCCGCTGCGCGGCGCAGCCGTCAACCTGCTGCTGATCGCCGCGCTGGCGTTGCTGCTATACGGTCTGCAGGCGCCGATCCTGACCCTGGAGAAGTTCTACGTTTTCAGCAATACGGTAAGTTTGCTGTCGGCCCTGCAGCAGCTGGCGCAGGAGGCCGAGTGGGGGCTGTTCGCGCTGGTCGGCACGTTTAGCGTGGTCTTTCCGGCGATCAAGATCCTGCTGTTGCTGCTGATCTGGAATTTCGACGTCGCCCAGGGCGAGCGCCACCGCCGCCACCTACAATGGTTGGCGGCCTACAGCAAATGGTCGATGCTCGACGTGTTCGTGGTCGCGCTGCTGGTCGTATCGGTCAAACTTGGGTCGGTCGCCGAGGCGCGCGTCGAGGGCGGGATCTACGCCTTTGCGGCCAGTGTGATCCTGACCATGCTCTTGTCCAGCTGGATCGGCGGGCATGCAAGCGATGCAGCCCCACCGGCCGGATCCATCGAAGCCAACGAGGAGTGAATGCGATGCACGTGACCCTGGTACATGTATCCGTAAGGCCCGAGCGGATCACCGATTTCGTCGAGGCCTGCCGGCTCAACCACGAGGGTTCGACCGCAGAACCCGGTAACCGCCGCTTCGACATCTTGCAGGACGCGGCCGACCCCACGCATTTCGTGCTCTACGAGGCCTACGCCAGCGCGACCGACGCGCTCGCGCACAAGCAGACCGCGCACTACGCTGCCTGGCGCGACAGCGTGGCGGACATGATGGCCCGACCGCGCGAGGGGCAGCCATTCGTCGGTCTGTTCCCGGCGGCCGACTGAACCCCGTACGGCCACGAGGAGTTGGGGAGGTTGCCCGGACTGGGCTAGAATGGCGGGCTTGAATTCCAGGGGCTGAGCATGCAGGACATCAATCCGATCACCAACAAAATCGCCGATCTGAGGGGACGACTGGCGTCCCTCAGGGGGTATCTTTGACTACGAGGGCAAGAAGGAGCGCCTGACCGAGGTACTGCTCGAACTGGAGGCCCCGGACATCTGGAGCGACCAGGAACGCGCCCAGGCGCTGGGCAAGGAACGCGCGTTGCTCGAGGGTGTGGTGCTCAACATGGACGAGCTGAGTGCCGGGCTGGCCGATGGCGCCGACCTGCTGGCGATGGCGGTCGAGGAGGGCGATGCGGATACGGTCGCGTCGATCGCCGCCGACGTGGACACCTTCGACGAGCGAGTTTCGGAGCTCGAGTTTCGGCGCATGTTCGCCGGCGAGCTGGACGCCAGCAATGCGTTCGTCGATATCCAGGCCGGCTCGGGTGGTACAGAGGCGCAGGACTGGGCAGAGATGCTGCTGCGCATGTACCTGCGCTGGGGCGAGCAGCACGGCTTCAAGACCGAGCTGATGGAGGTCTCCCCGGGCGAGGTCGCGGGCATCAAGTCGGCCACGATCCGGTTCGAGGGCGAGTATGCCTTCGGCTGGTTGCGCACCGAGACCGGCGTGCACCGCCTGGTGCGCAAGTCGCCGTTCGACTCGGGCAACCGCCGGCACACCTCGTTCAGCTCGGTGTTCGTGTCGCCCGAGATCGACGATTCGATCGAGATCGAGATCAATCCGGCCGACCTGCGCATCGACGTCTACCGCGCCTCGGGCGCCGGCGGTCAGCACGTCAACCGGACCGAGTCCGCGGTGCGCATCACCCACCTGCCGACCGGCACGGTCACCCAGTGTCAGAACGACCGTTCGCAGCACAAGAACAAAGACCAGGCGATGAAGCAGCTCAAGGCCAAGCTGTACGAACTGGAGATGCAGAAGCGCAGCGAGAGCCAGCAGGCACTCGAAGACAGCAAGTCCGACATTGGCTGGGGCAGCCAGATACGCTCGTACGTGCTCGACCAGTCGCGCATCAAGGACCTGCGCACCGGGGTGGAGACGGGCAACACCCAGGCGGTGCTCGACGGCGGTCTGGACCCGTTCATTGAGGCCAGCCTGAAGAGCGGATTGTAATACGCAACAACCGCCGCAAAGCGTGCAAACGGCGCGCAGGCGGGCTTCGCGTTGACATCCGAGCCGAACGCGTGCGCGATACCCCGCCAGGTATCGTGGACTCGAGCCTCCAGACGAACTAATACTTTGCGCGCTTTGCGCTCTTTGCGGTAGACGAAAAGATGACCGATCAGCAGCAAGACGAAAACCGACTCATCGCCGTGCGCCGCGAGAAGCTCGCCGCAATGCGTGCCAATGGCAATGCCTTCCCGAACCAGTTCCGTCGCGACGTGCTGGCCGCCGAGCTGCAGGACCGCCTTGGCGAAAAGAGCAAACAGGAGCTGGAGACGCTGTGCCAGCGGGCGCGCGTTGCCGGACGAATCATGGCGCGGCGCGGTCCGTTCATCGTGATCCAGGATATGTCCGGTCGGATCCAGCTCTACGTGGACAAGAAGAACCTGCCCGAGGACCTGCAGACGCAGATCAAGGGCTGGGACATCGGCGACATCGTCGGCGGCGAGGGGCCGGTGCACAAGTCCGGCAAGGGCGATCTCTATGTGTACCTGGACGATGCCGCGCTGCTCACCAAGGCGCTGCGTCCACTGCCCGAGAAGTGGCATGGCCTGGCCGACCAGGAACAGCGCTACCGCCAGCGTTATGTCGACCTGATCGTCAACGAGGAGGCGCGCAATACCTTCATCCTGCGTTCGCGGATCATCGAGTATATCCGCCGGTATTTCGTCGACGCCGGCTTCCTCGAGGTCGAGACGCCGATGATGCAGGTCATTCCGGGTGGTGCCAGTGCGCGCCCGTTCGTGACCCATCACAACGCGCTGGATATGGCGCTGTACCTGCGCATCGCCCCCGAGCTGTACCTCAAGCGCCTGGTGGTGGGTGGATTCGAGAGGGTATTCGAGATCAACCGCAACTTCCGCAACGAAGGACTGTCGACGCGCCACAACCCCGAATTCACAATGATTGAGTTCTACGAGGCCTACGTCGATCACCATCACCTGATGGATCGTACCGAGGAACTGCTGCGCGGCATCGCGCGCGATCTGCTCGGCAACACGATGGTCGAGTACCAGGGTGACAGCTATGATTTCGGCCGGCCTTTTGCGCGCATGACGGTGAGGGAATCAATCCTGCATTTCAATCCGGACATCAAGGCAGAGGATCTGGACGACCTGGAGCGCGCAACCGCGTTGGCCAGGCGTCTGGGCATTGGCGTGAAGCCGAGTTATGGTCTCGGCAAGGTGCAGGTCGAGATCTTCGAAGAGACCGTCGAGCACCTGCTCAAGGATCCGACCTTCATCACCGCCTATCCGACCGAGGTGTCGCCGCTGGCGCGGCGCAACGACAGCGACCCCTTCGTGACCGACCGCTTCGAGTTCTTCATCGGTGGCCGCGAGCTGGCCAACGGGTTCTCCGAATTGAATGATCCGGAAGACCAGGCCGAACGCTTCCGCCGTCAGGTCGAGGAGAAGGAGGCGGGCGACGAAGAGGCTATGCATTTCGATGCCGACTACATCCGTGCCCTGGAGCACGGCCTGCCGCCGACTGCAGGCGAGGGCATCGGTATCGATCGCCTGGTCATGCTGTTCACCAATTCGCCCTCGATCCGCGACGTGCTGCTGTTCCCGCACATGCGCCTGGAGGGCTGAGGTCGGGTCTCACGGGGCCGGGGCGGTGCAGCCTGCGGGCCGCGCCCGTCGTTGTGCGCCGATCAGCCCGAGATGGCTGCACCACCCCTTTCGGCAGATTACAGCTGCGTGCCGTGCCGTGCCGACCGTTTCGTTGCTGGCGCAATCGCAGGCGCCGGCAGCCGATGTTTGCGTTTCCAACTTGATGCAAATCAAGATACAGTGCGGGCGACTGACGCACTATGCCAACAGTCCCTAGGCCGCTGCGGCCCGATGCACCGCCCAAGAAACACCTTGATGGTGGCGGGGCCGGGAAGCGGCAGCGAAGGCTGGCCAGTGTTTTGGCAGATGCCATCGAGGGTGGCGGGCTTATTCCGTGGAGGGGACCCATGTCGGCACAAGAGCCGCGATTTCTGCGCCGAACGCGTGCGTTTCTGCAGCGCCGTTCACCACCGATCGTCCTGCTGCTGGGGGTCGTTGCCGGCATCCTGTTTTGGGGTGGTTTCCACACCGCGATGGAGATGTCCAACAAGATGGCGTTCTGCATTTCGTGTCACGAGATGCGCGACACCGTGTACAAGGAGTATCAGGAGTCGGTGCACTACCGTAACCCCTCCGGTGTGCAGGCGACCTGCGCCGACTGCCATGTGCCGCGTGACTGGGGGCACAAGGTGGTGCGCAAGATCCAGGCGACCAACGAGCTCTATCACAAGATCATGGGCACTGTGGATACGCCGGAGAAGTTCAAGGCCAAGCGCTGGGAACTCGCCAATCGCGTTTGGGACACGATGAAAAGCAGCGATTCGCGCGAATGTCGCAATTGTCATGACTTCACCGCGATGGATCTGAGTGAACAGGATCGGTCGGCGCGCAAGAAGCATTCCCAGGCCCCACACGAGGGCAAGACCTGCATCGACTGCCACAAGGGTATTGCGCACGAATACCCGAAGAAGCCGGAAGAAGTGGCCAAGGCGGACTCGCCATGAAGCCCGCCTGGCTCACGGGCCTGCGCGCCGCCTTGTGGGTCGTGCTGTGCGCGATGGCCGTGAACCTGTCGGCCGCCGAGGATGACCAGGCATTGATCCGGGCCGCGATAGCTGGCGATGTCGCTGTCGTGACGCGCCTGCTGGCTGCTGGCATCGACCCCAATGCGAGCGACGCACTGGGGATGACCGCACTGATGTTTGCCGCCGAAGAAGGGCGCGACGAGGTCGTCGCGCTGCTATTGTCCGGCGGCGCCTATGTCAATGCGCAAACCCGATACGGGTGCACCGCGCTGACCTTCGCTGCCGAGAACGACAAGGCCGACGTCGTGCAGCGGCTGCTGCTGCGGAATGCCGATCTTTCAATCAGAACGCGGGCCGGCGAGGACGCGTTGTTCATGGCGGCACGCGCCGGCAACGCCGGCATCGTCCACAGCCTGATCGCGTCGGGGGCGGAGGTCGAGGCCACCGATCGGCACAGGCAGACAGCGCTGGCTGCGGCAGCCGCCGCGGGCCACGCCGAGGTGGTGTCAGAGCTGCTTACCGCTGGCGCCTCCACCGGTTCGGCCGATGAACATGGTGCGACGCCGCTGATGCATGCGGCGGCCGCTGGTGATGTACGCACACTCGAACTGCTGCTGGCCACTGCGGACGTGAGTCAACGGGATCAGAATGGTTCGACCGCGCTGCACTGGGCCGCCGAGGCCGGCCGCTTGGAGGCCTCCCAGTCCCTGCTGGCTGCGGGCAGCCCGGTCGATGCCCGCAATGACGAGGGCTGGACCGCGTTGTTCGAGGCGGCGTACGGCGGGCATGCGGCGGTCGTGGAACTGCTGCTTGCCAATGGCGCCGAGGCCGGGTTGCTTGATACGGCGGGATTCAGCGCTGCGGATTATGCCGCCCGGCGCGGGCATGGCGCGGTCGAGGCCTTGCTGCGCGGGGCGGCGAACCGCACGCCCTGAGCGCGACGCGCCGGGCAGCACCGACGAGACGGATGGGCGCCTTATGGCGATGCCGCTGGTAGCGGCTTCTCGCTGTAATCGGTGCGCCCGGCAGCGATGCTCAGGCCGCGCTGCGGAATGGGCTGCGCTGCAGGCGTGACGGCGCGCGCAGCGGGCGCAGCAGCAGCGAGCGTGCCTCCATAGCCTGCGGTTGTTGCAGGCCCATCAGTTGCAGTACGGTCGGGGCGACGTTGGACAGTCCGCCGACGCACGATAGCTGCCAGGCCTCCTCGTCCATCACCAGGCACGGAACCGGGTAGACGGTGTGCTGCGTGTGCGGCTCATCGGTCAACGGGTCGATCATCTCTTCGCAGTTGCCGTGATCTGCAGTCAGGATCACCGAGTAGTCCGCGGCCACCGCCGCCTCCAGCACCCGACCCACCTCGCGATCGAGCGTCTCGACTGCCCGGATCACGGCCTCCGCCACCGCGGTGTGCCCGACCATGTCGCCGTTGGCGAAGTTCACCAGGATGAAGCCATGGTGGCCGCTCTCGATCGCCTGGATGACCGCGTCGGCGACGACGCGCGCGCTCATCTCCGGCCGCTGGTCGTAGGTGTTGACCTTTGGCGAGGGCACCATGAACTGGTGCTCGCCGGGTGATGGCTCGGCACGTTGGCCGTTGAAAAAGAACGTCACGTGCGGGTATTTCTCGGTCTCCGCACAGCGAAACTGCGCGATGCCGTTAGCGCTGACGACCTCGCCGAGGGTCACCAGAGGACGCTCGGGGCTGAACGCATGGGGCAGGTTGAAGCTGCTGTCATAGGCCATCAGGCAGGTGACCCGGGCCAGCGGTGTGGTTCCCCGGTCGAAGCCGCTGAAATCCGGCAGGGCGAGCGCGGCCACGATCTGGCGTGGCCGGTCCTTGCGGAAATTGAACAACACCACCTCGTCCTCGGCGCTAATCGGCTGGAACGGCGGCAGCAGTATCGGGCGGATGAATTCGTCGCCGTCACCGGCGGCATGCGCCGCGCGGATGCCGCTCTCGGCCGATAGCGCATGCTGTCCCTTGCCCAGCATCAGCGCACGCCAGGCCAGTTCGGTGCGCTCCCAGCGCTGGTCGCGGTCCATCGCGAAGAACCGGCCCATGATGCTGGCGATCGCACCTCCGGCCTCGTGCAGTGCGGGTTCAACGATTGGCAGGTAGTCCGGGGCCGAGCGCGGCGCGGTGTCGCGACCGTCCGTGAACATGTGCAGCAGCGGTTTGGCACCGCGCTCGTGAGACAGGCGTATCAGCGCCTGCAGGTGCGTCAGGCTGGCGTGCACGCCACCGTCCGAGACCAGCCCGAGCAGGTGTAGCGGGCGTCCCCTGGAGGCGGCCCGGTCGGCGGCCTCGAGCAGCGCAGCGTTGCGCCCGAACTCGCCGTTGTCGATGGCGTCGTCTATGCGCACGACGTCCTGGCGCACGATGCTGCCGCAGCCCAGGGTGAGGTGCCCGACCTCCGAATTGCCCATCTGGCCGTCGGGCAGGCCAACCGCGGGTCCGGAGGCGTGCAGCGCGGTGTGCGAATAGCGCGCGAAGTAGGCGTCCAGATTCGGGGTGTCGGCCCGCGCGACGGCGTTGTTCAGGCGCCCCGGATTCAGGCCAAAACCGTCCAGGACGATCAGCACGACTGGACGGCGTGGTACGCCACTCGGATTGCTCATGGGCCTCGACCTCGCTGCATCTGGCACGACTTCGCCTGCGCTTTCGATAGCGGCAGTCTGCTGCCGTTCTTGTGCGCAATCAGGATTCATGCCAGCGTCTTTTGCCCGGTTTCAGGCCGCTGCGGATCACCGGCCGCGCCAGACCAGTGCGCGGAGCGACCACGACGCCCCGCCACGGTGCGGAGACGGCTGCCGATGGGCGGGCGGCGGCCCGGCAAAGCGCTGCATCGCGGACCCTCTCGGGGCCGCTGTGTGCGGCGTAAACGCGGCGCGCATTTGACCCCGGTCACCTAAGTTGCATTTGTGCATGGGTGAGCAATCGTA
Organism: Chromatiaceae bacterium; assembly: GCA_022340805.1. Lineage (GTDB taxonomy): Bacteria > Pseudomonadota > Gammaproteobacteria > Chromatiales > Chromatiaceae > Thiosocius. The sequence goes on from JAJDNF010000074.1 coordinate 63,452, forward strand.
GTCATCACGGCGACAGCGAAAGCATGTTAAAAATTACCGCTTCGGCGCCGGCTTGGCGCGATTAAGGAAGGTGGATTGGTGAATACGGATTCGGGTGCGAACCATTGGGTATATGCCTTTACCGAAGGTGACGGCAGCAACAAGAAACTCCTCGGCGGCAAGGGTGCGAACCTCTGCGAGATGACGCAGATCGGGCTGAATGTCCCGCCGGGTTTTGTGATCACTACCGAGGCCTGCCTGCACTATCTGGCATCCGGTAGCAAAGATGTCCCCGAGGACATGATGCGCCAGGTGCGTGAGCACATGGTCCGTGTCGAGCAGGCGACCGGCAAGGGCTTCGGAGATCCGGACAACCCCTTGCTGGTTTCGGTGCGCAGCGGTTCGGCGCTGTCGATGCCGGGCATGATGGACACCATTTTGAACCTCGGCCTGAACACCGAGACCCTAAAGGGGGAGATCCGCCAGACCGGAGATGCACGCTTCGGTTACGACGCCTACCGGCGCTTCATCCAGCTGTTCGGCAAGGTCGCGATGGGGGTGCCCGACGAGGTGTTCGACAAGGAGTTCGATGCGGTCAAGCAGGCCGCCCATGTCAAGGAGGATGTCGGACTCTCGGCCGACGACCTGAAGCAGGTCAGCGAGCGCTTCCTGCGCGTGTTCCAGGAGCACACCGGTCGGCCATTCCCGGAAGATCCCTACGAACAGCTCGAGATCTCGATCAAGGCCGTGTTCGGCTCCTGGATGGGCAAACGTGCGGTCGACTACCGGCGCGAGTTCAAGATTACGCCGGAAATGGCCAATGGCACTGCGGTAAACGTCTGCACCATGGTGTTCGGCAACCGGGGCAACGATTCCGCGACCGGTGTCGGCTTCACCCGAAACCCGGCGACCGGCGAAGACAAGCTGTACGGTGAATACCTGGTCAACGCGCAGGGCGAGGACGTGGTCGCGGGCATCCGCACCCCCAAGCCGATCCACCAGCTCGCGGTCGAGATGCCCGAGATGGCGCGCCAGCTCGACGAGCTGCGCGACCGCCTGGAGAGTCACTACAAGGAGATCCAGGACTTCGAGTTCACCATCGAGCGCGGCGTGCTGTATTGCCTGCAGACCCGCAACGGCAAGATGAACGCGGTCGCGATGGTGCGCACCTCGGTTGAGATGGTGAAGACGGGCCTGATCAGCAAGGAGCAGGCGCTGCTACGGATCAACCCGATGCATCTCGAGCAGATGCTGTATCCGCGCCTCAGCCCCGGGTTCAAGGGTGAGCCGATGGCCCAGGGCCTGCCGGCATCGCCGGGCGCCGCCTCTGGCTACGCGGTGTTCGACGCCGACCGCGCCGAGGTGCAGGGCAAGGATATGGGACGCCAGGTGATCCTGGTGCGTGAAGAGACCAAGCCGGAGGATATCCACGGCTTTTTCGCCTCGCAGGGCATCCTGACAAGCCGGGGCGGCAAGACCTCGCATGCCGCGGTGGTCGCGCGCGGCATGGGCAAGCCCTGTGTGGCAGGCGCCGAGGGGATCCAGGTCGACGTGCAGCGGCGCGAAGCGACCGTCGGCAGCCATGTGATCCGCGAAGGCGACATGATCACGATCGATGGTTCCAGCGGCAATGTCTACCTCGGCCGGGTGCCGATGGTCGAACCGGAGTTCTCCGACGAGTTGAAGCGGCTGCTGCAATGGGCAGACGACGCGGCCTATCTGCGCGTGATGGCAAATGCCGATACCCCGGTCGATGCGGCACGCGCGCTCAAGTTCGGCGCACGCGGGATCGGTCTGTGTCGCACCGAGCGCATGTTCAATGCGGTGGAGCGCCTGCCGGTGGTGATCGAAATGATCGTCGCCGAGAACGAGGAGCAGCGCCAGTCCGCACTCGATCGGCTGCTGCCGATGCAGCGTGCCGATTTTCGCGGTCTGTTCGAGACCATGTCGCCGTATCCGGTGACCATCCGACTGCTCGACCCACCGATTCACGAGTTCCTGCCCAGTGAACGGCAACTGCAGAGTGATATTGAGCAGTTGCGCCATCTGCGCGACTCGGTACAGGGTATGGATGTCCTGGCCAGCTCGCTGATGCTGATCGAGGGCGGCATTGATGCCGGCGGTCATCCGGCCGTGAAGCAGATCGTCAGCGCCGACCTGGTCGAGGCGGCGATCATCAAGAAGGAGCAGATCCTGCGCAAGGTCCGCGCGCTCACCGAGGTCAACCCGATGCTCGGCCACCGAGGCGTGCGCCTGGGGATCACCTATCCGGAGATCTACCGCATGCAGATCCGCGCGATCCTCGAGGCGGAGGCCGAGTGCGTCGCCAAGGGGCTCGAGGTCCATCCGCAGATGATGGTGCCGCAGGTGTGTACGGCCGAGGAGCTGCGCTGGATCAAGAAGTACGTGGACGAGATCCGCACCGAGGTCGAGGCCAAGACCGGGCACACGCTGAGCTGTCGATTCGGCACCATGATCGAGGTGGTGCGCGCCTGTATGCGTGCCGACGGGTTGGCGCGGGAGGCCGACTTCTTCTCGTTCGGCACCAACGATCTCACCCAGGCGACCTTCTCGTTCTCGCGCGAGGATGCGGAGAACAAGTTCCTGCCCATGTACAACCAGCTTGGCATCCTGCACGACAACCCGTTTGAGGTGCTTGATACGAAGGGTGTGGGCAAGCTGATGGAACTGGCAGTGCAGTGGGGTCGGCAGACCAAGCCGGATCTCTCGGTCGGCATCTGCGGCGAGCACGGTGGTCATCCATCGTCGATCGCCTTCTGTCACAACGCAGGTCTGAACTACGTGTCATGTTCCGCGCCACGCGTGCCGGTGGCACGCCTGGCGGCGGCGCATGCGGCGCTGACTGCGTGATCCGTTGGGGCGGGCCTGCTGGCCCGCCCCCGTCATCGGGATCGACCCGGCCCAGCGGGTATTGGCGGAAGCGCAGCCGATCCAGGGCCGGCGGTGGCTGGCGTCAGCTCGCTGCCAGATGACGGTCGCTGAGTGCGAACATCAGCAATGCCCACATCGCCACGCTGTTGTCGCGGCGGCGGCTGTCGTGCTGCTGCTGCAGCTGCTGCAGGTAATCGCTGTTGAACAGGCCGCTGTCACGCAGCGGTTCGCTGAGGACCTCACGGCGGTATTTCTCACGTAGCGGGCCACGGAACCATTCAGCCAGCGGGATCGAAAAGCCCTGTTTCGGGCGGTACATGATTTCCTCTGGGAGATAGGGACGCAGCGCGCGCTTGAACAGGTGCTTGCCGTCTCCGCCAGCGAGTTTCCACTCGGGCTTCAGGCCCGACATCCACTCCACCAGCTTGTGGTCGAGCAGCGGCACCCGCACCTCGAGCGAATGGGCCATGCTGGCACGGTCGACCTTGTGCAAAATCGCGACCAGGAAGGTCTTCAGGTCGAGATACTGCACCAGTGACAGCGGGTGATCGGTCGGCGCATGTGCGGCATGCCGGCGCAGCACCTGCACGGCGTTGTAATCGGCCAGTTCGTTCTTGAACGCCTGGCTGAACAGGGCCTGGCGCTGCTGGTCCGTCATGCGTGAGACGCTGTGAAACCATGCGCCGACGGTGTCGCGCGCGAGCGACTGGAAGGTTGTCTTGGCACGCAGGAAGCGCGGCGCCCAGTCGGCCTTGGGATAGATTGCGCCGAGCGGCCCGAATACCGCCCTACGCAAGGCCAATGGCAGGTGGCTGCGCAGCCGCTCCTCGGCCAGGTGCATGCGATAGCGTCGGTAGCCGGCCAGGTTCTCGTCGCCGCCGTCGCCGGACAGGGCGACCGTAACGCGCCGCCTGGCGGCCTCGCATACCCGGTAGGTCGGCATCGCCGAGCTGTCGGCAAAGGGCTCGTCGTACAACCAGCCGAGCCTGTCGATCAGCTCGAAGTCGTCTGCCTTTACGGTACTGGTCTGGTGATCGGTGTGATAGCGCTCGGCAACCTGGCGTGCGTACCCGGTCTCGTCGTATGCAGCGACGTCGAAGCCTATCGCGCAGGTCTTCACCGGTTGGTCCATCAGGCCGGCCATCATCGCCACCACTGCACTGGAATCCACGCCGCCGGACAGAAACGCACCGAGCGGGACCTCCGCCACCAGGCGGATGTCGACCGCCTCGCGCAGGCGTTCGATGAGTTCCTGCTCGGCGGCCTCCTGCGAGGTCAGTCCATTGTCGGCAAACGGGATGTCCCAGTACTGGCTGGTGCGCGGCAGCGAGGTGATACCGCGCTCGATCAGCAGGGTATGACCGGGCAGCAGCTTGCGCACGCCTGCGAAGATCGTCCTGGGCTCCGGGATATAGCCGTAGGCGAAGTATTCCTCGACTGCGTGCGGGTCGCGCTCGCGCGGCAGTCGGGGGTGCGGCAACAGTGCCTTGAGTTCGGATCCGAAGACGAAGTGCCCATTCGGCAGCAGTGCATAGTAGAGCGGTTTGATGCCGAGGCGGTCGCGCGCCAAAAACAGCTGGCGGTGTTTCTTGTCCCAGATCGCGAATGCGAACATGCCGCGCAGTCGCTGCACGCAGCCCGCGCCCCAGGCCTGCCACGCACGCAGAATCACCTCGGTATCGGAGTGGGTCTGGAACTGATACCCCAGCGCCTCGAGTTCGGGACGCAATTTGGCGAAGTTGTAGACCTCGCCGTTGAACACGATCGCGACCGAGCGATCTTCGTTGAACAGTGGCTGCTGGCCGCTCGCAATGTCGATGATCGACAGGCGGCGGTGCCCGAGCGCGATGCAGGCCTCGCGATGAATCCCCGACTCATCCGGCCCGCGATGGCTGAGCGCGTCGGTCATGCGCTGAATCAGTTCGGCCGGCGGCAGGTCCTTGCTCCGCGTATCAAAGATTCCAGCAATGCCACACATAGGCTTCAGTGCGCGACGCCGCGCCTCTCCATGAGTCGATCGTAGATGCCGCCATAGGCGGACAACATCCGCGCCATACTGAATCGATCCGCGACCCGTTGGCAACCGGCGGCACCGTGCGCCTGGCGCAGCGTCGCGTCGCCGGCGTACAGCGCCATCCGGGCGGCCAGTGCCTGCGGGTCGTTGGCCGGGACCAGGAAACCGGTGTTGCCGGGATCAACCAGTTCGCCGTTACCGCCGACATCGGTGGCGATCACCGGCAGCGCACTGGCCATCGCCTCGAGGATGGTGTTCGAGATGCCCTCGGCCTGCGACGGCAGAACGAATACGTCGAAGGCACGCATCAGCGCAGCGACATCGGTGCGGTTGCCGGGCAGCCATGCATGGCCATCGAGCCCGGCGCCGGCAAGCATCCGCGCACAGGGTTCACGCAGCGGGCCGTCGCCGACCAGTACCAGGCGCAGGCGGGATGCCAGTTGCGGCTGCTGCTGACACAGCAGGACGAAGGCCCGGCACAGGTTGATCTGGTCCTTCACGCCGTGCATGCGCCCGACGGTGCCGAACACCACGCGGTCGGCGCCGTTGAAGCCGTCCGGCAATGGCGTGCCCGCACCGGGGTGGAAGCGGGTGTTGTCGACCCCGTTGTAGACCCGGCTGATTTTGCGCGCGGCGATGCCGACGCGCCGCAGCAGATAGTCCTCGAGCTCGCGCGACAGTGCGATGAACTGATGCACCAGGGGGCTGTGCAGGCGGCGCAGCCAGCGATAACTGCGGTTGCTGCCGTCCGGGTCGCTGAGGTCCCATCCGTGTTCGCCGTGAATGCGGCAGGGTACCGCCGCCAGCCATGCGGGGATCTGCGCCTCGAGACAACCGATGTTGCGCGTGTGCACGATGCTTGGGTGGATCTCGCGGAACAGCCGGTAAAGGCGATGCCACATGGCGAAGTCCTGCCCCGGCCGCTTGTGCATCTCGTATACCGTGACATCCGGGCGTTCGATGCGCTCGCGGAACTCGGTCGACTCGGTCAGGCACACGATCGCATGACGGTAGCGGTCGGCAGGCATCTGGTTGACCAGATTCACCACGCCGTTCTCCAGGCCACCGACCTGCAGGCGGTAGATGACATGAACGATCAGTGGAGTCAGCTCGTCGCGGTCTGCGGCGGAAGGCAAGGTAGGAACCCCGATGCGCCACGGCGGCGTCTGTTGTGCAGATTATCGCAGCCACACCAAGGGTGGGGAAGGGCGGATCGAACCGCTAGCCTTCCAGCATGCTGCGGACTTCGGCGATCTGTTCCGCCGGGCCCTCCATGTTGACGATGAGCAGCTCGGGCTCCATGCCGAGCTTGGCAAATGCCGGTACGTTCGACCAGTTCGCCTCGGCCTCCGGGCCGCCCTTCGCGGACAGGTTCTGCAGGCGTGCGACCAGCACGATGTCGGCATAGGTCGGTGTCGGCCCCGGGTCGAAGCCCATGTCCTGGCAAGCGGTGGGGATGTTCGCCAGCGACTCGGCGAAATTCCAGTGCCTGAGAATCCGCGCACCGATCTCCGGCGCCAGGTCTTCGATCAGCTCGACGATCAGGCCTGGGTCTGCGTCGTAGCCGAACTGTTCATCGAGCTTGGTCAGGATCGGCAGGGCACCAATGTTGTGAATCAGTCCACCGAGCATGGCCTGCTCGTTCTCCAGTGTCGGCACGTTGTTGGCCAGTACCCGGCTGATCGCAGCGACCTGCAGGCTGTCGTCCCAGACGGAGCGGAACTGCTTGTCGAGTGCATCCGACGTGGCCTGGAAGATCTGCTTCATGGCCAGGCTCACGACCAGGCTGCGTACCATCTTCAGGCCGAGCCGGGTGACTGACTGCTGTATCGAATCGATCTCGACCCTGCCGCGGTACAAAGGGCTGTTGGCGACCTGCAACAGGCGCGCCGAAAGTGCGGCATCGTTGCCGACCATGCGCGCGATACTCTCGGCATCGGTGTTGTCTTTTTCGACCGCATCGCGGACCCTGAGCGCCACCTCGGGCAGCGTGGGCAGCTGGATCTGGTTGTTCTCGATCTCTTCCCGTATCTGCTGCGCCAGGTCGGCACCTCTCACTGCGTTGAGCATGCGGTCTCCGTATCGGGGTTGGTGATACCCACTACTGCGGAACCGAACCGCAAAACTTGAGGGAAGCTCAGTCCTCCGCCGGAGCAAAGGCGTATGGCAGCTCGAGCAGTTCGAGGGCCGCCCCGTCTGCGTCGCGCAGGCGCATGTCCTGTGCCTCCGCGCTGCTGATCTGCAGCACGGCCAGCGCCTCGAAGCCGCCGTCGGGGGACGGTGCGGATTCCACGATTCGCCCGGCGCCCTGGCCCGAATCGCTGCTCGCCGAGAACACCTCGGTACCCGGGGCCGGGCGCTCGCCGTCGGCGATGCGCGCGCGGTACATGCGGCGCTTGAGTTTGCCGAGGTACTGCATACGCGCCACCACCTCCTGGCCGGTGTAGCAGCCTTTGGTGAAGCTGACGCCTCCGATCAGCTGCAGATTGGCCATCTGCGGCACGAAGGCCTCGACCGTGTCCTCGAACACGTTCGGGATACCGGCGCGGATGTCCATCAGGGACCAGAAGTCCGGCCCGGTCTGCTCAGCGGTGGCCGCCATCTGCGACCACAGGTCGGTCAGCCGCGCGGGTGGGGCGATCAGCTCGAAGCGCGGGCGATCGCCCGGCAGGCGGATCACGGTCAGTGCGTCACGGGTGATGCAGCCCTTGTCCACATCCGGCACGAACGGCAGCATCGCCGCTGCACAGTCGCCGGCAATCCCGAAGCGCGCCAGCTCGGCGCTGGCATCCTGCAGCGTCACCTGGGCGCGCAGCACGAACATGCGCAGTCGCCTCAGGATCGCGTCGAGTCGGTCTGCCGGCAGCTGCAGGTAGAGATCGTCGCCGCGTTGAAAGATCCAGAAGCTGCCCAGCATGCGGCCCTTGGGGCTGCAATAGCTGCTCAGCTGGGCGGTCTCGGGTGAGACCTGGTTGATATCGCCGGTCAGCTGTCCCTGCAGGAAGCTGCGCAGATCGGCGCCGCTCGCCCGGATCAGCCCGAAATGCGTCAGGTCGGTGATCGCGCAAGCCGGAAACGCGGGTCGCAGCGGTGCTTTCGGGGTTACCAGGTCCTGCCAGTTGTTCATGAGTCGCGCCTGTTGTTGGGTTGTATGCCTAATCGGTGCGGCAATGGCGCTATCATAAACAATCCGTTTCGTTGTTTGATCGGCATTACCCAGGGATTTTCTGTGTCCTCAGCGTCTTTGCGCCCCGGCAGCCTTGTGCTGTACAAGATTCACCCCGCGATCGTCAGCAGCGTGGCCGACAAGATCGAGATCCAGCTGGCGGGCGGCAAGTCCAAGCGCGTACGCGACAAGGACGTGACCCTGCTGCACCCCGGACCGCTGAACAGCCTGGGGGCGCTGGATGCCGGAGAGGCCTCGATCGAGGAGGCCTGGGAACTGCTCGAGGGTGAGGAGGTCGGGTTGCCGGAGCTCGCGGAGTTCCTGTACGGTGAGTTCTCGCCGGCGACCGCCTGGGGGACCTGGGAAATCCTGCAGGACGGCCTGTATTTCGAGGGTGGGCCGGGGCAGATCCGGCGGCGCAGCGGCGAGGCGGTCAGGGCGGAACGCGATGCGCGCGACAGCAAACAGCGCGCCGAGACCGAATGGGCCGAGTTTCTGCAGCGGGTCGACGCCGGTGCGCTGCAGGACGAGGATCGCAAACGCCTGGCCGAGGTCGAGCGGGTCGCGCTCGGGGCGTCCGAGCACAGCCGCATCCTGGCCGCCTTCGAGGTGCCGGAGAATGCCGAGGCGGCGCATCGTTTCCTGGTCCGCTGCGGTTACTGGGACGCGCACCAGAACCCCTGGCCGGCGCGCTCGCGGGTCCCCCTGGGGCCGCTGGAGATCGGTGTCCCGGAGCTGGCCGATGAGCCGCGCCGCGACCTGACCCACCTCGAGGCATGGGCCATCGATGACGCCGGCAACCAGGATCCCGATGACGCGATCAGCATCGAGGACGATCGTCTCTGGGTGCACGTGGCCGATGTCGCGGCGCTGGTGCGGCCAGATGGGCACATCGACCTCGCCGCGCGCGAGCGCAGCGCCAACCTGTATCTGCCCGAGCGCATACACACCATGCTGCCCGAACCGGTCACGCACCGGCTCGGACTCGGCCTGGCCGAGCAGTCGCCGGCGCTGTCGTTCGGATTCAGCTTCGACGGCCAGAAGGTCCGCGACATCGAGGTCGTGCCGTCGTGGGTGCGGGTCACGCGGGCGAGCTACGACGAGATCGATGCGCGCATGCACGAACAGCCGTTTGCGACGATCAGCAGGATCACAGACGCATATCGCGCGCAGCGCCTGCAGCGCGGGGCGGCACGCCTCGACCTGCCCGAGGTCTCCGTGCGGGTGGTCGACGGCGAAGTAGTGATCCGGCCGCTGCCCAAGCTTGCCAGTCGCGACATGGTCACCGACGCGATGCTGATGGCCGGCGAGGCCGCAGCGCGCTTTGCGCAGGCAAACGCGATCGCCATCCCGTACGCAACCCAGCCCTCACCCGACGAGGTCCGCCAGCCCGAGGGGCTGGCCGAGATGTACGCTTACCGCCGCTTGTTCAAACCCAGCCGCGCATCCCTCGAACCGGAGCCGCATTTCGGTCTGGGCCTGGACATGTACACGCGGGCTACCAGTCCGTTGCGGCGCTACGCCGACCTGATCGTGCACCAGCAGTTGCGGGCCTTCGTGCTCGATCGCGCCACGCTGTCTGCCGACGAGGTGCTGGCGCGCACTGCGGCGCTGGACAGCGCCGGCGCGATGATCCGCCGCGCCGAGCGCCAGTCGAACCTGCACTGGAAGCTGGTCCACCTGAACCGCAACCCGGCCTGGCAGGGCGAGGCGGTGGTGGTCGCACTCGAGGACCGCAGGTCGATGGTGATCGTGCCGGAACTGGCGCTCGAGACGCGTATCCGATTGTCGCCGGATCACGTGCTGGGCCAGACACTGCAACTGGCGGTGCGGGAGGTCGATGTGCCCGCGCAGACCGTTTACTTCCGGCCGATCGACTGACCGGCGGTGATCCGGGGACGTGCGACGGCAGGTCCGCGATCGCGACGCTTTTGTCTACGAAATTAAGTGCTTGGCCGGATGATCCGCTAGAGAATTCGCGCCAAGTCCGTATACTTCGCGGTTTAGCGATCGCGCGTATTCCTGGAGAGAAGCATGGCCGTGACCGACGGACCTGGAGCCAAGATAAAACCGGCAGTCAAGAGACCATCCGAGGAGTTTGCCGCGTACTGCGAGGCGGAGTTTGAGCGCCGCCTGAATTCCGGCGAGTCGTTCAGCGAGACCCAGTATCGCAAGGCGATGGCGATGGTACTCGACCGTCTGAGCAGGCTGGAAACCGAGGGTCGACCATGATCATCAACAAGATCCGTGCGCAGAACGTCCTCAAGTACGCCGAGCTGTCGATCGACTTGGCCGAGCACGGACTGATCGCGATCAGCGGGCAAAACGAATCGGGCAAGAGCAGCATTGGCGAGACCGTGTGTTTTGCGCTGTTCGGACGCACCTTCTCGATCCACCCTGACGATATCCAGAAGATTGTGCGTTGGGGTGAGAACCATTGCACCGCGACGCTGGAGTTTTCGGTCGAGGATCGGCGTTACGTGCTGTCGCGGTTTCTCGACCGAGATGGCAACCACAGCGCGAAGCTGGCGATGGCCGACGATCCTGAAAACCCGGTCGCTCGCGGCGTGCAGAGTGTCGCCGATGCGCTGTTCAATGTGCTGGGCTTCGAATACGACGAGTTCGTCGAGTCTTTCTATCTGGCGCAGCGCGAGATCACCACGCCGCACCCACACAGCCACGCGGTCAAGATCATGGCCGGTGTGGCACCCCTCGAGCAGGTGGAGCGCGGGCTGAAAAGCGAGATCGCAGAGCGTGCGGAACTGCTCGGCGAGATCCAGGCTGAATGGGACGCAGTGGACCGCGATGTGCAGGCCCTCGGCATCCAGCAGGGTCGCATGCCCAGGTTGGAGGATGAGCGCCACCGGACCGAACTGCAGTACGACCAGGTCAACCTGCTGAGCGACCAGATCAGCACCGATCTGGACACCTGCAGCCGCAACGCAGGCCTGATCGAGAGCGCGCTGGGGGCCAAGGGGCGGACCGGTTTCCTGCGCTTTCTGGTGTTACTGCTGGCGCTCGCAGCGGGCGGAGCGTGGGCGCTGTTGACCTACGCCAGCGATCTTCCGCAGGCCGCTACGCTGCATGATGTGCTGCGCCAGCACGTGCCGCAATGGGACGACGGCAAGGTGGTCTGGGTCGGCTACCTGGCGGCCGGCCTGGGCGTGCTTTTCCTGTTGCTTTGGATTCGTGGCGCGGGATTGAAACGTCGCATCGGGGTGCTGCGCGAGGAATCCGCCCGACTCGGCGTGGCACTGGGGCGCGCGCGCGAGATCGACATCGAGCCCATCCCGGATGACGGCGAGCCGGAGGACACCGACGTCGCCGCTGAAGAGGGCGAACAGGACGTCCCCGAGCCAACGCCGGTCAGGCCGGACTATGCCGAGTACGAGTCGCTGCGCAAGCTGTTGGATGGCGGCGACGTTCCGGTGCGCCTGGCGAGCGAATACACTGAGCGCGAGCTTGCCTGGCTGGGCTATGTGTCGGATCGCTTGCGCGAGCAGATTGCCGAGTTGGATGACGAGATCGACGATGAGCAGTCACGCCTGCAGGAGGCGATCGATCTTTCGGAGGTGCTCAACGGGCTGACCGATAAACGCGAGGAGATCGAGGAGCGGATCGCCGACCGGCGTCGTGGCCTCGAACTGCTGGACGGTGCGATCGCGCACCTTTCCAACAATTTCAATCGCGACGTCAAGGACCTGGTAGGCCGCATGCTGCCCCTGTTCACCGACGGGCGGTACGAGCACATGCAGATAGACGATGGCCTCAAGGTGCGCGTGTTCTCGAGAGAGAAACGCGACTTCATGGACCTCGAGGAGGTCTCCAGCGGGACCCAGCGGCAGGTCATGCTCGCGCTGCGTCTTGCGCTGTCGAAAAAGCTCCTGAGCCGCACTGTCAGGGGCAAGCAGTTTGCATTCCTGGACGAGCCGTTCGCGTTCTTCGACGAGGAGCGTACACGGCGTGCACTGCATGCGCTGGCTGACCTCGGCGACGACATCAGCCAAGTATGGATCGTGGCCCAGGACTTCCCGGAGAACTGCGAGGTCAGGTTTGATACCAAGATCGACTGCGATCGCGCAAGCAATACCCTAAGGGTCAGCGGATGATGTAGAATGCGCGGCTTCGCGGCCATGGCCCGTGGACCGAAACGGGCAATGTCGAGGGGCTGTTCCCCGTACGCCCGCGGTTCGAAAAGTGTTTTGGAGAGGTGGCTGAGCGGTTGAAAGCGCACGATTCGAAATCGTGTTTAGGTTAGCGCCTAACGAGGGTTCGAATCCCTCCCTCTCCGCCAATATAGATAATAGAAACAGATAGTGAAGCCAATTCTTTTGGCAATCCTAGAATTCCTCGGTACGGTCCGATCTCGCAGGACTCTTCAAACGGTTGCCAGCACGTTCGCTGCAAGCTGTCGCCCCGGCTCACACTGGGATAGCCACGATTCTAGACACGATTATCCCTGGGTCCGGCACGGTCGGTTCTTGCGTTCCCCCGAAGCAGGCGGACCGGCGGGCTTTCTTGTTTCTGCCGTTGTCGGCCGGATCCGCCCGCTCGTCTCCGGCTTTTGCACTCGGCGATGTCGCGCTGTTGGCGTAATGCCAGGTCATACGCCAGGGGCCGCATGTGCCACGGATGGAGTCCCGCTCACTCGACATCGGGCTTGGGTGCCAGGTGCAACTCGCGCTTTTTCACCGGGTTGCTGCCGATGCGCAGCAGATCACCAATTCGTACGGCGCGCCGTGGCAGCAATGGGGTGGATAGAGTATTGACGTCCGATTCTTAGACGGCGTGCCCTCCTTGCTTTCTTCGCTCGGCCGTCAGTCTGCTGCGCAATCCGCCCCGAAACGGGCAGTCCGGCACCCGAATCCGCCCCTCTCGCCGAACGTTCCCCGCTGAGGCGGCGCTCGGCACGGCGGTCGCCTGGAGGCTTTGGGCTCAGCCCCTTTCGCTTTCAGGTGAGTCAGGATCGTCTCGATCACCACCGAGTCTTCGCATCGATAGTGTGCGTTTACGCTGCCACCATGAGCGTTGCGATCATCCGACCGCTGTGGGCGACCGCACTGGACGAACCTGTCTGTTTCAGGCGCTGCGCAGGCGCGCGCTGTCGGCGTGCTCGAGGAACGTCGCGGCAGCCTCACTCCCCATGTACTTGGCTAGCACCTTGTGGTCGGCCTGGCGCAGGTCGAGCATGATCAGGCAATCGAGGGCGTCGTTGAAGCTGTCGTCGACATTGAAGCCGAGGATCTTGCCACCGAGCTTAAGGTACTGCTTAAGCAGGATGGGCACACCCTTATTGTCCGGCTCGATGCTGGTTACCAGGTCGGAGATACCGTCCATATCCAGGGTGTGACTGCACTCCCGGCATTCGAGATCGGCACGTCCGCGAAACGGTCTGCGTGGGCGAACATACCGCGCGAGTCGGGGGTCCGACGTCGTTGTGCGTAGGAAATCGACCATCAGCTGTTGCGATGCCGTCTGGTACTCGTTGCTGATGCTGACCGGCCCGAACAGCACGCTGTAGCGCGGGTTGTCGGCGATGAACCGGCCGATGCCCTTCCACAGCAACATCAACGGCGAAAAACTGCGCTGATACTCCTGGCGGACGAACGACCGGCCCAGTTCGATGGCCGGGTTCAACTGGCGCAGCAGTTGTCCGCGGTAGCGAAACAGGGACTGCGTATACAGGCCCTTCTTGCCGAACCTCGCATAGATCTCGTCGGCAAGGCCGAGGCGGTAGGCGCCGACCAGTTCGCCGGCCTCGTTGTTCCAGACGAACAGATGCTTGTAATACTCATCGTAGAGGTCGAGGTCGCGCGCCTGGCCGGTACCTTCACCGGTCGCACGGAACGTGATTTCGCGCAGCCGGCCAATTTCGCGCAGCACCCACGGGATCTGCTCGCTGTCGGCAAGATAGACCGACAGGTTGCCGGTACGGGCGAGGCAGCACTGCTTGCCCAGCGTTTCGACCTCGGAGGCCAGCAGGCGCGCCGGTACCGGTTCGGCAACTGCTATGCCGTCGACCTGGATCGGGGTTGTCTGTCCTGCTGCGTGCAACGCCGCTCCTGCCCGGTTCTTCAGCGCCATCGTGCGCAGTCGCAGGTAGTCGATCAGGCGTTGGTCGCTGCCCTGGGCCTTGAGTCTGCGGGCATCGATCGATTCGCCTACCCGCAGCGTGATCGTTGTGTTGGCCTTGTTGATCAACTCGCGCGGCAGCAGCGCGGTCCGTGCGCGCGGGTGCAGCATGCCTGCCAATTGAAACAGCATGCCGTTGGCGCCGTAAAAGTAGACCGGCATGACCGGCGCACCGGTCATGCGGATCAGGCCGCCGACCGTTGCCCGCCAGGGCGGATCGACGACTGCACGTCTCTTTGGTGAGAAGCGCGCCACGTCACCGGCCGGAAACACGACCAGCACACCGCCTTCACGTACCCAGCGCACGGCCTTCTTCAGCGGAGTGATGTTGCGCGCTGCGCCGTCTTCGCCGGCATAGGGATCGACGCTGATGAACAGGCTGTCGAGCTCCGGTATCCGCGACAACGGCACGTTGGCCATGATCTTCACGTCGCTGCGCACCTGGCACAGTATCTCGCCGATGATCACGCCCTCGATGGCGCCAAAGGGATGGTTCGCCACGATGACCAGTGGTCCGTTCGCGGGAATCGACGCCATCTCTTCGCGCGGCAGCCGGTAGCGGATATTGAAGGTTTCTAGCACGCGGTCGAGAAATGCGCGCTGATCGATGATGCTGGGAATCTGCTTGTAGCAGCTATCCAGATACTTCAGGCCAGACGTTTTCTCGAGTACGACCTCGATGAACGAATTGAGTTTGCATGAAGGTGTCAGTTGCGGGGCGCCGTCGAGTGAAATGGGTCCCTTGCCAGGTGTGTTGCCCATAGGTTGTTCCGCTTCAGGCCCTGGCCTGCTCACAATCTGTCTGAGCCGTGGCTTCCGGTGACCCATATTTCAAAATGCCATTTGGCCGTGACGCCGTATCGATCTGTTCGCAGACCCGTGCCAAAGCCGGATGCGGCTGTGCCGGTAGCGTGGCCGGTGTCCCGTTTTTGACGTTAAGGTCCCGCTCGTCGCAGATCACAGTCTGTTCGTCGGCCCAATGCACGATGCGCAGCTTGCCGTCGGCATCCTCGATCATTGCCGTACAGCTTTCGACCCAATCGCCGGTGTTGCAGTAGAGAATGTCGTCGATGTGGGAAAGCTCGGCCTTGTGGATATGGCCGCATACGACGCCATCGACTTCACGGCGGCGGGCCTCTGCGGCGACCAGCTGCTCATAGTTGGAAATGAAACTGACTGCATTTTTCACCCTGTGTTTCAGATAGGCGGACAGTGACCAGTACGAGTAACCCAGGCGGCGCCTGAGCACGTTGTAGTAATGATTGACGACCAACGCGGTCTCGTAGGCCCAGTCGCCGAGCAGGGCAAGCCACTTTGCATGCTTTACCACGCCATCGAAACGGTCGCCGTGCAGCAGCAACAACCGACGGCCGTCGGCCGTGGTGTGAATGGTCTCGTCACGCACCTCGATGCCGCCGAACTGGAGATCGCCGAACTGCTGGTCGATGTAGTCGCGCAGAAATTCGTCGTGGTTGCCCGGCACATAGACCACCCGAGCACCTTTGCGCGCCTTGCGCAGAATTTTCTGTACGACGTCGTTGTGCTGCCGCGGCCAGTACCAGTTCTTGCGTAGCCTCCAGCCGTCTATGATGTCGCCGAGCAGGTAGATGTGATCGGCGTCGTTGTGGCGGAGGAAATCGAGTAGGAATGCTGCCTTGCAGCCGCGTGTGCCCAGGTGGATGTCGGACAGCCAGATGGCTCTGTGCCTGTTCTCGCTCACTGTCGTCATACTCTGCGACCGTACGATGGCAGTATCATGGCAAGCGGCTGCGGCAACTTGGTGAAGTTTGCGTTGCGTGGATATGACGGTGCCACCAGTGTGTTGAGCCGCACGTAATCGGTATGCAAGAAACGCAACGTACGCTACCGCCCCGTCGTACCGCCAAGTCGGCCGTTGCCTCAAGTCAGGATCGCTTCATGAACGATGCCGAACAAAGAACCGCCTGGTCGAGCCTCGCCAAGGATGAACAGACCGCGTTGCTGATCGCCTTCGGTCATCACCTCGACGGGCTGCCACCGACCTGTTCGATCGACGTCAAGGAGCAGCGCCTGCGCGACTGGCTTGGCCAGCGTGGTATCGACTACCCCGGTGCCGGATGAATGGGTTGCTGGCGCAGAGCCGACGCGGCGTGCTGCGCTGGCTGACGGTGTTCACCGGTTGCGTGATCGCTGTCGCCGGGCTGCTCGTATTCATCCTGCCGATACCCGTCGGACTGCCACTGATCGCGCTGGGGCTGTTTATCCTGGTTCGGCATTCGCAGGTCGCACGCTATACGATGCTCAAGGCGGCACGCCGCCACTGCGGATTGCGGCGCCTGTTGCGACGCCTGTGTCTGCTCGATTCCGGGACAAGTCGTGTACAGCTCGCGATCGAAAAGCCACGGCGTTGACGAAGCATAGTCGAGACCTGTCGGAACAGCGTGAACCCTGGATTGAAACGCTCGACGGTAACCCCGACCCAGACGCCGGGGGTCAACATCAGCGACAGGAACACGGCGGCAGAGCCCATGTCCTTGGCATGACCGGAAAGCTTGTGCGGTTCGTCACCGATCCGTTCGATCACGGCCTCGATTCCGGAGTTGAGCAGTTCGACGATAACGACGAGCACCACGGTGCCGATCAGCAATGACACCTGTGCGACCCCTTCGCCGAGCCAGATACCGATCGGTACCAGGATCAATGCGAGCACCGATTCCTGACGAAACGCCGACTCGTGCTTCCACGCGGTCCTGAAGCCCTGAGACGAAAAGCCGGACGTTGAGGTTGAGCGCGCTGCCAAAGCGCTGGATCAGGGTGACCGCACGGGTCTGGGCCATCTTACGGGAAACGCCGGCCAGCAGCGAAAGGCTCAGACCAGAATGCAGCATGCTCGAATCGATCACGATCGATTCGGGAATGCCATCGAGCATGATGCCCAGCCAGATCGCCACGGACGCCCCTTTGTGCTCCTTGATCTTCTCCGCGAAATCGGCGACCGAGCGCAACGGGCGACCTGCCGCCATGTTGTGCACCGCGCCGTGCACCCAGCGGGCGGCGTCATCGGCGTTGAATTCGTGCCGCTGCTTCAGGTAGACGGCGACCTTCTCCTGAAGTAGGGGTGACTCGCGCAGCAGCGCATCGAAGTCGCGCTGGCGCGGCACCCAGTAGCGCGTGTCGGTGGTGGCGACGGCGCTGTCCGTGTGGCGTGCGCCGGTCACGAACGCGAGTGCGCCGGCCTCATCGCCTTCGTGCAGCTTTTCGGTCGGCGTCAGTTCGTTCTGGGGGTCGGCCAGGGCAACCTCGCCATCCTCCATCAGGTACATACGGTCCGCGAGTTGGCCGCGCTGAAACAGGCTCTCGCCGCGCTCGACGCTGCCGCGAAAGAAGCGGCCGACGACACTGCGCAGTTCCTCTACCGGCAGGTCATCGAATACCAGTGTTCTGCCGACACCCTGTATCAGTTCGCGCATCGCCGCATCGCCGCATCGCCGCGCTCGACACGCACTGCCGGCGGGATCCCCCCGGGTTTAACGAGGCTGGCGACGGCCGAGTCGATCCAGTCGGCTACGGCATCCGCGGTCAATCGGTGTCGCTCCAGGAGATAGGTGCGCACCTCGTCGCCGCGCACGAGATCGATCAGTGCGTTCCGCAGGTTCGGCGAGGTGAGGGTCAGGCGCTCCAAGGCGTCGCGCGTCAGCACCCAGACCGATACCTCCGAGCCCGCACGGGCCAGGGTGGCATGCGGCGAACGCGTGAAAAAGGCCATGCGTCCAAAGGCATCGTTGTCGCGGCTGCGGTCAAACGCATCCATTTCCCGTTCGGGGTCCAGCAGTTCCACCTCGCCGTGCTCGACGATGTACAGGCGGTCGCAGGGGTCGTGCACCCGGTAGAGGGTGGCCCCGGCCGGACACTCCTGGCGGAACAACATGTCGCCGAGGTCGCTGATTTCCTGCTCGGCGAGATCGTGGAACTAGTCGATTCTTGCAATATTCCGCAGAATGCTTTTCGTGCGTCGCAGCCGTTCGCGGCGGACGTGAAGGATGGCGGTCGAGGATTTCCGCAGGAATCCCCCTTCGGTGTTGACCAGCTGGTTGAGTGCGACGAAAAGGAGACCGCCGAGCACGGCGCCGGCGCCGAGCGCATATGTCTGTCCCTGCGCGAGCGCGCCGCCGACGGGGTCCAGCCTGAGCGCGGCCAGCAGGGCGCCCGCACCGAAGGCCATCAGGAAAGCCACAACGCGCTCGCCCGGCCGCCACAGCGCCGTCGTCAAGGTGCCGAGCGGCAGCGAACTGGCGCTGACGATGCTCATGAAAAACGCGCTGGCAAGCAGGTATTCCATCGATCAGCACGCGCTATTCAGACGATCTCCCGTGGGCGCTGCAATCCCTGCGCGCTGTGGAAGGGGTCAGGGGCCCGGTCGGTTGTCCTGCTTGCCGATCGCATTGAGCCGTTGCTGGAGTTTGAACCTGTCTAGCGACTCTAACGGCAGGTTGACGAATATCGATATCCGGCTCTCGAGTTCCTTCAGTGCTTTCACGAAGGCGGCCCGGTATTGAAGCCCTTCGCCCTGGGCATTGGCCGGGTCTTCGATGTGCCAATGCGTGATCATCGGGTTGCCCGGCCAGTCCGGCTGCTTGGACCCCGGCACATCCGCAGAGAGTACGATGACGAAATCCATCACCGGGGCGTCGGGCTGCGCGTAGTCACGCCAATCGTTGACGTGCAGGCCGAGGTGGGCGTAGTTATTGCGTTCGAGCTGAACGAGGGTTTCGGCGTCGATCTCCGGCGCGGGATCGCTGCCGGCACTAAATGCGTGAAACCGGCGCCGTCCCAGTCGGTTCAGGATCGCTTCGCCGAAGATGCTGAGCGTCGAGTTGCTCCTGCACAGGAAGAGCACGTTGAGGGTCTTGTCAGTCATACCTTTTCATCACGTCTGGTTTCAACAGCAGGCAAGCTGACGAGTATCGAGGCCGAATGCCGGGCGTCGGTAGGCGACATCCGGTCGAGACCTCCCGCAACGGGCGGCAGGAGCAGAAAAGACGACACCCGATTCGCGTCAGCGGCCAGAAGGTTAAAGCAGCGAATGGCGGGTGCGGTTACAAGCTCATTGCACGATTATGACGCGATGGCGCGCGGGCATTGGCTGAGGCCGAGGGCGCTCCGTCCCCGGACACGATCTGGCCAGTTGCGTCGCGGGTGTCGAGCACAGGCAGCCGATGAAAAAATCCGGGCGCGGGCCAACGCAGGGTAAGAGGTAGGAACCGCGCCCCAACGGGTATTTTTCTTTTCGCGGTCGTTCGCGATTCGAAACAGCAGAAGGGCAACGATGACCTCGAGCAGGAGGACGCGCACAGGTGACTTGGCGCCCACCAAGTCAGCCACGACCCAAGAGCCGACGAAACTCAGCACGGCCAGCAATAGCCCCGGCGCTTTCTTTGCGGTAATGATCCCCCAGGCAACCCACATGAAGAAGGCTGCGACAAAGCCGCCGAGCATGGCGACCACATCGATGGGCCCAACGCTGAGAAGTGACCTGGGTGGACTTGGCGCGACAGTTTAGGCCCTGAACCCGCCCAACCCGCTGTCCGCCGGCGTGCTTTTCAGCACTTGCCCGTGCCCAGGCCAGCCGCCACCGGTGCCGCGCCGCTAGGGTCGCAGACCAGAGTCGTGCTCGTCAGATGATCCGAATCAGTCGAACAGTTCCCGGCGGGGCGGCGCCCGGCACGGCGGCCGCCTCGGGGCTTCGGGCTCAGCCGTCTTCACATCCAAGTGCGCGAGGATCTTCTCGATGATGTCAGGATCTTCAATACAGGCAATGATCCGCATCGCACCGCCGCAGGCCGGGCAGGTCTCGATGTCGATCCCGAGCAAATCGCCAGGAGCGATTTGGAACAGTCTTAGGCTGGCCCAAAGGGCGGAGGGCAGGATGCCCGGAGTAATACCCGTTTCAGGCGCTGCGCCCAGGTCGTCGCGGCGCGGCGTTCCGCCGTTGTCGGTTCATCCAGATCCGAGGTCGTGGCACGCTGACTACCCCTGCCCCGCTCGGCCGGTGTCACCCGCGCGCGGTATTTGCTGTTGGGCGCAAATACCTCGTGGAAACGGGTCTATACCGAGGTCTGCATAGACGTGTGAGGTTGACCCTCCGTTTCGGTATCAGCGCCGCCAGCCGGGCGATGAAATCCAGTGGCTCGACAAGATCGCCGGGAGCGATTTTGAACAGCCGGAGGCGGGCCCGAACGCCGAAGGGCTGGATGCCCGGGGTTGTCCGGCGACCTTACCGATCCCGTCATCGAGGGGCTCGTCACAGGCCGGCAGCGTCTGCAGCGTGAACACCTTGCGACCCTGCTGCGGCTCGACAGCGATGCGGTAGGTGATCGACGAACCCAGGAGCTGTTCCATTCAGGCCGGTGTAACCTGGCTTGCCCATCGCCCCTCTCTCCAGGCGCAGGCCTTGTCGCTGTTGACCGGCATCAACGCCTGCAGGAACTGATGGGTAATCGATGCCCAGTCTCTGCTCAGAGCGGCGTTGCGACAGACGTCGCGATCCAGGTCGAGAGCCCCGGCGATCGCGCTGCCCAGATCGTCGTCGAGAATGCCGGTCACGCCGTTGTCGATCACATCGAGCGGGCCGGTAACCGGGAAAGCGGCAACCGGTGTGCCGCAGGCGAGCGATTCGAGCATGACCAGCCCGAAGGTATCGGTCAGCGATGGAAACACGAACACATCGGCAGAGGCATACCAGGCCGCCAGTTCGGTGCCGTGTTTGAACCCGGGGAATACGACGTCCGGGTACTGTTTCTTCAGCTGAGCCAGCCGCGGGCCGTCTCCCACCACGACGCGCGTGCCTGGCAGGTCGAGTTCAAGAAAGGCATGCAGGTTTTTCTCGGGCGCGATGCGCCCCACGTTCAAGTGGATGGGGCGTGGCAGATCCTGGGGCACGCGCCTGTCCGGTGTGAACATCGCCGTGTCGACACCGCGTCCCCAGACCTCAAGGTGCTCGAAACCGCGCGTCTCGAGGTCGGCCTTCAACGCCGGCGTTGGCACCAGCGTGCGGAACGCGGGCTTGTGGAACCGGCGTATCGGCGGGTAGGTGACCGACAGCGGTATTGGCAGGCGGTCGCGAATGTACTCGGGAAAGCGCGTGTGAAACGAGGTGGTGAATGTGTAGCCCTGTCGAAGGCAGTAACGCCTGACATACAGTCCGATCGGACCTTCGGTTGCGATATGCACCGCATCCGGATCGAACGCACGGATCCGCTCGCCGAGCCCACGCAGCCACACTGAGACCTCGATCTCCGCGTAGCTCGGCAGCGGTACCGATGGATAATCACCGGTCGCGACGACCTCGACCTGGTGGCCCATGGCGCGCAGACCGTCGACCATCTTGCCGAGCGTGCGCACGACGCCGTTGACCTGAGGTTGCCAGGCATCGGTGGCCAACAGCAGTTTCATGCCGCCGATGCGGGATCATTACCCGATTGATACACGTTCAGTCCTTTTCGACCTGCAGACGAGTTCCGGCTTTCGCGGCAGGCGCTGACGGCCGTGGCGTATCGTCCCCCGTCTGCTGTGTCAGTACTGCATCGTAGAAGCTCAGCATCTCGCGGGCCTTGTTGTCGGCCGTCCAGGTGGCCGCGTAGCGCCTGCCGCGTGAGCCGAGGTCGTGCAGACGTGTGCTGTCATATGCCAGTGCAACTACATGACGAGCGAACTGGGTCACGTCCGGCGGAGATATCACCGCGCCTTCGCCGTCGCGCAATACATCCAGGCTGCCCATGCTGGCCAGCGAGACTACCGGCAGCCCGGCCGCCATGGCTTCGAGCAGGACCAGGCCCTGCGTTTCGGTCTGTGAAGCGAACACGAACAGGTCGCTGGCACGGTAGCAGGTCGGCAACTCAACCGCGCGATCGAGGTAGCCGATGAAACGGATACGCTGTTGCCGGCCGCGCCTGAGGGCACGCTTTTCTAGACTGTCCAGCGCCGGCCCTTCGCCGGCGATCAGCAGCACGGCGTTTGGCACCTGGTCCGCGACCTGCTCGAACACGTCGAGCAGAAATCCGATGTTCTTCTCGAAGGCCACGCGCCCGACGTACAGCAGCAGGAATGCATCATCGGCCACGCCGTGCGCCGCGCGGAAGTCGCTGACGGTGCTGCCGTCGAAGCATGCTGCCGGCAGGCCTGTCGGGATCACGGCGGCCTGCGTCGTGGCGCCGTATTCGCGCAGGCGTGCGAGCATCTGGTGAGACGGTGACACAATCGCATCGACGTCGTTGCATTGGTGGCGCGAGTACATACGCGCAAGGCCGCGCAGCCAGTGGCCGGGCACCATCGGCAGGTACTTTTCGAGATAGGCCTCGAAGAAGGTGTGGTAAGTGGTCAGCGTCTTGAGCCCGAGTCTGCGTGCCAGCCAGATACCTGCGTAGTGCGCGACGAACGGGGTCTGGATATGCACCAGGTCGAGACCCATGTCTTCCAGCTGTGGGGACAGGCGCTTGATCGCACGCAGCGACATCAGGCGGTCTTCCGGATCGAAAGGTAGGCGCCGCGAGCGGATGCGGATGACCGTCAAGCCGTTGCCGATGGCGTTGCCGTTGTCTTGCGGATACTGCGGCGCGATCAGCGTGACTTCGTGCCCCATGTTGAGATAGCTGGTCGCGAAGGTCTGGATCGATGTCGAGACCCCGTTGATTCGGGGGAAATAGACATCCGAGAGCATCAGGATGTGCATGCTTTGCAGTTCACCGCGCCGGTTGCGGACGTCCACCCGCGCGCATGACGGCTGGGTTGGAGGCCCGTGAATGCGGCGCAACTTAGAGGCTGGGTTTGGCAGGCTTGTGAATAACAGGCGACAGATTGATGACAGCGACGCTCGATGCTACCCAAGCAATTGAAATGGTGAAAGTATCTGGGGTTCGAATCCCTCCTTCTCCGCCAAATAATTAGTGACTTAGGTGGTCGTGTGTCAATTGCCCTCTCGTTTTGCGGCTGCAGATATTGCGCCAATCGGCAAAAACATGGCGAGTGGCTCGGGTCTGTCTCCCAAGGATCCGCTCACCAGCGACATCTGACTGAACCCCAACGCTTGGTAAAAAGCCACTGCGTCGGATTTGGCGTCTACAACGACACCAACGCAGCCGACACGATCACGTATCTCCAGGGCAAGTTCGAGTACAGCCCGCAGTAGCAGCCGGCCGATGCCGTGCCCCTGAAAGCGTTCGTCCACCGCGAGCCGGGCAAGGCGCAGAATGGGGAGTGGGTAAGCGGGCAGACGACGGCGCAAGGTTTTCGTCACCGTCTCTGCTGCGAGTTCGCCACTTGAGACGGTGGCGAATCCGACGATCTGATCACCCTGCACAGCGACGTATGTCGTGCCGATGTGGTGCCGGAACTGGTTCTGTCCGGCGTAGCGCTGGAAGAATCGGTCGAGGTCGATGTTGCCGCTGCGAAATCCGGATCGGTCGTCACGAGGCTCAAGTCGCCGGACGCGGATCTCGTCACCGCCGCTACTCACGAAACAGGTCTTGCAGGGCTTCTGAAGGTTCAGCTTTGCTTTCGATGCGCTCGGCGATCTGGGTCATCGCCTCGCGCGTCAGGACCAGCCGGGTCGGGATGATTAGATCCTCGGGTATCTCGCGCAACGCCTGCAAGTGATGTTGCAGTGCCTCTTCGATCAAGTAGGCTTTTTTGACGCCGCGGCTTTTCACATAGGCCTCGATCTCGGCCTTGGTCTCTTCGGAGATGTAGGCGGAAACTTGGGTTGTTGTCGTCACGGTTCAGTATTCTCTACAGTATTCTAGATTTATGTAGAGAATAGCACGCTTATGAAAGGTCGCGAATCTGCCAGCTGTTTCGGCCTGCGCCAGACAGGATTTGGACACGATGCCTTTGTAACATATTGAAACTATTGCAAGTATCGAGGGTTCGACAAGCTGACGCGGGCGTCAGCGCAGACCGTCGGCGCGCAGCGACGGCGGCCCGAAGGGCGAGGGCGAAGCCCGAGTAATCCCTCCCTCTCCGCCAAATTCAAAAGGCCCCCGCGTGGGGCCTTTTCAATTTGTGGCTCCGAGCGAATGATTGGAACCCGAGGAAATCCAGCCGGTGGTTCGACGAGCCGCCGCGGGCGGCGGGCCGAAGAATGGGCACACGAGACATCGTCGCCAAACTCTGGAAACTGTGTAAGCTGTTGCGTGACGACGGTGTCACTACCACCAGCACGTCACCGGGTTGACCGATTGACCGATCCATCGACATGCATGGCCGTGATCATGAAGTCGGTCACCCTGGGTCAACAGGGCTCGATGATGAGCGCGCGCCAGGCCGGACGGGAGCTCCTCGGTTCCACCTATCTGGGTGGGTGCCTCGACGTGCCTTTCTGGTTCAGCCGGAAGATCTCGCCGACGCTGTGGATGTTCTTCCTGTGGGTGGCGCTGCTCGCGGTCTATTTCGCCGGCAAGCTGTACGGTGTCCTCGCGAGTCGCTATCGCGCATGGTTCTGCCTGAACGTGTTCATGACGATGCTGATCCTGCTGGACCCGGCCGTCGCGGACCGCGCCAGCGGCAGTGACGCCTATGCGGCCTTCGCATCCCGCATGACGCGCTTCGTAGCCGTCATGCTGTACGCGTGGCTGGCCATTTTCCTGCGCGAGCAGTTACGCAGTCGGCTGCGGCGCGTTTCGCCACCGCGGCCACAGATGGAGGAGCCACCGTGCTGATGAATCTCGTACTCGGGTTGGCGACCATGGGATCGTGCCTGTTGCTGCAGTCGTTGATCTTCGCCAGGTCCATCGTGTACTACGGGCGGCATGACCACCTGGTGAACAGCCCTTCCTTCGCCGCGAGCCTGCTCGTCATCAATGGGGTGATGTTGCTGCTGGTCTTGGGCAACCTGGCACAGATCGCGATCTGGGCGTTGCTGTTTCAGTACATGGGCGAATTCCCATCATTCGACGATGCCTTCTATCACTCGGCCGTCAATTTCGCCACGCTGGGTTACGGGGACCTGGTCATGTCGGAGGAACACCGGCTGCTGGGTCCGATCGAGGCCGTCAACGGTGTGCTGATGATCGGGGTCTCGACGGCTGCGCTGACGGCGGCCTTTCAGGATGCAATCAAGAAAACCATCAATACCCGCAATCGATAGGTCTGCAGGCGGCATTGCAACAGCTCAACCAGGGGAGCAGACCATGTTCCCGGAGACGATGTCGTGATCTCAGGTTCGAGAGAGCTCAAGCTGAGGCAAACGCAACGTCGACCGGAAGGAAAATTCGTCGGCTAAGCGGGGCAGCACTGTGTCGCTGGGGTTGTCTGCGCAGGCGTGCTACAGGCGTTCAACCCGGACCTTGATCACGGAGCGCTCGTCCGCCTCCAGCACGCTTAGCCGGTGACCCTGCTCCTCCACGTAGTCGCCTGCCGATGGAATATGGCGAAGCCGACTGATGATCAGCCCGCCGATGGTATGCGCCTCCTCGACTGGAAATTTTGTATACAGAATATCGTTGACCTCGGAGATCGGCATCCTGCCGCTCATCAGGTGACTGTCTTCACTCTCGTGTTCGATGTAGATGCGCTGTTTGGGATGATATTCGTCGAAGTCGTACCCTACGTCGATCTCACCCACAACCTCCTCGAACACATCCTCCATGGTGAGAATTCCTACTGCCGAACCAAACTCATCCACCACCACTGCCATGTGATCCTCGCGCGCCTGCAGTTGTGGGAGCGCCATGTCTATGGTCTGCTTCGGAGACAGGAAAAGTACCGCACTCGTGTAGTCGGATACAGGTTTTTCCAGGATGTCGGGATCCATCAGGTCCCACGAGCTGAGGGTGAGGACGCTCTTGATGTTGGTAATGTTGCCTCGGTAGAGAGGCAGCCGGTTGAAGCCGTATTTCATCACCAAGCGCACTGCCTCTTTCATTGGACGGGCCTCGTTCAGGCCAACCACATCGGCCAGAGGGATCATCGCCTCGCCTACCGTGGTGTCGCCAAAGCGGATGATCCTACGGATCCGCTTGCGATCGATCGTCGAGGGGTTGCTGGCCGATTCCGACACTTCCAGCATCACGCGTAACTCCTCGCGCGTGATGAACATGTTCTGTGGAATCGTACCTCCACCCACGATGCGCGTAATGAGGCGCGCGACCCGACTGAATACGAAGATCACCGGATAGAAAAGGTACGAGAAGAAACGCAAGCCATAGATCAAGCGGCCGGCTATCGTGTCCGCTTTCTGCTGGAAGATGCTCTTCGGGACGACTTCTCCCAGTATCAGCAGCACGGGTGTCAACACAATGACCGATATCAGGTCGCCTACAGTACCGAAATGATCAATGAATATCAGCGTGCCCAGCGTCGAAATCGTGACCGTTGCAAGGTTGGTACCCACCAGCGTCGTGCCGAGGATAACGTCCGGGGTGTGGAACAACTTCAGTACCAATCCAGCACCGCGATCCCCGGTCTTTGCCAGGTGCCGCAACTTGACCTTGTCCGAGTTCACCATCGCAATCTCGGAGCCGGAGAAGAAACCCTTCAGCAAGAGGAAAAAAACGATCAGCAATGCCTCTACGTACCAGTCCATTATCGTTGACCCGTCCGTTGTGATTCGTCGGGCAGATCGGCGGGTGCGGCTGCAGTCTTCGTGTCCGGGGCCTGCGCGTCGCGACCGCGCTCGAGCTCTTCCCCACTCTCGGTCGAGCTGCCCTCGTTCGTTTCCATTGCCTCTGTGTCTTCTGCGCCGACAGCGGGGCGTTCCGACGATGACATCTTCTGCACCTGTAGTTGGCTGATTCTCAGTCCACTACGTTGCTTGACGACGAAACGGTACCCGTCGTGGGTCAGGTGATCACCCGGCTCGGGTAGGCGATCGAACAACCGGAATGCGACGCCCCCGATCGTGGACATCACCGGATCCTCGATATCGAAGTTGGTGAGATTGTAAAAATCCGACAGGCGCATGTCGCCGGGCACGATGTAGCTGTTTTGGTCATCCTCCTCGTAGTATTCCTGACCCGCCATCCTTCCTGATATTTCACCGAAGATGAAGGTCAAGACGTCTTTCATCGTGACGACCCCAAACACCTCGCCGTATTCGCCAAGAATGATGGCGGCACGCGTGTTGTGGGCCTGGAAATAATCGAACATCTCGTCGACCTTCTTGGTGGGCGGGACAAAATGCGCCGGCTTGAGGATCATATCGAGTGTTACTGAAAACAGGTCACCACCGCCCCTGACCAGCTTCAGGACGTCTTCGGAATGGATGAAGCCGATCACGTTGTCCCAGTGCCCCTGATAGACCGGTACGCGGGGATGGCGATAGCTTCGGAATCGATCTATGAGTTCGGATACAGGCAAATCGGCATCAAGAAACCGTATGCGGGGTCCCGGTGTCATGATGCGCGAGATATCCGTCTCCGACGCCTCCAGCAGATTGTCTATAAGCACCCTTTCGGTAGCATCGATAATGCCGGTCTGTTCCCCCTCTTCCAGCAGGGTGCGGAGCTCGTCCGGCTGCAGGATATTCTCCCGATTGACGGCATCCCCGACCACCATGGTGGTGATCCGATCCGCTACCGTGCGCACGGCCTCGCGCAATGGCGTAATGATCAGCATCCAGCGTGGCAGAACACGGGCGCTGATAAGCGTGCTGAACTTTATCGGGTAGCTGACCGCTATGGTCTTTGGGGTGACCTCTCCGATCAGCAGAAGAAGCGGAACCATGATCAGGATGTTGATCCAGCCCACATCCTCCTCCCCGAATGTCAGCAGCAGTATCCCAGTCATATTGACTGCCGAGGCGATATTGACCAGTTCATTGCCGCACAGGATCGAGATAATCAGCCGGCGCGGCTCGTCGAGCATGGCGTGGATGCTTTCCGAATCCTTGTGGCGAGTCTGCCTCAGCTTTTGCAGGTCGATGCGGCTGAGGGAAAACAGCGCGGTCTCGGAGCCAGAAAATATTGCTGAAGAAAGCAGCAAGATCACCTGAAGAAAGATCCGGATGTAGAGCTCAAAATCACCGAGATCAATAGTAAGCGTATCTAGGAATGTCGTTATATCGCCCATGATCCTGTCCGATCGGTCACTATCACAAATAGTGATGCAAGCAGTCGATCCGCCGTCGATGCAGAGAAAATCTGCGCTGGATTAAACATCGCCTCGTATGGCTGCGGCCCACTCGCCAGGCAGTCGCAGACGAGGCCATACCCTAAATAACTGCCTTTCCGCGCATAGAATTGCCGAAGCATCCCCCAAACCGCTGTCGATCGCACGATCTCCGGCATTCCGTGCACCTCGGTTCAAGTCTCCCAGGCCGCTGGGCAGGAATGCGCCTGACGCTAGTTGCCGACTTTGCTCTTGCCGTGCTCAAGGCCCTTGACCTTGCGTTCTGACGTTGAGCTGCTGCCCATGTCCGACGCGTAGCAAGCCGCCAATGGCACTGCGGAAGGCATGACCCGGCGGTTCGAGCAGAAGACTCGGTGGGTCTCACGCAGTTTCAGCAGCGGGCAAGGGCTGATGCCGGAAAGGGCTTGAGTTCTCCTTCCTTATATAGACCCGAACGCCACCGGGCGACAGGTGGAAGCCGTTTCGTCGAGTTGCCTCGAGCTGTGCCCTGACCAGCTCCAGGCCGAGATGGCGGTCCGCCGTGTGGATGCCCCGCAGCTTGCCGGCGTTGCCAGACATGTCTGGGTAAAATTGATTTTACACTCCGCGCCCGTGGTCTAAGTAGCGCTCCCGCAGATACGGCTGTCGCTCATCGGTACAGAACGGCACGAACAGGATCTGCACGCCCGAGACGAACGGCTCGGTGACCTCGCTTCGCCGCTTACAGGTATCGCAGGTAAATGTAGACAGTGCAAACCAATATGCTGATCAGCATCAGCGGAAAGGCGATGAGCATGAAGGGCAGGAATTTGATTCGGTGTCCGGCGCGTTCGGCGAATCCGGCGACGATTAGGTTGGCACTTGCACCGACCAACGAACCATTGCCACCCAAGCAGGCACCGAGCGCCAGCGACCACCACAGGGGTTCCAGATTTTCCTTGGCACCAAAGGTCGGGGCCATGGACTCGATCAACGGAATCATCGTTGCCACGTAGGGAATGTTATCCACCACCGCGGAGGCAATCGCCGAGACCCGCAAGATCAGCATCGCGGTTATCGTCATGTCGCCGCCGGTCGCACCGACGACCCAGTTCGCCAGTATCTCTAACAGGCCCGCATGCACGATGCCCGACACCACGATGAACAGGCCGATGAAGAAGAAAATGGTCACCCACTCGACTTCGCCAAATGACTGATGCACGTCTTCGGTCTGCTCTTCCGCACTGCACCCGATATTGGTGATCAGCAGAAGGGCCACGGCGCCGAACATCGCGATGGTTGCCGGCTCCAGGTGCAGTGGGTGCGCGAATACGAACCCGATAACCACCAGCCCCAGGACCGAAAGCGACTCTTTCATCAGTCTCACATCGCTGATCGCCTCTCGTTCACGGAACTGCAGGATGCGCTCACGCGCCTCATCGGTCGCGGTCAATCCCATTCCCCAGATAAAGTAAATGGCAACCAGGGTAACAAGCATGATCAGCGGGATGATCGGCGCGAGGTTTGCCAGGAAATCGTTGAATGTCAGTCCAA
>JAJDNF010000084.1 GCA_022340805.1 Chromatiaceae bacterium
GCGCGGCGTATTGCACCGCATCGCGGCGCAACCAGGTGCATCACGGCTCGCGCCTGATACACCCTACGCGGATGGCAGGCCGGCGCGCCGATACGGCCCCGCCCAACAGGCGGCCGCAGGCTGCCGGTAGGGTGCCATAGCACAGCGTATTGGACCGCATCGCGGTGTAACCAGGTGTATCACGGCTCGCGCCTGATACACCCTACGCGAATGGCAGGCCGGCGCGCCGATGCGGCGCCGCCCAACAGACGGCGGCAGGCTGCCGGTAGGGTGCCATAGCGCAGCGTATGGCACCGCATTGCGGTGCAACCAGGTGCATCACGGCTCGCGCCTGCTGCGCCCTAGTCTTCGTCGAGGCCGCCAAAGGCCTCGACCACGGCCGGAATGAAGCGTGCGAGCTCCATCCCCATCAGTGCGAAATCGGCGTCGAAGCGCGCCAGCGCGTCCTCGGCCTCGATGTCGGCGGCCTCCTGCATGACCAGGTCGAGGAAGCGCAGGCGCCGCACCGACAGGTCGTCGCACAGGATGCAGCCGATACGTTCCTGCCAGTCGACCGCCAGCTTGGCCACCTGCATGCCGGCATCGAGGTGCGATTTGACCTCTGCACTGCCGAGGTCGATGCGCCGTCCGCGCATGACACCGCCCTTGTCTACCGGCTCCTTCAACTCGCACTCGTCGCCCAGTTCGAAACCCGGCATCGGCGCGGCCTCAAGCCAGCGGGTCAGCACTGCGGCCGGTGAGTTGTTGACCGCCAGCGGACGCACACGCAGGCTGCCGAGGGTCTCGCGCAGCGCGCTCAACAGTTCCTCGGCCTTCTTCGCGCTGGCGCTGTCGACGACCACCCAGCCGTCGTTCGGGTCGATGTAGGCATACAGATGACTGGAGCGGGTGAAGGCGCGCGGCAGCAGGTCGGTGAGCACCTCGTCTTTGATGCGCTGCTTCTCCTTGCGGCCCACCGGGCGCGATTCCGCCAATGCGATCGCCTCGGCCTTTTCCTCGACGTGTTCACGCACCACGGCCGACGGCAGGATGCGGTCCTCGCGGCGCAGGCACAGCATGATGCGGCCGTTGCCGGCATGCACCAGTTGGCTCGCCTCGCGTCCGGCCGGCGGCACCCAGCCCATGCTGTGCGTGTCGAGTCCGGCACAGGGTCTGAAGGCGCGCTCGGCAAGGGCGTCGTGCAGAGCGTCGGGTGTAAGTTCAAACGTTTCGATCAGACGGTACAGCTGCAGATTCCGAAACCACATGCCTCTACTCCCGGGATTGGCCAAAGGGGCGGGATTATGGCCAAGCACCGGGTCTGATGCCACACCGGATGTCGGGGCCCGAACAACTGTTCGCTCGCATGTCGTTGATAGTCGCTACAATGCCGGCCTTTTTCGGGATCGGACACAGACCGTGCAGGAAACATTCGTCCGCGGACAACGCTGGTTGAGCGAGGCAGAGCCGGATCTGGGCCTGGGGCTGGTCGAACAGCTCAACGCCCGACACGTCACGTTGACCTTCGCGGCCAGCGGGCAGACCCGTACCTATGCGGCGCGCAACGCGCCGTTGAGCCGGGTGCGCTTTGTCGTGGACGACCGGATCCAGGACCACGAAGGCCGCGATCTCAGCGTACGCGCCGTGGAGGAGCGCAACGGCCTGCTGTTTTACCAGTGTATCGACGCCGAGTCGGTGCTCAGCGTGCTGCCCGAGCAGATGCTGAACGATCGCCTGCAGCTCAACCGCCCGCAGGACAAGTTACTGGCGCGGCGCATCGATCCGGATGTCTGGTTCACGCTGCGCTACAGGGCCTGGTTGCAGGCCGCGGCGGCGTGGCGCTCGCCGGTGTTCGGCCTGCAGGGTCCGCGCATCGACCTGATCCCGCATCAGCTGTATATCGCGTCCGAAGTGGCGTCGCGTGCCGCACCGCGCGTGCTGCTGGCCGACGAGGTTGGGCTTGGCAAGACGATCGAGGCCGGTCTGATCCTGCATCGCCTGGTGCTCACCGAGCGCGTGCGGCGCGTCCTGGTGGTGTTGCCGGATGCGCTGGTCAACCAGTGGCTGGTCGAGATGCTGCGCCGGTTCAATCTGCCGTTCGCGGTGTTCGACCAGGAGCGCATCGACGCGTCCGAATCGGACAATCCGTTCCACGCCGAGCAGCGCGTGCTGTGCAGCCTGGCGTTTCTGACGGGCAATCCCCAGGTCGCGCGTGCCGCGCTCGACGGTGAGTGGGACCTGCTGATCGTCGACGAGGCGCACCACCTGGCCTGGAGCGAACACGACAGCAGCCTGGGCTATCAGCTGGTCGAGTCGCTGGCGGCGCGCACCGAGAGCGTGTTGCTGCTCACCGCGACCCCCGAGCAGCTGGGCCGGGCGGGGCACTTCGGCCGCCTGCGCCTGCTCGATCCGCAGCGTTTCCACGACTACCAGGCGTTCTGCGCCGAGGAAGAGGCCTATGCGCCGGTTGCCGAACTGGCAGCCAGGCTGCTCGACGGCCAGCCGATCGACGCACAGCAGCGGTTGTTGCTCGGCGACCAGGCCGACCTGCCGACCGGCGAGCTGATTGCACGGTTGATCGACCGGCATGGCACGGGACGGGTGCTGTTCCGCAACACCCGCCATGCGATCAAGGGTTTTCCGCAGCGTCATCTGAACAGCTATGCGCTGGCGCCACCGGCCGCATACGCAGGACTTGCCGCGCAGCCCGCAGCGGAACTTGTGTTCGGCGACGGTTGGGCACGGGTCGACCCGCGCGTGACCTGGCTGCGTGACCTGCTGCGAACGCTGGCGCCGGACAAGGTGCTGGTGATCTGCGCCCATGCGGACACGGCGATCGGCCTGCGCGACTACCTGCTCGAACGCTGTGCGATCCATGCGGCGATGTTCCACGAGCGCATGGAGATCGTCGCGCGCGACCGTGCGGCGGCGTTTTTTGCCGACCCGGAAAAGGGCTCACAGGTGCTGGTGTGCTCCGAGATCGGCAGCGAGGGCCGCAATTTCCAGTTTGCCCACCATCTGGTGCTGTTCGACCTGCCGCTCGACCCCGACCTGCTCGAGCAACGTATCGGGCGGCTCGACCGTATCGGTCAGCGTGACACCATCGAGTTGCACGTGCCCTACCTCGAGGGCACAGCGGGCGAGGTGCTGCTGCGCTGGTATCGCGATGGACTGGGCAGCTTCGAGGCGACCTGTCCCGCTGCCAGCGCGGTGTTCGAGCGCCTCGGTGATGGCCTGCAGGCGGCGCTGGCCGACGTCGCGCGGGCGCCGGCGCTGGTCGACGAGGCCGCGGCGCTGACCCGGCACATCAATGCCGAACTCGAGGCGGGCAGGGATCGCCTGCTGGAGCTGCACTCGCACGAGCCACAGCGTGCCGCTGAGCTGGTCGCGATGCTGCGCGACGTGCCGGACACGACACCGCTGGCGGACTACATGGCCGCGTACTGGGATGCGTTCGGCCTGGAGCACGAGCCGGGTCCGGGCCACTCGATCGTGCTGCGACCGGGTTCGCATATGCTCAGCGAACACTACCCCGGGCTGGGCAGCGAGCCGGTTACCGTGACCTTCGGGCGTGCCGATGCACTGGCCCACGAGGACCGGCTGTTCCTGACCTGGGAGCACCCGATGGTGCGTGGCAGCATGGAGATGCTGACCAGCGGCGAGCTCGGCGCTGCGGCGGTCACCGTGTGCAGCCATCCGGACTATCGCACAGGCAGCGTGCTGCTC
Organism: Chromatiaceae bacterium; assembly: GCA_022340805.1. Lineage (GTDB taxonomy): Bacteria > Pseudomonadota > Gammaproteobacteria > Chromatiales > Chromatiaceae > Thiosocius. The sequence continues at coordinate 3,706 of JAJDNF010000084.1, forward strand.
GAGGTGCTGTTCGTCACCGAATGTCCCGCCCCTGCGGGTCTCGAGGTGCAACGCTATCTGCCGCCGACCTGTCTGCGCCTGCTGCTGGATGGCCAGGGCGCGGACCGCTCGAGTCAGCTCGGGCACGCGCAATTGCAGGGCCTTTGTCTGGCGCAAAACCGCAAGCTCGCCGATACCGTCATCAAGTCGCAGGCCGGGCGTATCAAGGTGTTGCTGGCGCACGCCACCCAGCTGGCCGAGGATGCCGGCGCAGGCCTGCGCGAACACGCACTGCAGCAGATGCATGCGGAGCTGGCTGCCGAGCATGAGCGCCTGGTCGCGCTGGCCCGCGTAAACCCCAACGTCCGTCAGGACGAGATGGATCAGCTGTTGGCACGTCGTGAGGCGCTGGTCGTCCAGCTGCAGGCCACCAAGGTCCGCCTGGATGCGGTCCGCGTTGTGGTGATGCGCTGAGCGGAATGGATCGGCGCGAGCTGGCTCAGGAACGAATCGGTGCGATGCACGATGTTTATCGCACCCTACGCATTGGATAGGCGAAGCCATGCAGCTTGCGCCATGTGCGCGGTCACGGTGATCAGGTCATCCCCATAGGAGGCGACAGGCGCGCCGCGTATCGTGCCGAAGGCCATAGCGCGCAACGTCCAGGCCGATACCACCATCAGCGTAGGGTGCGATAGGCGCAAGCCGTATCGCACCGCGAGCGCGCAGCGCTCACAAGGCATGGCAAACGTTGCGCACGAATCGGTGCGATGCACGTTGTTTATCGCACCCTACGCATTGGATAGGCGAAGCCATGCAGCTTGCGCCATGTGCGCGGTCACGGTGATCAGGTCATCCCCATAGGAGGCGACAGGCGCGCTGCGTATCGTGCCGAAGGCCATAGCGCGCGACGTCAGGCCGATACCACCATCAGCGCAGGGTGCGACAGGCGAGCCGCGCATCGTGCCGAAGGCCACAGCGCGCGACGTCAGGCCGTTACCACCATCAGCGTAGGGTGTGATAGGCGCAGGCCGTATCGCACCGCAAGCGCGCAGCGCTCACAAGGCATGGCAAACGTTGCGCACGAATCGGTGCGATGCACGTTGTTTATCGCACCCTACGCATTCGAGTTTCGAGGCCGCGTAGGCCTCGCCATACACATCACAAGGCCCTGATCTTGTCGGCCTGCGCCGACAGGTCGCGTACGGCGGCCTGGCCCTGTGCCATCCGGTCGCGTTCTTTTCGCACCACGTCGGCCGGTGCCTTGTCGACGAATGCCGGATTGGCGAGCTTTTTCTCGGTGCGCTCGATGTCCTGGCGCAGGCGGCCGATCTCCTTGTCCAGTCGTGCCAGCTCGGCGTCCTTGTCGATCAGCCCGGCGAGCGGGATCAGCAGCTTCATGTTGCCGATCAGCGCGGTGGCGGACTCGGGCCCGGGGTTGCCTGGCTCGAGCACCGTGATCGACTCGGTGCGTGCGAGGAAATCCAGGAACGCACGATGCTCGGTCGCCCAGGCACGGTCGCTGGCACTGCTGTCGGCCAGCAGCACCGGCACCGGCTTGCCCGGGGCGATATTCATCTCGCCCTTGATCTTGCGGATGCCGAGGATGAATTGCATCACCCACTGCATCTCGGCCTCGGCGGCCTCGTTGACCAGTGCCGCGCGGTACAGCGGGAAACGCTGCAGCATGATCGAGGTCTCTACCGGCATGCCGTCCACGGTGGCGTCGACACCTGCCTGTGCGGCGGTCGCTTCCGGCGTCCTGCCTCCCGCGACATTGGCACCTCCCTGTGCGGCGGTCGCTTCCGGCGTCCTGCCTCCCGCGACATTGGCACCTCCCTGTGCGGCATTGTTGGTTTTACCGGCCAACGGAGCGACGCGCTGCCAGATTTCCTCGGTGATGAACGGCATGATCGGGTGGGTCAGGCGCAACAGCGATTCCAGCACACGCACCAGGGTGCGCCGGGTGCCGCGCTTGGCGGCCGCTGTTGCAGCATCGCTGTTCAATACCGGCTTGCACAGCTCCAGGTACCAGTCGCAATACTCGTTCCAGGTGAATTCGTAGATTGCCTGTGCGGCCTGGTCGAAGCGGTAGTTCTCGATCGCCTCGGTGACCACCTGCTTGGTCTTCTGCAGGCGCGAGAGTATCCAGCGGTCGGCCAGCGAGCGCTCGTAATCGTCACTGCACAGGTCGGCAATCACGTCTGCGGCGTTGACCGATGCCGGTCCTGGCTTGGGCCCCTCGGACGCGCTTTGTGTGTGGCCTTGGGTATCCGCCGACACGTTCATCAGCACGAAACGCGAGGCGTTCCACAGCTTGTTGCAGAAGTTGCGATAGCCCTCGATGCGGCCGGCGTCGAGCTTGATGTCGCGACCGGTTGCGGCCAGCGCGGCGAAGGTGAAGCGCAGTGCATCGGTGCCGTAGGCGGGTATCCCGTCGGGGTAGTTCTTGCGCGTCAGCTTGTCGATGCGCTGTGCGAGCTGCGGCTGCATCATGCCGCTGGTGCGCTTGGCGACCAGCGCCTCGAGATCGATGCCGTCGATCACATCGATCGGATCGAGCACGTTGCCCTTGGACTTGGACATCTTCTGGCCCTCGGCGTCGCGCACCAGGCCGTGCACATAGATCTCGTGGAACGGCACGTCGTCCATGAACTTCAGGCCCATCATGATCATGCGCGCGACCCAGAAGAAGATGATGTCGAAACCGGTGACCAGCACGTTGGTCGGGTAGAAGGTCTTCAGGCGCTCGGTCTGCTCTGGCCAGCCGAGGGTCGAGAACGGCCACAGCGCGGAGCTGAACCAGGTGTCGAGGACGTCCTCGTCCTGCCTGAGCGGGTAGTCCGCGGCCAGCTGATGGCGGGCGCGGATCTCGGCCTCGCTGCGGCCGACATAGATGTTGCACTCGGCGTCGTACCAGGCCGGGATACGGTGTCCCCACCAGATCTGGCGGCTGATGCACCAGTCCTGGATGTTACGCATCCATTCGTAGTAGGTGTTCTTCCAGTTGTCCGGGACGAACCGGATCCGGCCGCTCTCGACCGCCTCGACCGCCGGCTTGGCGAGCGGCGCCACCTTGACGTACCACTGATCGGTCAGGAACGGCTCGATCACCGCACCCGAGCGGTCACCGCGCGGCACCATCAGCTTGTGGTCGACGATCCTGTCGAGCAGGCCCTGGGCCTCGAGGTCGGCGACGATCTGCCGGCGCGCCTGGTAGCGGTCCATGCCGATGTAGGCGGCCGGGATCAGCTCGTCCTCGTCCTCCTCGTTGGCGCGGATCACCGCGTCGATGGTGAAGATGTTGATCAGGCCGCCGTGCGCCTGCGAGGCGATCGGGTTCTCGTCGCGATGCCGCTGCCACACCGCGTAGTCGTTGAAATCATGCGCCGGGGTGATCTTCACACAGCCGGTGCCGAACTCGGGGTCGGCATGTTCGTCAGCGATGATCGGGATGCGCCGACCGGTCAGTGGCAGTTCGACCAGTTCGCCGATCAGGTGCCGGTAGCGTTCGTCGTCCGGGTTAACGGCGACTGCGCAGTCGCCGAGCATGGTCTCGGGGCGGGTAGTCGAGACCACCAGCTGTCCCTGGCCGTTGGACAGTGGGTAGCGCATGTGCCACATGTGCCCGGCCTCTTCCTCGGACAGTACCTCCAGGTCCGAAACCGCGGTGTGCAGTTTCGGGTCCCAGTTGACCAGGCGCTTGCCGCGGTAGATCAGGCCCTCCTCGTACAGGCGGATGAACACCTCCTGTACCGCGGTGGAGAGACCCTGGTCCATCGTGAAGCGCTCGTGCTGCCAGTCCAGCGACGACCCGAGCCGGCGCAGCTGCCGGGTGATGTTGCCGCCGGATTCGGCACGCCACTCCCAAACGCGTTCGATGAACTTGTCGCGGCCGAGATCGTGGCGGGTCAGGCCGGCGGCCTCGAGCTGGCGTTCGACCACCATCTGGGTCGCGATCCCGGCGTGGTCGGTACCCGGCTGCCACAGGGTGGGGCGCCCGCGCATCCGGTTGAAGCGGATCAGGGTGTCCATCACGGTGTTGTTGAAGCCGTGTCCCATGTGCAGGCTGCCGGTTACGTTCGGCGGCGGGATCATGATGCAGTACGGCTCGCCATCGCCGGCCCTGGGTTCGAACCAGCCACGATTCTCCCAAGTCTGGTACCAGCGTTGTTCTATCGCGTGCGGATCGTAGGTTTTTTCCATCTTGGCAGGGTCCGGGTGGTCGGGCACAAAAGTGCAAATTATACCGGTTCCGGACCCGCGCCGGGACCGGCCGGGCGTGTCCGGCGCGCATGGCCGGTCCGAAAAGGGGTTTGGGGCGCCGCTGGCAGATGCTAACCTCGCCCGTGCCGAAACCGGCCAACGACAAAAAAACAAGTCCAAGCGATCAGGGGAGCACGAGATGTCTGTGTCAGCCGAACTGGCGAATCTGCCGGGGGTCATCGCCGCGGGTGAGTATTCTTACCGCGGTGACCGTTTTTCCTGCAAGGGTCAGATGACTGACGAGATGGCGCGCATGGCGGCGATCATGTGCCGCGCCACGACCATGAGCGAACACATGCAGCTCGGCATGCTCGAGCAGCATTGCCCCGGTTGCGGCGGCAGCCCGCCGCGGGGCTGGATCGTGCGCGGTCCCGCATACACCGTGTGCAACGTCGCCAACGTGTTCTGTTTCATCGAAAACCAGAAGGCGTCACTGAACGCGGTGATCGCACTCATGCAGAAACGCCTGGCCGGTGCCACGCACGATCTGGTCTGAGTAAGGTTCGAGCAAGACAAGCAGGGGAATAAGGGATGGCAAATCTCGAAGAATTGATGGCGCTGAAGGGCGCGCAGGCCGCGTTCCGGATGAACGACCGCGGCGAACTGCAGGAACACGTGGTGGCCGCAGGATCGGTACTGACCGAGACCGCACTCGATCTGCTGGCGCATATGTGCGTCGCGAACAATGCCATCGCGACCATGCAGGCGCGCGGCTGGGAGGCGAGCTCCGACACCAAGGGCTTCTATCCGGTCGACGGTTTCACGATGATCGGCATGGAGTGGTCGGCGATCACCGCCGGCAATCTCGGCGTCGTGGTCGGCAACGGGGATGCAGACTACGAGGCGGCCTACCAGGCACTGGCACGGCAGGGAGGTGCCGGGTGATCAAGCAGTTGCTCGCCGTTGACGGGGTGATGGCGGTATGCCGGTTCCGCGACGATGGCGCCTTCGTCGAGGGCTATGGTGTGATGGCAGAGTCGGAGCTGGCCGCGCTCGCGCACTTTGCCCACGACTACAAGCGTATCGTGCAGGGCAACGCGGACCAGCTTTCGATGTTCACCGGGATCAATGGCTGGACGCCGCCGGCGGGTTGGATCGTGCGCGGTACGCGGATGTCGGTGTGCAGCGTGGCGAACCTGGTGTGCACGGTCGAGAATGCCGACGGCAACCTCAGCGAGGTGATGGAAACCCTGATCGAGGCCTCGCACTACTGAGCGGCCGCGCGACGTCCCCGCGGCCAGCACGGCGGCCAGCATTCTCACAGCCGCTGATCGGCGACGACCGGGGGTGTATGATGCTCACCCAATTCATTCATTATGTATCGGTAACCGACCATCACCAGTCCTCTCATCATCCCCCGAGATCAGCACACGATCTCGCGCGCGAACATCTCGCCCAACGCGGTCAAGGTTCTTTATCGGCTCAAGGCCGCCGGTTACCAGGCGCACCTGGTCGGCGGCGGCGTGCGCGACCTGTTGTTGGGCCGTGAGCCCAAGGATTTCGACGTCGCCACCGACGCCAGCCCGGAGCAGGTCCGCGAGGTGTTCCGCAACTGCCGGCTGATCGGCCGCCGCTTCCGCCTGGCGCATGTGCACTTCGGCCAGGAGATCATCGAGGTAGCGACATTCCGTGCCGGTCAGGACGGCGAGCAGTCCGAAGAGCACCAGACCGACGAGGGCAGGCTGCTGCGCGACAACGTCTACGGCAACATCGAGCAGGATGCGATGCGCCGGGATTTCTCGGTCAACGCGCTGTACTACAACATCGCCGATTTCTCGATCATCGACTATGCCGGCGGGGTCGAGGATCTGCAGCAGGGCGTGCTGCGACTGCTCGGCGATCCGGAGACGCGCTACCGCGAGGACCCGGTACGCATGCTGCGCGCGATGCGCTTCGCCGCCAAGCTCGGCTTTCGGCTGGCGCCGGATACCGCGGCCCCGATCGGCACACTCGGCGCACTGCTGGCCGACGTCCCGCCGGCGCGCCTGTTCGAGGAGGTCCTGAAGCTGTTTCTCGGCGGGATCGCGGTCGCCAGCTTCGAGAAGCTGCGTCAGTACGGTCTGTTCGCGCACCTGTTTGCCGAAACCGACGCCTGCCTGGCGCAGCTCGACCATGAATTCCCGCTGACCCTGGTGCTGAACGGGCTGGACAACACCGACAACCGGATCCGCGAGGGCAAGCCGGTCACCCCGGCGTTCCTGTTCGCGGTGCTGCTCTGGGAGCCGGTGCGCCAGCGCGCCGAGCTGCTGCAGGCGGGCGGGACCGCGCCGCACCAGGCGATTCAACAGGCCTCCGCGGAGGTGCTGTCGCGGCAGCTCGAACGGGTCTCGCTGCCGCGCCGGTTCAGTACCCCGATGCAAGAGATCTGGAGCCTGCAGCCACGCTTCGGCCACACCCGCGGCAAACGCCCGCAGCGCCTGCTGGCGCATCCGCGCTTTCGCGCCGCCTACGACTTCATGCTGCTGCGCGCCGCGTCGGGCGAGGCGGACACCGAGCTGGCCGCCTGGTGGACCGCGCTGCAGGACGGCAACAGCGAGGCGCCTCCGCCCAGCAAGCCGGAATCCGAGGGTCGGCGCCCGCGGCGTGGCCGGCGCGGCCGCGGCCGGCGGCGCAGCGCAGCGCCCGCGGTCGAGGGGTGAACGCGACCGAGGTCGTTGCCTATGTGGGTCTGGGCAGCAATCTCGATGACCCCAGCCGCCAGGTGCGCGTGGCGCTGGAGGAATTGAACCGGCTGCCGCGGACCCGCGTGCTGCGTCATTCCGCACTGTATCGCTCGGCCCCGCTGGGCCCCCCCGACCAGCCGGATTTCGTCAATGCCGTGGCCATGCTGGACACGCAGCTGGATGCGCATGCACTGCTGGATGGCCTGCAGCTGATCGAGCAGCGCCACGGGCGCGTGCGCGAGGTTCGCTGGGGGCCACGCACGCTGGATCTCGACCTGCTGTTGTTCGCTGACCGGCAGATCGACAGCGTGCGCCTGCAGGTCCCGCACCCGCAGCTGCACAAACGCGCCTTCGTACTGGTGCCGTTGCACGAAATCGCCGCCGACCTGGAGCTGCCCGGCCTCGGGCCGCTCGCCGAGCTGCTCGCCGGCGTGTCGCGCGCCGGACTGCAGCGGATCGAGGGGACGGTGGATGTCTGAGCTGATCCATCAGGCGCCCGAGTTCATCGTCGTCGAGGGTCCGATCGGGGTCGGCAAGACCAGCCTGGTGAACCGCCTGGCGGACAGTCTCGCCTGCCCGAGCCTGCTCGAACAGGCCGAGCAGAACCCGTTTCTCGAGCGCTTCTACCAGGATCCGCGCGCCGCGGCCTTTCCGGCACAGCTACACTTCCTTTTTCAGCGCAGTCGCCAGCTGCAGCAGCTCAAACAGCGCGACCTGTTCGCCAGCCGGCTGGTCGCCGATTTCATGTTCGACAAGGACCGGCTGTTCGCCGAAACCAATCTCGCGCGCGAGGAGTTGGCGCTGTACGACGAGGTCTATGCCCGCCTGGCGATGGATGCGCCGCGCCCGGACCTGATCGTCTACCTGCAGGCGCCGGTCGAGGTCCTGATGCAGCGGGTGCGGCGGCGCGACCGGGCGGTCGAGAAGACCCTGTCGGGCGATTACCTGGCGCGCCTGTGCGATGCCTATGCACGGTTTTTCTATTTTTACGATCAGGCGCCGGTGCTGATCGTCAACGCGGGTGAGATCAACCCGGTCGAGCGCGAGGCGGACTACCAGGCACTGCTCGGTGAGATCTGCCGGCCGCAGCATGGCAGACGCTATTTCAACCCGTCACCGCTGGCGATAAACTGAATTTCGACCAGCCGCAGAAGCTGGGACGGATCCACAGGAGGACAGGTGAGCAAGGTCACGATTAGTACGCTGAACCGCATGAAGGCCGCGGACGAAAAGATCGCGGTGATTACCAGCTATGACGCGGGTTTCACCCGCCAGATCGAGCAGGCCGGGATGGACGTGATCCTGGTCGGTGATTCACTGGGCATGGTCGTCCAGGGTCACGAAAGCACGCTGCCGGTCACGGTCGACGACATGGTCTATCACACCGCCAACGTGATGCGCGTCAGCCAGCGATCGATGGTCATCGCGGATATGCCGTTCATGAGCCATGGCACATCCGAGCAGGCGCTCAATACCGCCGGCCGCCTGATGAAAGAGGGCGGTGCGCATATGGTGAAGATCGAGGGCGGTGCGCCGCAGCTCGATACCGTGCACCATCTCACCGCCCGGGCAGTGCCGGTATGCGGCCACCTCGGCCTGCTGCCGCAGTCGATCCACCAGCTCGGCGGCTACCGTGTCCAGGGGCGCGGCGAACACGAGGCCGAGCGCATCCTGAAGGACGCCTACGGCCTGCAGAGCGCCGGCGCCCAGATGCTGGTCCTGGAGTGCGTCCCGCCGCTGCTTGCGGCCGAGATCACCGAGGCGCTCGATATCCCGGTGATAGGTATAGGTGCAGGAGCCGCGACGGATGGCCAGGTGCTGGTGCTGTACGACATGCTGGGGATCACCGTGGATGGTATCCCCAGCTTCGTGCACGATTTCCTGGCCGATGCGGGCAGCGTGCAGGGCGCCTTGAGTGCCTACGTCAAGGCGGTCAAGGCAGGCGTCTTCCCGGGCAAGGAGCATACCTTCGCGTGATCACCATCCATGACCTGAATGCGCTGCGCGCACAGGTCGAGAGCTGGCGGCGCGGCGGCAATGTCGCGTTCGTCCCGACCATGGGCAGCCTGCACGCCGGCCACCTGTCGCTGGTGCGCGCGGCACGCCTGCTCGCCGACCGGGTGGTGGTCAGCATCTTCGTGAACCCGATGCAGTTCGGCGCCGGCGAGGATTTCGCCAGCTACCCGCGCACCCTCGAACGCGATGCGAAGATGCTGGAGGGCGAGGGCACCGACCTGCTGTTTGCGCCGTCGGTCGAGACCATGTACCCGAAGCCGCAGGATCAGCAGACCCGGGTCGAGGTGCCTGTGCTGTCGGATCTGCTGTGCGGCGCCAGCCGGCCGGGGCATTTCGTCGGTGTGGCCACGGTGGTCTGCAAGCTGTTCAACATGGTGCAGCCGGATCTGGCCCTGTTCGGCAAGAAGGATTTCCAGCAGTTGATGGTGATCCGGCGGATGGCCGATGACCTGGCGATGCCGGTCAGGGTCATGGGCGTGGACACGATGCGCGAACCCGACGGTCTGGCGATGAGTTCGCGCAATGCCTACCTGGGCGAACAGGAGCGCGCGATTGCACCGGTGCTATACCGCGTGCTCAGCGGCCTGGCGCACAAATTGCGCGAGGGCAGCGACGACTACGCCGGGCTGCAGGCGCAGGCGGCCCGTGAGCTCGATGAAAACGGCTTGCGCACCGACTACGTGGCGATCCGGCGTGCGGCCGATCTGCTCGAACCGGATGCAGGTGAGGCGCAACTGGTGGTGCTGGCGGCCGCGTACCTGGGCAAGGCGAGGCTGATCGACAACATAGAGGTTGCGCGCTGACCGCAGGCGCGCCTGCGATCGCGGCAGTGCCGGGCGCCGCCATCCCCGGCATGCCGGAGCATCCCCGGCCCGACAGCCGGCAATCCATCAGCCGGTATTGCGCATACCGCCGGCGATTGCGTTGATCGAACGCAGCAGCGGATCGAGGCTCGCCTCGCGGTCGCTGTCGCGCGTCTCCGGATTGCGGAACCGCTCGAGCAGTTCCAACTGGATGTGGTTGAGCGGGTCGAGGTAGGGATCGCGGCGGCTCAGCGAGGTCTTCAGCAACGGGTTCTCATCCAGCAGTTCGTCGATGTCCGCGACCTTGCGGACCCACTTCACGGTGCGCCAGTACTCGGCCTCGATCATGCCGAACACGGTGTCGCGCATCGCCTGGTCGGTACACAGTTCGGCATACTCGCGGGCGATGTCCATGCGCGATTTGAACAGCGCCATCTGGATGTTGCTGAGCAGCGCACGGAAGAACGGCCAGTCGCGATACATCTCGCGCAGTATCTTCAGGCGCTTCTTCTGATCGCCGCAACAGCCCTCCAGCGCGGTCCCCAGGCCATACCAGGCGGGCAGGGTCTGGCGCGCCTGGGCCCAGCCGAACACCCAGGCGATCGCGCGCACCGATGACTTGGAGCGATCGCCCTTGGCGCGGTGCGAGGGGCGCGAGCCGATGTTCAGCATGCCGATCTCGGACACCGGCGTGGCCTGGTAGAAATAGTCCAGGAAACCGGGCGTCTGCTCGGTGAGTTCGCGGTAGGCCGCCTCGCCGCGTTCGGCCAGCAGGCGCATGTTGGCGTGAAACGCCTCGTCGTCCGGCTTGACCTCGCGGATCAGTCCGGTGCTGGCGCTGACCACGCCGGTCAGGCCCATGGTCAGTTCGTAGATCGCGGTCTCGCGGTTGCTGTACTTGTACGACAGCACCTCGCCCTGTTCGGTGAACTTGATCTGGCCGAGCAGCGTCCCGGCCGGCTGCGCACGGATCGCGTCGTGGGTCGGGCCACCGCCACGGCCGACCGTGCCGCCACGGCCGTGGAACAGGCGGATGCGCACGCCGCGTTCCTTGCCCAGCGTGATGACCCGCTGCTGCGCCCGGTACAACAGCCACGACGAGGCCAGTATGCCGCCGTCCTTGGCCGAGTCGGAGTAGCCCAGCATCACCTCCTGCAGCGTGCCGTGCTGCTCGAGCAGGCGGCGGTAGACGCGGTGGTCGAGCAGTTCGGAGATCACCGGCTCGATGCGGGTCAGGTCGTGGATGGTCTCGAACAGCGGCGAGACGCCGATCCGGCACAAGAAGGCATCGCGCTGCTGGCCGCACAGCCCACTCAGGCTGGCGAGGAACATCACGTGCATCACGTCCGACGCCTGGTGGGCCATCGAGATCACGTAACGGCCGATCACGCGCGGGCTGATCAGGCGCTGCATCTGTTCGACCACATCGAGGACGCGCAGGACCTCCTGGGTCGTCTCGGCCAGCTGGCCGCGGTCGGCGACCAGCGGCGGGCTTTCGATCAGCCGGCCGAGCAGATCGAGGCGCTGCTGCTCGTCGAGCGCGGTGTAGTTCGGCTCGATGCCCAGTCGGGCCAGCACGTCGGCGACCGCCTCGGTGTGCACGGTCGATTCCTGGCGGATGTCGAGGCGCGCCAGGTAGAAGCCGAAGGTGCGGGTCAGGCGGATCAGGTCCTGCAGTTCGGCGTTCGCCGCATCCGCGTCACCGTGGCTGATCAGCGAGTCGCGGATCAATACCAGGTCGCGCAGGAAATCCGCCTCGCTGCGGTAACCCAGCGGTGTGGCGTCCTGCGGCTGCCCGTCCAGCCAGGCCAGGCCGCGGTCCTCGGCCTGGCGCAGGCGCAGCGCCATGATGTACAGCTTGCGCCGATACGGCTCCTGCGGGAAACGCGCCGGCCACTCCTGGTCGAAGCCGAGACGATACTCGTCGTCCTCGCGCAGGCTCGCCTGAAAGGCCGGCGAGGGTGTGCAGAAGTCCTGTGACTGGGTGAGTATTCCGACCAGATCCTCGACCCGGTCGAGGTAGGCGTGCAGCACGGTCACATGCTGGGTCAGGATCGCCTCGCGCGTGGTCTCGGCGGTGACGTTGGGGTTGCCGTCGCGGTCGCCGCCGATCCAGCTGCCGAAGCGGATCATCGCCGGTATGTCGAGGCCGTGGTAATTCGGGTGGTCATGGTAGGCGCGCCGGACCGCACCCTCGAGGCGACGGTACACCACCGGTATCGCGTCGAACAGCGCACCCTTGAAATGGTGCATGCCCATGCGGATCTCGTGGCGCACATCGGGCCGCGACGGGCGCACCTCGTCGGTCTTCCACAGCGCCTGGATATGGGTGCGCAGGTTGCGCGTGTGGGTCTCCGCGTATTCGACCCCGGTCGGGGGCGCGTCGAGCGCGTCGTTGCTCTCGAAGATCCGGCGCATCTGCAGCATGATCGAGCGCCGCTTCGACTCGGTCGGGTGCGCGGTGAATACCGGCATGTAGCGGATCTCCTCGAACAGGTCCTGCAGCTCGTCCGGTTCGACCCCCATCTGCCGCAGGTCGCGCAGGCAGGCATCGAACGAGCCCTTCCACAGCACCCCGCCGTGTGCCGCGATACGCCGCCGCTGGCGGTGCTGGAAACTCTCCTCGGCGGTGTTGGCGAGCTGGAAATAGATGCTGAAGGCGCGGATCACCGGGCGCAGTGCGTCCGGCGAGAGCTTGCCGATGAAGGTCTTCAGGCGCGCCAGGCGCACCGGGTCGGGGTCGTCGCGCAGCTGCAGGAAGCCCTTGCGCAGGCGTTCGACGGTGCGCAGCACGTCGGCGCCCGACTGGGTCCGGATCACGTCGCCGAGCAGCCGTCCGAGCAGTTTCACCCGGCCGCGCAGGGCCTTGTCATGTTTTACACAGGCATCGACAAAAGGATCGCTCACGCTACTGCACTCCCAGGGCCGGATGGCCGCTTCGCTACTACAAGGCGCGCCCGGTGCGGCGCGGGGGTTGGTATACTTTGACAAATTCGCGGACATTATGCGCGACAAAATCATCCCCCTTTCAACCCATCACCGTTGACCTATTCCCATGCCCCTGATCAGCCATACCCCTGCCTGGAAGTCACTCGAGCAACACTGGACCGAGATCGCCGGCTGGCGCATGCGCGACCTGTTCGACGAGGACCCCGGGCGCAGTGCGCGGTTCAGCCTCGAGGAATGCGGCATCTACCTCGACTACTCGAAGAACCTGGTCACCGACGAGACCATGCGCCGCCTGCTCGCGCTGGCCCAGGCCGCCGACCTGTCGTTCTGGGGCGACAGCCTGCTGCGCGGCGAGAAGGTCAACAACACCGAGGGCAGGGCGGTGCTGCACATGGCCCTGCGCAACCTCGGGCGGCGCAACTACCAGGTCGACGGCGTCGACGTGATGCCGGGGATCCGCTCGGTACTGTCGCGCATGCGCGCGTTCTCCGACGATGTGCGCGACGGGCGCTGGCTGGGCCACACCGGGCAGCGCATCAGCGACATCGTCAGTATCGGCATCGGCGGCTCGAGTCTCGGCCCGAAGATGGTGTGCGAGGCGCTGCGCCCGTACCAGAGCGCCGATCTGCGCGTGCACTTCGTGTCCAACGTCGACGGCGCACAGCTGGTGCAGACGCTCGCGGTGCTCGATCCGGCGACCACGCTGTTCGTGATCGCGTCGAAGACCTTCACCACCCAGGAGACCATCACCAACGCCCAGTCGGCGCGTGCCTGGTGTCTCGACGGCCTGCACGACGACGCGGCGATCGCGCGCCACTTCGTCGCGGTGTCGACCAATCGCGAGGCGGTGATCGAGTTCGGCATCGATCCGCACAACATGTTCGAATTCTGGGACTGGGTCGGTGGGCGCTATTCGGTGTGGTCGGCGATCGGCCTGCCGATCGCGCTGGCGGTCGGCATGACGCGCTTCGAGGAGCTGCTGACCGGCGCGCTGGAGATGGACGAGCACTTCGTCGAGGCCCCGCCCGAGCGCAACATGCCGGTGATCCTGGCGCTGCTCGGCATCTGGTACAACAACTTCGGCGGCGCCGGCACCCAGGCGGTGATCCCGTACGACCAGAACCTGCAGTACCTGCCGGCCTACCTGCAGCAGGTCGACATGGAGAGCAACGGCAAGCGGGTCACGCGCGACGGCGTGGCGGTCGACTACCAGACCGGGCCGGTGATCTGGGGCCAGCCGGGCACCGACGCGCAGCACAGCTTCTTCCAGCTGATCCACCAGGGTACGCGCCTGATCCCGACCGACTTCATCCTGCCGCTGCGCAGCCATCACCCGATCGACGGGCATCACGACAAGCTGGTCGCCAACTGCTTCGCCCAGGCCCAGGCGCTGATGCGCGGCCGCACCGAGGCCGAGGCGCGCGCCGAACTCGAGGCCGCGAACATCCCGCCCGAGACGATCGACAAGCTGGTCCCGCACCGGACCTTTCCGGGCAACCGGCCGAGCAACATGCTGCTGATCGAACAGCTCACGCCGCGCGTGCTCGGCGCCCTGATCGCGCTGTACGAGCACAAGGTGTTCGTGCAGGGCGTGATCTGGGGCGTCGACTCGTTCGACCAGTGGGGCGTCGAACTCGGCAAACAGCTCGCCGCGCACATCCTCGCCGACTTCCGCGAGACCGCCTGCTCGCCCGGCGTCGACTCGTCGACCGCGACGCTGATCCGGCGCTATCACATGGCGATGAGCGAGGAGTGACGCCCCGTCACGCAAACCGCGTAGGGTGCAATCAGCAATGCGAACAGCACCGCAGGAAGGTGGCATCAGCCCGAGAGTAATCGGTGCAATTCACTGCGTTCATTGCACCCTACGGGTTGGGTAATGCTGTGTAGGGGGCGATAGGCGCAGCCGTATCGCACCGAACGGGAGCGGTGCAATTCACTTCGTTCATTGCACCCGACGGGTTGGGTGAAGCTGTGTAGGGGGTGATAGGCAACGCCGTATCGCACCGAACGGGAGCGGTGCAATTCACTTCGTTCATTGCACCCTACGGGTTGGGTAATGCTGTGTAGGGGGCGATAGGCGCAGCCGTATCGCACCGAATGGGAGCGGCGCAATTCACTTCGTTCATTGCGCCCTACGGGTTGGGTAATGCCGTGTAGGGTGTGATAGGCGCAGCCGTATCGCACCGCAAACAAGCTGGCATTGTCCCGAAGGCAACTGCTGCAAGGCAGTTTGCCAATGAATGCATTCGAGGCGCCGGCAAAGCAGGGCGATTGCCGGCACCGACGGTCATGCACCCGTTACAT
>JAJDNF010000004.1 GCA_022340805.1 Chromatiaceae bacterium
CCCCACCGGGACGTTGACGAAAAAGATGTCGCGCCAGGTCAGCCAGTGCACGATCAGTCCGCCGACCGTGGGCCCGAGCAGCGGGCCGATCAGCGCCGGGATGATCACGAAGTTCATCGCCACCAGGAGTTCGGATTTCGCAAAGGTGCGAATGATCGCGAGCCGGCCAACCGGCATCATCATGGCCGCACCGATGCCCTGCAGAATGCGCGCCGCGACCAGCATCGGCACGTTCACGGCCAGGCCGCACAATATCGAGGCGAGCGTGAACACGGCCACTGCGCTGCCAAACACCCGGCGCGTGCCGAAGCGGTCGGCCATCCAGCCGCTCACCGGAATGCCCACGGCCAGGCTCAGGATGTAGCTCGCCACCACGGCCTTCAGGCTCAATGGCGCGACCTGCAGGCTGGCCGCCATCGCGGGCACCGCGGTGTTCACGATCGTGGAGTCCAGTTGCTCCATGAACAGCGCCGCGGCAACGACCCATGGCAGGTAGCGCTTGACGATGGGATTATGCATCTGCATCTGTGAGATACGGGCCTCTTGCCGTGCGCGGCGCATGCCCGTGGACCCGCCGTCAACCCCAGGTCAGATCAAAACACCGACCCCTGCAGTGACATCGTCGTGACGCCGTCCTGATTCGGGCGCCCCAACATCGCCAGGGCCTGGCCGAGACTCGGCGGCCCCCCGGAACGCATACCCAGACTGATATCGCCGCTGTAAGCACCGTCCGCGGAAAGCTGCAGATTTCCACGGCACTCGAGCACGCCACCGCCGTCCTGGATCGTGCCTTGCATGGTGCCGTCGTCTTGCGTCGTGACGACCAGACGGAGATCGCCCAGGTTCACATTCCCTGCAGCGCCAACCTCGGCGTTACGCCAAACCGCCACGCCATCGAGATGCATCAGTCGCCCGCTTTCCAGCTCGGCGCTTTGCACCTGCAGCAGCAGTTCCCCGCCAACCAGCTGCTGCCTGATCTGCGCAGGCAACAGCTCCCTCAGCACCGCAATGGGAATATTCCCATCCATATCCCGCAACACGACATGCTGCCCCAGGCCGACGCCCGCGACCGTCTGCAGGCGTCCTCCCGCCTTTTCCAGCACGACATCGAAATCCAGTCGTCCACGCAACACGGACAGTGGCCGAAAGTGCCAATGACCTCTGCCCAGGCTGTTGCCGCCGACAAAGAGGTCGGCATCACCCGCAAACAGGGTCCCCGACACCCGCCGCAGGGACAGCACCTCCTGCGGCACCGCGCTTTGCAGCACATGTTCCGCGAGCAAACCCGCCGGAGCGGTAAAGATCAAGGCCACGATGTAACTCGTCGCGGCAATCGCCATATACCACTTCGCGCCCTTCATGAGGCATTGCCCTGCAGGACCAGTCTGACGTTGACCGTACCGGCCGCATCCGCCTTATCGACCACGAAGTCCCGTACGACGACATCTCCCGCACCCGATACCTCGCGAACCCATGCAAGCACGGTGTCAAAGCCGACCGCCTCGAACCAGATGCGGACATTCGTATCGCCATCCGGCTGCATACGCTTGATGAAGTTCGTCAGGCCCATCTTCTTTGACACGGCATCCAGACGCGACAACAGCGACTTGCCCGCTCCGCCCATGGCCTTTGCCGACTCGCTCCTCAGCCGCCCTACCTCATCGGCAGCCGTCTGCATCCAGGCCAGCAATTCGCGCTGTTCGGCCACGCTGGCACGCAGGCGCGAACGCTCTTCGTTGATCGGCGCCCAAAACAGCGTATAGAACAGGAATCCGGCGACGGTCAGCGCGCCGATGATCAGCGACATTCGCTCGCGCGCCTGCAGATTTCGCCAGAAGCGTTTCATGAACCACCCGGTTGTATGCGCAACTGTCCACGAACGCTGCCCTGCTCCGCATTTACCGCCGAGACCGTGACCTTGATCCCGTCCAGTTTCAGCAGCTCCGCCTTCAGGTCATCCAGCGACTGGAAATCCTTGATCCGGAAATCCACATCGAGGTTGGGTATTCGATAACTCATGGCATCCAGTTCCAAACCCGGTGTCCGCCGCAGGACCGGACCGCAGGCCGCCAACAGGCGCATGAATTCATCCTCGCTGCTGTCACGCTTCAATGCCTTCAGTTGCTGCTCCATCTGCAGCCGCGGATCGACCAGGTTGCGCGTCTCGGGAAAGGCGTCTCTGTACAGCTGTTCTATCTGCCTGCGCAGATCATCGTCCTGGCGGCGCAATGTCATGTAATCCAGCGTCATCGCGGTCGACTGCAGTATCACCAGCGCCAGCGACAATGCCGCCGCGGCTCGCCAGGGCCGCCAGAATCTCTGCAGCAGATCTTTGCGCGCGAACTCCCCCTGCATCAGGTTGATCGCCGAGTCCTCGTTCAGGCCCGAGGCATAGAGCTGCAGCAACGAGGCCGGCGGATCCAGGATAAGTTCGACATCTGCCTCCAGGCAGAGCCCTCGCACGAGCTTTTCGCACGCCGCGTCGGCGGTGACGTTGAAATACCGCAGCCGTTCGGGGCGTGCATCGCCCGCTTGTTCCAGACTCAGGCGCAGCAACAGGTCCACCTTGCCCGCCGGCAGGCAACTCGCCGCCACGACACCGGTGCGCAGGGTCGCATCTGCGCCGTCGACCAGCAGAGACCAGTCTCCCCCCTGCAGGGGCAACGCCAAAGACTCCGGTATCATTGCCTGCGGTTCGATGCCGGCCTGATAGAGCGCTTCCTGCCACTGTCGCATGCGCTCCTTTGCAACGACCGCTACCGTGGCCCTGTCCTTTCCGATCTTCGGCGCCGTCGCGAAATGCAGCGATTCGATTTCGGCACCCAGTTGCTCCTCGACCACGTAAGGCAGCGCCTTCAGCAGCTGCTGGCGGTTCCTGGTCGAGAGCTCGGCATCCAGCAGGACCACGTCTCGGGCAGGCACCAGCACGACAACCCTGCACCCGGACGCCTGCCCGGCCAGATCCTGCAGGCGGTCGCGACCTTCGGCGCGACTGGCGACATCAAGCCAGTCGAGTTCGTCTTCCTCAGCGGAGGCGAAGTCTGCTGGCAAGTGCAGGTAAAACACCCTGCTCATTCAGTCCGCCACCCGGCTTGATTGTGGCACGCGGCATCTCCGCGAATGCCTGCCGGGCCGCGGCAGGTCCACACGCCGGCGTTCCGCGACCGCTTCGCGGTCTTGGCGCGCAAATTGGCAGCCAGGGCCTTCACAACGTGCCTGTCGACTGCGTCAAGATCTTCACCCGGCCGTTATCCAGTCTGTCCAACAAGGTGAAATACCTTTGCTGGATACGGCCGAACTGTACATCACCGATTGCCATGAAGTAATTGCTTCCCACTGAGAGTCCGTCGCCGACAATCTCGCGTCCGGCGAGTTCTTTGTTCGCCAGGAATTGGGCAACGGACGCGTATCCTTCTTTGCCCCTGCCATTGATCAATTGCTGCGCATTCTCCTCGCTGATGTTCTCTGCCAGACTCATCAATACAGGCGCCGTAGCGGTATTGACATTGATCGGGGTCGGCACCGGCAGCGTGCTGATATGCGGCTGGAGCTTATCGTATGCCGTGCCATCGATAGCATTGATCAACCGCAATTCCGACGGACTGACCATCCGGCTGTTGCCGGCCCGGTAAGCGGGCTCGAGGCCCAGGTAAAGATCGTCTTCCGCACCCGCAGGAAACCCCGGATTGATGTCCGCATCCAGCCAATCGAGCACCGCAACTGCCAGATCCTCGTCCAGCCCCAGCAGTCGCAGCAGGCGGCGAAACCTCGCGACCGCAAGCGGGTCCGGCACCCCGCCGACAACCAGGCTGTTCAGGTTGAAGCGTCCCTGCATATCTTCCAGACGCCCGGACAATTGACCGTTCTCCACCGATATCGGCGGCAAGACCGTTGCCCATGCCTCGTTCAAATGGTCGACCCTGCCTGCCCGGTGATCCCGGCTGAGTATCTCGCCCGCCCAGCTCGCCAAGCCCCTTGCGTACAGCGCGATCTGATCCGCCTCCAGCATGTTGGCGGTGCGCCGGATATCCAATTGTTGCCGGCCGATCATCGCCGTCACGACCGCTGCCGCCAATGCGACGATCAGTACCGCGGTGATCAGTGCAACGCCCTGCTCGCGCGGCGGCTTGCGATGCCAAGGCATCATCATATCCCCTCCGGCAGCAGGACCACGCGCCTGAGCGTGCCCCAACGTCCGGTATTCAGGGTCACATCGACCGCAATCGGCAGGGTCGGGGCCCCGCCTGCCTCGGCGATTGGCCAACTGTCGTGCCATTGCCGATCCTGAGCGAGCATCATGAAGCGCAGATCTGTCAGCCCGGTCAACAATACCGAGGTTTCCGGCTGCGTGTCCTGCGCCCGGTCCAGAACATACCAGCTATCACGGATCAGGCTGCCGTCTTCCAGGCGGTAGGCAACGCGCTGCAGGGTACTCCGCGCCTGCCCGGCCGGATTCCGCCAGCCGCCCCGGGTCCACTCCAGATACGCAGGCCGCGTACCGTCGAGGGCCGGCCTGCTGTCGCCGTAGGCGTCACGAACCGGCCGGCTGACGAGCTGCGCCAGGTCGTTTCCGAGCAGCGTAAACGCGCGCTGCAGATCGGTCAGGTCCGCCGCCCGTTGCGCCGTGACTTCGTCCGCATCGAGGACGGCACGCAGGCCACCATAGGCCATCACCGAAACGACGGCCAATATCGCGACTGCCACGAGCACTTCCAACAATGTCATGCCACCGCAGCGCAGCGGTTGGTGGCGGACAAGAGGACAAACAGGCACCGCTTACTCCCGCACGCCGGGCGGTCGCGGCAGGTATGCCACCAGGCTCGCAACCGCCCCGGTATGGCCCGGCCTTTCGACACCAACCGTGACCCGACGTATATCGCCGTCTCCGGTCGCCTCAACCAGTTGATTCCAGTTCCAGTTCCTGCCCGCGAATTCCGTTGCCCCGTCGCTCCTCCCCACCGGCGCCCAATCGAGGCGCAGTTGCTGCTCGGCGACCAGATTCCACGCGACCCAGTGTGCAAACGTCTTGTCGCGAAGATAGTTGGCATTGGCAGAGGCGTCCGCGCCCGCACGTATCAGCGCACCGAGCGCGATCGTGATGACCGCGAGGGCGACCAGGACTTCGATCAGGGTGAATCCTTTCGAACCCGGTATGCGGCCGGCCGATTTCACGTGCGATCGGAAAATTCGAGCTGCAGACGCCCGAACGACTTGCCGCGCAACTCCGGCCCGGAACGGCTGCCCGGCGCCGCAACCGTCAGCTCGAACGGTGTGCGCTCACCGCTGGAGTACAGCACGATCTGCGGCTCGGCCTGCGCACCACTGACGTCTTTCAACGGCACATTGTCGTCCTCGACATACAGGATGATGACGAGACCCTGTTCCAGCTGCCTGGGGCGAAACAGCTTGTCGTCTTCAATGGCTTCCCATTGGGCATTCTGAAAACGATAGAAGCGGTACCCGTCGCGCAACCATTCGACACCGTATTCCTTACCCTCCAGGATCGCCTGCTCCTGCGCCAGATCCAGCAGGGCCGCCGCCCTCTTCACCTCTTCCTCGGCCCGCTGCTCGTGCGAATCGCCGCCGATGGAAACGACCACCAGGCTGGTCACCAGGCCGATGATCACCAGCACGACCATAAGCTCGATCAGGGTAAATCCGCGACTTCTCATGTCGAATCACAATCAGTCAATTTGCCAGTTACCTATATCGCTGTTCCTGCCCTCCCCACCGACGCGATTGTCCGCGCCGAGGCTATAGATATCTATTTCGCTATGCTTCCCGGGCTGCAGGTATTGATACACGTTTCCCCAGGGATCGATCGGCATATGCGGCAGATAGCCCCCCTCTTTCCAGTTCTTCGCCTCGGGACTGCCGGCCGGCTTTTCCAGCAGTGCCTGGAGGCCCTGGTCGGTGCTCGGGTAGTTGAAATTGTCGAGCCGATACAGATTCAACGCGCTCTCTATTGCACGCAGATCGTTGCGCGCCTTGGTTATCCTGGCCGCATCCGGCCTGTCCATGACCTTGGGTATCAGGATGGCCGCCAAAATACTCAATATCACGACGACGACCATGACCTCTATCAATGTAAAGCCACCCGCGTTCGAATGCCTCGCGCGCATCTTTCTAGCTCCTCAACGTGAACCGGTACGCACACCAGGGCACTGGCCCTGGGATGCCGTGACAGCCGAATATTACCGTGCATAAGCTGTTGCGGTCGCGTACCAATCGCTGACACAACATCACTTCACCAACTGATTCAGCTCGAAGATCGGCAGCAGTATCGCCAGCACGATAACCATCACCAGGGCACCCATGAACAGGATCATGATCGGCTCGAACACGCCCAACAGTGCCGCGATGAGCGTCTCCAGTTCGCGCTCCTGGGTATCCGCCGCGCGTTCGAGCATGACCTCCAGCTTGCCGGTCGATTCGCCACTGGCAATCAGCTGCACCAGCATCGGCGGAAACTGCTTTTCCCTTTCCAATGCCACCGCGATGCCCTTGCCCTCGCGCACCAATTCGGCTGCCCTTTCGACACTCGCACGCATGGGCATGCTGCTGACCACGGCGCCGGCGATGCGCATCGCATCGAGCACCGGAACGCCGCTCGCGCCGAGGATACTCAGGGTGCGCGCGAAGCGTGCGGTATTCAAACCCCGAAACAAGCGGCCAATCAGCGGCATACGGTGCAGAAAGGCATGCCATCTGAGCCGGAATCCCTCGCGCTTGGAAAGGCGCTTCAGGACATAGGCCAGCACGATCAGGCCGAGCAGCATGAAAAGCCCGTAGGCGCGCAGCGCATCGCTTATCGCTATCAAGGCCAGCGTCAGGACCGGGAGTTGCTGATCGATACTCTCGAAAACCTGCACAACCTGCGGTACCACGTAGGCAAACAGCCCGATCGTGATCGCCACCGCCACGACGGTCAACAGCGATGGATAGAGCAGCGCCAGTTGGATCTTCTGGCGCAACTGCTGGTGCTTTTCACTGTAGTCAGCCAGGCGTTCCAAGACCATGTCGAGATGCCCGGCCTGCTCCCCGGCGGCGACCGTCGACCGATAGAGCTCCGGAAACACCGTGGGAAAATCATCCAGCCCATCCGCCAGTGTGAATCCCTCCAGCACGCGCGAGCGCACGGACAGCAGCACACTCTTCAGCCGATGGCTCTCCACCTGATTGGCGACCGTCAGAAGCGCCTCTTCCAAGGGTATGGCTGACCTGACAAGGGTAGCCAGCTGACGGGTTATCAATGCAAGATTGGTGACGCTGACCCTGGGGTTGCCTACGGAGAAACCGAAGCGCGGCCTTTCCTTTTTGCGTTGCTTGATCTCCTCGACGCTCAGCGGAGTCAGGCCGCGTTCTCGCAGCCCCTGTCTTACCTGCCGCGCTGTATCGCCTTCCTCGACACCCTTTATCTTCTTTCCGGAACGATCGAGTACACTGTATTCAAAAGCCGGCATATCCGCCCCTCGATCATCGCTCGCTGGTTACGCGGAAGACCTCTTCCATAGACGTCTCGCCGGCAAGAATCTTCCTGACGCCGTCCTGCCGAATGCTCCTGTGCAATCTGTGCGCATAAGCCTCCATATCCTGCTCGCCAGACTCATCGTGAATCATCCTGCGCAGCTGTTCGTCTACCACTACGAGTTCATAGATCCCGGTTCGTCCCCGATAGCCCGTATGATTGCAACGGTCGCAACCCACTGGCGCATAAAGCATGACATCGCGCCCTGTCTGGGGACCCAACATCTCCAATTCCTTTGGATCGGGATGAAACGGCCTTTTGCAGGCCCCACACAAAACCCTGACCAAACGCTGAGACAACACCCCGATAACGCTGGATGAGAGCAGGAACGGTTCTACCCCCATATCGCGCAAACGCGTGATCGCGCCGACAGCGGTGTTGGTATGCAGGGTCGACAACACCAGGTGACCGGTCAGCGAGGCCTGCACCGCGATCTCCACGGTTTCCAGGTCACGAATCTCGCCAACCATCACGACGTCCGGGTCCTGACGCAGGATCGCACGCAGTCCCCTGGCAAAACTCATGTCGACCTTCGGATTAACCTGGGTCTGCCCGATCCCGTCCAGGTAGTATTCGATCGGGTCTTCTACCGTGAGGATATTCCGCTTGTGATCGTTCAGACGTGACAGTGCCGCATAAAGCGTCGTCGTCTTACCTGAGCCCGTCGGCCCGGTGACAAGGACTATGCCATGTGGTCGGTGGATCAGTTCGTCGATCTGGCTACTGGTCGCATCGTCCATACCCAACAGCCCCAGGTCCAGGCGGCCTGCCTTCTTGTCCAACAGTCGCAGGACCACCCGCTCGCCATGTCCCGATGGCAGCGTGGAAACACGAATGTCTACCGCGCGACCAGCCACGCGCAACGAGATCCTGCCGTCCTGCGGCAAGCGCTTTTCGGCAATATCCAGCTTTGCCATCACCTTGATACGCGAGGCGAGTAGAGGCGCAACAGCCCTATTCGGCCTGATGACCTCGCGCAGTATCCCGTCGACGCGAAACCGGACCACCAGATCGCCCTCGAACGGCTCGATGTGGATATCCGAGACCTCTTCCTTGACGGCCTCCGCCAACAATGCGTTTATCAGACGGATGATGGGGGCGTCATCCTGACTCTCCAGCAGGTCCTCTGTCTCTGGCAAGGCGCCGGCGATATGGGCCAGATCCAATCCATCATCGATATCTTCCATAAGCTGCATCGCCCGATTGCTGGACTGCTCGTAATTTTGATGCAGCAGCACTTCGAACTGCTCGTCTTCCACCGCAACCGGGTGAAAATCTGTGCCCAGGTATCGAAACACCTCTACGAGCGTTGGCAGGGTTACCGTCGAACGATGATAGAGCACCGGCATCGCGTCGGCACCCAGATCCAATACCACTCCTCGGCGTTTGGCGAAATTGAAAGGCAAGCGCGTCAGTTCATTCATCTTTCGCCATTCTCGGAAAACCCGGCCGTCATCGTCGGCCAAACCATACAGCGATCCTTTTTTCCCGCTGAATCACACCGCGAACCCGGCGCAGGGCAATTACGGTGTCAGGACCCCAGACTCATGATCGCCTCGTAATTGTCTGCAGGCTGCGACCTGTCCTCGTCTTGCGCCGTATCCGGGACCTGCATGGCGGGGGGAACAACCTGTTGCGGCATCTGCATATCCGGCAGCACTGGGGGCACGTCTTTCTCAAACACCCGCCGAACGACCTCACCCGAATGCAGCTGCTGGCTGCGTATATAGCTGTACTTTCCGTCTGCAATGTTCGCCGCCTCGATCGCATTGCGCACGATTGTCGGTCGCAGAAAGATCATCAGGTTGGTTTTTACCTTCTCGGTCTTGTTGTAGCGAAACAACTGGCCGAACACCGGCATGTCGCCGAGCACAGGCACCCGTTCCTCGCTGTCGCGCATCGCCTCGTCGATCAAGCCGCCCAAAACGATCATCTCTCCGTCGTCAACAAGTACCGCGGTGGTCAATGCCCGCTTGTTCGTAACCAGGTCTGCAGCCCCCGTTGTGGTACTGGCGATACTCGATACTTCCTCAGAGATGTTGAGCCTCACTGCATTTCCTTCATTGATCTGCGGCTGCACCTTGAGACTCAGGCCCACGTTCTTTCTCTCGTACGTCTGAAACGGATCGGTCGGGTTGCTGCCACTCCCGGTACTCGTGTAGGAGCCGGTCAAGAAGGGCACTTCCTTGCCTACGACGATCTCGGCCTCCTGATTGTCCATGGTCATCAGAGAAGGGGTCGAAAGTATATTGTTCCCTGCATCCGCAGATAGCGCCCTGATGACCGCGACGATGTCTATCGTGCCGCCCAGGCTGCCAATACCAACCGTAATCCCGTCTATGGCCGGGGCAACCCCTTCGTTGATTGCATTCGCAATATCGACGATCCCGGAACCGGACCCGCTGAAATTGACGACACCGGCCACGGCCCCTGTATTTCTGACGCCCCACTGGATCCCCAGCTCGTTTGCGGTCTCTGTCGTTACCTCTGCGATGATCGCCTCGACGTGTATCTGGGCCGGACGAAAATCCAGTTTGCGCACCACGGACTTCAGGGATACCAGGATATCCGGCGGGGCATTGATGACCAGGGCGTTGCTGTTTTCGTCCGCTTCGATGTATACATTCGCGCCGCCCTTGGCCTGGCCCTTGGCATTGCCGGCCTCATCCTCGATTCCCTGGCTGACACCGATCAGGATCGGCGCCAAATCCTTCGCTTTTGCATAGTTCAGGTATATGACCTCGACGTTCCCTGAGCTTTCCAATGGCGTATCGAGATGCGCGATGATCGTGCGATATCTGAGCCGGGGCAATTTTGCGCCGCCCAGCAGTACACTGTTCGTTCGTTCGTCTGCCACGATGTTCAACTTCGCCGGGTCGCCCTTTTCAGACGCGTCTAGGGCCTTCATGATCCGCACAATTTCCGCGGAAGAGGCGTGCGACAGCCGGATGACCTCGACATCTTCATCGTCACTGCGGTCTATCCGTTTTATAATCTGGTTCAACCGCGATATGTTCGCCGCTGCCCCCGAAATGATCAGCGAATTGGATCGCCCGACCGCAGCCATGTGCCCTTCCTGCGGCAACAGCGGCCTGAGAATCGGCACGAGTTCCATAGCGTTGACATTGTCGACACGTATTATCCGCGTGACATACTCGTCGCCCGATCCGGGCTCAGTGCCCGACGCCATGGATCCTCCGCTTTCCCGCGCGCTGATGGCCGGCAGAATCTTGATGACGCCGCCCGAAGGGACGGCGGCGAATCCGTGCACCTCGAGCGCCGCCAGGAAAGTCTGGTAAAGCGCCTCGGCGTCCAGTGGCTCCGACGAGATGATGGTCATCTTCCCCTTGACCCGTGGATCGACGATGAAATTCTTGCCGGTAATATCCGAGACCGATTTGATCACGGCCTCGATATCCGCACCTTTCAGATTCAGCATCGTCTTCTCGGCGGCAAGCGAAGGTGCCGTCAGAACAAGCAGAGCCAACACCAGGCAAGCCGGCGCCAGACCGATACCTTTGGTGCGTTTCTTCCTAGCCATCATGCCCATAACTTACCGTTCCCGGGATTCCCGCTTTGCCGGGACATTCAATCGAGCCGTATTTCCAGCTTTCTGCGGCTGCCGTCATTGTCCACATCCAATGTCATATGGTCGGCCGTACCCAGGCCCTGGAAGACCTTCATAAGCTCATCCTGCGCACTCACCAGTATTCCGTTGATCCGCACCACCATATCCCCCTGCTGCAGCCCCGCTTCGCGGAACAGGCTGTCCTCGGATGCCGGCTCGACGCGGTAGCCCTTCAACCGGCCATTGACGTTTACCGGTTCGAAGCGCAGATATTCGTTGATTGCAACGGGATTCGCCAGAAGCGTTCTCGGCAGGCGCCCGACCTGGTCGACCTTGGCGCCGCCCCTGTTGGGCCCTTTGGCCGGTGCGCCCCTGGACCGCCCAGTAGCGCTGGTTCGCGAGGAGAGACCCGGGTCCGTACCGGCCGCCGTGCCGCCATTGGCGCCGGCGCCCTGGATGTCCTCAGTGGGCAGGTCCAGGGTTTCCATACGCCCGTTACGCTCCAAAAGGATGCTGTAGGGCAGAATCTTCCTGATAACCGCATCCCCGGGCAGCTTATCGCCTACCCGGTACGGCGCTTCAACGTTCCGGCTGTCTGCAACAATGGCGACGTTTGCGCCCGACGGGCCCGATTGGAAGATGCCGCGCAACGTCAACTGCAGGTTCGTCTTTGGCGCATTTACCACGTCGACTACATCCGGCGTCGCCGACTGGATTGGCTCGCCAAACAGGTGTAACGAGCTTATCAAGCCGTAATCCAGGGCCTTCGACTCCGCTGGGGGCGCACTGTCAGCCGCACTTTTCGGGGCTGCAACCACCCTAACATCGTCAGCATACAGTAAACGCCAGGTCAGAGTCGCAGCCTTGAATGCCACCACCATTACCAGCAGGACGGTGATTCCAGTAGCGGCTCTTTGTATGGCAGACATCCGCAACAAACCTCCGGCTCAGGGTCAATGCCATCGATCTTACGGATTGGACCGTAAGCGCACGTAGCCCGGGCGTATCGATGCCCGCCGCGCAGAGACTGCGGCCGCCTCTCAGCGGACAGGCTCACGGCGGGCCCCGGATCCAATATCCCGAAGGGCTGCTGATTGACCTGCAATGTACAGGTCAGCTAATTCGCATTGAATGCAAGCGTACTAGAATCGGTAGCGCATGGACACGAAACCCAGCACGGTGGACTGGTCCTGAGGCGCGGTACCCAGCGAAAGCAGGGTAGGCAGGGTATCGACGTACCCGTCCTTGGCCCAGTCATCTTCGTTGTAGTCTTCGAATCGCAGCTGCGCCCGGATCGAAAGCTGGTCCGAAAGGCGGTAGGTCGCATGCAGGTCTATCGCGGTCAGTTTCGACCCCAGGTCCGGCAGGGACTGTCCCGCTGAAAAATCCATGTCCCCGGTGAATTCCGCATAGGTCGCATC
This sequence comes from Chromatiaceae bacterium, assembly GCA_022340805.1. Taxonomy (GTDB): domain Bacteria; phylum Pseudomonadota; class Gammaproteobacteria; order Chromatiales; family Chromatiaceae; genus Thiosocius. Next base: position 12,518 of record JAJDNF010000004.1, read on the forward strand.
CGCGCCCACATCCAACTTGTCTTCAATGACCGTCCAGTCAATGCCGAGACCAACGGTCTTGGTGACATATTTGTCCGACATGACCCAAATGTTGTCCGGCTGGTCAGCCAACAGTTTTTCACTGCCCTTTTGATCCGAGGTCAGATTTTCATAGGTGTAATAGAGCGTCGCGGTCAGATCCTCTCGAAACGCATAGGCCCCGCTGGCGGTGTAGGCGATATTTTTCGCTTCCTGCAAACCGAGATACCCACTGGCGTATTCGTCCTTGGAATTGTCGATGTCGAAGCCCAGGGAAAGACGTGACGTCGGCGTATAGCTCAGCGTAAGCCCGCTCGTGTTGCGCTTGCGGTCCGCCAGCTGCAGCACCCGCATCAGCGGATTCTCATAGAAATTCGCATTCGGGTTTTCGAGCGAGGGATCGCTGTCCGACAACGGCTCATAGGACGACGAATCCCGGTCGGAATAGGCGTACTTCAAGGTTGCCTCGAGTGTGTCGAGCGGCTGCAAACGCAACTTGGCCCACGCCGTCTTGTCGTGCGTATCCTCAGCCTGCGTATAGGTGCGGTTTCGCTGGTCGTCGTCATAGCCGATGGAGAGATTGACGTCCTTGGGGAAACGATAGCCGGCCTTGAGCCGCAACAGCTTCTGTTCAAAACTGTATGGCGCGTTGCTGCGGGTACCACCCGGGCCTGTATCGGTGACGACATAGTCGTACGCGTGGACACCGGTATCGTTGTCGCGATCGCTGTAGCTGTAGCTCGCGTCCAGACTCAGATTCTTGGTCGGACGCGAGTTGATGTCGATAGCCGCCAGGGTTGTGTCCACCTTCGCGTCAGCGCTCGTTACCGGCAAGCTCGCAGGGTCGAGCGCGGGGTTTATCGTGTACGGTAGGAGTTTATCGTCCTGGGTCATGCGGCCCCGGACCAACCGTGCTACGACCCGTGTGTCATCGCGCAGCTGATAGCCAACCAGGGCGCTGACCTGGTGGAACTGGTTATCCGGATATTCCGCCATTTGACCCAGAGCCGTGTTGCTCGAGGCATTTTCAAACGGGTTGCGCCAGACGGTTGAGTCCTCGTCATTGCTGAACAACGAGCCGCTATAGGAAAGCTGTGATTGCAGTTTTTGACCCGCGTACTCCAGGGTCAGGCCAAACTCATTTGTCTGGTATTCGAAAGGTACCGGCAATATCGCTGCCTGGTCTAATCCGAACGTTGCACCCACATCCTTGGTGCCGTCTTTCTTCTCGTGGCGTGCAAATCCGGTCACTTCCCAGTGCTTTTCCGGATGGTAACTGAACTTCGCGCCTGTGCGGTCCCGCTTGGTCTCCAGCGGCACCCGATGCAATGCACTGCCAAGCTCGGGCATCAGGTCAGTCGTGGGCCCGGAGACCCAACCGGCGGGCAGCTCGAGCACTCCGCCCTGTTCTCGAAAAGGGCTGAAGGAACTCCGCTCCCGGTAGTTGGGGATCTGATCGTATTCCAGGTTGATCTCATAGCGCCCCTGACGACCTCCGCCGATCCGAATGCGCCGCGAATCGATGCCCAGGTCTTCCGCCTGGCCCTTCATGAAGGCACCGTCCTCGCCACGGAAAGTCGCATCTCCCGAGGCATTGACCATGAAGCCCTCATCGACCTCTCCGGTATAACGGCCAAAGTGGTAATCATCCTCGTCCTGGTAGCCCACCCCGGCCTCTGCCCAGCCCGTCCAACCGCTATATTCGGGACAGAACTTGCAACTGGGCGGCTCTTTCTTGTCCGGGTCGGCCTTGTCGTCCGCCAGGGCCGGATAAGAAGAAACGGCGAGCAGTAGGAAAGCGTGCAGCGGGTAATTATTCACAGCCATGTTCGGTTTCCTCACCGAGGATCCAATAGTCGGATGAATGGTTCTTCTTCAAACCCGAATCGTCATCGCAACTGCGTTGCGCCGGACGGGTGATTGCTCCCATGGGTCTGTGAATGGCAATTCAGACAACCCTTGACACTCAGAAACACCGAGGGGACACGCGATCCGTCGTAACTGACGCTCGGGTGACCGGCCGCGGCGTGACATTGTTGACACAATTGCGGTGGCCGCTTCTTGAGCAGCGCAGGGAGATTGGAACCATGCGGGCTGTGGCACAGCGTGCAGTCTTCCGCGGCCGGCTGATGTTCCCAAAGGAACGGCCCGCGCTTTTCGGCGTGACAGGAGGTGCACTTCTCGCGCAACGACATCGACACCTTGAGCCCTTTGCCGTCCTCCCCATGGACGTCGTGACACTCGCTGCACGCCATCTGGCCTTCCCGTACCGGGTGATGAGAGGCCTGGAAGAACTTGGCCCGCTGGTTTGCATGGCAGGTGTAACACACCTCGTCCTGCCCACTGCGCTCCAATACCGGGTCCTCTGCCACATGTATCTTGTGGCATGCCGCACATGCCACGTCGTTGAATTCATGCGTACTGCCCTGCCACTCGATACGCTGGTGGTTCTGGTGACAGGTGAGGCAACGTGCATTCTGATCCTTCGCGGGCGTCCAGGCATGCCTGCCGAAATTGATGATCGGCGCCTTGGGCTCGCCCCGCTTGGGCCTTTTTTCATGTTCTCCGCCCGGACCATGGCATGCCTCGCACTGCTCGTTGGCAAAGGGGGTGCGCGGATCCGCCACCGTGGCATGCCGGGTCTTGAATATCGGCATGACCGGATAGTCGTTGCTCTCGTCGTGACACTTCAGGCAGCTGTCCGCGCCCTTCTGGGACCGCGGCGCATTCAATACCTGCTGCACGGCCTCCTCGGCCTGTTCCGCCGTCATGCGGACCTTGGGCTCCTCTTCCTCTTCGTCAGCGGCGGCGTAGAGGAAGGACGAGAAGGCGCTCAAGACGACTATCAGGAGGCATCTCAGCACGGAATCCCCGGCGATCAATTTGTACATTCGCATAATCCAAGTTTTTTCCGCTTTACATCAAAGTGCAGTGCCTGACCGACACTGGACATGCGACAGCCCCGTATAGCCGTCAGTCTATGCCGTGCACAGTCCGCACATCCTTACCGCCGCCGGGCCCATGGCATTCGGCGCAACGCTCGAACACGGCACCACGCAACCATTGCGCCTGGGTGAAGTCACCGACAGAGGCGCCGCCAACGCCTGCCGTGCCCATATGGCTGCGCGCCGCCGCGGTATCGTGACAACCCATACAGGAAGCTGCATATGGCGAGAATACCCGCCTTTGCACCAAGTCATCCTCGCGGGTCACTGCCGCACCCATTGCGCCGGCATTGACGTTATAGCTGTTACCGAGGTGACACGCCGTGCAGTCAGCCAGGATTCCCGGGTAATGGGTTTCGCCGCTCAGGTCCTCATCCCCGTGCATGTACGGAGTCGCCCGCTCCTCACCACCGTGGATGCCGTGAATCATGTTTTTGAATTCGTAGCTCTGGTTCATTCGAATGTTGGTCCCGGGTATGACCGGCACTACAGCGACACCATCTACGATCTCGTCACTCATCTCGGTACTGGATGCCTGGTTCGGCGTATGGCAAACCGGACAGGCCGCCACAGAACTGCGCTCGCCCCGATGAAAGGCGTTGGCCAGGGTGTTGGAACCCGATGCGCTGCCCAACAGTCCGTGACAATTATTGCACTTGGCATTAGAGACAATTTCACGGCGCGGGTTAAGTGCGGCACCCTCCACCAGGAAGTCCTGCGCGGCATTGACAATGGGGACCCTTACCCTCTGCTCCCAATCCCATTCCACACCGTTCGCCGCGGCATTCCCCTCGGTAATCTCTATGCCTGAAGCCAGGGCCTGCCGGTATGCCAATACATCGATCACCTTTCGCTCTTGCGCCTGCCCGGTGCTGAGCAAGCGTGCCGTACCTATCGACTCGGGCGGCACCGCAAGGGTCCCGGTGTAGCTGCCGTCGCCGTTCGCGGTTCCCATCCAGGCATACAGGTTCGGGTCGCGATTGCTGTAATCGTCAACACCCGCAGACGCGCCAGGCAATGTCAACGAAGCAAGGTAAAAAGCGTACCTTGAAAACGGAGCCCCCTCGAGGTCGCGGCAATCGCCTGGCGGGGCGCCGGCGGCAACATCGGCCAGACATTCGGACAGGCCTTCGGTCAAATCGTATGCAGACCCGTCATTCGGATTGGTGATCGAATAGGTGAAGGACAGCTGGCGGGAAATATTGTCGTAGGACAGATCAATGATGTTGACCTGATAGTTTTTCGAGTCCTCTTCCAACTGGTTCCAGTGCACGTTCACCACGCTGCTGTTGCGTGAAGAACCGCCATGGCAGGCCCGGCAACCCGAATTGTCCTCGGTACCATCGTCCGCAATGAAGTCGTAACCCTGGTGGCTGTTGAAATCAACGCCCTCGTGGCAGGAGAGGCAGGCCTGCTGGGTGGGTCTTTCGTTCCAATTGTCGCCCTGCGGCGTTTGCGGGTCCTCTCCGTTGTGGCACTTGCTGCAGTTGCGCAGATCCTGCGGATAACCGACATCGGACCAATCGTGCACGGTGCCGCCATAACCGGCGATGCGGTACTCGGACTCGAGCGCCCGGCCTTTGTGGATCTTGTGAATCATGATCTTGAAGTCAAGCGGACTGCCGAATTCCACGTCGACAGAACCCGGGTTGTGGCACATGACGCAATACGCGACTGCAACACGGCCGCCATGTGCGGTGAGCCGGTTGTGACATTGATTGCACGAATTCTCGTCGGCAACGAGATGCGTCTTCGCCGGATCGCTGATGCCAACCGAGGCGCCATTGTCGAAGGTGAAATCGAAATGCGGGTTGAACAGGATTCGCTCGCCTTGTTCGTCCAACAGTTCCAGTTGTATCGCCACACGATGGGTAGCCGACGGATCCCAGACGAGGTTCGTATCATCCGGGCGAGTGGCGGTCTTGATGTCTGTGGCGAGGGTGTAGCTATAATACCCGGCCGGGTTGTAAGTCAGGGTGCCGTCCGCTCCATTCTCGGTGGTCGCCTGGACGCCATCCGTGATCGCGGTGCCGGATTTCGTACGGTAAATGTAACTGACCCACTGGTCCGCCTCGCCGGTCCCCGGCACCCCAAACACGCCGGCACTGCCAGGCACCAGTTTGGCGATCGCGATGCGCAGGTTATCGCCCTGCAGACCGGTGATCACCCGACCCGTGGTGTCTTTCAAGACAAAGTTCACGACTGCGGGGCTGTTCACCGTCACGGCAGGAACATCCGGGGGAAGGCTGCTGCTGAAGGGTGCCGCAGGATCGCTCACGTCCAGTTCCGCTGATCCGGACTGAATCGCCGATACCGATACCGTTTCGCCCGCTGGCGCCGTCGGTGTGGGCGGTGGAGGCGGTGGATCGATGGCGGACACACCGCCACCGTCGCTGCCCCCGCCACTGTTGCAGCCGGCAAGCACAGCCAACAGCATCGCGACCAAGGTCGCACGACCGCCCGCAAAGCAGTTTGAAACAGCCATGGGTCTCCCCTCTTCTCTTGTTCTTTGCTGCAGATGGCCCCAACCGGGCCTCACGCAATGCCTACCCGTGGTCCGTCAGATGCGCGGGCCCGGACATGCCGATGTTTATCCTGAAAGCCTCGACGACCGCAACCCCTGCGCTCGACTTTGGCCGTGATTCCGATCGCCCGACTGTCAGTCCCCGACTGGATAGGCAGGGCCGCTAGTGGACAGGACAGCAGCAGCTGGTCGGTGTCGTTTGCCGACACGGGCGCCGTGACCAGTCCAACCAAATCCATCACCCTTGGGCCCACCGCCCCTTTGCAACCGTCTCAATTCGAACCCTCGAAAAAACCCCCCGCCGAAGCGGGGGGTCGTGACACCGTACCTACACAACAACAAGGTACCTGTGTCGAGTGCGGGGAAAAGTCTCCCGCATCATTAGTCGTCGCCTTCCGGCACGATGGTGTAGTTGACCAGACCATGAACCTTGTACAGGTCCTTCTCCTGGCCTTCGCCATGGCATACCAGGCATCCCGGGGTCTCCTGCTCCTGGTCGCTGAAGTCAGCACCCTGCAGGATCATGTGGCTTGCGGCAACCGCCTCGCTCCCCCGCCCGTCGTCGAACACCCAACTCGAGTTGGGATCCGAGCCATGACAGCCGGCGCAGGCTACAGGCCTGATCGTCCGCCATACCGGCGGATCGGCATCCGGATTGGTGTGGCAGATCTGGCAGTTGTTGACGTCCTGCGGGAAAGTCACATGGGTCCAGTCATAGCCTCCCGCGTGCGGCCCGAGGTCACCGGTCAAGGTCGCGCCGTGGACTGCATGCACCCGGTTACCGATGTAGTTGCCGTAGTTCGCGGTGCCGTCATGGCAGGCGAGGCAACCGTCCGTATCGAAGCCCTGGTGGTGCGGATGAGCCCCTTCCAGATGCATGATGGTGTCACCATGGCAGTTCAGACAGGCACTACCGGAGAGCTTGGGCTCCACTTCGTCCTGGCCAACCTGGAAGGTGATCACCGCGGTCGACGCAGTCACGTAGTCTTCGTCGGAGATCGCACCATAGTCGTTCCCTTCGAAACGCACCATGTAGGTACCCGGTTCCAGGTCACCGATATGGTCGCTCAGCTGGTACTTGTACCCGGTGGCGTCGGTCACGACCAGCGGATCGGTGCCGCCCGTGAACAGGGCGTGGCCCTGAGTAGGAGCGGTGGCCGGGTCCCAGGCCGGATCGGTGGTAGAACCGGTAGTCAACACCGGCATCGCATCGTTGCGCGGGCCATACACATACAGGTTGGCACCACTCAACATGCCGTCACGAGTGCCACTGACATCCTTCGGCGCCGTATAGTTCGCCGCCGGGCCTCCGTCGTTCGACGTCAGCCGCACCGTGACCACAGGGTGCTCGCCAGCCTCATAGAAGCTGCCGTTGGCAGGTGGCGTCATGGTGATGGTGGTGTTGAATTCGGAGACATTCTCCGGCTTCGGTGCCAGCCCGGAGCCCGCAATCATGCTCTTGTGGTCGTTACCCGGGATGCCGCCGTTGATGCTGCTGCCGGTTTTCTGGTGGCAGGCACTACACAGCGTATCGTCGGTAAAGACGCCTCCCGCATGGTTCTCGCCGGTCTCGAAATTGACGTTCGCGTGGCAGGAACCGCAGTTGCGGCGGGTCGGGTTGGTGAAGGCCAGCTCGGCGTTGGGCGCCTGGTCGTTGTGGCACTTCTCGCAGGTCGTCGTCTCCTGCGGGTAGGTCACATGGGAGAAATCGCCCAAGTGCTCGAACACGCCGGCACTATGGATACGGTGGACCATGTAGGCCAGGTCACCCTCGCCATCGCTGCGCGGCAGCTGATAGGGCAGGTTGTGGCAGTTGTTGCAGGACTTGACCTCGGTGTATCCACCGCCGTGGCCAACGCTACCGATGCGCACACCGTGGCAGCTGTTACAGGCGTTGGTGTCCACCATGTCGGCACCGGACGCCTCCAACGGCAATCCCGCATTGGACTGCAGGAAGTCATACGACGCGTTGGCGTTCTGGACGAGGTAATAGTTGGTGCCATCGATGCTTACGCGGGCCCTGGCTCGCATGGTCACGCGGATGACGTTGGAGTTCGCCGGGACAGTCTCAGCAAACTTGTAGCGATACTCGCCGGTGGTGCCGTCGATGACGGTCAGCAGGCCCGGCAGTTGCGACTCGGGGTCACTCGGGGTACCGCGCTCGGACAGCAACTGATTCCACGCCAGGCCGGGGTCGTCCTTGCCCGTCGGGTCCGACGGGTCCAGAGCCAACTCGGAGACGTAGTAGCGCACCTCGACCGGGTTCTTGGTCAGGCTGATGCCGTTGCCGTCCGCGTCCTTATAGAAGAAGTGCAGCGATATCTCGCCGGTCGCCGCGTCGTATTCGACCGTGCTGTTGAGGTCGATTGTTGCGTTGACTGCGACGATGTCTGCCGGGTCGGAGGGCACAGAAATGGCATCCCCTTCCGGGCCGACGATTTCGACGCCTGAACTGGGGGGCGTTCCACCACCATTGGATGAATCGTTATCATTATTATCACTGCCGCCACAACCTGCCAGCAGCAAAACTGACAGCAATGCTATCAGTCCAGCCAGACTTGGACGCAAGCCTATTGACCATTTCTTCGCCATCATCGCCTTCCCCTTTGGTAGCATATGGTGTTATACTTATTAAACCCCGACTTTAATTGGGGTATTCGAGCCTTTGAGAAGGCTAGCACAAAGAGCACGCTACACAAACTTTGTTTTGCTGACGCGCCGCAGGTGCTTGCGCTATGTCAAAGGGCTTGTCGCGCGCCCCCCGGGGGGTCGGTAAATGCCTTGACGGGCGCAACGTCTGCGTCAGATTTGAGACTGCACACCCGTGCGGTTTCATCAGGCCTGCGCCGCACTGTCCCAACCCCTGCAACCGAGACAAGAAAAAAGGGCCGGCGACGCTGTGGTCGCTGACCCTTTAATCATCAACTTTAACTTTGGTCGGAGCGGGGAGATTCGAACTCCCGACCCCCACAACCCCATTGTGGTGCGCTACCAAGCTGCGCTACGCTCCGAGACAGAGCGCTGCATCCTAGGGATGCGGCGCTTTTTTGTCAACGAATCAGACCCGGTCAGGCCTTGAGGATCGCGAGGACTTCTTCGAGTTCGTTGCGCAGCTGGCGGATCAGCTCGGCGCGTGGGCGCTGCTCTTCGTGCTTGGGACCGTCACCGGCCATCTGCTGACGCGCGCCACCGATGGTGAAGCCCTGCTCGTAAAGCAGGCTACGAATGTTGCGGATCATCTCGACGTCGTGACGCTGGTAGTAGCGCCGGTTGCCGCGCCGCTTGACCGGCTTCAGCTGCGGGAACTCCTGCTCCCAGTAGCGCAGCACGTGGGGCTTCACCTGGCACAGGTCGCTGACTTCGCCGATGGTGAAGTAGCGCTTGCCGGGGATCGGCGGTAGCTCAATGTTGCTGCTGTTGGGATCCAGCATATGCCTCTACTCGTGCCTTGAGTTTCTGTCCGGGACGAAAGGTGACGACGCGGCGCGCACAGATCGGGATCTCCTCGCCGGTCTTGGGATTACGTCCGGGGCGTTGTTTCTTTTCGCGCAGGTCGAAATTGCCGAAACCGGACAGCTTTACCTGCCGGCCGTTCTCCAGCGACATGCGAATCTCTTCAAAGAACATCTCCACCATGTCCTTGGCCTCGCGCTTGTTCAGCCCGAGTTCCTCGAACAGGTGTTCTGCCATTTCTGCCTTAGTCAATGCCATCGACTCAGTCTCTCAGTTTCGCAGACAGGCGCTCTGCCAACGCCGCAAGCACCACACTGCCTGCCCCTTCCACTTCTTGATCCGTAAGAGTGTGAGAAGACTCCTGTAAAATCAAGCTCAAAGCAAGGCTTTTTAGACCGGAATCTATATTATCGCCAGTATAGACGTCGAAAAGCTGTATGTCCCTGACAACCGGTGGGGCCGCGTCGCGGACACAATCGAGGACCGCCTGGTACGGCAGGCCGCGCTCGACCAGCAACGCGAAGTCGCGGCGGATCGCCGGAAACTTCGACAGCGCGGCAAACTTCGGGATCCGGCCCATCCGCAGCGGTACCAGATCGACCTCGAACAGGTACACCCCGGCCGGCAGGTCCAGCGCCCTCTGCGCAGCCGGATGCAGCAGGCCGATCCAGCCGACCGGCTCGCCGTTGCGCAGCACGCGGGCGCTCTGGCCCGGGTGCAGGGCCGGGTGCTCGGCAGCCACGAAGCGCAACTCGTCGGCCGCCACGACCTGCGCCAGCACCGACTCCAGGTCGGCCTTGATGTCGTAGAAATCGGCGCGGCGGGCCGGCAGTCCCCACTGCTCGGCACGCGCCTCGCCGAACACCAGGCCGGCCAGCTTGGGATGTTGCTCGATCTGGCCGTCGACGCGGCGGAAGGTCAGGCCGCTCTCGAACACCCGCACGCGGGTCTGCTGGCGCGCCAGGTTATGGCGCAGGGTCTGCACCAGGCCAGGCCAGATGCTGGCGCGCATGTCCGACATGTCGGCCGAGATCGGGTTGGCCAGCTTGATCGGCGCGATGCCGGGCGTCAGCACCGCGGCCAGCTCCGGGGCGACGAAGCTGTAGGTGATCGCCTCCTGGTAGCCGCGATGGGTCAACAGGCGCTTGGCCTGCGCCAGGTTGAATTCGGCCTCGGGCCGCACCGCCACGCTGACCGGCGCCGAACTCAGGCTGGCCGGAATGTTCGCGTAGCCGTAGATGCGCCCGATCTCTTCGATCAGATCGGCCTCGATCGTGATGTCGAAGCGCGCGCTCGGCGCGACCACCGACCAACCCTCCACGGTCGCGTCCAGCTGCATCCCCAGAAGTTCGAGGATCTCGGTAATACGCGCGTCGTCGATCTCGACCCCGAGCAGGCGCCTGACGCGCGTGCGGCGCAGTGCGATCGGCTCGCGCAGCGGCAGGTGGGCCGCCGAGCGGACCTCGCTGACCGGCCCAGGCCGGCCGCCGACGATCGCCAGCATCAACTGCGTGGCGCGCTCCATCGCCACGTGCTGCAGGTTGAAATCCACGCCACGCTCGAAGCGGTGCGAGGAATCGGTATGCAGGCCATAGCTGCGCGCCTTGCCGGCGATCGCCAGCGGCGCGAAGAACGCGGCCTCGAGCAGTACGTCGCGGGTCTGGGCCGTCACCCCGGATGCCTCGCCACCCATGATCCCGCCCATCGCCAGCGGCCTGGCATGATCGGCGATTACCAGGGTGTCGGCGCGCAGCGTCGCCTCGCTGCCGTCAAGCAGCCCCAGCCGTTCGCCCTCGCCGGCCATGCGCACGCGGATGCCGCCATCCAGCTTGGCCAGATCGAAACCGTGCATCGGCTGTCCCAGTTCGAGCAACACGAAGTTGGTGATATCCACCACCGGTGAGATCGCGCGAATCCCGCTGCGGCGCAGCTTCTCGATCATCCAGTCCGGCGTGGTCGCGCTCGGGTCGATACCGCGCACGATACGGCACAGGTAGCGAGGGCATGCCTCGGGGGCCTCCAGCTCGACCGGAAACTCATCGTCGATTAGCGCCGTAACCGGATCGATCCTCGGCGCGGTGAGCGGCACGCGATTCAGCACCCCGACCTCGCGTGCGATGCCGGCGACGCTCAGGCAGTCGGCGCGGTCCGGCGTGAGGTCGACATCGATGCACATATCATCCAGCAACAGGTAGTCGCGGAAGTCAGCACCGACCGGTGCATCCGCCGGCAGTGGCAGGATGCCGTCGGACGTATCGGCCAGGCCGAGTTCGGAGGCCGAGCAGATCATGCCGAGCGACTCGACGCCGCGCAGTTTGGCGCGCTTGATCTTGAAATCGCCCGGCAACGCGGCGCCGACCGTCGCGACCGCGACCTTCATGCCGGCGGCGACGTTCTTCGCGCCGCACACGATCTGCGCCGGCGCGTCGGCACCGATAGCCACGCTGCACACGCTGAGCTTGTCGGCGTCCGGGTGCTGTTCGCGGGTCAGCACCTCGCCGACCACTACACCGTTGAATGCGGGCGCGGCCGGTTCGACCGAGTCGACCTCCAGCCCCGCCATGCTCAGCTGGTCGGCCAGTTCGGTCGTGGTGATGGCTGGGTTGACCCATTCGCGCAGCCAGGCTTCGCTGAATTTCATTGTTGTTACCTAAGTCAGACTTCTCGACAGGTTGTCAGGGTGCACATCGATTGCTTGGTGCGACGCACCTTGCATCTCTCATCCATACGCGGGGCGCGATAGGCACAAGCCGTATTTCACCGCCCAGGCACATGCTGCCATCGAGGCACGCCGCGTCATGGATACCGGGGCAATTCACATCGTTCATTGCACCCTACACGGCTCTCGAGAGGTCGACACAATGCGCGTCGCTTCTCGCGCCCTACGCAAACTGTTTCAAAAAACGCAGGTCGTTCTCGAAAAACAGCCGCAGGTCATTGACGCCGTAGCGCAACATGGTCAGGCGCTCGACGCCCATGCCGAAGGCGTACCCGAGATACTTTTCGCTGTCGATACCCACATGCCGGAACACCTCGGGGTGGATCATTCCGCAGCCGAGCACCTCGAGCCAGCCGGTCTGGCTGCACACCCGGCAACCCGTGCCGCTGCACATCACGCACTGGATATCGACCTCGGCCGACGGCTCGGTGAACGGGAAGTACGAGGGGCGGAAGCGCACCTCGAGATCATCGCGTTCGAAGAAGCCGTGCAGGAACGCATTCAGGATGCCCTTCAGGTCGGCAAAGCTGACCTGCTCGTCGACCAGAAAGCCCTCGACCTGGTGAAACATCGGCGTATGGGTCAGATCCGAGTCGCAGCGATACACGCGACCCGGCGCAATGACCTTCATCGGCGGCGTCGCGTTCTGCATGTGGCGGATCTGCACCGGCGAGGTATGGGTGCGCAGCAGCAGGCGCTCGTCGAAGTAGAAGGTGTCGTGCATCGCGCGCGCCGGGTGATGCGACGGGATGTTCAGCGCCTCGAAATTATGGAAGTCGTCTTCGATCTCGGGACCCTCGGCCACCTCGAAGCCGGCGCTGGCAAAAAACGCCTCGATGCGCTGCATCGTGCGCGTCACCGGGTGAAGTCCGCCGTTCACCACGTCGCGGCCCGGCAGGGTCACATCGATCCGCTCCGAGGCCAGACGCTGCGCCAGCTGGGCGCCCTCCAGTGCCGCCTTGCGTGCCTCGAGGGCGGCCTGGAAGCCCTGCTTGGCCTGGTTGATCTCCTGGCCCGCGGTCTTGCGCTCGTCCGCGGGGAGTTTGCCGAGCTGCTTGAGGCGCTCGGTGAACAGACCGCTCTTGCCGAGATATTGCACACGCACGTCGTCCAGTGCGCGCAGATCCGCAGCGGCTTGCAGCGCCGCCAGGGATTGGGAGACCAGGTCTTCGAGATCGTTGCTCATGCTTTTCAACTACTTCAAATGGGTGGGTCGGGTTATTGCCCGACGTTGTTGCGGCGCAATTCACTTCGTTCATTGCACCCTACGCAGAACCACCGGTTATGCCCGATGTTTTGCCGGTGCATGCCACTCCGTTCATTGCACCCTACACAGAACGACCGGCCGTGCCCGATGTCTCATCGGTGCAATTCACGCCGTTCATTGCACCCTACGCAGAACGACCGGCTACGCCCGATTGTCTCATCGGTGCGATTCATGCCGTTCGTTGCACCCTACACAGCACCAACGGCTATGCCCGATTGTCTCATCGGTGCAATTCACTTCGTTCGTTGCACCCTACACAGCACGAACGGCTATGCCCGATGTCTCATCGGTGCGATTCATGCCGTTCGTTGCACCCTGCGCAGAACGGCCGGCTATGCCCGACGTTTTGTCGGTGCAATTCATGCCGTTCGTTGCACCCTACACAGAACGATCGGCTATGCCCGATTGTCTCATCCGTGCAATTCGCGCCGTTCGTTGCACCCTACACAGCATCAACGGCTATGCCCGATGTCTCATCGGTGCAATTCATGCCGTTCGTTGCACCCTGCGCTATACCCGTAGGGTGCAATAAGCGCAGCGCATTGCACCATGTCACAGGCCATGCACCACACCACTGCGCAATGCACGTCATACAAAAAGGGGAAAGACCGACCCGGCCTTCCCCCTTTTCATCGATCACACAACCGCCGACCCTTTCGGCCCGGCGTTCGTGATCAGCTCGCGAGGGCAGCCTTGGCCTTCTCAGCGAGTTGCGTAAACGCCGGCATATCGTGCACGGCGATGTCGGCCAGCATCTTGCGGTCCACTTCGACGCCAGCCTTGTTCAGGCCGTCGATGAAGCGGCTGTAAGACATGTCGCACATGCGCGCCGCGGCATTGATACGCTGGATCCACAGTGCGCGGAACTCGCGCTTCTTCACCCGGCGGTCGCGATAGGCGTACTGGCCGGCCTTGATCACGGCCTGCTTGGCCACGCGGAACACGGTGCTGCGCGCGCCGTAGTAACCCTTGGCCGCCTTCAGGACCTTCTTGTGCTTGGCGTGCGCCTGCACACCACGTTTGACTCTTGGCATCTCTCAAGTCTCCTCGTATCAGGCGTAGGGGATCATACGGCGTGCGGCCGCGACGTCACTCTTGTGCAGCAGCGACGGCGAACGCAGCTGACGCTTACGCTTGGTCGATTTCTTCGTCAGGATGTGACGACGGTGAGACTGGTTGCGCTTGATGCCACCAGCGGTAACCCGGAAGCGCTTTGCAGCACCACGGTTGCTCTTGATCTTCGGCATTTTCCTCTCCTTTTCATGCAAGGGTTGTTGAAGGACGACCCAGGCAATGCCAATTGGCCCGACCGTCCATTGGCCTTCTCAAACGAAGGCCGTGTAGCTACTTGTTTCGCTTGGGCGAAAGCACCATCACCATCTGGCGCCCTTCCATCATCGGGCGCTGCTCGACCTGCGAGACTTCCTCGAGGTCTTTCTCAATTCGTTCCAGCAACTCCAGACCGCGTTCGCGGTGGGCGTGTTCACGGCCACGGAATCGCATGGTCACCTTGGCCTTGTCGCCCTCTTCGAGGAAGCGATGCAGATTGCGCAGCTTGACCTGATAGTCGCCAATCTCGGTCCCGGGTCGAAACTTGACCTCTTTGACCTGTACCTGCTTCTGCTTCTTGCGCGCCTCCTGCTTCTGCTTCTTCGCCTCGAAGATGAACTTGCCGAAGTCCATGACCCGGCAGACCGGCGGCTCGGCATTCGGCTGGATCTCGACCAGGTCCATGCTGGCCTCTTCGGCCGCGGCCATCGCCTCGTGGATGGTTACGACTCCGACCTGTTCACCGTCCGCACCGATCAGACGCACTTCACGTGCGGTGATCTCCCCATTCAGGCGATTTCGCTTCTCGAGTTGCTTGGCAATAGCCGCTGTCCTCCAAAATAAACCACAGGCCCGACAAGCAAGAAAGCACCGGCGGCTGCCAGTGCTTTCAGGTATCAGGCCCCGAATACCCCCGGTTCCGCATGGATCTCAGGACAGAGACCGGGGCTTAAACATCACGCGCGCTGCGCCACCTGCTGTTCGAGCCGCTGGATCAGCTCGTCCAGCGACATCGACCCGAGATCTTCTCCGCTGCGGGTACGTACCGCCACGCTGCGGTTTTCCATCTCGCGATCACCGACTACCAGCAGATACGGCGTACGCTGCAGAGTGTGCTCGCGGATTTTAAACCCGATCTTTTCGTTTCTCAAGTCCAATTCCGCTCTAAAGCCTTTATCCAGAAGGCTTTTCACCACCTCCTGGCAGAACCCCGCCTGGCGATCGGTGATATTCATCACCACGACCTGGACCGGGGCGAGCCACAGCGGGAAGGCACCGGCATGGTGCTCGATCAGGATGCCGATGAAACGCTCGATCGAGCCGAGGATTGCGCGGTGCAGCATCACCGGGACCTTTTTGCTGTTGTCCTCGGCGATATAGCTCGCGCCGAGACGCTCCGGCATCGAGAAATCGAGCTGGATGGTGCCGAGCTGCCAGACCCGGTTCAGGCAGTCACGCAGCGAGAACTCGATCTTCGGCCCGTAGAACGCACCCTCGCCCGGCTGCAACTCCCAATCCAACCCGCGGGCGTTCAGAGCATCTTCAAGTGATTTCTCAGCTTTATCCCATACTTCATCTGATCCGACTCGCTTTTCTGGCCTCGTCGACAACTTCACAAGGACCTCGTCGAAGCCGAAGTCCTTGTACACCTCGTACAGCAGATCGGTGAACGCCAGCACCTCGGGCAGGATCTGGTCCTCGGTACAGAAGATGTGCGCGTCGTCCTGGACGAAGTTGCGCACGCGCATCAGGCCGTGCAGCGTGCCGGACGGCTCATTGCGGTGGCAGGAACCGAATTCCGCCAGGCGCAGCGGCAGGTCGCGGTAGCTCTTCAGGCCGTGGTTGTAGATCTGGATGTGCGCCGGGCAATTCATCGGCTTGATCGCGTAGACCCGGCCCTCGGTCTCGGTGACGAAGATATCGTCGCGAAACTTGTCCCAGTGGCCGGACCTCTCCCACAGCGAGCGGTCGATAACCTGCGGGGTATGCACCTCCTGGTAGCCGTGGCCGCGCAGCTTGTCGCGGATGTATTGCTGCACCGCCAGGTAGATGGTCCAGCCGCGGTTGTGCCAGAACACCATGCCGGGGGCCTCGTCCTGCGAATGAAACAGGTCGAGCGCCTTGCCGATCTTGCGGTGATCGCGCTTCTCGGCCTCCTCGAGGCGGTGCAGGTAGTCCTTGAGCTCGTCCTTGCTGCGCCAGGCGGTGCCATAGATGCGCTGCAGCATCGGGTTGTTGGAGTCGCCGCGCCAATAGGCGCCGGCCAGCTTCATCAGCTTGAAGGCCTTGGGCAGCTTGCCGGTGCTCGGCAGGTGCGGCCCGCGGCATACGTCGAACCAGTCTCCCTGGCGGTAGATCGAGACCTCCTCGCCCTGCGGGATGATGTCCTCGATGATCTGCACCTTGTAGTCCTCGCCGATGCCGGCGAAGGCCTCCTTCGCATCCTCGCGGTCCCATACCTCGCGCTGGATCGGCAGGTCGCGGCCGACGATCTCGCGCATGCGCTCCTCGATCTTCTGCAGATCGGCCGGGCCGAACGGCTCGTCGCGCGCAAAGTCGTAATAGAAGCCGTCCTCGATCGCCGGACCGATGGTCACCTGGGTACCCGGGTAGAGTTCCTGGACCGCCTGGGCCATCACATGCGCCGCGTCATGGCGGATCAGTTCCAGCGCCTCGTCGCTCTTGCCGGTGACGATCGCCAGTTCGGCATCGCCGTCGATCGTGTACGAGGTATCGACCATGCGGCCGTCGACCTTGCCGGCGAGCGCGGCCTTGGCCAGGCCGGCACCGATGTCGGCGGCGACTGCGGCGACGGTCACTGGGTTGTCGTAGCTCCGGGTGGAGCCGTCGGGAAGGGTTACAACAGGCATGCTGCAGCATCTCCGTGTTCAGTGGTGGCCCCTACCAAAGGCCACGTGAAGAGACCGTGCATTGAAGCGGTGATCTCGGTTCTTGGTTCAGCGCGGGATTATATCGGTTCAATGGGAATCGAAACAGGTGGAGGCTGATATTGGGAATGCGGGTTGGCGTGTATGCGTGCCGGGCAGCGGCGCTGAGCCGTTCTTGATGCGCTCGGTGGAGCGCGCCCAGTCTCGGAGCCGCCGGGCGCAGCGCGGGGCAAGTCGTCGGCTGTCTTTTTGTCTGGTTTCTTTCTTTTGGACAAGCAAGAGTTAAGAAACGCGGGTGCGCTCCACCGAGCGCTTTCCAAAAATCAATCAGCTGCCACCGGGCACTCCAACAACACCACGGCGAATTGCGCCGCGCCTTCCCTGCCTACGCCATCAAGACGAACCCGGCACGCAGCACCCATCCTCGACAACCAAGCCACCGACCACCTGGACGACCGCGCGGGTAAGCAGCGCCAGCTCATCCGCTTCGATGATGAACGGTGGCATCAGGTAGACCAGCCGGCCGAACGGCCTCACCCACACGCCCTGTTCGACAAACAGCGGCTGCACGCGTCGCACGTCGACCGGTTTCTCCAACTCCACCACGCCGATCGCGCCGAGCACCCGAACCTCGGCGACATGGGCCATCTGCGCGCAGGGTCCAAGCCCATCGCGCAGACCCTGTTCGATCGCACGCACCCGCTCCTGCCAGGGCGAATCGAGCAGCAGGTCGATGCTGGCCAGCGCCACCGCGCAGGCCAGCGGGTTGGCCATGAAGGTCGGCCCGTGCATGAACACCCCGGGCTCACCGCGCGAGATCGCCTCGCCGACCTTGCGCGTGGCGAGCGTCGCGGCCAGCGTCAGGTAGCCGCCGGTGAGCGCCTTGCCGACGCACAGGATGTCCGGCGCGATGCCCGCATGCTCGCAGGCGAACAGCCGGCCGGTGCGGCCGAAGCCGGTGGCGATCTCGTCGGCGATCATCAAGACCCCGTAGCGGTCGCACAGCTCGCGCGCCCGGCGCAGGTAGTCGGGCGAGTAGAAACGCATCCCACCGGCCCCCTGTGCGACCGGCTCGAGGATCAGCGCGGCGATCCGCTCGGCGTGTTCCGCCAGTACACCCTCCAGCGCCTCGATGTCACCCGGGTCGGCAACGCCGTCGACACCGGCCTGCGGCGCCGGCACGAACCACTGCCGCGGCAGCACCTCGTTGAACAGGGTGTGCATCCCGGTGACCGGGTCGCACACCGACATCGCGTGCAGCGTGTCGCCGTGATAGCCGCTGCGCAGCGCAACGAAGCGGCGCTTGTCCGGCTTGCCCAGGCTGTACCAGTGCTGGATCGCCATCTTAAGCGCGACCTCGACCGCGACCGAGCCAGAGTCGGCGAAGAACACCAGCTCCAGACCCGGCGGCGTGATCTCGACCAGTCGGCGCGCCAGGCGCGCGGCGGGCGGATGGGTAATGCCGCCGAACATCACGTGGGCCATGTCCGCCAACTGTTCCTCGATCGCCGCGTTCAGCGCCGGGTGGTTGTAGCCGTGGATTACGCACCACCATGAGGCCATGCCGTCGATCAAGGTCCTGCCGTCGGCCAGGCGCAGGCGTACACCCTGCGCCGCGACCACTGCAAACACCGGCAGGTCGGCATCGATGGCGCTGTACGGATGCCAGATGTGCGAGCGGTCCGTGTCGAGCAGGTCCTGTTGGTTCATTTCGCGCATGCGCAGCTCGGGGCTCCGTTGATCTGGGTTAAGTGACGCATCCTGCGCGGACGGCCCAATCTGCGCTAATCTTCGTGCAACCGCCGCGGGGTCGCAATGCAGGATCCGACCGACCTGACGCCAGCGGCACGAACCTTGCGTCGTGCTTTGCAGATATCGATTCATCCAGACCGGCCGAATCGTGCAAGGGATCGGGTTCACGAGCTCATGTTTCACAGTAGTGTCTGCAAAAACACGTTAGGCTGCGCGTTCCCGCCTGGGTCCGCGCCCGCATTCCATCGACCCGGGCACTGACAAGCCGCGCCACTGAAGATGTACCAACAACTGCAGCAGTTCACTTTTTCATTCGTTTTCGCCTTCGTATTCTGGCTGTTACTGGTCGGCTCGCTGGACCGTCAGGAACTGGTCGCGGGGCTGCTGGTGGCCGCTGCGGCGGGCGCGCTGACCATCGGCCGCCGGCCGGTACTGGCCGGTTTCAGGCTGACGCCGACCGCACCGCTGAGCTTGCTCGGCTATCTGGGGTCCCTGCTGGTCGCACTGCTACGCGCCAATATCGACATGGCGCGCCGGGTCCTCTCGCCGTCGCTGCCCATCCGCCCCGCATTGGTGCAGGTAAAGACCTCGCTGCGCTCGGATCTGGGGCGTCTGGTGCTCGCCAACAGCATCACGCTGACCCCCGGCACGCTGAGCGTGGACGTGGACGACGACACCCTGCTGGTCCACTGGATCGATTGCCCACCCGGCACGGACATGGCCGCAGCCACCCAGACCATCGCCGGCGACTTCGAACGCCACCTGCGGGGGTTTCTGCAATGAACATGGGTACCGTTGACCTGATCGTACTGGCCCTGCTCGGCGCCGCCAGTGCGCTGGCGCTGCTGCGACTGTGGATCGGCCCGCGCAGTCCGGACCGCATCGTCGCGACCGACACGCTCGCGGTCATCGCCACCGCGATGATCGTGTTTCTGGCGCTGCTGTTCGACTCGCCGCTGTACCTCGACGTGGCCCTGCTGTACGGCGTGCTCGCGTTCGTCGGCGTGATCGCGCTGGCGCGCGCCATCGAGGGGAACCGCACATGACGCTGATCGCGGATGCCTTTCTGATACTGGGTGCGCTGTTCTGCTTTCTCGGCGCGCTCGGCGTGGTGCGCATGCCGGACGTCTACAACCGCATACAGGCCGGCACCAAGGCGGTCACGCTCGGATCGCTGGCGTTGCTGCTGGGGGTCGGTCTACACCACCCGGACTGGTGGCCGAAGCTGCTCGCGGTCGGGCTGTTCATCCTGCTGACCAACCCGATCGGCTCATCGACGCTGGCGCGCGCCTTTTACAACGCCGGCGTGCCGGTGTGGAACAAACGGAGGCCGGGGCCATGATCTGGATTGCCGTGATGCTGGTCGTGCTGACCCTCGCTGCCGCGCTCGCGGTGCTGCTGCTGGAGAATCTGCTCGCCGCGGTGGCCGCGGCCTCGGTGGTCTCGCTGGGTGTGGCGGTGATGTTCGTGATCCTGCAGGCGCCCGACGTGGCGATGACCGAGGCCGTGGTCGGTGCCGGCCTGAGCGGACTGATCCTCGCCCTCGCCCTGCGCCGGCTCGGGCAGGCGACCCTGGACATCGACGCCAACGAGGCGGAGCACGATGCGTAACATCGCCACGCTGCTGCTGCTCGGTGGGCTGAGCTTCCTGCTGCTGGTCATCACCGGCGGCCTGCTGTTCGGCAACCCGCCGATGCTGATCGGCCAGGGCATACAACAGGCCGCCCCTACTGAGGTCGGTGCGGCCAATATCGTCACCGCGGTGGTGCTCGGGTATCGCGGCCTGGACACGCTGGGCGAGTTGTCGATCCTGTTTGCCGCCGCAACCGCCGGCGGGCTGGTGCTGGGCAGCACGCGCGGTCGCAGCGGCAGGCCGGGCGGCTTCATATTGCGCACCGGGGTCGACCTGCTGTTCCCGCTGATGCTGGTCGCCGGCCTGTACGTGGTCATGCATGGCCATCTGACGCCCGGCGGCGGCTTCCAGGGCGGCGTGATTCTGGCCGCGGCCTTCTTCCTGCCGCTGCTCGCGCGACCGCAGGAATCACTCGATCACACCTGGCTGTCGGTCATCGAGGCGCTGGCGGGCAGCGCGTTCATCGCGCTCGGGCTGGCCGCGCTGTTCGAGGGCCGTGCATTTCTGACCCCACTGTTCGACCACGGCGTGCTCGGCGCACTGGTATCGAGCGGCAGCCTGCCGCTGCTCTACCTCGCGGTCGGCCTCAAGGTCGGCGCCGAGCTGGCCAGCCTGCTGGTGCGCCTGTCCGCCGACGACGAGGGCGCATCGTGAATTGGGCGATCGGACTGGTCATGTTCGTCGGTGCCGTGGGGCTGAGCGTGATCGGCATCGCCGGCATGCTGATGTCCAATCACCTGTTCCGCATGGTGCTGGCGTTGGCGGTCGCCGAGGCCGGCGCCAACCTGTTGCTGATCCTGGCCGGCTATCGCTGGGATGCAGCGGCGCCGATCCTGCTGCCCGGCCACAGCACCCAGGCGATGGTCGACCCGGTGCCGCAGGCGATGGTCCTGACCGCGATCGTGATCGGGGTCGGCGTACAGGCGCTGGCCCTGAGCCTGGTGATCCGTGTCCGTCAGCACTATGCGACGCTGGACATGCGGGTCGCCCGCCAGCGCATGCAGGACGCGCTCGATCAGGCCGCCGGCGTCGTCCCGCCGCGCAGCCAGGAAGGCCCGGCCGGCGAGCGCCCGTTGCCGGCCCCGACCCGGACCATAGAGGCGGGAGGTCCACATGACTGATGTCACGCTCGCCGTGGTGCTGCCGCTGCTCGGCGCCTTCCTGCTGCCGCTGACCGCGCACCGCGGCCTGCACTGGCTCGGCATGCTGCTCGGCCCGGCGCTGCTGGCACTCGCCGCGCTGCTGCTGTTTGCGACCTGGACCGCGTTCGAGTCCCCCTACGCGATTGCGCTCGGCGGTTTCGCACCACCCCTGGGGATCACCTTCTACGTCGACCTGCTTGGCCTGCTGTTCGCGCTGGCCGTGCCACTGACCAGCCTGCTGCTGTGGCCGGGCGGCAGCGACGAGGCGGCCATCCGGCAACAGTCGCTGACCCTGCTGCTGGCCGCCGCGCTGACCGGGATGGCCCTTTCCGGCGACCTGTTCAACCTGTACGTGTTCTACGAACTGGCCGCGGTCGCCTCATATGGGCTGGCTGCCAGCAGCGCGACCGGGCCGGCCTTCGTTGCCGCGTTCCGCTTCCTGCTGATCAGCGCGCTGGGCTCGGTCGTCACGCTGCTCGGCATCGCGCTGATCTATTTCAAGACCGGCACCCTGAACCTGGCCCACCTCGCCACGCTGAGCGAGCGGCTGGCCGATCCGCAGGGCCTGGCCGCATTTGCGATGCTGCTGATCGGGTTCGGCGTGAAGGCCGAACTGTTCCCGGTCAATGCCTGGGTCCCGGAGGTCTACGCGGCCACCGGCAAGCGGGTCGCGGCACTGCTCGCCGGCCTGGCCTCCAAGCTCGCCGTGCTCGCGGTAGTGCGTATCCTGCTGCTGGTCTTCCCGCACGACGAGGCGCGCCAGTTG
Source organism: Chromatiaceae bacterium (assembly GCA_022340805.1). Taxonomy (GTDB): domain Bacteria; phylum Pseudomonadota; class Gammaproteobacteria; order Chromatiales; family Chromatiaceae; genus Thiosocius. The sequence goes on from JAJDNF010000004.1 coordinate 34,675, forward strand.
CTGTTGCTGCTCGGTACCCTCGGCGTGCTGAGCGGTGAACTGGCCGCCTGGCAGGCGCGCGACGTGACGCGCATGCTGGCCTGGTCGTCTATCGGGCAGCTTGGCGTGGTCCTGGTGGCGTTTTCGCTGCCCGGCAAGGCGGGCCTGATCGCCGGCGTGACCGTCGCGATGCATCACCTGGTGGTGAAGTCGGCGCTGTTCCTGCTCGCCGACCGCTGGGGCGGCGCGGTCGATCGACTCAAGGGTGCCGCGACGGCATCCCCGCTGGGCGCCGCACTGTTCGTACTGTTCGCGCTGTCGCTGCTCGGATTGCCGCCGCTCCCCGGCTTCTGGTCCAAGTACCTGGTACTGAGCGGACTCGCCGAGGCCGGTTCCGGCATGCAGCATCTCGCGCTCGGCGTCATCCTGCTCGGCACGGTGATCGAGGGCGGCTACCTGCTGCGCATCATCACCCGGCTGTATGCGGCGCCGGAACGCGACATTGTACCGCCGGCACACCGCTTTCCCAATCTGTTCGCCAGCGGCCTGTTGGCGCTGCTGCTGGTCGCCGGCGCGATTCTTATCGACCCGCTATGGCAGGGACTGAACACGCTGGCGGCATCTGCGACAGATACCCAGGTGTATGTGCAGACCGTGCTGGGCGGCAAGGGGATTACGCGATGATCGGTGCGTTGGACATGCTGTTACTGGCCGCACTCGCGGCGATACCGCTGAGCGCGCTGTTCGCGACGACCCGCTCGGGCCGCTGGCTGCTGGTCGCGGCCTATGCCGTGCAGTTCGGCCTGTTGATCATGCTGCAGCCGGCTACCGCGGCACACAGCGCGCTGTCCTTCCAGCTGCTCGGCAATGCGGTCGGCTGGCAGATGGACGCGCTGGGCTGGTACTTCGCCGTGATCACGATCGGCAGCGCCGGCTTCGCCGCCGCCTATGCCGCCGGCGAATGGAGCGAGGTCAACGGCCGACTGGGCCTGAGCCTGCGCTGGCTGTATGCCGGCCTGCAGATCAACGTACTGGCGATGCTGCTGCTGTTGGCGTCCGGCGATTTCGTCTCGCTGTTCATCGGTTGGGAGCTGACCAGCTGGGCCGGCCTGATCCTGATGCTGTTGGCCGGCGGTGACGCGATCCGTGCCAGCCTGCGTTACATCGTGTACGCGATCGCCGGCGGGATGACCGTGTTCGCCGGCCTGGTGATCACGCAGGCGGCGGTCGGCTCGCTGCAGTTCGATGCACTGCACGCCGCGGCGCCGTCACTGGGCACTGGCCGGCTGTGGGCCATCGCACTGCTGTTCATCCTCGGCTTCTCGGTGAAGATGGCGAGCATGCCGTTTCACCTGTGGCAGGCACCGGCGTATGCGTACAGCCCGGCGCCCGGCTCGTCGTTCCTCGGCTCGATCTCGGCGCGCATGGGACTGTTCGGTATCGCGCTGGTCGCGATCAAGTTGATCGGCCTGGCCCAGCTCGACCGGCTCAGCCTGGTCACGGATCTCGTAGACCTGCGCGGCCTGTTGACCTGGGTGGCGGTGTTCACGGCGATCCTGCCGACCTTCGTCGCGATGCGTCAGAACGACGCGCGCCTGCTGCTCGGCTGGCACGGCGTCGGCCAGGGCGGCTACATGCTGCTTGGCGTGATCATTGCCGACCGGCTCGGCAGCGCCGGCGGTCTGCTGCACGTGTTCAATCACGCGACCTACCAGGCGATCCTGCTTATGGCGGTGTTCGCGGTGATCCACCGCACCGGCACCGCCGACCTCAACCGTCTCGGCGGTCTGGTCACGCGCATGCCGCTGACCTTCCTGGCGATGCTGATCGGCATCATCGGCCTGGCCGGCCTGCCACCGATGAATGGCTTCGTCTCCAAATGGATGATCTACCGCGCGCTGATCGTCGACGGGCACCCGCTGCTGTTCGTCGCTACGGTGATCAGCACGCTGGGTACCGTGCTGAGCGTGTACAAGCTGCTGCACAACACCTTTCTCGGCCAGCTGCGCCTGGAGCACGAGCAGATACACGAGGCGCCATGGAGCATGACCGTGCCGATGCTGCTGCTGTGTGTGGTGGTGTTCGTTACCGGCGCGGCCCCCGGCCTGGTGCTGCAGTATGTGGCGGCCGCGCAGCAGGCCATCGGACTCGAGCCGGTGCGCTACATCCTCGGCGGGATCGAGTCGCCGACCGGCAGCCTCGACATGCTGTGGATTACCGCGATTCTGTTCGCCGGTTTCGGTATCGGCGCAGTGTTGTTCTATCTGATCGGCGGGCGCAGCCGGCGTGTCCATCAGCTCGACAACTACGCGGGCGGCCATTTCCTGACCGCCGACGTGCGCTACCAGTACAGCGACAATTTCTACGCCGGCCTGATGCACCGTATCCGGCCCTGGTATCGCGGCAGCTTCGAATGGACCGAGTCGGCACTGGTATCGGCACTCGGCGCGGCCAGCACGCTGGCGCGCGGCTTTTTCGAACAGGCCAACCCGGCGCAATGGGTGCTGGTTGGCACAACCGTGATAATGACCTGGGTGATGTGGTATGCACTGGGCTGAGTTGCTTGCCGAATTGACGCTGATGCCACTGGTGGCATTCATCGTCGGCCTGTTCATGGTGCTGATGATGCGCAAGATCGGCGCGCGCCTGCAGCGTCGCATCGGCCCGCCGCTCCTGCAGCCGCTGTACGACATCGTCAAGCTGTTCGGCAAGCACACCCAGACCTCGCACGGCCTGCTGCACGAGTTCGGCATCGTGATGGCGGTCGGCGGCTACGTCGCGGCCGAGACGCTGCTGCCCGTGCCCGGCATGAACGGCATAGCCGAGAAAGGCGGCATGATCACCCTGCTCTACCTGACCATGATTCCCTCGCTCGGCCTGGCGCTGGGCGTCGGCCAGTGCGCCAACCCGAACGGCTCGATCGGCATCTCGCGCGCACTGACCGCGATGCTGGCCTACGACATCCCGTTCGTGATCGTGATCGCCGGCGTCGCGATGCACTTCGGCACCACCAACCTGGTCGACGTGGTGGCGCAGCAGCAGGCCGGCGGGATCGAGACCTGGGGTGCCACCCAGATGCCGCTGCTCGCACTGGCCGGGCTATTCGCGCTGCAGGGCATGCTCGGCAAGCAGCCGTTCGAGATCTACGTGGCCCCGGCCGAGATCGCCACCGGACCCATGGTCGAGATGGGCGGCAAGTTTCTCGGTGGCCTGTTCGTTATGCAGTGCTTCCAGCTGTATACCGCGAGCGTGCTGTACGTGACCCTGTTCCTCGGCGGCGGCGAGAACTGGGTCAGCTTCCTCGCCAAGTCGTTCGCGGTACTGGTGCTGCCGATATCGGTCGCATTCCTGTTCCCGCGCTATCGCACCGAGGACGTGTTGACGATGTTGTGGAAGTGGCCGGTGATATTGGGCCTGTTGGGCCTGGTGTTTGTGGGATCCTGACCGGGTTGCAACGCGGTGCGATTCGTGGCGCGCATGGCACGCCATGCTTTGAACGGGCCCTTCGATGGCAATGGGCCCAGGCAGTAAGCGCACCGCCAGCGCGAACCCATGTCATCGATCGATGAACAAATAGGGTGCGATAGCACAGCGTATCGCACCGCCAGGGCAGATCGATGCCCTCGACGAAGATGCATGTGGGGCGGATAACTCAGCCTTGCAGCGATGACGCACCACAATCTGAACAGGTGTTTTATGCAACAGTTTCCGGTCAAGGTCGAACAGCCGAGCGCAAACAAACCAACGGGCGGGAATATCTTCAGCCGCGTTTTCGATGAGCTGACCACCTTCTGCCGCTCGCGCTCGCTGTTCATCCTGCACTACTGCACCGGCTGCGGCGCGATCGAACTGCCGCCGGCGATGACCTCGCGTTTCGACATGGAACGCCTCGGAATATCGCCGATGGTCTCACCGCGCCAGGCCGACATCCTGCTGATCACCGGTTATGTCTCTGTGAAGACCCTCAAGCGCGTGATCCTCACGTATGAACAGATGGGATCGCCGAAGTACGTGATCGGGATCTGTTCGTGCACGGTGAACGGCGGCATGTACTGGCAGTCGTATGCCACGGCCAAGAAACTGAATGACTACATGCCGGTGGACCTGTACATCGCCGGCTGCATGCCGCGGCCCGAGGCGGTGATCGCCGGACTGCGTCAGCTGATGGACAAGATTGCCGCCGGCGAGGCCAACGGCTGGCAGGACTACTATCGCCGCTACGACTACTACCTCGGCCACCAGCAGCGCCTGTTCGGCGAGACCTGGCAGACGCCGACCGACGTGATCGCCGAGTCGAAACACTACGACCTGTTCGGTGGCGACACCCTGGGCGCACACACGGCCTTGCTGCAGCAGCACCAGAAGCCGCTCGAGGCGCTCGAGATGCGCCTCGGGCTGACCGACAGGCAGGAGAAGGGCTCGTGAGCGATACCCACCTTCCGGTCGAGCGCCTGAGCATCATCCTTGGTGAGTTCAAAGAGGTCCGGGTAAAGCAGCGCGGCCCGCGTCGCACGCGCATCGACGTGGCCGCTGACGCGCTGCCCGCGTTGCTTGAATTGCTCAAGGGCCGTGCCGGCTTCGTTCACCTGTCGTCGATCAGCTGCGTCGACTGGCCGGGCGAGCAACAATTCGAACTGGTCTACCACCTCTGGTCATACGAACTGCAATCACTGGTGTCGGCACACACCCGGATCGCGCGCGAACCCGGGGTGTACGTGTCCGTGTACGACATCTACCACCCGGCCGGTTTCTTCGAGCGCGACATCCACGAGATGTACGGCGTGTACTTCGAGGGTGCGCCGGACATGGAGAAATTCATCCTGACCGAGTGGGACGGACCGCCGCCGATGCGCAAGGAGTTCGATAGCGAACGCTGGGTCAACGACCACTTCGACTGGCAGGACTATCGTCCCGACTGGCTGGTCGAGCTGGAACAGCAGGGCGGCGGCGTGGTGACCCCACCGGACGAACAGCGTTTCAGCCGGCGCGATGTCAAGGAGCCGCAGGATGAGAGTTGAGCGCGCCGGGAGCACGATGAATGCTGATCGGATGTCTTGGTGCCATTTCGCACAGCGGCGCCATGCGTCCCGGTGCAATTCGCTGCGCTCTTTGCACCCTACGCGTTTGACCCAACCCTGCGCATCCGCTGTAGGGTGCGATAGCGCAGCGTATCGCACCATCGCGCGATCCCCGGCGCCCGGCACGAACACCGATGCCGGAAGCGACACCGTGATGCGGGGCTATACCGCAGCGCCTAACAGTCTCTCCCGGTGCAATTCGCTGCGCTCTTTGCACCCTACGCGTTTGACCAAACCCTGCGCATCCGCTGTAGGGTGCGATAGCGCAGCGTATCGCGCCATCGCGCGATGCCCGGCGTCCGGCACGCAACCCGACCCC
>JAJDNF010000015.1 GCA_022340805.1 Chromatiaceae bacterium
GCCTCCACGCCCATTGAGCATTCGCGGCATCACTCGCGCATCCGCTACAATTCAGGCCTGTTTCAGCTTCCAGGTCATCCAGTGGAAAAGATACGCGGGACTACGATTCTGTCGGTGCGCCGTGGTGGCAAGGTCGTGATCGGCGGCGACGGCCAGGTGTCGATGGGCAACACCGTGATGAAGGGCAACGCGCGCAAGGTGCGCCGCCTGTACAAAGGCGGGGTGCTGGCCGGGTTCGCCGGCGCGACCGCCGACGCCTTCACGCTGTTCGAGCGCTTCGAGGGCAAGCTCGAGAAGCACTCCGGCAACCTCACCCGCGCGGCCGTCGAACTGGCCAAGGACTGGCGTACCGACCGCATGCTGCGCCGGCTCGAGGCGCTGCTGGTGGTCGCCGACCGCGAGGCCTCGCTGATCCTCACCGGCACCGGCGACGTGGTCGAGCCCGAGAACAGCCTGATGGCGATCGGCTCCGGCGGCTCGTACGCGCAGGCCGCGGCGCGCGCGATGCTCGAGACCACCGAACTGTCGGCGCGTGAGATCGTCGAACGCGGCCTGAACATCGCGGCCGACATCTGTGTCTATACCAATCACAACCTCGTCATCGAAGAGCTGGACTGCGATGCCTGAACTCACCCCGGAAGATATCGTCCGCGAGCTGGACAAGCACATCATCGGCCAGCAGGCCGCCAAGCGGTCGGTCGCGATCGCGCTGCGCAACCGCTGGCGCCGCACCCAGGTCGAGGGCGAGCTGCGCAACGAGATCACGCCCAAGAACATCCTGATGATCGGACCCACCGGGGTCGGCAAGACCGAGATCGCGCGCCGTCTGGCGAAGCTCGCCAATGCACCCTTCATCAAGGTCGAGGCGACCAAGTTCACCGAGGTCGGCTATGTCGGCCGCGAGGTCGATTCGATCATCCGCGACCTGGCCGATGCCGCGGTCAAGATGGTGCGCGTGCAGGAGATGGACAAGGTCCAGGACGTCGCCGCCGCGGCCGCCGAGGAACGCGTGCTGGACGTACTGCTGCCGCCCGCACGCACCAGCAGCTGGGAGGACGAGACAGTCCCGGTGCGCAGCGACGGCAGCGGCACGCGCGAGAAATTCCGCAGCAAGCTGCGCAGCGGCGAGCTCGACGACAAGGAGATCGAGGTCGAGACCAGCGGCGTCAGCCTCGGCGTCGAGATCATGGCCCCGCCCGGCATGGAGGAGATGACCAGCCAGCTGCAGGGGCTGTTTCAGAACCTCGGCGGCCAGCGCAGCAAGAAGCGCAAGCTGCGCATCAAGGATGCCCTGCTCCACCTGCGCGACGAGGAGGCCGCCAAGCGGGTCAACGAGGAGGACCTCAAGCTGCGCGCGCTGGAGATGGTCGAGCAGCACGGCATCGTGTTCCTCGACGAGCTGGACAAGGTCACCAGCCGCAGCGAGCAGCATGGCGGCGCCGACGTCTCGCGCGAGGGTGTGCAGCGCGACCTGCTGCCACTGGTCGAGGGCTGCACCGTGTCGACCAAGCACGGCATGGTCAAGACCGATCACATCCTGTTCATCGCCTCGGGCGCGTTTCACCTGAGCAAGCCGTCGGACCTGATCCCGGAACTGCAGGGCCGGCTGCCGATCAGGGTCGAGCTGGCCGCGCTGTCGACCGAAGACTTCATCCGCATCCTGACCGAGCCGGACGCCTCGCTGACCGAGCAGTACCAGGCACTGATGGGCACCGAGGGGGTGAAGCTCGAATTCACCGCGGACGGCATCCAGCGCATCGCCGAGATCGCCTGGCAGGTCAACGAAAAGACCGAGAACATCGGCGCCCGGCGGCTGCACACGGTGATGGAGCGCCTGCTCGAAGAGGTCTCGTTCATGGCCCCGACCTACGCCGGGCGGACCATCACGATCGACGGCGACTACGTGAACCGCAACCTCGGGGAGCTGGCCGAGGACGAGGACCTGACGCGCTACATCCTGTGATGGGTGAACGTGGATATCGCGGCCCACGGCCTGGCCGCGCCCGCCACGATCCGCGCCTCGCGCGTCGAGGCCAGCGAGGCCGTCAATGCGGCCAGGATATCCGCTCGATCAGCAGCCGAAACCAGGGGGTGAAGCTGTCCGGGTGACGATCCATGGCGCGCCTGATGCGCGCGCCGGACATCCATCGCCAGGCGTCGACCTCGTCCGGGTCGGGCCGGGGTTCGCCGGAAAACGACCCGCTGTAGACGTGCAGGTACTCGTGTTCGATCAGGCCCGAGACCGGATCGCTGGCCCGGTAGCGAAGCTCGGTGCGTTTTTCCAGCGCCACGTCTATTCCCAACTCTTCATTGAGGCGCCTGCGTGCGGCCGCGGATTTCGACTCGCCCGGTCGCGGGTGGCCGCAGCAGGCGTTCGACCAGTAACCACCGAAGTGATATTTGTGGCCGGCGCGACGCTGCAGCAGGAGTTCGTCTTGCTGGTTCAGGATGACGATCGAAAAGGCGCGGTGCAGCCTGCCCGAACGGTGGGCGTCGAGCTTGCCACAGGAACCGGTCACCCGATCCCGGGCATCGACCAGGGTGACGAACTCCGCCTCATCACGACGGACAGACACCCGCGCGGGCGCGCCCGGCGCCGCTACCAGCCTGGCCTTCACGCTGTTGCCTCAGACACCTTGTCACCTCGCTGGCATGTGCAGATCATGTGCGGTGCAAATTGTGCACCAATAATTATTTATACCCAGACGTCAATAAGTTAGAGCACGCGTCGCGTGCTGCGTTCGCATAAGTGTAAAAAATGCCGTAGGCCGCGGGTCATCCCGCGCCCCAGGTAACGGTAGGGTGATGCAATAGCGCAGCGTATTGCACCGTCTACGCCACTATCCGGTGCATTACGGCTTGGGCCTAATGCACCCTACACGGACCTCACGCTGATGGGTCCCTGCGCGAGTTGCAGGACGTGTGGGGCCTCAGGGGCTGGCCGGCGGCGTCAGGTTGGTGACGGTAACCCTAATGGGCGTGCCCAGGAGCGGCGCGATAGTCTTGTCAACCTCCACCAGGCCCAACCGGCCCAGACCGATACCGTCGCGGTGTTCGATGATGCTGTCCTTGTCGTGGACAAAGCCAATGAGCGGGCCGAACTCTTCTGCCAAATAAACGTTTTCGCGGGTTATAAACGAACCCGTGTAGATCCAGGTATTCGACTCGACGGGTTTGCCACTATCAAGAAAAAGCTGTTCCGGGCTGACGGTTCGGGTCTCCCCGTCGCGCTCCCATTCGATCGAGATCGCCACAGGGTCCCCCTGCACCGGCTTCGGGTCGAAGTGGTATTCGGGCAGCACCGCGTGCTCAGCATTCAGGCCGATCAGGATGCAGGCCAGGTTGAATTCGGTCGCCGTGGTGTTCAACTCGAGCATGCTCTCATAGGCCTTGTAGCCAGCCTTCTTCACCGCCAGGTATTCGAGCGGTTGTTGGTCCTTGATCACTACGCCGGTCAGCGTGAAGCGGCGTGCGGCCTTGTCGACCAGGATCTCGCCGATCTGATAGCGGCCATTGCCGAGATCGGTGATCGCGGGATCGGCGGCGACATTGGCGGTCGATACCAATAGACCGGTGAGTATCAGCCATGCTGCGGACAACAGCCTGCTAACTCTGACGTGGTCATATCTCAATGTCGGGTGCCTCGGTTTCCGGTTGACAGGGTTCGGCAGCCTGGGGCCTGGTCGTCACGCAAATCGCTCGTTTAGTCACCAGGGACCGGGCGCGGCCGACGCTTGCGAGCGCCGCGCTAAAATCACCCCCCTTGTATGGCTTCCGTGCCTTGCCAGGATCTGCGACATTCACTTCTTCGCGGTGCTATTCAGGAGTCTTGCGGACCATGCTCTACATGCTGATCAACGTGACCCGATCCGGTCTTTCGGCCGAAGACTATGCCGAACTCGGCAGGCGGGCCAACCATTTTTACGCCAACGTGCCGGCCGGCATCCGGCTGCTCGGCGACTGGTCGGCCAACGACCACTCCCGTACGTTCGCGCTGATCGAGACCGACCATCCGGCGCTGCTGACGGCTGTTGAGCAGCCGTTCCGGGACTATGTCGATATAGAGATTGTCCCGGTGACGGCGGTCAGCAACTGGCGAGGCATCTAGCTCGGTTTGGTTTTAACCCTCAGTTCCTGCCCGTGCAGCCTGTCGGCAAATGCTGTGGACAGGCGACTCAGCATCGATCAATCACCTTTGCCGTGGGCTTCTGACCAGACCCGAACAAGCCGCAACCCATTGTCGAGCCTCGTCGACCGAAGGGCGCAGTGGCTTCTTATTCTCTGGTGACGGTTCCCGTGTCCATGAGAGCCTCGGGGGTGAGGTAGATGGCATTAAGGCCGTCGACCCCGCCGATGGTCAGCCTGATCGGAATCTCCAGGTCCAGCGCTTGGCGCAATTCCTCGATATCCGCGCGATCGTGGGTGAGCGGCCTGTTGTTGATCCCTTCGATCGTCGCCGTACCCGGCAAATCAAGGTAACGCAACAGATACAGGTCGAGATCCATGCCACTGATATCCGCCCTGGCGGCAAAATTCGAAATTTCAGCCGCCATCTCTGCGCTCATAGCCATCGGTTTGGCGGACGATTCGGCGTTGACGACCTGTTCGCCCTCCTTCAGCTCTGGGCCCGCGGCCGCCGGTTTGGTCGCTGATTCAATTGACGCGTCTTGCGCGACCGGGGCGATCGGCTGAGATGGCGTGCCTGGCGCGACCGGGACGATCGTCTCAGATGATGTGTCTTGTGCTGTCGGGGCTGCCGGACCTGACGCTGGCAGGGCCTGGCCCTCGCCGGCTTCCAGCAGCGCGACACGCTCGCCCTCCGACGTTTCCAGCCTGACCCGGCCCGGCTCGACCGCAATCACCCGCCCCAAGCCCCCGATGATGTCGCCGACCCGATAGGTGCGGCTCTGCCCATCCTCGAATGCGATGACCGCGAGGGCCACGTTGGGTGCGAGGATGGTGCCTGAAAGGCGCGGTTTCGCCGAATCCGGGCCCTCGGAGCATATGCCCTGGCCGGAAGACAGGCTAAGCGCCGCGACGATGATGGCTGGTCGTAGAAAAAACCCGCAGCCCCGGCACCGATCTGCAGGTGGTCTGCGAGTTGAATATTGCGTCATAGCAAATAGGTCTAGAGCTGCTCACCCGGCCGGTGCCATCCCTGGCTCTGGCGGGAGGGGCCGTTAGACAAGCCTTCCCTTCATCATGCCCTGCGGCGGCTCCAGCCCAGACCGAGCAGGCCCAGTGCGAGCAGCGCCAGCGGTGCGGGTACCGGGACGTTGACTGGCGGCTCCAGCGGTTCCTGTGCAAAGGTCTGCGACATGCCCAGCAGGTTGACCGAATCCCCTTCGGAGAGCGTCCCGACAAAGACGTTCTTTTCGATACGGACCGACCCGGTGCCAGCAATAGCCGCCGCATCAGACGGGCTGAGGTCGTCGACCTCCAGCGTGGGGGTCTGCCACGAGGTATCTACGCCTTCGGCGATGTAGGCGGCGCCGTTTTCAAGTATCGCTACATCGATGTCGAGCCCTACACCAACGATCTGGTTGGCGCCGCCGACGACGCTCGCGGTAAAGGCAAAACTCAGATCGCCGAACGCGCCGTCGCTGGCCTGCAGCTGTCCGCCGAAATCGAAATTGAGCGCGATGTTCATCGGGTCTGTCGCATCCCCAGTGACGTCGATCAAGCTGAAATCCGGCTGCCAGTCGTCAATGCTCCACGACGCGTCCAAAAAGGTCCAGTCGCTAAACAGCTTATCGCCGACCTGCAGCTCCCCGTCGTCGAACAACGTCGACATCGGCACCGCCTGAGCGGCGGCCGAGGCAAGGCCCAACAGCAAGGCGCCTATTACTCCGGTAAATCTTTTCATCTTCATTCTCCCAAATCACTTCTTGTTAAGAACTGCAACATTCCGGCCGGTCTGCCTGGATTGCGGCGCCTCCCTGCGCCCCTGCTCCACATATTGGCCGACGCGGCCGGTAACGCGTCCTAGTTAGTTGGGGGCGACGGCCGCCCTGGCCCTGGCGATACACAACTTCGCGTCGAGCAGCGTGATGGTCCCGTCACCATTGGCATCACGCGGGTCGTCGGCGCCATCGGCCGGTAGGCCACGCGCGGCCTGGATAGCGTGGATATCTGCCACGTCGATACCGCCACTGCTATCTACATCGCAGCGTTCGATCGAGCAGGCATCGCCAATGCCGTCACCGTTGCTGTCTTCCTGGCCAGGGTTGAAAACATCCGGGCAGTTGTCGCAGACATCGCCCACGCCGTCTTGGTCACGGTCTGACTGGTCAGGGTTGGGGGTCGCCGGGCAGTTGTCTTCTGAGTCACAGACGCCATCCCCGTCGCTATCTACGCAGGCACCACCGATGGAGCGCTCAAGCACCAGGATGGCAAAGGCATGATCCGCCTCGGTTCCGCCCCCCCAGCAGCCATTCGGGCACGGAAAATACCCGTTTGCCTGCTGGTTGCTCATCAGGCGGTAGGCGTAGTCGTAGTACCAGTTCGGTGCGGTAGCCGCATAGTAGCCGGCGCCACCGGCGCCGCGCGTCGGCGGCTGCGGATCGGTGGTGGGATCACGGCTCGCCAGGCGCTGTGCGGCACCCACAGTGAGGGCCGGCAGGGTGCCGAGATCGTCGGGGCCAATGTTACCGGCAACAGGTACGATGCCGGACTCCTCAAGGATCGTGTAGGCCTTCGAGGATGACCACATGTAGTACATGTAAAACTGCGGAAAACCGGAATTGTAGGCTGGGTTGTTTTGATAATTGTAAGCATTGTACAGCCAGCGCAGGTACGATTGGACCATCGGGCTGTTCACGTTGCGGCCGGTTCCCAGCAACTGGCCCCAGGTACCCGAGGACGTCTGCTGGTAGGTGGGCGGCGTCTGACCTACCTGATACGAGTGGCCCTTGCAGTCGCTTGCCCCGCCAGGCCCGCAATCCGTATCGAATAGGGTCCCAGCCGGGGCGGGCTTCGCATTGGCCTCATAGCCGGCGGCGGTCACGTCGAGTGCGGCCTGGATAAGGGGTATCCGGCCGCCTGGATCGCCCAGGTCCTGATAGTAGCCCTTTGCAGCCGACAGGCCGGCGACGATGAACTGGGTGGTGGAGGAATCACTGCCGGCCCCGGAATAACCCCAGTACCCATTGGCGCCCTGGTTCGCCAAGTCCCGGTCGACAACACGGTCCATCGCCTCGCGCACCGAGCGGATCGAGCCGTCCGGGTTCTCCGGGCCACCGGTGCGGGCAAACACGGAAAGGGCCATCATGGTCTGACCGTCTGTGTAGGCATACTGGCCGGCGCGGCCAGCGAAAGTGCCCGAGTCGCACATGTTCTTGGCGGCAACACGGGCGACTGCCTGATCGGCAGGTGACAGACCGGCATAGCCCACGATGTCCCCCGAGTCGGGCGCGACGCGCTTTTCCAATAATGCCAGCAGCAACAACCCCGAGCCCTGGTTGCCATTTTGGATCCAGTTGTTGGAGATGGCGTAGGCTAGGCCGTCGTCAATGGCATCGTTGACGTCCTGCTGAAAGTTGGTGACCGCTGACGCGGTCGCCACCGCCCCCAGGAGGGCCGCACTGCACAGCCCGGAAAAAATTCTTGTGATTTTCATCTTGCTTCCCCTCTCCCTAAATCCAAATCAAGAAATTTGGCCGCCTTTACACCCCCACGGTGCAATAGGCATTGGTGCCTTACCGATGCATAACACGCGCCATTAAAGTAAACTTGCCTAAAATCAATATGATACGGTTTTGTCTGCGGTACTCCACACGAGTCTTTGTAAAAAAACCTGTCATTTGTATCTGGTAAGCGAGGGATTTCCCGAATGCCGCCGCATAGTTCGGCGGCACATGGCTCGCACCGTTACAGCTGGTGCTCGGGGGAAGGCGTGTGACACCTGCGAGCGCTTGGCCCGACCGCGCTACCCCGATGAAAGGTGGCGCAGGACCAGGTCCTTGACGCCGGTCATCGGAAGACGGTTGCTAGCCAGGGCCTTGCGCGTGCCGATCAGCAGCGGGCCGGTGTCCGTGCTGGCGGCCGGACGGCCGTGGGTGCCACGCACCAGTTCGGCCTTCAGCGGGATCACGTCCAGCAGGGTGCGAAAGCCGAGGCGCTTCTGCAGCAGGCGCCAGGCGATCTTCGCCTTGGGCAATGGCAGATCCGGGTCGAGAAACAGCTCGGCCGGGTCGTAGCCGGGCTTGCGGTGGATGTCGACCGTGCGCCCGAAGTCCGGCGCGCGGGCGTCGTCGAGCCAGTAGTAGTAGCTGAACCAGTGCCCCGGTTCGGCGACCGCGACCAGCTCACCGGCGCGCGGGTGGGCGATGCCCCAGGCGGCCTTGTCGGCCTCGTCCAGCACCCGTTCGATACCCGGGGTCGCCTGCAGCAGGCGGCGCACCCGCGCCAGGTCCTGCGGGTCGCGCACATAGACATGTGCGACCTGGTGGTCGGCCACCGCGAACGCGCGCGACGCGCCCGGGTCTAGCAGCTCCCAGCCGAGCGTATCGCGCACCCGCAGCAGGCCCTGCCCGCGCAGCACGCGGTTGATATGGACCACGCCGCTGGCCTGCTCCAGGCCGTACTCGGACACGATCAGCAGCTCGGCACCGGCGCCGCGCAGGTGCTCGACCAGTTCGCCGGCGACCTGGTCGATCGCGCGCACGTCGGCACGCACCGCGGGATCGTCCGGGCCCAGGCGCTGCATGTTGTAGTCGAGGTGCGGCAGGTACACCAGGCTGAGATCCGGGCGCTGCGCGTCGAACACCGCGCGCGCCGCGGCGGCGATCCACTGTGATGAGCGGATGCCCGAGCGCGGCCCCCAGAAGTCGAAAAACGGGAAAGGGCCCAGCTGCTGCTCGAGCGAGACCCACAGCTCGTTCGGTTCGCTGTACAGGGCCGGGATCTTGCGTCCGTCGGCCGGGTAGATCGGCCGCGGGGTCACCGACCAGTCGACGTCGGCGTACATGTTGTACCACCAGAACAGCTGCGCACAGCTGGACCCCGGACGGGCCTTGCGCGCGGCCTGCCAGACCTTTTCGCCCTCGATCAGCCAGTTCGGCTGGCGCCAGAACAGGATCTCGGCCAGGTCACGGAAGTACCAGCCGTTGCCGACGATGCCGTGGTCGGTCGGGGTCAGTCCGGTCAGCATCGAGGCCTGCGCGGTGCAGGTGACAGCCGGAAACACCCCCTCCAGCGTGGCCAGGAAGCCGTCGTCGATCAGCCGGTTGAGATGCGGCGTGTTCGCGCCGAGCAGGCCCGGCGTGAGGCCGACGACATTGATCACCACCAGTGGTCTGCGCTGTTCCGTCATTGGCTGTCCGTCATGGTTTGTCCTTCATCGCAGCAGGCCGCGCTCGTGCATCGCCTGCGCCAGCCAGTCGAGTTCGCCGGCGAGCCCGGCCTGCAGCGCCCCGGCATCGTCCGGGCGCAGCGACTGCGGCAGGACCTGCCAGGTGTAGGTCTCCACCTCCAGGTCGGGGTGCAGCGCCGGATGTTCGGCGAGGAAGTCGAGTACCTCGAGGATCGCCGGCTGGGTCGTGGTCAGCGCCGGGTGGTCGAGACCGGCCGCCTGGATCGGGACGTGGAAATGCACCCGCCAGGGACGCGCGCGGCCGAGCCCCGGCCCGGCTGCGGTCATGGCCAGTGCCTCGGGCAGGTCGAGCACCCCGTACGCCCGGCCGTCCCGGTCCAGGGTCAGGACCTGGTGCAGGAAGCGCGGCTCGGCAAAGGCGCCCAGCGCGTCGGCCGGATCGCCGGCCGCGGGCGCGCGCAACTCGAGCGCGCTGGACACCTGGATCTTGCCGATCGCGATCCCGGCATCTACTAGCCGGGTCAGCGATTCGCCGGGCGATTCGAACATCACCGCCTGGTGACAGACGTCGAAACAGATGCCCAGGTGGGCCTGCAGCGTGCCCGCCGGGATGCCGAGCGCGGCGGCCGTCGCGGGCAGCTGGCGGATAAACAGGTCGATCGCCTGGTCGGTGCGCTCGAGCACGCAGGCCGGCTCCATCTCCAGGCAGACGCGGATCGTCCTGCCGGTCTGCTGTTGCAGCGCGGCCAGGTCGGCGGCCAGGCCGCACAGCGCCACGAGCGCGGCCAGCTGGCGGTCCGCGTCCCAGTCGCGCGCGAAGCCCAGCGGCAGCGTCGAGATGCTGCCACTCGCGACATCGGCAGGCAGGCAGGCGGCCAGGATGCGCGCCAGGCGCAGCGTGTACTCGGCGCGTGCCGGCTGCGCCCAGTCCGGGCGGTACACGCGCTGTTTCAGCGCCGGGCCGTGGAAGTCCCCGTACGGGAAGCCGTTCAGCGTGACCAGGCGCAACCCGGCGCCGTTCAATGCGGCGGCGAATGCCTCCAGCGCATCCGCATCCCGATCCAGCGCCGCGGCCGCCTCGGCGCTCAGCCACAGCCCCGCGGCCATCTCCGCCAGGCCGCGGCATTCGCGCACCGCGGCGACCGCGGCCAGCGTGTCGCGCTGCACACCGGCCAGCGTCGCGGCCGGGTGCACATTGCTGCAATACGCCAGATCACGCTGCTGCCACACGCTCTACCGGTCCCCGGTGCGCTGTGCGTTGCGGTGCGGAGAGGCCAGCCTACTCGACCAGCGGCTGCTGGCCGCGCAGCACCGAGTTCTGCTGGAACAGCTGGGTCTGATCGATCGTCGGGCGGGTCATCTCTTCGAGCGAGATGCGCCCGCTCTGCGCGTAGTAGTTGATCGGGTTCTCGAACAGCACCTTCTCGACATCGGCCTCGGAAAAGCCCGCGGCGAGCATCGCCGCACCGGTCTTGGGTACCTTCAGCGGGTCGCTGCGTCCCCAGTCGGCGGCGCTGTTCACGATCATCTTGTCGGTGCCGTACTGCTTGAGCAGCGCGACCATGCGCTCCTCGCTCATCTTGGTGTGCGGATACACCGAGTGCCCGCGCCAGCAGTCGGTCTCCAGCACCAGCGGCAGGGTCTGCTCGTTGAGGTGATCGACCACCACCAGCTGCTCGGGGATACCGACCTCGCGCACCAGCGCCAGCGTGCGCTGGGTGCCGGTGACCTTGTCGCGGTGCGGGGTGTGCACCAGCGCCGGCAGGTTCATATCCTTGGCCAGCTGCAACTGCTCGGCGAAGAAGCGCTCCTCGGCATCGGTGATGTCGTCGTAACCGATCTCGCCCACGCCGACCACGCCATCCTTTTCCAGGTAGCGAGGCAGCAGTTTCATCACCTGCTCGGCCAGCGCGACGTCGTTCGCCTCCTTCGGATTGATGCCGATGGTGCAGAAGTGGCGGATGCCGAACTGGCTGGCGCGAAAGCGCTCCCAGCCGACCAGCGAATCGTAATAGTCGATGAAGGTGCCGGGCTGGGTGCGCGGCTGGCCCTGCCAAAACGCGGGCTCGACCAGGCCGATGATACCGGCCGCCGCCATGTTCTCGTAGTCGTCGGTGGTACGCGACAGCATGTGGATATGGGAATCGAAATACTTCATGGCCAGGCTCCTGGATGCAATAAGGCTATTTTAGTTGTTCGGTCATCCGGTGCATTACGGCTCTCGCCTGATGCACCCCACGTGGGCGGCGCGGGTCGCCGGACGGCCCGCCGATGCAGGCCCCGCGCAACGCGTGGCCAAAGGGTGCAATCAACCGCGCGGATTGCACCATCCCCGCGGCTGATCGGTGCATTACGAGTTGCGCATGATGCACCCTACGTGGGCGGCGCGGGTCGCCGGGCCGCCCGCCGACGCAGGTTCCCCACAACGCGCGGCCGTAGGATGCAATTAGCCGCGCGAATTGCACCGCATCCAGGTACCCGCCCGGCATCAACCATTGAGCACGGCGAGGATGTCGGCTTCGCTTTCCTGCGCCCGGCGATCCTGCAGTGCCTGCTCCAGCGCCGCCGATCGGCTGGCCAGGCGCGTGGCCGCGACCGCGGCATAGTAGCGGTGCGCCGCGTCGGGGTCGCCGAGATAACGGATCAGCTGGCGCTCGCCGGCGGCGTCCATGCGCGGCGCCAGCGCCAGCCAGATCGCGCGCGGCACGTCGCGATCGGCGTTCTCGCGCTCCTCGACATAATCACGGCACATCTGCGACAGCTCGTCGTTGGCGCGCCGCGCGAGACCGACGATGCGGCCGATGTCCAATCCGGTGAACAGCGACTTCAGCACCACCTGGTTGAATTCGTGCTCGCTGTAGAAACCGGCCGGATACGGATTGTTCAGGGCCAGCGCGCCATACAGCCGGAGGCTGTTGATACGCCCGGCCTCCAGCGCCACCGGCCGGTGGCTGGCCGGTTCGGGCAGCAGCGCCAGCGCGCGCACCACTGCAGCCCGCTCGGCCTCGTCGCCGCCCTTGAAGTAGGCATGCACCAGGCCCTCGGGCCGGCTATCCGGGCGCGCCAGCGCGCCGAGCAGCAGCAGCACGCGCGCCGCATCGCTGGCGGTCCAGTCGACCAGTGGCAGCACGCCGGCCGCGGGCCGCAGCTCACCCTGCAGCGCGGTCCCGGCGCTTTGGCCGAGCAGGCGGTTGACCCGTGCCGAGGCGGTGAGCAGCGCGGTCTCGACGTCGTCGCTGTCGCGCAACGCGTCCAGCGCGGTGCGCAACTGTGCCAACCCGGCCGGGTCCACGGCGGCGGCAAGTGCGGCGTGCAGGGCGTCTGTGGTGTCCATCAGGGGGCGGGCCTGTGTGTCGCTGGAGACTTCATGTTACGGCAATGGCGCGCGACAACAAACGTCCGGGAACCAGCAACAGCAGGACCGCCACGGCGCCCCACCAGTGCCCGGCCGCCGCGACCAGGATCGCGTCCAGCACGACGATGCCGAGGATCAGGTGGCGCATCGCCACGCGGATACGCGGCGGCGTGAAATCGACCCAGGTCCGCTGCAGGTCGCGGATCACCAACCCGACCGCGACGGCCAGCGCGAGCAGCGCCCAGGGCTGCGCCAGCGTGCCGGCGAGCAGCAGACCGAGGATGCTGGCCGCGCTGGCGAGGATCCCGGCGCCGGTCAACAGCACCGGCCGGCGGTCGGCGGCCGTGACCTCGGTGCGGCTCAGCACGGTCAATGCAGTGACGTACAGGAACGCCGGCAGCGCGATGGCGAAACTGGCCGGACCCAGCGGGACCACCGACAGGCCCAGCAGCCAGTTGAGATAGCGGCACAGGCCCATCGCCGCCGGACCGATGCGGTGGTTTTTCAGCCAGCCGTCGTAGGCCACCACAGCCGCCGCGAGCAGCACCGCGATCAGCAGCGGGCGCGAACCGGCGAGACCCGCGGCGGCCACGCCGCAGGCCAGCAATACCCAACCCAGCAGCCAGGCATGACGCAGCGCGATGCGACCGGACGGCAGCGGGCGCTCGGGACGCTCGCGGCGGTCGATGGGTAGATCGAAACAGTCATTCAGCACCATGCCGGCCCAGTACAGGCAGCTGGTGCTGAGCAGCAGCCAAAGCAGCGTCACGGGCTGCAGCGCGTCGCCGGTGACCACGAAGTGGGCCGCCAGGATATCCGCCCACGCGGTGAACACGGCCGGCAGGCGCAGCAGCTGCAGGTAGGCCAGCCACTTCATCGCGCGTCGTTCATCAGCCCGCGCAGATAGGCCAGGGATTGGCGTCCGGCCTCCCCCGGCATGTGCGGGTAGGTGTACAGCTCCACGGTGAGATAGCCGTCATAGCCGGCCCGGCGCAGGGCCGCGAAATAGCGCCCGAAGGGCAGGTCACCGAGCCCGGGGATCAGGTGGAAATGCTTGCGCTGCGCGATGTCTTCGACGTGCACGTTCCAGATGCGCCCGCGCAGCGCGTCGACCGCGTCCTCGGGCGGCTCGCCGTCCAGGTACGAATGACCGATGTCGAGGTTGGCGCCCAGCACGGGTGAACCGACCCGGGTGATCAGCTCGGCCAGCTCGGCCGCGCGTTCGACCAGCAGCCCGGGCTCGTATTCGACCCCGACCCGCACGTCGAGCGCCTCGGCGACCGCGCAGACGCGCTGCAGGCTGTCGACCAGCAGATCCAGTCCCTCGGCCGGGGCACCGCCGGAACCGGGCTGTCCCGAGGTCACGCTGACGCACGGCGCACCCAGGCGGGCGGCCAGCTGCAGCGCGGCGATGGTGTAGCCGATACGCCATTCGCGCCAGGCCGGGTTACGGCTGCTCAGCGCGGGTTCGAACACGTTTTCCGGCGGCAGCGGATCGAAATAACCGTTCGCGGTGTTCGCATTCAGGTTGCTCAGCGCCAGGCCGCGCGCGGCCAGCAGTTCCTCGACCGCGGCGATATCCGCCTCGGCCAGCCTTCCGGGCTGCCAGTGTGGCTGGTCACACAGGATCTCGGCGGCCGCGAAGCCCAGGTCGGCAATCTCGTGCAGGGCCGAGCCCAGGTCGGTGCGGGTGAAGGCGTTGGAGCTGTAGGCGAGCTTCATTGCGCGCGATCCAGTGGGCGCTTGCGCCCGGTGAGCATCGCCCGGACCAGGTTTTCGCGATGCGCGATGCTGGCGTGCAGCACCCCGAGCACGTGCAGCACGACCAGGACCACGCCGACGTCGGTGGCGATGTCGTGGAGCAGGATGACCTGGTCCCGGTACAGGAACAGCCGGGTGGCGGCCAGCGGCCCGGCGCGGTTCTCCGCGGCATCCAGCGCGATCCCGCTGATGGTGATGATCAGCAGCGTGACCAGCAGCACCACCACCATCGCGCCCCCGGCCGGGTTGTGGCCGAGGTAGCGCGGCGCAGTACGCCGCATCAGGCCCTGCAGGTACCCGGACAGTGCGGTCGGACCGTAGACGAAGTCGGAGAACCGGGCATGCCGTGGACCGACCAGGCCCCACAGCACCCGGAAGGCCACCAGCCCCAATACCGCGTAGCCGGCATACAGATGCAGATCGTAGTGCTCCTCCTGGGTCGCATAGGCCAGCACACAGCTGCCCAGCAGTCCCCAGTGGAACACCCGCACCAGCGGGTCCCAGACCTTGATATCCGCAGCGTTCATGCCTTCCTCCCGCGTAGCTTGGAACGTCCCGTCTCGAGTCCCTGGAGCGCGCGCCGGTGCAGGCCGCGCTCGCCGACCAGGGTGGCGACGAAGGTCAGCAGGGCAAGGCCCAGCAGTACCCCACGCGCGCTCGTATGCCCGGCTGGTCCGGGGAATCCCTGCCCAGGCTGCCACAGATCGACCGCGCCGTTAACCAGTCCGGCGTCCAGATACGGTGCCGGCGGGGTGCCTGCCGAGGTCTCCGACGCCGGTTCGTAGATGTACGCGAGGTGGCGCGAGTAGTCGCCCAGCCGTACATCGAGATCGTGGCGGCCGGCCGCCCGATGCATCGGGCGCAGGCGGTACAGCCCGGGTGCCTCGGCGGTCACCTCGAGCCCGACCGGCGCGCCGTCCGGGCCGCTCAGCGTAACCGCCGGTGCGCTGTTCAGCCACTCGCCCGCATCGTCGACCGCATGCAATGTGAACGCCAACGCCGCGCCGTCCTGCTGGCCCTGCAGATACAGGTTCGCGGCGCGCGCGCCTGCCACCCATTCCGCCAGTCCGCCTGCCAGTGCGCCCCAGTGTTGCCAATGCTGCCAGGCGCGGGCCCAGCCGCCCAGGCCGCCCGGCAGCGCGACCACCCGGCCGGTGCCCGCATGCCAGCCGGCCAGCAGCGGGTCGCCGTTCGGCGCCGCGAGGTACAGGCTGGCATCCGGGCGCGGCTTGGCGAGCGCGTAGGCATCCAGCACGGGCCATTCCGCCGGCTGGGTCGTGAACATTGGCAGCGGCGTCTGCAGGCTCGGCCGTACCGGGCCGCTCACGACCGGCGCGCGCAGCTGCTCGACATGCTGCTGCATCAGGCGCGGCAGGCTGGCGACCTGGGTCACGCGCAACACCTCACCGGCACCGGCCTCGGCGAGGCGCTGCAGAGCGCCTGTCTGCGCACCCGCGCCGACCGCCAGCACGATGATCCGCACGTCGCGCGCGGACCCGCCGATCGCGGCGCGCAACAGCTCGTCCGGTTCGTCGAGCACGCCGTCGGTGACCACGACCAGCAGCCGGGTCGCGATCTCGCTCGCGCCGAGCAGCTCGACGCCGCGGCGCAGGGCCGGTGCGAGGCGGGTGCCACCCTGGGCGCTCAGCCCCGCCTGCTGTTCGAACGCGCTGACCGCGTCGCGCTGCGCGCTGAGCGCGACACGCTCCTGCGGTTGCATCGCGAACGTGATCAGCCCGGCACGATCGCCGGGACGCAGCGCGCGGGCCGTCTCGATGACCGCACGAAGGGCCAGCTCCAGCCGGGTCGGTTGCCGGTCGGCGTTTGGCCGTCCCATGCTGCCGGACCGGTCGACGAGGAACAGCACCGCGGCCGGGTCCAGCGGCTCGGGTGACTCCGCGGTCACCGGCAGCAGGCCCTCCAGCACGCTGTGCCGGTAGGCGCCGGCGGTGAACGAGTGCGGCCCGCCGAGCACCAGCAGCCCCAACCCGCGGCTGCGCACCCGTTGCGCGAGTGCCTCCCACACGCCCGCCGGCAGGTCGGCCACCGCGATGTCGTCGAGAATCACCGCATCGGCGGACCCGAACCGGTCGCTGGCGGCCTGTTCCGGCGTGATCGCGGTGACCGGCCAGCCGCCGGCCCGCAGACTCGCGGTCAGTGGCGTGTCCTGCCCGGCCGCGGCGATCACCAGCACCCGTGCCGCGCCCTCGACCTGGACCGAGGTGACGCGGCGGTCGAGGACCCTGTCACCCTGCACCAGTGACACCTCGATCCGGTGCAGCCCGGCGCCCGGGTTGGGCAGGGTGATCGGCAACGCCGTGCTGCCGACAGCGGCGTCCGCGACCACCCGGCCGTCGGTCCGAACCAGCAGCCGCGCCTGCGCCTGGCCGCTGCCCGCCAGTTCCGCCAGCAGGGTCAGCGGCTGGCCTGCAGCGATCGACAGCGGGGCGCGCAATGCCTGGATCGATGCGCCGCCATCGGCCCGCTGTGCCGGCCGCCACCACAACAGCGGCTGGCCGGTCGCGGCAGCCAGCGACGGCTGGCCTGCCTGCGGCCCGTTGTCGCGCCCGTCGCTGAGCAGCAGGATGGCATTGGCCCGGCTCGGGTCGCGCAGTGCGGCCGCGGTGCGCAACGCGTCCCACAGGTCGGTCGCGGTCATATCGAGGGCGCGCGACTGGGGCAGCTGCTCGGGCAGCGTCATCGCCGGGTCGCCCTGCCACTCGATCTGCCGGTCGGCGGCGAAGCGCACCAGGCTCACCCGGCTGTCGTCGGGCAGGTCGGCCAGCGCATCGCGCAGCGGCCGCCAGGCGCTGTCTAGCCAGTCGCGCTGCATACTGGCGGACTGGTCGATCAGCACCACCAGGTGCTGCGCCGCCCTGCCCGCGGGCAGCGACGGGTTCCACGCGGCCAACAGCAGCAGCGCCAGGGTCAGTATCCTGCCGATCACTCCAGGACCCGCGAGGCGCCGCCACATGTCAGCGCCCCGCGGTGGTCGCAGCCAGCGGCCGTCGGCGTGCGACTGCGGACAGGTCCCAGGCCAGCAGCAGCGCCGCCGGCCACAACAACCAGGCCGTCATCGACGCCGATGCCTGCGCCGGGCGCACCGCCGCCCCGCCGGCACGCGTGGCCAGCATGCCGGGCGCAATGTTGCTCGAAGAGCGGGGCCGCGCGGTCGCCGCAACGGCGACCAGCAGGTCGCGGTCCAGCAACCGCTCGGTCAGCCCGGCAAACAGCCGCGCGAACGCCGCCGATCCGGCGAAGGGTCCGTCGCCCGGATCCAACAGCAGCGTAACCGCGGGCCTCGCACCCGACTGCAGCACCGCCAGCGGCCGCCCGTCGATGGCCAGCAGGGTCCGCCCGGCGGCCTGACCCGGTGGCGCCAGCACCCGCACCTGGGTCGTGATCGGCAGACGTGCATCGCCGCCCGCCGCGCCGTCCAGCCAATACGCGTCGCCGCTCGCCACCAGCGTGCTGCCGGACGCCGTCGGCAGCCACAACAGCGGCGGCCCGCCCGGCGGTGCCTGCTCGGTACAGGCGATCTGCAGTTGTGCCGGGCTTGCCGCCGGGGCCGTTACGCGCACCAGGCCGGGATGCGCGCTCAGCGCGCGCTCGACCGCCGCAGGACAGTGACCGGTGACCAGCACGCCGATCGGCCGCGTGAACGACGCCAGCGTCAGCCGCAGGCTGTCGTCGCCGGTCAGCGCCTCCGGCGTCGCGTCCAGCCGGCGCAGTCGCGCCTCGATGTCGCGGGGTTCGCCGGCGACCCGGAACGCGACCTGGACGGTCGAGTCCGGCGCCAGGTCGAGCCTCGTCCGGTGCAGCACGCGCTCGCCGGCGACTATCTCGATCTCGGCCGGCGCGTTGTGCCGGCCGGCGTTGTGGACCAGCACCAGACCGGCGCCGCCCGGGCCGCGACCCGGCGCCGCACGCACCGCCAGGCGGGTGAGCGCGAGGTTTTCGGTCGCCGCGCCGACCGCGATCACACGGTTGAGCGGTTGCGATGCCGCCCAGGCCGCCAGGTCGGCGCTGGCGCCGTCGCTGACCAGCCAATGCACCCGCTGCGGGTCCAGGTTGGGCAATGGGTGCGGCGCTGATCGGGCATGGTCGGCGGCCGCAAGGCCGTCCAGCCAGCGCGCGATCGCGTCCTGCCAGCCGGCCCGGTCGGCGTCACGCAATGCCAGCATCGACCCGCCACCGCGCAGTGAATGCAGGTCCAGGGCCGCAACGCCAGTGCCGGCGGCGGCCGCGAGCAGGCCCTCGATGGCCGCGGCATCGCGAGTGCGGCCCTGCTCCACGGCCTGCATACTCGGCGCATCGTCCCACCAGACCTCGGTCGCCGGCGCGCTCGCCGGCAGGCGCGGGTCGGCCAGGGCCAGCACCAGCAGCGTGGCAATGCCGGCACGCCACCACCACTGGGGCTCCGGCCTCGGGTTGCGCGCGGCGCCGCGTTGGTCGCCGACCAGCGCCTGCCACAGGAACAGTGCCGATACCGCGACCGGCGGACCCTGCAGGCGGAACAGGTGCAGCCAGCGAATCAGCGGGATCAGCGCCAGCCCGAGCAGCGCCCAGGGAGCGGCGAGCTCAGGCAAGCGCGGCCTCCCGACCCGTCAGGTGCGCCATCAACGCACTCTTCCAGTCGCTAGCCGCGGAGCAGCTGGTAAACGCGATACCGCGGTTGCGGCAGTTCCCGGCCAGCCGGGCGCGCCAGCTGTCGAGCCGCGCACGCGCCGCGTCGCTCAGGTCCGGGTCGAGCAGCGCCGGCAGCGTGGCACGGGTCTCGATGTCCTGCAGCATGCAGGCACCCGAGCCCGGCGGTGCCGCGTCGGCGGCGTCGAGAATCTGCAGCGCACGCACCCGGTCCGCGGTCTGCGTGAACTGGTGCAGGTCCGGCAGCATGCCGTCCGCGGCCAGGAAGTCGCTGAGCACCAGGACCTGGGCGCCCGGTGGGATGTGTGGCAGGCAGCTCAGCAGGCGGCTGGCGCCGCCGGCGTGCACCGGCTCGGCGGCATACAGGCGCCGCAACAACTGGGCGTAGGCGGAGCGGCCGCGTCCGGGACGCCGCATGTCGTCCACCTGGTCGCTGAATACCACCAGCCCGACGCGGTGGTCGAGGTCGAGCAGCAGGTAGGCGAAGGCGGCCGCCAGCTGCAGGGCCAGGTGCCACTTGCGGCGGGCGCCGACGGTCATCGAGGCGCTGCGGTCCAGGCACAGGACCCAGTCGGCGGCGCGGTCGTCATAGTGGCGGCGGATCTGCGCGACACTGCTGCGTGCGCTGGCGCGCCAGTCGATGTTCCTGGGGTCGTCGCCGGGTGCAAAATCGCGAAAGTCCCGGAACTCCAGACCGCTGCCCGCGCGGCGCCGATGACAGCGGCTACCCGGCGCGAGCAGCGGGCTGCCGACCAGCAGACGATCGGCCGCCCGGGTCAGGCCCTTCAGCTCGGTGCTGTCGACCAGTGCCAGCGGGTGCGTCATTGTTGCGCGGCCCAGCGCTCCACCAGGCCCGCGAGCACCAGGTCCATGTCCATCCCCTCCAGCTCGCTCTCGATCGTGGGCAGTACCCGGTGGCGCAGCACCGGCAGCGCCATGCGGCGCAGATCATCGATCGCCACATGTGCCCGACCGTGCAGCAGCGCATGCACGCGCGCGGTCCGCAGCAGCGCCTGCAGGCCGCGTGGGCTGGCCCCGTAGCGGATGTGACGCCGGGTCTGCGCGGAACCCTCATCCCGTTCCGGGTGGGTGGCGAGGATCAGTTGCACCGCGGAATGCTTGACCGATTCGGTGATCACTATCTGTTCGCCCGCGCGCAGCAGATCGTGCAGCGCGGCCGGCTCGATCACCGGGCTCAGACGCTCGGTAGGTTCGCTGTCCAGCGATATGTCCAGCATCGCCAGCATCGCCGCGGCATCCGGGTAGGGCACCTTCAGCTTGACCAGGAAGCGGTCCATCTGCGCCTCGGGCAGCGGATAGGTCCCCTCGATCTCGATCGGGTTCTGGGTCGCGATGACCCAGAACGGATCGGGCAGCCGGTGGGTGCTGCCGCCATAGGTCACCTGGCGTTCCTGCATCGCCTCGAGCAACGCGGCCTGGGTCTTCGGCGTGGCGCGGTTGATTTCATCGACCAGGACCAGGTTGGCGAAGATAGGCCCGGGGCGGAAAGTCATGTCGTGCTGACCGTCGTCGCTGCGGGTCAGCAACTCGCTGCCGGTGATATCGGCCGGCATCAGGTCGGGCGTGCACTGTACGCGCCCCAGCTCCAGGCCGAGGGCCCGGGCAAGCCCCTTGGCCAGGTGGGTCTTGCCCAGGCCGGGCAGGCCCTCCATCAACACATGGCCGGACGCGATCACCGCGATAAGGACCTCGTCGATCAGTTCCGCCTGGCCGACGATGACACCGCACAGGGCCTCGCGCAGGCGGCCCAGGTCCTGGGCGGCGGCCGCGAATTCCTGTTCGGTCGACTGCAGATTGGGTTTCATTGGCTGCTCGCTGCGTGAGTGCGTGCGACAAAATCGGCGACATAGGCCTGCAACGCCGGCGCCAGGCCAATATCGGCGGCCGGCAGCTGCGGCGCACGCGCCGCGGCCACGCCGGACAGCGTGCCGCTGCCGACCGGTACGTGCCGGGACGCGCCCAGATCGCCGCCGGGCGCTGTCGGGTCCGCAGACATGGGGCCCGCGGACCGCGTTCCGATGTCGACAAACTGTGTCGTCAAGTCTACCGCAGCGACCGGTCGGCTGCCGGCATCCTGGCCGGCTGCGGCGTCGCCCACCTGGTCCGCCGCCGGGGCCTGATGCAACGCACCGGCCGGGTCGATCGGCCCGGCGCCTGCGTCGGCAGCCACCAGTCGGCCGGGGCCAGGATCCGGGTCGCCTGGCGGCATGGCCGGCAGCTGTCGCCCGGCAGTGGCCGGTGGCTGGCCGGTGTCCGTGGCATGCGGCGCGGGCGCCGCGGCATCGCCCCGCGTGCTGTCCGCATCGGGCTGGCCGGCAGCGGCAACCGGCGCTGTGGATGGCGACTCGGCCGGCGTCTGCTCCAGCAGCCAGGGCGCGGGTGGCGGCGCTGCCGCCGCGAGGTCTACGCCGTGCTGTTCCAGCGGTGCGCCTGGCAACTGCAGCAGCAAGGCCGCCGCGCCAACAGCCACCACGGCGAGCGGCAACGTGGGCGGACGGACGACCGGAAACTGTTCGCGCAGCGCGGACTGCCAGGCGGGAAGAGAGGCACCGGCCCGCGCCAGCACCAAGCGCCCTGCGCCGCGAATGGACGGCCGTTCGCGGCGCGCGAGGTCCCAGGCGCTGAGCAGCAGACTGTCGGCCTGCAGGCGGCGGTCCGCGAGACGCGCCACCTGGCCCGCCTGCTGGCGCCCACGCCGCCATTCGACCACCACGGCTGCCAACAACGGCACCGCGGCCAGGCCCACGCCCGCCACCGCAGGCAGTGGTTGCCACAGGTAATGCACGGCCACAGCCATCGCCAGCGTCAGCGCCGACCACCACAGACCGGTGCACGCCGCGCGCAGCAGACGGCTGATCAACAGGCGACGCTGCAGCCAGCTGATCAGGCCGAGAACCGGTTCACGCTGACTGGTGTCGGACATGTCAGCCGGTCCACTGCAGCCAATGGGGGCTGGCGGACAGCACCAGGGCCACGCCGGTCAGCTGGACGGCCGCCGGTGCATACCAGCGCAGCGCCGGCCAGGCTGCCCGTTGGCCCAGCCCGGCGAGCCCGATCATTCCCAGCGTGCCGATCACCAGGGCGAGCTGGCTCAGGCCCAACAGCATGCCGTGGATGTCGCCGGCGAGGAAAAAGACCACCAGCAATGGCCAGGGAATGGCGAAAAACCCGAGCACCGCCGAAAGGTTGCGGCGCATGTCCCCGCACTGCAGGGCCGGGTGCAGCAGCGCAGCGGCGAACGCCTGAACCAGCACCAGGATGCGAAATGCATCGGCGACCAGGCCCGCGACCTCCAGTCGCGTGTCGGCATGGTCGGCAAGCACAAAGAACCAGCAGCCGAACGGAACGCTGTACAGCAGTCCGGCCCATAGGCTGCCACAGCGGCTCACAGGGCTTGTCCCGGCTCGTGTATCAACAGCCAGCCCGTATGTCGCGCTACAGGCGCCATCGCCCGCCCCTCGGTCGGCGCCAGCGGCAGCATCCAGGTCGCACCGTCGTGCAGCGCCAGTTCGCGCAGCAGCCCGGCGGCCGGCGTCCACGCCGGGGTTGGCGCGGCCGGGTCGACCAGCCAGCGGGCGCCGGTCGCCAGCGCCGGGGTCGCCACCACCCGGTCGGCAACGGCCAGCAGCCCGGCGGGTATGGGCTGCGGCCCCTGGTTGGCGAGTTCGAGCCCGCCTGGCGCGATCCTGAGCACGGCCCGCGACGTCAGTGGGGCCACGCCGGACAGCGCGTAGTCCTGCAGGCCGAGGAACGGCGGCCGAACAGCGATCTCGAAGTGCGCGGTCGGTGTGGGCAGGATCGCCAGCGAGGTGTCTGCACCACCCAGTGCCAGCGGCGTCGAAAGTCTGCCATCGACCATGACCGACGATGCGTGCAGGCCATCGCCGTGCACCCGCAACAGCGCCGAGAGTCGCCCCTGTTCGGCACCGTTGTGCGCCTCGACCACGACCACACCCTGTGCGCTGGGGGGGCGCCAGGCCGCGTAGGCCGCGACGCCCAGGCTGGCCAGCACGGCGATTGCCACGACATACGACGGCTGACGCTGACGGCGAGGCAGCGCGACCAGCACCAGGACATACAAGCCGCAGGCCGCCGGCACCCAGCGCGCACCCAGCAGGCCGGGGGCACCGTCCAGCAGCGCGCGCAGCTTGTCCTCGCCGAGAAAGGTGGAGCGACCGGCCCGCGGTGCTGCGTCCGCGGCGCTGAATTGTGCGGCGCCACAAGCGGCCAGGGCCTGCGACGGGACGAGCAGGTCCTGCGCGTCCGCGGCGAACTGCAATGCGCCGCAACGGCCGAGGTAGCCGGTCAGGGCCTGTCGTTGCGCCGCATCGAGACGGCTCACCGCCGCCCGGTCCAGGCTCAGGTGCCCGACCGGCGCGTAGCCGGACAGTGTGCTCGGCAGCCGCTGTGGCCCGGTCTGCAATTCTGCCGGATCATTGCGGCTGCGCGACCGGTCCGCACTCGCATCGATCCGCAGTGGCGCGCCCGCCGGCCGCAGGGTGATGACCTGCGACGCCGAACTGTCGCCGGGCCCGGCAAGCTGCAGGTCCAGCCGACCATCGGGCGCGGGACGCACGGGGAGCGCCACCACGACGGGTCGCCCGGGTTCGATCGAACCCTGTTGCTGCAGATGGAACGCCGCGCTGCTGACCTGAATCCGATAGTTGCCGCCTAGGTCCGCAGCCAGTTCAACGCTGAGCTCGGTCTCCTCACCTGGCAGAAACCGGCCGTCCCAGGCCGGCAGTACGGTCAGCCGCTGGCCGGCCGCAGCGGCGTGGCCCAGGGACGCGAGCAAGGCGGCCGCCAGCCAGCGGACGATAAGGCCTCGTCGAGCGCGCTGGCTGGCGGCACGCACCATTCACCCTCGGGCTACTTGCGCACCACCTGGTTGAGCGCGATCACGCTCCAGGCGGTGCACAGGTTGGGGTCACCCTCCCACCAGCGCCCGGATTCCTTGTTGACCCAGGAGCCGTCTTTCTGCTCGAGGCTCATCAGCTTCGTGGTGAGGTCGTTGCGCCAGTTGTGACTCACGCCGGCGGCGTCCACCAGCTCCGGTTCACCCCAGGCGTACATCGACTTGGCGAATGCATTGAGATAGTAAAAATAGCCCTGGTTGTCCTTCGCGCCCGGGTTGACGTCGACCGAGTAGTTGGCACGGATCCATTCATAGGCGGCCTTTACGCGCGGGTCGTTCTTGTCGGTGTCGGCAAACAGCAGGCTGAGCAGGCCGGCATGGGTCATGCTGCCGTACGATACCGAACCGCCGTGCGGGCTGTACTCGGGCATGTAGGCGAACCCACCGTCGTTCGCCGCGAACGCCAGGTCATTGGTTTCGCTGTTGTTCTGCGAACGCGAAACGAACAGCAGCGCCTTCTCCCAGGTCGGGTCGCTGGGGTCCAGGTTGGTCGCCTTCAGGGCCTCGAGCGCGTGGTAGACGTTCGAAAGATCAGGGCGTTCGTCGCCACCATAGCCGATCCCACCGTAGTACTTGTGGTCGCGCTCGTAACCCTCCGGCTCGTCGATCTGCAGACCCTTCAGGAACGCCTGGGCGTTCTTGATGATGTCGTCATACGCGGGGTTGTTGGTGGCCTTGAGCGCTATCATCGCCACGGCCGTGTTGTAGTTGCGGTTGTTATTGGTCTCACTGATGGAGCCGTCCGGATTGATATGGTCGAGCAGAAACTTGACCGGACGGGTGATAAAGGCACCGTCACCTTCGCTATACCCACGCGGGCTCTCGAGGAAGGCGCGCAGTGCCAGCGCGGTAACCCCGACCGAGTTGGACCAGGAACCGTCTTCCGCCATGCTGCCGCGCAGGTAGTGAAGGCCGGCATCCGTCATGCCCTTGGCCTTGTCTTTCAGCGCAGCGTCCATCGTGGCGCTGTCGGCACTGGCGATGCCGGGCAGTACGAAAACTGCACCCAGCACAAGGTGTTTCAGGACTTGCAACATTTCGAGCTTCTCCTTATCGATCAGGTGACTGCTGTTGGTGGCGCGGACCCGAGTCCGGCCGAAACAGATTGGCGGATGCCGGCCGCGAGCACCTGCAGGGCTGCGGCCAGCGCGGCATAGGCGATGGTGCTGATCCAGAAATCCGGGTAGTCGAAGCGCAGCGAGCCCAGCGGGGTGACGCGGTAAATCCAGTCGTAGCGCAGATAGTCCCAGCCTGCCGCCTGGGCCAGATAGGTCAGTGGGCTGACGCCGACCAGGATGTCTGCCCCGGCACCGGTCGGCGCGACTGCATCCACGATCGCCCCACCCCACAGCGGCGCCAGGCCCAGCACCAGGGTCGCGAACGCGACCAGGCTGACGCTCGCGTGCCGCCTTTCCTGCCTCGCAAACAACTGCACCAGCGCAGACATCACCCAGGCCAGTACCGCAACCGCCAGCGCGCTGCGCAGGAGCGATCCGAACGTCGCTGCGCCGTCGGACCAGCCCAGTAGGGCCAGCAGCACCAGGCTGCTGCAACCGGCCTGCGCGGCGACCGCTAGGGGCGCAGCCACTGACCGACCCGGGCACGCGAGATTCCCGACAATGACACCCACCAGCAGCGTCACCGCGGCTGCGCCGATCTGCAGGGCCTGCGGGGCATGTTGCAGCGGCAGCAGCAAAGTCAGCACGAGCGCGCCGGCCAGCGTCGTCGCAACGACCGCCGACCAGCGCATAGCCGCGCGGGCGGCACCGTTCGGACGCATGTCACGCACGGGACTGGACGATCTGATCGCGCCCGGCTTCGCCGAGATGTCGCTCGGCGTAGCGCAACAGCGATTCGAACTGCGGCCACAATGCCATCTCGTCGACGTCGATCGGGTTCTTGAAGAACGCGGCCAGGTGGCGCATCGGGCCGACTTCGCGCTTGTGCAGCGCCAGCGCGCTCAGCCGCGCCATGTCGAGCACCAAAGGTGCGGCCAGCACCGAGTCGCAACCCTGCCAGGTAAACTGCATGGACATCTTCACGTCCAGGAAGCCCTGGAAATGAATCAGGTCCCAGGCGGTCTTCCAGTCGCCGAGTGACGGCACGTAATTGATCTGCACGTCGCCGTGCGGCTCGTATCCCAACATGCCCTGCAGGACCTTGCCCTTGTTGCGGATCTTCGGCACCCGGTTCTCGGGCACGCTCAACGATTTGCCGTCGTTGTTGCCCAGCATGTTGACGCCTTCCCAGCTCAGCACGTGCAGGTTGCGCGCCGCGAACATCGGTGCCAGCGCGGTCTTCACCAGCGTTTCGCCGGTCTTGCCGTCGTCGCCGTAAAATGGCAGGCGTTGGCGGCGGGCAAGCGCACGGATGCATTCCAGTGTGGTGCCGACGTTGGGGGTGAAATTGATGTACGCACAGCCCTCGTGCAGCGCGGCGTAGGCGTACAGCATGGCCGGCGTCACCGCATCGCGCCGGTCGGCCGCGATCAGCGACTCCAGACCCTCGACGCTCGCCTGCTCCGCGACAACGGCCGGCTCGGGTTCCGCCGAGGTGAGGTTGATTACCACCAACCGCTGCAAGCGATGTTTGCGCCGGAACGCGCTGATCGCCGCGCGCAGTCGCAGCGCATTGTCTTTCAGCGACGCCTGCGCGGGTGCGCGCTGCGCCGGATGCCAGGCCAGCTGCGGTGCCACCAGGACGTCCTTTTCGATTTCGTCCAGATCGCTCGCGACCGCGTCCAGCACCTCGCGGCTCACGGTACGCGAGTTTGCGTACAGTGATTTTGCCGACTCGCGCATTGACTGGGGACTGATGTCTACGCCACCGAACACCAAGTCCTGCAAAGCCGGCAACGGCAAGCCATTGAGCGGGGCAAGCTCGGTGACCAGCCCGGTACTCGATGTAAGCCCCTGGGCGATTGCTCGCGCACCGACGATCAGGGTGGTGGCGATGTCGCCTTTCGCGCCGGCGATCCATACACCACAGGTCGCGGATTTGTTGTTATTCGTCTCGGCCATCACAACTGCCCTCTGCAGACTTCAAAACTGAACATCTCTCGCTATCGGCAGACCAGGAAGCGCCTGTAGCTGCGCACGCGGGCTGCGCGACAGCAAGCAAGAGGACCGTGCGGGGCGCCTGTGGGGTTGTGCGCCCCGCACGATACCAGGGGTGGGGTTGCGTTCTTTCAGGTGCCTGAGAGGGGAACAGACACGATTCGGCGTGCAACCAACGAGCTATCCAAAGCAATAGCCGGGCCAACTGCGAAAAAAAGCCGCGCCCGCCGGGCAAGTGGCCGTCGTTCAACGACTTAGCTGCTGAGCGGGACGGCCATCACGCGGCGCAGCGCTACCCGCGAACAGTCTAGAAAATGTACAGCCGGTAACGAACGGCGATCCATTTCGGCCATCTTTTCGTTTATAAACAGCCACATGGGTCCGCGCAGCGCGAAAACAGCCCTGTACACAGCTGCATCAGTCGGCATCCGTGATCCGCATCTTCTTGCGCAAGGTCGTGCGGTTTATCCCCAGCAGACGCGCCGCGGCGACCTGGTTGCCTTCGGTCATGCGCAGCGCCTCGGCGACCAAGGTCTGCTCGACCAGGTCCACGATGGAGCGGAACAGGCTGGCCGATTCCGGCGTACCCCCGGTGCCGTAGTTGGCCAGGGTGCCGCGGGCGGCATCCGCCAGCGCATTCGCAGAGGTCCCGCTCAGGATCGGCGGCGTGGACGGCGCATCCGGCAGGTCGAGGTCGTGCAGCGTCAACGCGCCACCGCGCGCCTTCAGCGCCGAGCGCCTTACCAGGTTCTCCAGTTCCCGCACATTTCCGGGCCAGTCGTAGCGCCGCAGGCGTTCCGCGACCTCGGCGTCCAGATCCCTCAGCTGTTTGCCCAATTCGCGGTTCGCGGCCTGCAGAAAATGGCTCGCCAGTGCCGGGATGTCCTCACGTCGCCGCCGCAATGGCGGGATCTCGAGGCGCACCAGGTTCAGCCGGTGATACAGGTCTTCGCGGAACTGGCCGGATTCCACGTCGTCCTCGAGTACCCGGTTGGTGGCGGCGATGATGCGTGCCTGGACGGGCAGGGAGGCAACGCTGCCGACGCGCTCGAAGGTGCGCTCCTGCAGCAGGCGCAGCAGCTTGCTCTGCAACAGCAGTGACAGATCGCCGATCTCGTCGAGGAACAGGGTCCCACCTGCTGCAGCCTCTATGCGCCCAAGCCGCCGCTCGATCGCGCCGGTGAATGCGCCCCTTTCATGCCCGAAAAGTTCGCTCTCCAGCAACTGTTCGGGTATGGCCGCACAATTGACCGCGACAAACGGGGCGTGCCGGCGCGGGCTGTTGTCGTGAATCCCGCGCGCGACCAGTTCCTTGCCGACGCCGCTCTCGCCGGTGATCAGCACGGTCAACTCGTTGCCGGTGAGCAGCCCCATCAGCTTGAAGATCTCCTGCATCGCGGCGCTCTGCCCGATCAGCGCCGGCTTGCCTATCGCTTCCGGCACCGCGTCGGGCGCCCTTTGGGCAGCGGCGGAATCCAGCGCACGCTCGATAAGTTGGCGAACCCGGGTCAATTCCAACGGCTTGCCCAGATAGTCGAACGCCCCCAGGCGCATCGCCTCCATCGCCGTCTGCACGGTGCCATATGCCGTCATCACGATCACCGGCAGGTCCGGTCGGTCCGCACGGATCTGCTCCAATGCCTCGAGGCCGTTGGTGCCAGGCATCTGCACGTCGAGGAACACGACATCCGGCGCGGCCTCGCGCACCATCGCGATCGCCTGCTTGCCATTCGAGGCGACCAGCGCCTCGTGCCCCTCCAATTCGAGCAGCCGGGCGAATGCCTGGCAGATGCCGTGCTCGTCGTCTGCGATCAGAATCTTGCTCATTGCGCGGGTCCGGCAGGTAGAAATATGCGAAACAGGGCCCCGCCCAGGTCGGACTCGGCCACCGCCAGGCGGCCACCATGCGCCTGCACGAGTTCGCCCACCAGCCTCAGGCCAAGCCCCAGCCCCTGCGGCTTTGTGCTGGCCGGCGGCGCACGGAACAGCGTGTCGCGCCTGTCCGCCGGGATCCCAGGGCCCGAGTCGGACACGCTCAACACGACCTCCCCGTCCTGCGCGGCGGCCGCGGTTTCGATGCGGATGGTGCCACCGTCACGCAGTACATCGCGGGCGTTCACCAGCAGGTTCACGATGACCTGCTTCATGCGGTCGGCGTCGACCGACACCAATGGCAGCTGTTCGCGCTGCGCAGTCTCCAGGGTGATGCCCTGGTGCTCCAGGTGCGGCCGAAACAGCTGCACCACGTCGTCCACGATCAGGTTCAGGTCTGCCGGTGCCAGCTGCGGTGCGGATGACTGCCCTTGCTGCAGCAGCGCATTCACGATCAGTTCCAACCGCCGGACCTCGTCGACCAGGCGGTTGCAGGTATCGGCGGACTCCGGACCCTGGACCTCGGCCAACAACTGGATCTGCATCTTTATCGCGGTCAGTGGATTGCGCACCTCGTGCGCCACCCGCGCCGCCATCTCGCCCAGGGCCGCATAGCGACTCTGCACCGACGCCTGCGTCTCGTAGTCTTCGAGGCTTTGCACCATGGCGTTGAAGGCATGGTTGAGGGTGCCCATTTCACCGCTGTCGCTGGTATCGATATGCACGTCGCGATTGCCCGCCGCGACCTGATCGGCGGCCTGGGCCAGGCGCTTGATCGGTTCGGTAATGGTCAGCGCGATCCGATGGCCGACCCACGCGATCACCAATGCGCCCAGAACCGCGGCCACACCGAGCCACAGCGCGGCCTGGCGCGCGGCCTGGCGGATATCGCCCAGCGAAGACACCAGCAACAGCGTCGCGTAACGTGGGTCGTGGCTGACCTCGATCGGCCGCGCGACCACCATGAATGCCTGCGTGGCCGATTCCAGCGTCAGCGGGGCCCCGCTCACGACCGCGTCCTGCCAGTCTCTCCGCCAGTCAGCGGGGACCGCGCGCGGCCCGTCTGCCGACAGCGATTTGCCGACCTGGCCGTCGGGCGTCAGCAGGATCACGCTGGCGTCCAACAGACGCCCGACGCGCACCAGCAGTTCATCGGTCAAGGGCAGGTCACCCGAGGCGATCACTGTCGCCGCATGTTGCAGGCGGTTGTCGAGACGCTGCTCGAGGCTGCGGGTCAAAATTGTCGTCGCAATCCACCACGCGGCAAAGATGGCCGCTATCAAGGTCAGCAGATACGGGACCAACAGACGCCGGTGAATGCCTTTGCGGCCAAACATCATTGCGCCGCCGACCTTCCTGCGGCCTGCGCGGCTGTTCCGGGTTGCCGGCTCATGTGGGCATCAGCCCTTGTGCACCGTGCCGGGGCTTTGTCGCGCACGCAGCCAGCGCCACAACAGCCAGGCCACAACCGGCAAGACCATCGGCAGCACCAGCCCGGGCCCGGTGATGTCTTCGTGCAGCAGCGCGGCTCCATCCAGGGCCAGCACCAGCGCGTAAATGGCGTTGCCGGCCGCACAGACCATCAGAAACGGCAATACGCGGACGCGTTCGGCGCCGGCGGTGAAGGCCATGGCCTCGGCGAGCACGGGTACCGGACGGGTGAGGAACACGGCCACCAGCGTCGGGGCCCTGGGCAGGCGCGTACCGAATCGGGCCAGCAGCAGACGGCCAGCGGCGTAGCCAATCAGGTTACCGGTGGTCATGCCCAGGAAGCCCCACAGCCAGCCGGGCAGGAGCCCCAGTCGTGCGCCCAACATGGTGCCGATGATGCTGGACGGGATCGGCAGCAGCACATCCGATGCCAGCAGGCCCGCGCCACTCAACCCAAACGTCAACGCGTTCTCGTCCGCACTCGACAGCCACCGCTCGCCGGGTAACTCGCCGATAATCAGGAACGGCACGACTGGAATCAGCAGCGCGACCAGGATCAGCACGGCGGTTTT
>JAJDNF010000028.1 GCA_022340805.1 Chromatiaceae bacterium
GAAGGGTTTGGGAATCAGGGTGTGATGGGCAAAGCAGTTGGGCTGATCGGCCGAAAAAGCATAGCCGAAGCTATGCTTTGAGGGGGATCGGCACAAATGCAAAGTCCAGCGCGGCCTGAGCCCGAACAGGACAGACTGTCAGGTCGAATACAAGGGCCGAAGAACGCATCCAACGCCTTCCGGCTGCCACGCAACACCATGTGCCCGTCCGCCTTCATGCAATTTGCGGACTCGCTTGTTGTCAGGGTCTTGATTGGCCGCGTAGTCCCTGCCACCGCAAAACTCCGTTGGCGATACTTTGCGACGCGTATCGCACGACGATGCACAATACGGCAGCGCGGATTGATACCTGCGCCGATTCGCGCTTCCGCCCTGGCCTAAACCAAGAACACCAACGCTATGGAAAAACTCTTCAGACTCGTAGGATTCACCCCTTTCATTCTGATCGTCTTTCTCAACGCCTTCGTCGATCTGGGCCACAAGATCCTGATCCAGAACACGGTGTTCAAGGTGTACGACGGTCAGACGCAGATCATCCTGACCGCGATAGTGAATGGCCTGATCCTGCTTCCATTCATCTTGCTATTCACACCGGCGGGTCTGCTGTCTGATCGTTATCGGAAGCCGCGCATCATGCGCTACAGCGCTGCGGTAGCGGTGGGGATCACCCTGCTGATCACGCTCTCCTACTACGCCGGCTGGTTCTGGTTCTCGTTTGCAATGACCTTTCTGCTGGCGGTGCAAAGCGCCATCTACTCGCCAGCCAAGTATGGTTTCATCAAAGAACTGTCAGGCAAGGACCAGCTGGCCACGGCGAATGCCATCGTGCAGGCAACAACGATCGTCGCGATCCTGTTTGGGATTTTCTTGTTCTCGGTGTTTTTCGAAGGCCGCCTGGCGGGTGGGAGCTACGCCAGCGAGGCACAGCTGCTGCAAGCGATCGCACCGATCGGCTGGATTCTGGTGGCCTGCTCGGCGTGGGAGTTCTGGCTGACATCACGCCTGCCTACCGGTGAGATCGGTACCACGGAGCGCGGCTTCGACTGGGCGCGTTACCGTACGGGCCGTTGCCTGCGTGACAACCTCGGAAAGATCCTCGGCAACCGCACCATCTGGCTGTCGATCGTCGGCCTTTCCGTATTCTGGGGGATCTCACAGGTCGTGCTGGCCGCCTTCCCGGCATTTGCCAAGGAGACCCTGGGCGAGACCAACACGGTGGTCATCCAGGGACTGCTGGCCTGCTCCGGCATCGGCATCATTATGGGCTCGTTGCTTGCCGGCAGCGCCTCGAAGGATTACATCGAGACCGGCCTGGTGCCGCTGGGGGCACTGGGTGTGGTCGTTGCGCTGTTCTTGATCCCGCAACTGTCATCAACCACGACACTGGCGCTGGCGTTCACGCTGCTCGGTATCGCCGGCGGCATCTTCATTGTGCCGTTGAACGCGCTGGTCCAGTTTCACGCCAGAGACGAGGAGCTTGGCACGGTACTGGCCGGCAACAACTGGGTACAGAACGTGGTGATGTTGGGCTTCCTCGGCCTGACCGTGATGTTTGCGTTCAGCGGCACCAGCAGTTCCGGCCTGTTTCACTTGCTGACCGCCACCGCATTCGCGGGTGCCCTCTATACCGTATGGCAGCTGCCGCAATCACTGGTGCGATACGTGATCGCACGCGTGTTCTCCAGCCGCTACCGCATCGAGGTGCTGGGTTTCAAGAACCTGCCCGCCCAAGGCGGCGTGCTGATGCTGGGCAACCATGTCAGTTGGCTGGACTGGGCGGTGATCCAAATCGCCTGCCCGCGGCCGGTGCGCTTCGTGATGCGTCGGGCAATTTATCAGCGCTGGTATCTGCGATGGTTTCTGGACTTCTTCGGCGTGGTGCCGATTGCCAGTGCCCAGAGCAAGGAGGCACTGACCAAGGTCAACGCATTGCTCAAGGCCGGCGAGGTGGTGTGCCTGTTCCCGGAGGGCTCGATCAGCCGCAGCGGCCAGCTGGGTGCGTTCAGGAAGGGCTACGAGCACACGGTCGAGGGCGTGGACGGCGTGATCCTGCCATTCTACCTGCGCGGCCTGTGGGGCAGCCGTTTCTCGCGTTCCAGCGCGAGGCTGCAGGAGAGCCGCAGCCGGCAGTTGAGGACGAACGTGATCATCGCCTTCGGCCAGCCACTGCCGATGGAAACCAAGGCGCCTGTACTCAAGCAATATGTGTTTGACCTCTCGATCGACACCTGGGATAAGCACACCCGCGCGCTCGATCCCGTCCCGTTGCACTGGCTGCGCAGCGCCAAGCGACGTGGCGGTGAGCTGTGCCTGGCCGATGCACAGGCCGACAGTACCTTGTCCAACCACAAGACGATGACGGCAGTGCTCGCGTTTTCGCGCATCATCCGACGTCGCAGCCCGGAACAGAACATCGGCCTGCTGCTGCCCACCAGCAGTGCCGGTCTCATCACCAACATGGCCTGCCTGTTGCTAGGCAAGACGGTGGTCAACCTGAACTATACCGCCAGCCCGCAGGCCACGGTCGCGGCGGTTGAAAAGGCAGGTATCCGCAATATCTACACCTCGCGGCGCTTCATAAAAAAGCTGGAGCAACGCGACATGGAACTCGACCCCCTGTTGCGCAAGGTCCAAGTGCATTACCTCGAGGACCTCAAGGACGAGATCGGTAGCGTCGGCAAGCTGACCATGCTTGCCTCGGTGTTGCTGCTGCCGGCGCGGCTGCTGTACCTGCTGTATGGCCGGCGCGTGGACCTCGAGCAACCGGCCGCTATCCTGTTTTCCAGCGGTAGCGAGGGCGAGCCCAAGGGCGTGGTGCTCAGCCACCGCAACATCATGGCCAATATCCAACAGGTGGCCGACGTGCTGGATACCCGCGCCGATGACCTGGTGATGGCTACCCTGCCCCTGTTCCACGCCTTCGGACTCACGGTGACGGGCCTGATGCCGCTGGTCGAGGGCATACCGGCTATCTGTCACCCCGATCCCAGGGATTCGCTGACCATCGCCAAGGCAATCGGCAAATACCAGGCCACGGTATTCTGCGGCACATCGACCTTCCTGCGCCTGTTCACCCGCAACCGCCGCATCCATCCCCTGATGCTCGAGTCGCTGCGCGTGGTGGTGGCTGGCGCCGAGCGCCTCAGCCCCGAGGTGCGCGACGCCTTTAAGCTCAGGTTCAACAAGGAGATCTACGAGGGCTACGGCACCACCGAAACCACGCCGGTGGCCAGCGTGAACATCCCTGACCGCATCGACCCGCGAGACTGGCAAGAGCAGCAGGGCAACCGACCGGGCACGGTCGGC
The DNA here is from genome assembly GCA_022340805.1 of Chromatiaceae bacterium. Lineage (GTDB taxonomy): Bacteria > Pseudomonadota > Gammaproteobacteria > Chromatiales > Chromatiaceae > Thiosocius. The sequence continues at coordinate 3,307 of JAJDNF010000028.1, forward strand.
ATGCCCCTGCCCGGCGGCAGCTTCCGCATCGTCGACCCGCAGACCCTGGAGACCCTGCCCACGGGCGAGGATGGACTGATCCTGTTCGGTGGCAGCCAGGTGATGCTCGGCTACCTGAACGACCCGCAGAAGACCGCCGAGGTGATGGTCGAACTCGACGGCAAGCGCTGGTACAAGACCGGTGACAAGGGCCACCTGGATCAGGACGGTTTTCTCACCATCGTCGACCGCTATTCGCGCTTCGCCAAAATCGGCGGCGAGATGATCAGCCTGGGCGCCATCGAGGGTGCGATCAGCAAGGTACTGCCGGAAGAGGTGGAGGTGCTCACCACGGCGGTGCCCGACGGCAAGAAAGGTGAGAAGGTGGTGCTGCTGTTCGCCGGTGACATTGATGAAGGCGCGATCAAAGGGGCTATCGAGCAATCCGGGCTCAACCCCTTGATGAGGCCCTCGGAGTTGATCCGGGTGGACGCGATCCCGAAGCTTGGCAGTGGCAAGAACGACTTCAATCAAGCGAAGCAGATTGCGATGGCAGGGCCGGCGGCGTAAGGCTGATTGGCGTGGGTGTGCATGTGGTCCGGGGCGGCCGGATTGCGCGCTCAAGGACATCGGTGCCGGCACGCGCACGCCAACGACCTCCATGGCCATCAAAGGCGTCGCGCGAATGCGACGTCGAAAGAAGCCTGATGTGCGCGTAGCAATGTCGGCTCGGGGTGAAACGCGGGCCATTGCACCGCATAATCCGCGCTTCAGCTCGCTCGAGCGCGGTCATTCCCGCCAGTATGAACGACTGCGAGAATTGACAGGAAGCAGCCTATCGTCAAAAGGAATGGGGCGCCCGCTTCCCAAGCCAGCGACGCACCCCGGGCGAAAACATCAACTCAGCAGACGCCATATTTGGACATCCGTTGACCACGGCAGCTTTTAAACATCGCTCCTCTGCTCACCCTCCAGGTATTCGCTGCTTTCGCGCAAGGTGCGAATAGCCAGGTGCGTTTCTTTGATAAACAAAACCAGTGAAACAATCAGCGACAGCATGGCGAGCACAAAGAACAGAACGACACCTGCGCCCATATTAATTCCCCAGTAGCTGCCAACAAATAGCGTGACAACCAACAGGCACACCAGCAAACCGGACAGGGTGCAGAAGCCTATCGACAAGTTATTGAGCCGAATACGACGCCACAATACACGCTGCTCGTTTTCACTCCGCTCTATCAGCGCTGCATTATGCAGCGCAAAACGTCGACGCTCGACGACTCGGGAACGATCGACAATTCTGCCGAGACGACCGGACATAACATTCAAAAAGCCCGCAATACCCGCCAACAGGAAAACCGGCGCCACCGCCAACTGAATAAGATGCGAGAGTTCGGGAATGCTGATCAGGGATTGCATGAGCTCACTTATCCTCCCAATAAATAGGCGATCCGGCGCGTAACGCCATCGACGCAAAAGGACCATCGAGACAAACCCTTTATAGCGTGTTGTCAATCACGAAAAAAAGGCTTCCTATAAGCGGCAACTGCTTAGCCAAAGGCGGCCCCCACAACAGCGGGACCTGCGCAAATGATCTGCCCTGTGCTGCGAAACAGTCGGCCCAGCCAACCGGCACGCCCATGGGTATCGAACCTGCCGTATGCGTTGCTTTTCCTCGCCCTGGCATCGCCGGCCGGGTGCTTGCCATCGTCGACCGCAGCATCGCTACGCACCTGATCAAACAGGCCCACTTTTCCCGTAAGATGGCCCAGGTGACATTGCCGGGAGCATGTGCCATTCCTTATTACGTGATGCTGCTGTCCCTGTTGGCGACGTTCGCCACCGCGGCTGCACCCGCTGCGTCGAAGAGACTCGTGGAACGGCATCGCGCCGACGCGGCCGTGGCTCAACTCCGAACAAGGGTATCGGTGACATTACCGCGTCAGGGCGCACCCGATCTATTGCAGGCTGTAACGACCATGCCGGATCTCTCAAGCAACACCAATGAAGCCATCGCACTGCTGGACGGGTTTGCGGAGCGCACCGGACTGATCACGCAAAGCCGGCCGCAACGCTACCTGTGGAATGACGCCTTCGCCGTATGCACCTGGCTCGGTTTGGCACGCACGAGTGGTGACCCGCGCTTTCGCGATCTCGCGTTGCGCTTGGTCGATCAGGTCCATCAGACACTTGGCCGGCATCGCGACGACGATCCGCGCCGCGGGTGGATCAGCGGGTTGGGCGAGCGCGACGGCGCCATCCATCCGACCCGCGGCGGACTGCGTATCGGCAAGGCGCTGCCGGAGCGCGGTGAACACGAACCCTTCGATCATCAGCTCGAATGGGAGCGGGACGGGCAGTATTTTCACTATCTGAGCAAGTGGATGTATGCCCTCGATCAGCTGAGCCGTTCGGTTCGCGAGCCCCGTTTCAACACCTGGGCACGGGAACTGGTGCTGGCCGCGCACGACGCCTTCACCTACCGGCCCGCGCGCAGTCCCACGCCGCGGATGCACTGGAAGATGAGTATCGATCTGTCCCGCCCCCTTGTGGGTTCGATGGGGCAGCACGACGCGCTTGAGGGTTACCTTGCCGCCATGCAATTGCGCGCCACGGCCGCCAGTCTCTCGCCGGCGCCCGGCGGCCCCGACCTTGATACCGCCGCCCGCGACTTTTCCGCGATGGTCGGGCGCGCCGAATTGGCTACTGCGGACCCCCTTGGCATCGGCGGCCTGCTGGCCGATGCCTACCGCATTGCACAGCTGGTGCAGCAAAAGTCCATGCCCGAAAACGGCCTCCTTGAGGCGTTGCTGGGGGCGGCCCGCACCGGGCTCGAGGTCTTCGCCCGCAGTGGCGAGCTGCAGTCTCCAGCGGCGCACCGGCTCGCTTTTCGCGAGCTTGGCCTGGCGATCGGCCTGGAAGCCGCACAGCGCTTGTCCACCGATGCAGAACACGGCCGCGTCGAGCTCAGCGGCTCGGCCCGTGCCGAGCTCACGACGCTGTTGGGCTACGCCCCGCTGGGCGACGAGATCGAGGCATTCTGGCGGCGCGGCGACAACCGGCGGGCGGCCGGCTGGACGGAGCACCGCGATATCAATGAGGTCATGCTGGCGACGCGTCTCGCCCCCGACGGCTTCCTGGTGGTCGTGCCATTGGATTGACTGGCCGGGTAGATGTCACACCTGGGCAAACGGTTTCGCTTGCGCGATTCACTGCTACCAAACGGCCGCGATTGTCGAGCACAGGAAGTATGAAAGGCCCTTTACTCCAACTGAATCGCCGGCTTGCGGCCATCGGCACCTGCGGTCGCCGGGTGCTCTGACTGGCGAGCGAGCTCCGACCGGCACACCCGGCCGCCCGAATCCACCCCGACGGTCGATTCGCGGGTGCTCTGTGCCGCGAGGCACCGGGTTCCTGGCCCACCGCTACCGTTGCCGCGCCGCTGGCGCTGCAGGCCCCGGTTGTGTCGATCGGGAAATCCGGCTCAGTCGAGCAACTCGGCTGGAATGTTGCCGCCATTGTCGGCGATCTTCTGCAGTACTGTCTTATGCAACCACATATTCATCTGGGCAGAATCGCTCATGAGCTCCGCAGGGCATGCGAGTTCGGTCGCGAGTTCCTTGCGGGCGGAGAAACTGCTATCAAGCTCAAGGAGCTTAAGCAGATCGACGATCGATGTCCTCCAATTGAGCTTCTGCGGATTGACTGCGGCGAGCTCTTCCAGGTGCGCCTTGACATCCACGACAGAAACAGGGGGTGGCATCGGCTCAGCGAGAGGCGCAGCTTCGGGTTGAGTCGTAGCTTTCGATTCGGGCTGCGCGGCTGCCGACACCGGCTGAGCGGACGCTGGGGCGGCTTCGGCGCGTGACAGGCCGAGTTTGTCGAGGATTTTTCCGAAAAAGCTCATGCAGACTCTCCTTTTGATCGAGTGCGTGAAGAATAGGCGATTTTCGTATTCTGTGTGCGCCTGAGGCGATGATACGCGGAGTCCGCGACCAACGTGCTGGCCGCCCCAGATTCCCATCATCCCCGCACCTGTTTGATGAAATCGCCTGAACAGTGCAACAACAAGGTCGGCAATCGGCTCGATAGCGGCAGTTGACCTCGCCCCGTGTCGGTTTTCACTATCCCCCTCGTCTTCGGACCAGCTCAATCCGGATGGGTCGGTCTGGCCGCAGCGTGCCAGCGGCGACACATCTCACCTCAGGACCACTCAATCCTTGGACTCGAAAACGGCGCAGGATCAGGGCCAGCACGAGCCGTGCCTCCATCAGAGAAAACTGCATGCCAATACAGATTCGAGAGCCAAGGCTGAAGGGGAAATAGGCAAACGGGTGTCGATCTCTGGCGACGTCGGGGGCGAATCGGTCGGGATCAAAACGTGAGGGATCTGGCCAGACCTGTCCCCATCGGTGGGCAAGGTACGGCGACAGCATCACGATCGCCCCGGCAGGAATGCGGTAACCGAGCACCCTGTCTTCCTCTACAGCGTTGCGCGCGATGGTCCATGCCGGGGGGTAGAGGCGCAGGATCTCGTTGATGAAGCGCGATGTGTGCGGCAGTTTCTTCAGCTCCTCCATGCTCGGCGAGTCGCTCGGTATCTCAGCATCTATCTCTGCGGTCACCTGCTCGGCGATGTCGGGCCGCCTACCCAGCCAATACAGCGCCCAAGTGAGCAGGCTGGCAGTCGTCTCATGACCCGCCAGGTACAGCGTGATGACCTCATCGCGCAACTGTTGGTCGCTCATGCCCTCGCCTGAGTCCGGATTGCGCGCGGTCAGGTAGGCGCCCAGCAGCGTCTGGTCGGCACCCTCGGCCTGCCCCGAGCGAAAATCCCCAATGATGTCGTAAACGATCGTATCCAGATCACGCAGCGCCTTGCGGAAACGCAGGTTGCCTGGTGTCGGCAGCCATAGCGGCACCTGTAGATTGGCCGGGCCACGCCGTCCTATGGCCGAGAGCGCGGTATCAAAGCCTTCGCGCGCACGATCCGATTGCTGATCCAGATCCAGCCCGAACAGCGTCCGGCCAACAATCGCCATCGTCAATCGCGTCATTGCCTCCTGAGCATCAATCTTGCCGGGGCCAGCGCCGCGTTCCCAAGAGCTAACGAGTTGGCGGGTACAATCGGTCATCGCCACGAGATATTGCTCGAGCTTGGACGGTCTAAAGGCGGGATTTGCGAGTGCGCGCTGGCTTTGCCAATAGCTTCCTTCGCTGGTCACCAGCCCGTTTCCCAGCAGTAGCCGGGCCCCGTCGTACACCGAACCCTTGACATAATTCTCTTGCTTGGAACGCAAGACATGCTCAACCGCATCCGGGTGCGCCAGCATGACCAGATCGTGACCGAGCGGTAACTGCAGGCGGAAAACAGGTCCGAAGCTGTCGAACAGGCGTTCGAAAGGACTCAGCAGGTCGCCATGCAGAAATAGCGCAAGCGTACGTAGCAGTGCCCAGCCGGTCGGGCCTGGGAGTTCCCGGCTTGCCGCTTCTTGCTCCATAGATCTATTTCTTGTGGCAGTTGTGGGGTGCCCGCTCGTGGCCGCGGTCAGGCCGGTCGGCGCCCGACTTCCGCATGCGGCCGACAACGGCTTGGTCAGCGATCGCAGGGCCGCAGAATTTCGGCCTAGCTTCGTCCCGGCGCTGGCGCCATCCCTGGCTGCTTCGGCAATACCAGGCTCAGGGGCGTCCCGACCGCCCGGATCAGGAACGCAGCCTACGTGCTACAGGCACCTAACCCCAACGCGCCCGTCGCGCCGCCTCGACCAGCCGGGCCAGTACCGCCTCGGTGTCGGTCTCGACATTCTCGAACCAGGCCCCCGCAACGTACTGATCGAGTGACTGGCGCCGAACCTCCTTGACCCGGCATTGCAGATTCAGGCCCCGTGCGGTGCCGGAAACCGCTGCGGGCACGAGCACCAGCATGTGGTCACCCGGGCTAAGAATGGTGCCGCCCTGGGCGAGCGCAGTGACCGTCTCGCGGGTCAACCGCAAGCCAATGCCGGCCACCGAGATGTCCGTTGACACGGCATCCCAGGATTGCCCCCCCGGACTTCGCAGCACCACGGGCCGCTCCCAGGGGTAACGGAGGAAAAGGCGACGTTCCTGCATACTTTTTCCAGTTTAGCCTCAACTTCGCCTAATAACTGAAAAATATCCCACATCTACAAAGAAAATAACGTGTTTTGATCACCATCCCCTACCACTCAACAGCTCAGGCGTTGCGCTATCCGGCCGCGCTCGATGGCCAGCACCTCCCCCTGGGCGAGCGGCTGCCACGCCTCGTCGGTCAATGGCACACTCGCGACCAGGGTCAGGGCCTGTTGCGCGGATTTCAGCATCACGCCCGAATGCGACAGGTCCGGCACCGACTCGCTGCAGCTGCGTTCTAGGACGTGCAGCCCCGGCATTACCGTATGACCGCCGGGCGGCGTGCGATGGTCCGCATGCACAAACAGTACCTCGCTGTCGGCGTAGAGGAAATTCGCCGTGCCGAGGGCGCGAAGCTGGCGGGCGAACCCGCCCAGCACCTCGAGTCGCTGTGTGAGTTCGGGCACATCTCCACCAAGCGGGTCCCACAAGCTCGCCATGCGCGACATCAGGTTGCAGAACGCCATCTCCGAATCGGTCTCGCCGACCGGCAAACAACGTCCCGGCCCGAACCCCTCCTGCGCGTGGATCCCCGGCAGGTCGCCATTATGCGCAAAAACGTGCATGCGCCCGCCCAGTTCGCGGGCAAATGGCTGGGTGTTGCGCAACGCCGCCTCACCGAAGGTCGCCAGGCGGATATGCGATATGACCAATTCGCTCGGCGGCCCGTGGCGCTCGATATGCCTGACCAGCGCGCTCTCGCTGGCGGCACCCGGCTCCCTCAGCAGCAGCGCGTCGCGCCCGGAAAAGAATGCGACACCCCAGCCATCACGGTGCGGGCCCTCGGCCCCACCGCGACGTGCCAGCAGTTCCAGCGAAAAATCCACCGTCGTCGGCAGCAGGCTCGACATCGCGAACAGTTCACACATACCGCGATCCCTCGACAGCGACGGCCGATCCGTTCGATACCGATATCAATTGCTGCATCAATGCCTGCGTGGTCAATGCCAGAGCCCGGTGATGTGCCAACGCGGAGCCCGTGTCACCGGGGTACCGATCTTCCAGTCGCGATCTTCTGCCCGCGTGTGCGCGGCGAGTCGCGCACTGCGCATGCCGGATGCCTTTAGCGACATCAGGCGCTCGACACGTTCCGATGTCTCCGGGTGCGTGCGCAACAGCGATGGATCCGGGACCCTGCGCCCCGGCATCAGTATGCGCTCCAGCCAGCCACCCTGGACCCTCTCGATCTTCCGCAATGCGCCCGCCAGCCCATCCGCGTCTCCGGTCAGACGCACGGCATTGAGATCGGCGTCGTATTCGCGCGTGCGCGACAACGCCAGCTGCGCCAGCGAACTCAGTACCGGAGCGAAGATCAGCAGCAGGATGGCAAACCAGTTGATACGCACCTCGGTCAACAACATCAGCGGCAGATTCAGCAGCAGCAGGAACTGGCCCATCAGGGATAGCAGGCTGGTCGCCCGGCTGAACATGTCTGCCAGACCCATCACCCAGAGGTCATTATGCCGAATGTGGCTGATCTCGTGCGCCAGAACACCCACCAACTCGGCTGATGTCAGTCCGCGCACCAGGCCGTCCGTGACCGCGATAGCCGAGTGCCGCCGGTTACCGACCGCGAATGCATTGAGCATGCTGCTCGGCAGGTAATACAGTGCCGGCCGGTCCGGCAACCCGGCGCGCTCGGCCAATACGCCTACCGCGTTCCACAATGCCGGGGCGGTTGCAGAGCCTATCGGCGACGCACCGTAGAGCCTCATCACCCAACCCGGCGACATGGTCGGATTGAACATGACCGCAAACGCCCCTCCGACCAACAACCCCATTACGCCGTCCCCTCCCCACAACAACCAACCGAGCAGGGCGAGGAACCCCGCCATCGATGCGAGCAGCACCAGGGACTGGAGGCGATTCCGCCACACGTGCTGCCGCCAGAGCCCCTCGTCGATCTGATTGCTTTGCATAACGCAACGCCCGTCATTGCCGGTCCCGGCGTCCAGCGAGGCCCGCCCGTGCCGCCAATGGGTGTGACATGCTGGCGTCTTGCACCGGGCCCTTTGCCCAAGCATTGTGCCTGCGGCAGCCGCCGCACTCAAACCGGACCCAGCCGGCCGTGCCCTCAGGCAGTGCCGGCGACAAGGTACCCCCACGCGACAAAACCGACCTGCCCGCGTCGACAACAGGACTGCCGTTTTGCGCGCACCGGCAACGGCGTATGACTTGAAAACCGGTGCCGGGAGCCGTAAAAAAGGCACAGGGATTGGCTGACAGGAGCCCGGCACGGACTTGTCCAAACGGCAGACACACAGATGCCGAGCAACCACACGACTCAGACCCTGGGCTCAGAGGCCCCCCGCTCGATGATCGTCGACCTGCTCGCCGAGGCCGGCATCCGGGTCGACGGCAATGCTGCATGGGATATCCGCGTCCACGATCCTGCATTTTACCGGCACGTCCTGCTGCGCGGCAGCCTCGGGCTCGGCGAGACATTCATGGATGGTCTCTGGGACGTTCCACAGCTGGATGCATTCTTTCACCGAGTGCTCGATGCCGACCTTGGCGCGAGGCTTCGGGGTCTGCACAAGACGATCATCTTTCTGTCGACCCTGCGCAACACACTGTTCAACCGGCAATCGTCGCGACGTGCTTACCAGGTCGGTGAGTGTCATTACGACATCGGCAACGATGTCTTTGAGGCCATGCTCGACAGCCGCATGAACTATTCCTGCGCCTACTGGGCAGCCGCAGATGATCTTGAAACGGCGCAGTTGCACAAGCTCGAGCTCATCTGCCGCAAGCTGCAGCTGAAACCGGGCGAGCGCCTGCTCGACATCGGCTGCGGCTGGGGGGGGTTGGCCCAGCATGCAGCCAGCCGTTACGGCGTTCAGGTGACCGGGGCCACCGTCTCGCGCGAGCAGGTGGCGCTCGCCCGCGAACGCTGCGCCGGCTTACCGGTCGTGATCGAGCTGGCGGACTACCGTGATATCCGTGGTCGATTCGACAAGGTCGTATCGGTCGGCATGTTCGAACATGTCGGCCACAAGAACTACCGTGAATACTTCGATGTCGTGCGCAACCTGCTCAGCGACGAGGGGCTTTTCCTGTTGCACTCCATCGGCAGCAGCCTGACCAGCGGCTGCACCGATCCGTGGATCGACAAGTACATCTTTCCGAATGGCCAGCTGCCCTCGGCCCGCCAGCTGACCGACGCTCTCGAGGGTCGCTTCATCATTGATGACTGGCACAACTTTGGCCGCGACTACGACCACACACTGATGGCCTGGAAGGAAAACTTCGATCTCGCCTGGCCGCAGTTGGCACAGCGCTATGACCAGCGCTTCTATCGGATGTGGACCTATTATCTGATGAGCAGCGCCGGGCTTTTTCGCTCGCGCCAGGGCCAGCTTTGGCAGCTGGTGCTGAGTAAGCGCCGGCGCAGCGAAGTCTATCGCTCGCTGCGCTAGTGCAATGCGTGATTCTGTTGGGTTGTTATTGTGGAGAGCGCAAATCGGCGCGCGGCCCTGTGCCTCGCGTAGGCAGCTCAAGGCGCAGGCCATATTGCACCTTATGGCGACGGATGTGGTGCAATCGGTGCAAGACGCTACGCTATTGCACCCTACCATCGTGCTGCCGTCGCTCATCGCGGGGCGGCCATATTGGTCGGCGTTCCTGCAACCCGCGTAGGGCGCATTGGGCGCAGGCCGTAATGCACCAGGTCACGGCGGATGCAGTGCACCACATCGAGCTGCAGCATGTCAGCGATCGGCAACCAGGGCATTGAGCATGGCCGAGGCCACCATCAGATTCTACGCAGAGCTAAACGACTTTCTGCCGTTGGCCAGGCGCAGGCAAGACATCGGAGTGTATTTCGACCCGCCCTGCCCGCTCCGCCACCTGGTGGAGAGCCTCGGCGTGCCGCATACCGAGATCGAGCTGGTCCTGCTCAACGGTAACTCGGTCGATCTCGAGGCGCCGGTGGATGACGGTGACCGGATCGCCGTCTACCCGATGTTCGAGGCGCTCGACGTCACACCACTGCTGCGCCTGCGACCGGCGCCGCTGCGCGAGCCGCGGTTCTTCGCCGACGCCCAACTCGGCCGCCTGGCCGGTTATCTGCGACTGCTGGGTTTCGACACCCTGTACCAGAACCGCATCGGCGATGCTGCGCTGGTCGAGCTCGCCAATGCCGAGCGGCGGATAATACTGACCCGCGACCGCCGCCTGCTGATGCGGCGCGCGGTGACACATGGCTGCCATGTCCGACCGGTCAAACCGATTGAGCAGCTGGCCTACGTAGTCGAGCGCTGCGATCTGGTCAGGGCCGCGCACCCATTCACGCGCTGCATGGACTGCAACGGGCTGCTGCACGGCGTCGCGAAACAGGCCGTCTGGGAGCAGCTGGAGCCCGCAACACGTATCCACTACGACGCATTCTGGCAGTGCGATCACTGCGCGCGGATCTACTGGAAGGGCAGTCACTACCGCGCATTGCAGCGCCTCGTCGACACGGCACTGGGGCGCGCCGAGCAGCCTGCATGAGATTGCGCGGCACGGGCCTGCCGACACGACCCCAGCGGTTTTGGAACGGCGCCAGCGGCGCTTTCAGGCGGCCATGGCTGCGCACGATCCGGCGCCACACAGGCCGCTGCCCGTCGGCACCGATCGGTTAAACTGGGCCATCATGTACGCCAGATTCCGCCCAACAGCCGACCCGGTTCGCGTTCTCGCGATCGGCGTCGTCATGACCCTGTACAGCCTGTCGGCACCGGCAGCGCCGCCGGCGTTCTCGGCCTGCATCGACTACGCCTGTGACGAGCGGCGCGAAGTGAGTCTGCGCGCACAGGACTGGCGACAGATCAGCGACCTGTTTGCCGGGATCCACGGCGCGGCGGCCGAGCGCAACAGTATCTCCCAGGCTATCGCGTCGATGGAGCAGCTGGTCGGAGCGCAGACCGGGACCTGGCAGGACCTGGACCAGAACAGCGCCGACAACGGTGGACCTGGCCAACTCGACTGCATCGCCGAGTCGATCAATTCGACCACCTACCTGCGGCTGCTCGAACAGACCGGCCTGCTGCGCTGGCACACCGTGGAGGAACGCGTGCGACGCCAGCGCTGGCTGGTCGCCATTCACTGGACCGCGGTGATCCGCGACACCGACACGCAACAACTGTACGCGGTCGATTCCTGGTATGGCGACAACGGGGCACCGGCACAGGTGCAGCCCCTGGCGGACTGGCGGCAGGGGCTTTACCCACCGCTGCGCTGAGCTGTCACGCCCAACCGGGGCAAGTCACCCCGCTGGCGGATCCTCCCCCTCAGGCCGTATTGACCGGGATGCGGCGGGCCATGGCGGGCCGTAGCTTCGGCAGCGTGACGGTGAGGATGCCGCGCCGGTAGCGTGCATCGGCCGCGTGGCCGTCGACCTCGACCGGCAACGCCAAGGCGCGCTCGAAACTGCCGTACGCACACTCCATCACATGGAACCGGCCGTCGCGCCGTTCCTTCTGCACGCGCTTCTCGCCACGCACCACCAGGTGATTGTCGATCACGTCGATATCGAAATCGGCCTTTTCCATGCCCGGCACCTCCATGCGCACGATGACGCTTTCGCCGTCCTCCTGTACCTCGGTGGCAAGCAACCCCCAGTCGGCGGAGTGACGGATCACCTGGTCCTCCCAGGTATCCAGGTCATCACGCTTGGCGGGCGGGCGAAAATGCGTCAGCGCCTGGCCGGCCCGCTCGCGCAGGTTCTGCCAGCCCTCGGCGAGGTTTTCCAGGGTCCTGCCCAGACTGCGGCGAAGTTGATTCAAGGTGCTCATGGTTTCTCCAGGTTCGTTGCGCAAGCATCAGCGCGGGAAGAACAGGGACTCCAGCAGCCGCACCCGCTCGCGTAGCTGCTGCATCTCGTCCAGCAATTCGATCGCCAGCGCGGCCCCGGCAGGATTGATACCGAGGTCGCGTTCCAGGCGCAACGCGCTCATGGCTCGCGTCAGGTCGGCGGCGGCAAAACGCCACTCGCGCTGGCTCTGTCCATACGGCGACAACACACCCTCACCCACCAGGACCAGGATCTTCTCGGCGGTCACACCACAACAGCGCGAGATCTCGGCGAGGCTGAAGCTGTAGTCGATATCGGGCTGGTACGCCTGTCGCTTGCCTGCCACATCAGCCTCCCAGGTGTGTGCGTGGGTTGAACGGGATCTCGCGCGCCATCTTTTCGTAGAGCGCCTTCTTCGCCTCGCTGTCCGCGGGCGGCGTGACGATCTGCAACACGACCAACTGATCGCCGGCGGTGTCGCCGGGCACGGGAATGCCACGGCCCTTGAGGCGCATCTTCTGCCCGCTACGGGCCCCTGCGGGGATGTTCAGGTCGACCCGGCCACCCAGCGTCGGGACCTCGACCTTGCCGCCAAGCGCGGCCTCCCATGGGGTGATCGGAAGGTTGAGAAAGACGTCTTTGCCTTCCACCTGGTACAACGGATGCGGCCGCAGGCTGACCTCGAGGAACAGGTCACCGGCCGGCCCGCCATTGAAGCCCGCGCCCCCCTGGCCGGCGAGGCGGATCCGCTTGCCCGCGGTCACACCGCGCGGGATCTTGACCTGCAGCTTGCGCAGGTGATCGCTCAGACGGCCGTGCGCGTCATATTCGGGGATGCGCAGCTGGATGCTGAGCGTGGCCCCCTGGAACGCGTCCTCCAGCGACACCTCGATCCGCGCATGGTGATCCTCGCCACGCGTGGACACCCGGCCGCCACGCCTGAATCCGCCGGCATGGAACTGCCCGCCCTGCCCGAACAGGCTTTCGAAGAAATCGGAAAAACCACCGTGGTCGGCGTCGGTGTAGCCGCCGCCGGAGAATTCAAAGCCGGCATCCCAGCCCGGAGGCGGCTTGAAGTCCTGCCCGGCCCGCCAGTTGCTGCCGAGCTGGTCGTACGCGGCACGCTTCTCGGGGTCTTTGAGTACCTCGTAGGCCTCGCCGAGTTCCTTGAAGCGTTTTTCGGCATCAGGCTCCTTGCTGACGTCAGGATGATACTTGCGCGCCAGCTTACGGTAGGCGCGCTTGATCTGATCCTGCGTGGCGTCGCGTGCCACGGCCATCACGGCGTAATAATCTTTGTAGTCCATGAATCACTGCCTGAGGCGCCGACACGCGTTAACGCGCGCAAACCGGGGCCCGCCGCCAAGCCTACCGGCGGCAGGCCCCGAACACATTCAACTATTGACCGAGATCTTGCGCGGCTGGACCTTCTCGTGCTTGGCGATCCGCACCTCCAGGACACCGTGGTTGCTGCTCGCGGTGATCTTGTCAGGGTCGGCACTGTCCGGCAGGCTGAAGCGCCGATAGAAGCTGCCGAAGCTGCGCTCGACGCGCTTGTAGCCCTCGCGCTCTTCCTTCTTCTCGGACTCCTTCTCGCCCTTGATCGTCAGCATACCGTTCTCCATGTGGACCTCGATATCCTTCGGGTCGACACCCGGGATATCGGCGACGATCACAAAGCTGTCGGCGTCTTCCTTGATGTCCACGGCCGGCACCCAATCGCTGGTCGCCACGCTGCTGCCCTCGGCAGTACGCGTATCCACCGCACGTTCCATCTCTCGGCGCATCTGCTCAAGCAGACCCCAGGGTTCATATTTCATCATGCTCATGACTGCTCCCTCCCTCTCGAACCGCGTCTTTCGATACATCGGGCGGGACCTGCGTCCCGCCTGCCTGCCCTATAAATAGGACCTGCGGGGCGTGTTTCAAGGGCAGACAGTTGCGGCAGGTCAAACAAGCACCAATACGCTGGCAGGCGCGCTGACCGCCAACCGGATACCGGCCGAGCGGCTAACCCAGCAGCGTGTAACAGGGCGTGTATTCACCCTCTAGCTTCATACGCCGCTGCGCGACGAAGCCCTGCAACAGGTCGTCCATCGCCGCGGCCATGTCCTTGTCGGCATGGATCTCGAACGGGCCGAATTCCTCGACCGCCCGGATACCATGCTCCTTGACGTTGCCGGCCACGATCCCTGAGAACACGCGCCGCAGGTTGGCCGCGAGCCGGTGCGGCTCCTGGTCGCGCCCGAGCGACAGCCCGGCCATCGCCGCATGGCTGGGCACGAAGGGCTGCTGAAAATCCTTCTCGATACGCAGTTGCCAGTTGAAATAGAACGCGTCGTTGCCCTTGTGGCGGAACGTCTTGACCGTCTCCATCGCCTCACGCATCGCGCGCCCCACCGCCACCGGATTATCGACGATTACCTGGTACAGCCCCTGCGCGGCGCTGCCCAGCGTCCCGGCGATGAACCTGTCCACCGCCTCGAAGTAGTCGGCGCTCTCGGCCGGTCCGGTCAGGATCACCGGGAACGGATGCCCGGCATTGTCCGGATGCATCAGGATACCCAGCAGATACAGCAACTCCTCCGTGGTGCCGACCCCGCCCGGGAAGATGACTACGCCGTGCCCGACCCTGACGAAGGCCTCGAGGCGCTTCTCGATGTCCGGCAGGATCACCAGTTCGTTGACGATCGGGTTGGGCGGTTCCGAGGCAATGATCCCGGGCTCGGTCAGGCCGAGGTAGCGGCCATCGGTGATGCGCTGCTTGGCATGACCTATCGTGGCGCCCTTCATCGGTCCTTTCATCGCGCCGGGACCGCAGCCGGTGCAGACATCCAGTCCGCGCAGGCCGAATTGGTAGCCGACCTCTTTCGAATAGTCGTACTCGGCGCGGCCGATCGAGTGACCACCCCAGCAGACCACGACATTGGGGTCGACCCCGGTACGCAGCACGCGCGCGTTTCTGAGGATGTGGAACACCGCCGAGGTAAGGTGTTCACTCTTTTCCAGGTCCAGCGACGGGTCGCCATGGATCTCGTCGTGCGTGTAGATGATGTCGCGCAATACCGCGAACAGATGTTCGCGGATTCCCTGGATCATCTTGCCGTCGACGAAGGCCGATGCCGGGGCGTTTTCCAGGCGCAGCTTGATGCCCTGGTTGCGCTGCATCAGGTTGATGCCGAAGTCGCGGTAGGTGTCGAAGATTTCGCGCGCATCATCGGTATGACTGCCGCTGTTCAGCACCGCCAGCGCGCAGTTGCGGAACAGCCGATACAGCCCGCGCGCACTGGTGTCTAGCAGGGTCCTGACCTCGAGCTGCGACAAGACCTCGAGGCTGCCCTCGGGGCTGACCGAGGCGCTGATTCTGTTCATCGTTTCTCCCTGGTGAACGGCGAAAATCCGGATCTGGCCGGCGCAATGTAACCGAAATATGATCCGCTCACGCTGGGCCGCGAGGGTATGTACAGACGGGCCGCTCCGGGTTCATGCACAGATCCGCCGACGTGTCGCATCGCCCTGCAACCGCGCGGGCGCACACGGCCCAAGCGCGTTCTGGCCCCGGGCCGTCAACGCGCCGAATTCGACGCCTGCCAACCGTCCGTCAGGGTCCTGAGGAAGGCCACCAGATCCTCGACCTCTGGGCTCGTCAGCCCAAGGTTGCCCAGTTCCTCCCGGTTGACGTTCTCGGCGACCTCCGGGGCCGGCCAGCCCGCGACATCGCGGGTGTTATAGAAGGAAACCGTGGCGAACAGCGTCTTAAACACACCGTTGTGCATATAGGGCGGCGTGACCGCCACATTGCGCAGCGTTGGCACGCGGAACTTGCCGTTTTGCGAGGGATCCTTCAGCGTTCCACCCAGGCCCAGGTCGACGAAGCCGAAGCCGTCCGGATTCAGCTCTGCCGGCAGCGAGTAGAACGGGTTTTCCGGATTGCGCGGGGTGCCGAGGTTGTCGTAGCTGAAATCGGTAAACATCGGCGGCGAACCATCTTCTGACGGCCGGCTCGGGTGACAGGCCGCACAGTTACCTTTGTCTTCGGCCTCGAACAGCCTCAGGCCGCGCAGCTCCTGCTCGCTCAGCTCTACCTCACCACGCAGCCAGTAGTCGTACTTTGAGCTGAACGGACTCACCTCGGCGGTCCTCTCGTAGGCCGCAATCGCATCGGCCATATGCGCATAGGCCTGGGTCGGATCGTCCAAGGCCCCGGCGCCGTAGACCTCGGTGAACAGCGCGGCGTAGCTGAGGCCGCGCAGCGTCTCGGCGATCGCGGAGGTATGCGGGTTGGCCATCTCCAGCGGATTCAGCGGTGGCCCCTGCGCCTGCTCGGCCAGCGAGTTCACCCTGCCATCCCAGAACAGGCCGCCCTCCCAGAGGCCAGCCTCCTCGTCACGGTGCAACGGCGGTATAAAGGCGGCATACGAGACCGTCATGTCGTTGCGGCTGCCGTAGCGGCCGGGGATGGCCCCCCTGGACACCGGCAGTTCGGTTTCCGGATCGGCAAACGCGACTTGCGGTGCATGGCAATTCGCACAGGCCTGGCCTGGCGGCGTGGACAGGCGCTTTTCAAAAAACAGCAACTTGCCCAGACGCTCCTTGGTGGTGAGCTGGGCATCGACCGGTACCGCAGCGCTATCGCCGCCGCCTGTTGTCGCGGCTTCTTTGTGCGTCAGATTGCAGGCCCCGAGTAGCAGCACGGCGGGCAGCGTGACAATGACCGAGAGGCGAGTGGGAAATCTGTCCATAATCCTTCTCTGCACGTGATCTTTCGTTGATCAGGTGTGGATTTTAACCCACTGGCTGCGCTGTTTGCGCGTTTGCCTCGAATCACCCCGCCTGCGCGTGGTCCGCGTGCCCGGTCGCTGTTCTGCAGGCCCCGCAACTCACCACGGGCCCTGCTCCGAAAAGCAGTGTCCAGGCAGGCCAGCGCGGCTTGACGGCGATGGCGCGTGCGCGTCGCAGTTGCTATCGTGGCGCGGTGAACGGGCCCCACCGTGTATCCAGACACGGCGCCACCAGGCCCGCCGATGACTTTGCCCGCCGCTGTCCCGGGCATACGGAGAACACATGCCTAGAGCAACTATCCCATTCCCCGCTGCGCGCACCGGACAGCGGGCCGGCGGCCGTCGACGCGCCCGCACACATTTGCACTGCACGGTGACACGATGAAACTGCTGGTCCGCAATCTTGCGCGCAGCACCACACAGCAAGACCTCAAATCCCTGTTCGAGGGCTACGGCGCGGTGCAATCCTGCACCCTGGTGATGGACCCCAAAACGGGGGCCTCCAAGGGCTTCGGTTTCGTCGAGATGCCGAAACCCGGCGAGGCCAAGGCGGCGATGAAGAACCTGAACGGCATGCTGCTGGAAGGCAGCCAAATCCGGGTGAAAAAGGCTGAGCCGAAACCGCAAACGGGTAAGCCCCTTGCCGTGGGATAGCGTTCGCGACGCGGGCGCCGGCGACCCACTGCACGGCGTGACGCTGCAGATGATGCTTACCCGGCTGCTCGACAGGTACGGGTGGGAGGAGTTGGGCCGCCGGATCAGGATCAAATGCTTCATCAGCGATCCCAGCATTGCCTCCAGCCTGAAGTTCCTGCGCAGGACACCCTGGGCAAGGGCAGAGGTCGAGGCACTGTATCTCGACACCCATTGGCCGGTGCCCAACGTCTGGCACAAGTCGCGGCACGATTCTGCGGGGTGACGGCCGCGGCCACCAATTGCTATCGTACCGGCGCGACGGCCAGGCCGCTGGGCCCGATGGATCGTCACCAGGACTGATCACAGCTATCGCCCGCGGTCTTCCCCGGGCACAAGGAGAACAACATGACGAGAATGACCACCCTGGCCCTGGCCGCGCTGTTGAGCGGACTTGCCGCCGCGCCGCTGCATGCCGACGATGCTGTCAGTACGAGCGTCGCCGACCTATACAAAGACAAGTCCTCTCTGGGCGGCCGACAGGTTAACGTTCAGGGCAAGGTCGTCAAGGTCAACAACCACATCATGCAGCGCAACTTCATCCACATCCAGGACGGCACCGGCAACGCCGCCGACGGCACCAACGACCTGACCATCACCACCCAGGACGACGTGGCCGTGGGCGACCAGGTCAGCGCAAGCGGCACCCTGTTGCTCGATCAGGACTTCGGGTTCGGTTACCGCTATTCGCTGCTGCTCGAGCAGGCCAGGGTAACCAAAGCGCGATAGACGCGCGCCGCCGGGCAAGCGCTACGAAAGCCATCATGCCCCGGCAGGCCGCAGCGCCGCCGGCGGCTCGCCGCGTGCACCCGCCTGCAGCATCCGCTCGAACGCCGCCTCCAGGTCCGCGGTGAACCCGCGCGCATCGTGGAAAGATGCCCCCTCCACCGCGCGCTGCAGGCGTGCGCGGATGTCGCCCAGGCCCGTCGGCGTATCCGCAAGTTCCCGCGCCTTGTGCGCATAGCTGCCGAGATTCGCACAGATCAGTTCATCCATGCCGATGCGATGAAGCACGCTGCCCGCCGTACGTGACACATAGCTGTCGCCCGAACAGGTCAGTAGCGGGCAACCGCTCAGCAATGCATCGATTGCAGTCGACCCGGCATTGCACGGATAGGTATCGAGGAACAGGTCCGCATGCGCGTACCGACCGAGGTAGCTGGCGCGGTCCGTAACCGGGGCGAAGACCAGCCGCTGCGGATCGATGCCGCGCTCGCCGGCCGCCGCCCGCAATCGCCGGCTCGGGGATATACCCGGATCCCTGAGCCAGAGCAGGCTGCCCGGGACATCCTGCAACAGCTGCATCCAGCAGCCGAAGATCTCGCGGCCGATCTTGCGCGTATCGTTGAAGCAACAGAACACCAGTGCACCCTCGGCCAGACCGCAGTCCGCGCGCGTGACCGCTGCCATGACCGGAGGGTCCGCGACGAAGATTCCGCGCGGCATACGCAGTGGCTGCTCGCGGTAGTGGCCCTGCGCTTCCGCAGGAACGAGATAGTCGTCCACGACGATGTAGTCGTTGAAGTCCGCGCCCAGGGTGCCGCGATAGCCGAGATAGCCTACCTGTATCGGCGCCGCACGCGGCGCGACAATCTGCGGGCGCGCCTCGCTGCCGTAGCCCGCGAGATCGACCAGGATCTGCACGCCGCGCGTGCGGATCTCGCGCACCGCCGCGTCGTTCGAGTGATGGCGGATCTCGACGAATTCGTCCACGGCGCCCCGCACCCGGCGCCGTACCTCGCTGTCGTCATCCGGCCCGTAGGAGAACACGGCCACCCGGAACCTGCTGCGATCGTGGTTTTCGAGGATGGACGCGATCACCCTGCCGACCGCGTTGTCGCGAAAATCCCCCGACAGGTAGGCCAGCGTGATCGGCCGGATATTGAATACCGACAGCGGCGGCGTGGCCCGTCCGACCTGGATCGTTTCGGCATAGCGCGATGCGATGGCCAACTGCCTGCTCGCCGGCAGACCCAGCGACACGGCCGCGAACGGCGGTGTCGGTATCGCACTCGCCGGATCGTCTACCGCGTGCGCGAAAGCCTCGACGGCATCCCAGTCACACAGACGCTGCTGCACGAGCAGCAGCGCAAGCCGTGCATCGTCAGCATCCGGCTGCAGCTCGATTACCCGCGCATAACTCGCGGCCGCCTGTTCCAGTTCGCCGCTCTGCTCCTGCACCTTGCCCAGGCTGAAGTGGGCGGATGCGAGCTCCGGCGACAGGTCCAATGCACGCCGCAAGGCGTCGTGCGCCTCCGCCAGGCGCCCCTGCGCGAAAAGCAGATCGCCGAGACCCTTGTGACTCGCCGCCTCGTCGGGCTGGACATCGATACTGGCCTGCAGGTTCGCGATCGCCTCATCGGCTCGCCCCAGCCGCTGCAGTGCAACGGCCAGTGCATTGCGTGCCGCCACGTGGTCGTCGCGCTTCTTGATGGCACGCTTGAGCGCCATCATCGCGTCATTCACCTGGCCGCGGTCGAGAAACACCATGCCAAGCATCGCCCAGGCGTCCGCGTTGCCGGGTTCCCGGCTGATCGCCTCGCGATAGGCGGAGATCGCCTCGTCCGACAGACCGGCAAGGCGCATCGCATTGCCAAGCCAGATCCAGGGCATCGCCATCCCGGGCTGTGCAGCTATCAGCAGTTGGAACTGCGCCTCGGCAGCGGCCACGTCTCCGCCACAGGCATAAAGCTCACCCAAGGTACAGCGCGCCTCGACAAAGCCTTCGTCGACGGCCAGTGCGGCCTGCACGTGCCCGATGGCTGCAGCGATGTCGCCCTGCCGCCTGGCGATCTGTCCCAGCAGGTGCAGTGCGGCGGCATTGCCGGGCTCGCCGTCGAGCACGGCTTGGCAGGCCTGCGCGGCCGCATCAAGGTTCCCGCTGGAATAATCCCGCATCGCGCGTTGGTACTCGATCTCGCTGGACATGCTCGCTAACCCGGTTGGAAAAGGCCCCGTTCAGGCGCCCCACTTTGCAGAATTCCCGTGATTCGGTCCATCGCCGGCACGCCGCCCCGGCGCCTGATCGACCTGCGTCAAAGCAATTCCCCCCGCACCGTCGGGACCACCTTACCCCCGACCCTCACCTCGCGCACGCCGCCGCGCGTACTGGCACGCAGCATGATCAAGGACGGCCGATGCAGCTCATGGCCCTGCTCGATCCGCAGCGCAAGATCGGCATCGGCGAACCATCGGTGCTCGAGCAGGTATGCACCAAGGAAGGCCGCACCATTACCGGTCGCCGGGTCTTCGCGCACACCGTTCGCCTCGAAGAAGAACCTGACGCACAGATCGTTCTCGGGCTGCCGTGTTTCGCTGCAGAACAGGTATACCAGGGGCGGAAAGCCCTCGGCAGCCAGGCCGGCAAAGGCCTCGAGATCGAGCATACTGCGGCGAAGCGCATCCACACTGCGCAGCGGCACCACCACCGCCGCGGTGCCGGCAGACACGACCTGGATGGGCGACCTGGCATCTATATCCTCTGCGCACAGGCCAAGGGCCGCCGCAACGCGTTCAGGTGGGACTGTCGCGCCAAGCGACATCGGCGGGGCCAGGAACCACGCAAGCTCACTGCCATCACTGGAGGACTCGAAGGTGACCTGGACCTGTGCCTCGGCAAGCTTTAGATGCATCTGTTTCGCGGACGCCGGCGCCACATGCTGGCGCAGGACCCATGCCGTACCGAGGATCGGGTGCCCGGCAAACGCAATCTCCCTTGCCGGGGTAAAGATCCGTACGCGATAGGCCCCGTCATCCTCGGCTGCTGGCGTCACGAAGGTCGTCTCCGAGAAGTTCATCTCGGCGGCGAGCTGCTGCATCGTCTCGTCGCACAGTTGCGGCGAACCGACCACGACCGCCAGCTGATTCCCCGCGTAGCGTCGCTCTGCAAACACGTCGACGATGTACAAGGCATGCGTCATGGTTCTGTTGTCTCCTGTGCGCCGATTGTGCAGATGTTTCCGCTGCGGGCAGCTCAGCCGCCTGGGCCCGGGTCGGGATTCCTTCGCGCGAACGCGTTCCAAAGACCCCAGATCGATGCGCCTGCCCACACGACATTAATTGCAAAGGCGGGATAGGCCGCAAACCAGATGCTGTTGACTGCCACCAGGACTCCACCGAACAGATTGAGCATCAGGTAGGCATTCGATTGTGCCGACAGCCTGCCGGCGAGATTCGCGATAAAACTGGTCAGGATCGCGGCGGCGCCGAGCATGCCGACGGCCGTTACAAGCAGTTCACTCTCGGTCATTTCCGGGTCCAAAGATGCCTGTGCAGTTACCACACCATACTTGTCAGCAGCAAAAAGGGCGATAGGCCGCGGAACGGCACCGCCGAGTCACCCAGCGCGCACATTGCCTCAGCCGAACGGGCTCCTGTAGGTAGGCAGCGTAGATGCTACGTAGAGAAATGCACACAGGCCCGACTCGGCCCGGACGGGCACCTGCCGAAGCACAAACTGGACCTGCGTATGCCGCCGGCCCGCGGCCGGGTCGGGGCCGGACTTGCCGGGCAGGCCACTGCCGCCACGCTGCGGCCTCGCGCAGCACCCGGGCAGGCCGGCACGTCACCGCTTGCCGAACGCCCTCGCCTGCGCCTTCATCAGCTCGACGATCGCGTAGATGCCGAAATGCCGGTTCGGGCTCAAGTTTTCGGCCAGCCTGATGCGATCGAACAGCGCGTCGACATCGACCGCCTCGATCTCCTGCGGCGTGCGCCCGGACAACAATTCGATCAGCACAGCCAGCACACCCTTGATGATGCTGGTGTCGCAGTCGCCAACGTAGCGGACGCACGTCGGATCGTGCGGGTCGGCCAACGCCGCGACCCAGACCTTGCTGATGCAGCCCTGCACGCGGTTTTCTTCGGTGCGCAGTGCCTCGTCGAGAGGCGCCAGCGCCTCGCCCAGCTCAACCAGGTAGGCATAACGTGCGTCCCAGTCGTCGAGGAACTCGAAATTCTCGACGAACTCGTCGACGGTCAGCATCGGCGCCTCATACGCTGAAAGATTCACCGCAACCACACATGTCCTTGATGTTCGGGTTGCGGAACTCGAAGCCTTCATTGAGCAGGTTGGTCTTCACGAAATCAACCACCATGCCGTTGATGTTCGGCAGCGACTTTTCGTCCACCACCACCTTCACACCGTGGCTCTCGAACACCTGGTCGCCCGGCTCGAGCGTATCGGCATAATCGACCACGTAGGCGAAGCCGGTGCAGCCGCTCTTCTTGGTGCCGATGCGCAGGCCCTCGCCCTTGCCGCGTTTGGCCAGCTGTCCGGCGACATGCCTTGCAGCGGCCTCTGTCAGTTGAATCGCCATGTCGTCATTACTCCTGAAATTGCGTCGATCAAAATCTCAGAACATGCCGAGTTCGAGTCTCGCCTCATCGCTCATCATGTCCTTGGTCCATGGCGGGTCCCATACCAGGTCCACATGGCAGCGACCCACGCCGTCGACCGACTCCACGGCCTGCTCCACCATGCCGGGCAGGATGCCGGCCACCGGGCAACCCGGCGCGGTCAGGGTCATCCGGATCGCGATGTCGTTGTCGCCCACCGCATCGATGGCATATACCAGGCCGAGATCGTAGATGTTGGTCGGGATCTCCGGGTCGAACACCGTGCGCAGCGCCGCGATGATGCGTTCCAGACGGTCTGTTTCCGCGTCCTGTTTCACCTTGCTGCTCTCCACGTTGGACTGCTCAGACAGCCGATCCCGGTCGATGGCCGCACTCATACCGACTCCATGAGGCGCGCGGCCAGCAGGCCACTGGCGCGTGCACGCAGCGCCGGGTGATCGATCTTCTGCAGGATCTCTTCGGCAAAGCCCTGGCACAGCATCTGCTTGGCCTGCACCTCAGAGATACCGCGCGAGCGCAGGTAGAACAGCATGTTGGCATCGAGCTCGCCAACCGTGGTGCCATGACTGCACTTGACGTCGTCGGCATAGATCTCGAGCTGCGGTTTGGCATCCACCTCGGCCTCGCGCGACAGCATCAGATTGTCGTTGGCCAGCACAGCGTCGGTCTTCTGCGCATCCCTGGCGACAACGATGTGGCCATCGAACACCACACGACCCTTGCCATCGAGAATACCCTTGAAGGTCTCGTGGCTGGTGCAGTGAGGCACCTTGTGGTGGACGCTGAGATGCACGTCGTTCAGCTGCTGATCGCGGGCCAGCATCAGACCGTCGAGTTCTGCCTGTGCACCCTCGCCTTCGAAGGTCACCCGCACATCGGTACGCGACCAGGCGCCACCGAGCGTGGCCTGGACCAGGCGATACCGGCTACCGGCTTCAAGACGTACGTGCAGGTCGCTCAGGTGCTGGGCGTTGGGGCTCTCTTCCTGCACCCGCTCGTGCACCAGTTCGCTGCCGGCGCCGAGTGCGACCTCGATCAATGCATTGTTGAAGTAGCTGCCGTCGCCCATCGCGCAGTACCGCTCGATCACCTCGGCACGGGCACCCTCCTCGAGCACGATCAGGTGGCGCGGATGGGCGATTCCGGGCTCATCCAAACCCACCGATATGTGCAGGATCTCGATTGGCGGCGCGCTGCTCACACCGCGCGCCACGTGGATCAGCGCGCCGTCGGACATCAGCGCACTGTTCAGCGCGGCGAACACATGGCGGTGTTCGGCGATCGCGTCGAGCTGCGTGCGCACCGCCTCGGGCACCTCGCCCATTTCCGCGGTAAGGTTGGTCACCGTGGCGCCGTCGCAGCAGCGCACCGCCGGGGTCAGGGCCGTGGCAAGGTAACCATTCACGAACACCAGGCGCACCGCGTCACTGTCCTGCAGCAACAGGTCTTCCACGTCACCCGGCAGGATCGCATCGAACGGCCCCTCGACCAGCGGCTGGTAGCTCACCCGGTCGAGGAAACCCAGCGAGCTGTAGCGCCAGGCCTCCTGTTTACGGTCGGGCAGCGACATGGTCGCCACTGCGGCGGCGCCGCGTGCACGCACCGGTGACAGCCACTGCGGCCCCGAGAGCCCCGGCGTCATGCGATGACGCCCCTGCTGCAGGACCTGCTGCAGGTCCGTCGCCATCTGTTCGCTGCTGCTCATGCCGCCTCGTCCTGGCCGGTCAACCAGCCGTAGCCCTTCTCTTCCAGCTCCTTGGCCAGGGTCTTGTCACCCGAGCGCACAATCCGTCCACCGGCCAGTACGTGGACGAAGTCCGGCTGGATGTAATCGAGCAGGCGCTGGTAGTGAGTAACCAGGATGATCGAGCGCTCGGGACTGCGCAGTGCGTTGACGCCATCCGAAACAGTCTTTAGCGCGTCGATATCGAGACCCGAGTCGGTCTCGTCGAGGATTGCCAGCCTTGGCTCGAGCAGCGCCATCTGCAGGATCTCGTTGCGCTTCTTCTCGCCGCCGGAGAAACCGGCATTGACCGGGCGCTTGAGCAGCTCGGGCTTCATCGACACCAGCGCCAGCTTCTCGCGGATCAGCTTCAGGAACGCGACCGAGTCGAGTTCCGGCTCGCCGCGCGCCTTGCGCTGCGCGTTCAGCGCCTCCTTCAGGAAGTGCGTGTTGTTCACCCCGGGCAGTTCGACCGGGTACTGGAAGGCCAGAAAGACGCCCAGTGCGGCACGCTCTTCCGGCTCCAGCCCGATCAGATCCTGGCCATCCATTGTCGCTTCGCCGGACGTGACCTCGTAGCCCTCGCGCCCCGCCAGCACGTGCGCCAGCGTGCTCTTGCCCGAGCCGTTCGGACCCATGATCGCGTGCACCTCACCGGCGCCGACCTCCAGGTTGAGGCCCTTGAGGATCTCCTTGCCTTCGACCTCGGCCTTGAGGTTCTTGATAGATAACATCATATCGATTCTCCGGTTTAACCCACCGCCCCTTCGAGGCTGATGGCGAGCAGTTTTTGCGCCTCAACGGCGAACTCCATCGGGAGTTCGTTGAATATCTCTTTGCAGAAGCCGTTCACGATCAGTGACACAGCGTTCTCTTCCGACAGCCCACGGCTGCGGCAGTAGAACAGCTGGTCCTCACCGATCTTCGACGTGGTGGCCTCGTGCTCGACCTTGGCCGTCGGGTTCTTCACCTCAATGTACGGGAAGGTGTGCGCGGCGCAGCGGTCGCCAATCAGCAGCGAGTCGCACTGGGTGTGGTTGCGCGCATTCTCGGCACGCTGCGACATGCGCACCAGGCCGCGGTATGCCTGCTGGCCCCCGCCGGCCGAGATGCCCTTGGACACGACCGTGCTGGTGGTATTGCGCCCGATGTGGATCATCTTGGTGCCGGTATCGGCCTGCTGCCGACCCTTGGTCACCGCGACAGAGTAGAACTCGCCCACCGAGTCGTCACCGCGCAGTAGGCAGCTCGGGTATTTCCAGGTGATCGCCGAGCCGGTCTCGACCTGGGTCCAGGAAATCTTCGAGCGCGCACCGCGGCAGTCACCGCGCTTGGTGACGAAATTGTAGATGCCACCCCTGCCCTGCTCGTCGCCCGGGTACCAGTTCTGCACGGTCGAGTACTTGATCTGCGCGTCCTGCATCGCGATCAGCTCGACGACCGCGGCGTGCAACTGGTTCTCGTCACGCTGCGGCGCGGTACAGCCCTCCAGGTAACTGACATGGCTGCCCTCTTCGGCGACGATCAGCGTGCGCTCGAACTGCCCGGTGTTCTGCGCATTGATGCGGAAGTAGGTCGACAGCTCCATCGGGCAGCGTACCCCCTTCGGGATGTACACGAAGGTCCCGTCGGTGAACACCGCGGCGTTCAGGGCCGCATAAAAGTTGTCGGTGTGCGGGACCACCGAACCGAGGTACTCGCGCAGCAGATCGGGGTGCTCCTGCGCGGCCTCCGAGATCGAGCAGAAGATAACCCCGGCGTCGGCCAGGTTTTGACGGAATGTGGTCGCCACCGACACACTGTCGAACACCGCATCCACCGCAACCCCAGATAGCGCCTTCTGCTCCTCGAGCGGTATGCCGAGCTTTTCATAGGTGCGCAACAACTCCGGGTCGACCTGGTCGAGACTGTCCAGTTGCGGTTTCTTGGTCGGCGCGGCGAAATACGAGATCGCCTGGAAATCGATCGCTGGATAGTGCACCGACGACCAGTGTGGCGGCGTCATCGTCAGCCAGTGGCGGTAGGCCTTGAGCCGGTACTCGAGCACCCACTCCGGCTCGTTCTTGCGCGCCGAGATGAAGCGGATCACGTCCTCGTTCAGCCCCGGCGGGATAACGTCGGTCTCGATATCGGTCACGAAACCGTGCTCGTACCCCTTTGCGACCAGCGCATCCATCTGTTTGTTTGAAGAACTCATGGCCCATCCAAAATACTGAGTAATTTGCTCAAGTATTATGTACGGCGAAGGGCCCAAAAAATCAATACCCGGAAGGTAGGGTTAAAGGTCTGCGCAGCCGACGGTCAGGCGGCGTTACGCCGCAGACACGGCCCGCGCACGGGCATATCACCCACGCCTCACATGCTACCGTTCAGTCGGCGCGCCCGTTGCGCAACGCCCCCAGGCGCACCCAGAAGTGGCAAGAATAGGCCGAACCCGCGATCAGCATCCAGAAGAACCGGCCATGGATGCTGTCGATGCGATAGGACGTCATCTGGCTCAGGATTTCAAAAACCATCAGCCAGAACAGCAGCAGGTAGGTGTCCAGATCCATACAACCATGGCCACGCCCGTGCGTGAGTGCGCGCATCACGACCACGAAGCCCAGGCCGTAGACCAGCGTGCCGAGCGCACCGACACCCACCAGCAGGTCGACGAACAGATTGTGAAAATCCGGAAAGCCCGCAACGATCGGTTGCGCGGTCCCAGCCGCGTCGATCAGCATCGATGAGCTGCCCGCACCCCAGCCCAGCAGCGGCTTTTCCCACCACAGCCCCAATCCGAGCCTGAGCAGCGCCGCACGGGCATCGAGCGACTCGTCCTGAATCGAGGTCGCGCCGCCCGCGAAGAGTTCCTCGACCGTCTGCAGGGACAGGAATCCAAAGCGCTCCGCGGAGCCGACAAGGCCGATCACCGCAACCAGCAACAAAGCAACCACGGCCATCAACGGGACCATCAGCCGCCTGCCGGCCGGACCGGGGGCAAGCAGATAGAAATGCACGACGACGCCGCTCAGGATGATCCCCAGACCGAGCAATGCGGTGCGCGATTCGGTGAGTGCGACGGCCGCGGCCAGGATCGCCATCAGCAGCGTGCAGACCAGCACCCCGGGGTACTGCCGGGTCGGCGTCGCAAGGGCATGCCAGATACGCGGCAGAAACACCATCAGACCCACCAGACTGGCTGACGTGTATTGTGCGAACGCATTGATCGACCAGCGGAAATCCGGACGCTGATGGGCGAGCAGGGCCGCGAGCGAATCTTCATCCAGCGCCCGCACTGAACCCAGCAGGAAGCCAAGCAGGGCGAGGCTGAGCAGCAAGATGACGCGGTCCTGGCGCCCCTGCAGCCAAAAGGCCACGAGCAGAAACAGCCATGGCTTGAGCAACTGGCCCGCCCCTTTTCGCAGTATTTCAAACTGCGCGGGCTCGGCGAGCGCGGCCCAGCCTGCACTCGCCGAAACCGTGATCATCGCGGCCGCCGCCAACACGACCGCCGGATCCCGCCACCAGCCCGCGGGGGCATCCCGGATACTCAGCAACGCGGTCGCGAGCATCAGCACGATGCCGATGTTGGCGCCGGCCGAACTGACAAACGCCGAAAACCCGAACAGATACAGTCCCAGGACGCCAAGGCGCCTGGACCAGGGAATGGCTGCGTGCGATTCAAACCTGGGCCCGGGTGGGATCTGCATCGTCAAGAACGTGGCCGTCCCAGTCGCTATCGGGACAGGTAGGCGCGATTCAGATCGCCCGCAATCTGATCGAAAGTCTGCAGGTTTTCAGCCGACAACTCGGTGCGCCAGCGCTCGTCCTTCACGATCTGAAGCCCTACCCCCTGCACCTGCGGTTCCACGCCAGCGGTACCGGATCGATCCATCACACCCTGTTCGGCGGAGTCCAGAGGCGAGCTGTCCTGAAACTTCCGGACCCTGTCGCGCGTCCAAATGTTGCCAGCCATCATATGGTGCTGGTGGCCCCAATAGTCGAGCATGCCTGGCTGATAGGCCACTTGGAGCCAGTCGCAGATGCGCCGCGCAGCCGTCTCAGGATCAGCCACCAGGTCCTCGTAAGCGAGCTGAAGCCGGCGCTCCACAGGCAACGACTCGAACAGCCCCTTGTTCGCCAGCATGCGCGCCTTCCAATCTCGGGCAACCGTCGCCATGTCCCACTGCGGATGCTTGCGCAGCACGGCGTTCGTGACCGCTCGACCGTCCCGGGTAAGAAACAGGACCATGGGCCGCACGGCTCCCCAGACCTTCGCGTGACTCAAATGCCGACTGATCCAGCGGATATTCTTGCTCGAATCGATCAGGATCTTTTCGTCTGACCAGCGCAGAAAAAAATGGAACGGGTTGGAGAAGCGCCGATACCACGACCGCCGAAGGCCGGGGAAGAGTCCGGTGCGCGAGTAGAACCGGCGGACGACTCGCCAATCGACGGACTTGTTCCAGAAGCTGCACGGACCATCGCAATAGGAACATACCTGCGGTGACTCGGATTCGGATTCCGAGGCATACCAGGTCAAGTGATTCAGCTCACCCAGCCCGCGTATCTGGCTGTGGCTGTCGAGTATCAACTCCAGCAAGGTCGAGCCGCTTCTACCCGCGCCGAGCAAAAAAACCACTTTCCCTTCCGGTGCCGACACGCTGAACTCCTGCTCTAATAGCCGTCTGCCGCGATCCTAAAGGCAAACCCTACTGAAAAGAAGGCACAGCGCGCACCCTGCCGGACATCGAAGGTGGTGCTTGCCGATGCCTGCGAATACAGGGCCTGCGACAGATGATCATCGCGCAAAGCGGGTACGCCGCCGCGCTTTAGGCATAACCGCCAAACCGGCGCCGGGCGCGCGGGCTGCGCGCAAGACCCCGGCCAGCGAAACGGAACAGGCATGCTCGACGTAAGGCAATTGCGCAAGACCTACCGCACGGGCGGCGTCGCCCAGACGGTATTCGACGACCTCAGCTTCAGCGTCCGCGATGGCGAGGTGGTCGCACTGCTCGGTGCCAGCGGCAGCGGCAAGACCACACTGCTGAACCTGTTGAGCGGCATCGACAGCCCTGACGGCGGCAGCGTGCACATCGAAGGCGTCGACGTGCACGCCCAGGGCGAGCCGCAACGCACCCTGTTGCGCCGCCGCCGGATCGGCTTCGTGTTCCAGTTCTTCAACCTGATCCCGACCCTGACGGTCGGCGAGAACATCGCGCTGCCAATGGAGCTCAACGGCACATCGCCGTCGCGCGCCGCCAACCGGGTACAGGAACTGCTCGCGCAGGTCGGACTGGCCGGTATGGCAGACCGTTACCCCGAGACCCTGTCCGGCGGTGAGCAACAGCGCACCGCGGTGGCCCGGGCACTGGCACATGGTCCAAAGGTCCTGTTGGCCGACGAGCCGACCGGCAACCTGGACGAGACCACCGCCGACCAGGTGATCGCGCTGCTCAGCGGACTGGCACGCGCGCAGCGGACCACGATGGTGCTGGTCACCCACAGTCGGCGCGTCGCGGATAGCGCCGATCGTGTGCTGCAGCTCACGCGCGGCAGGCTGGTCGGCGGGTGAGCATCGCGGGCATCTCCCCATTGCTGCTGCGCGCGGGCCTGCGCTACCAGCTGCGCCACCGCTGGCAGGCGCTGCTGGCCATGACCGGCATCGTTCTGGGCGTCGCCGTCGTACTGGCCGTCGACCTGGCCAATGGTGCCGCCCGGGCCTCGTTCGCGCTGTCGTCCGAGCAACTGCGTGGCGCGGCCACGCACCGCGTACTGGGCACGGGCGGACAGGTTCCGCAGTCGCTGTACCGCTCGCTGTTCACGACCCCCGGACACCCCCCGCTGGCGCCGGTGATTCTCGACCGGGTACGCGTCGCCGGCCAGCCGGGCCGCCTGCGCCTGGTTGGCCTGGACATCTTTGCCGAGGGCGCGTTCCGCGCCGCGCTGTCCGACACGATCGCCGGCCAGCGGTCGCTGGCGGACTGGTTGTCGCAGCCGGATGCACTGACCCTGAGCCAGTCCGCGGCCGACCTGCTCGGCGTGCAGACCGGCGATCCGCTGACGCTGCAGTACCGGGGCCACAGCCACACGCTCAAGGTGTTCGCGATCCATCCCGACCGCAGCCTGGGCAGCCGCGACCTGCTGGTCGTGGATATTGCGACCGCCCAGGCAATCACCGGGCTCGACGACGCGATCAGCCATATCGACCTGATCCTCGACGACGCGGCGCTGGCCTGGTTCGACGGGCGACTCCCGGCTTCGCTCAGGCTGGTCAGCATCGCGCAGCAGACCCGGGGCGTCGAACGCATGTCGGCGGCGTTCGAGCTGAACCTGACCGCCATGAGCCTGCTCGCACTGCTGGTCGGCCTGTTCCTGATCTTCAATGCAATGAGCCTGGCAATCGTGCAGCGTCGCAATCTGCTGGGGCGGCTGCGCGCGCTCGGGGTCGAGGCCGCCGAACTGTCGCGTCTGGTGCTCGGCGAGGCCCTGGTACTCGGACTCGTCGGCACCCTGATCGGCATCGCGCTGGGGGTATGGCTGGGCCAGGCCCTGACCGGGATCGTCGCGGCAACCGTCAGTGAGTTGTATTACGACGTGACCGCCGATGCCATGCAGCCCGACTGGGCATCGCTGGCTAAGGCGACCCTGCTCGGGGTCGGCGGCACCTTGTTTGCGAGTTGGCTGCCGGCCCGCCAGGCCGCCCGCACCCCGCCGCTGACCACGTTGTCGCGCGCCGCGCTCGAGCAGGCGACGCGCGCGCAGGTCGCGCCGCTGGCGCTGCTCGGCGGCAGCACGACGCTGCTCGGCCTCGGCGCGGCGTTCAACGCACCGGGTGGCCTGGTCAGCGGCTTCGCGGGGCTGTTCATCCTGCTGCTCGGCGCTGCACTGCTTACCCCCCTGGCGCTGCATATCGCACACCTGCTGCTCAAAGGCATCGCGCGCACCGGGGTCTGGCGGCTGGCGACGCGCGACCTCGACCGCCACCTGTCGAGACTGTCCACGGCAACGGCAGCGCTGATGGTGGCGCTGGCCGCCAGCGTCGGTGTCGCGGTGATGGTCGAGAGCATGCGCGGAGCGGTCAGCGACTGGCTCGGCCAACTGTTGTCGGCCGACCTGTATGTCGCCGCGCAGGGATTCGAGGACGGCGCCACGCTGCCGGCACCGGTCGTCGAACAGGCGGCCCACCTGCCGCTGGTCTCCGCTGTCAGTCGCTACCGCAACCGCAGGCTGCAGCTCCCCGATGGTCCGGTCCAGCTGGTGGCCGCCGACCTTGCCGCGCGCTCGCGCGCCGGCCTCGGACTGCTGTCGGCCGCGGACAGCGAGCCCTGGGGTATGTACGAGCGTGGCGGCATACTGGTCTCGGAACCGCTCGCCCACCGTCTCGGCCTGCGCGCGGGAGACACCCTGCGCCTGCCGACCCCAGCGGGCCAGACAAGCTTCGAGATCGCCGCGGTATTTCGCGATTACGCCAGCGAACATGGCCGGGTCTTCATGCCACTGACCGCGTATCGGCGCTACTGGGAGGATATGCGCATCAACACGCTGGCGCTGTTCAGCGATTCACCCGATCGACAGGCCTTGTTGGACGCGGTGCGGTCGCGCCTGTCCGCCGACCACGACCTGGTATTCACCGCAGCGCGTGATATCTACGCCGAATCCATGGCGATATTCGATCGCACCTTCCGTATCACCCAGGTGCTGCGTTATCTGTCGCTGCTGGTCGCCTTCATCGGGGTACTCAGCGCGCTGATGGCGCTGCAGCTCGAGCGCCGCAAGGAGTATGCGGTGCTGCGCGCACTGGGCATGACCCGATACCAACTGGCCCGACTGGTGGCCTTGCAATCGGTGCTGCTCGGCCTGCTCGCGGCGCTGCTCGCCATACCCACCGGGCTGGCATTGGCCTGGGTGTTGACGGACGCGATCCAGTTGCGCGCATTCGGCTGGAGTATGGCGTTGCAGATCACAGCCGCACCCCTCCTGCACACGCTGATCCTTGGACTGGTCGCGGCGCTGCTCGCCAGCCTTTACCCGGCATGGCGCGCCGGCTGGCACGACCCTGCCCCACAGCTGCGCGAGGACTGACGACGATGTTGCGGGGGTTCCTGATCGCGCTCGCCGTTGCATCGCTCGGCGCGCTGGGCGGCTGCGATGACGCCCCGCCGGGCCGACCGCCGGACCCGCCTGGCGTCCGCGTCGATCAACGCATGGGGACCACACCCGATCCCGGGTTCGAACGCGCCATTCAGCCGCGCGCCTTCGAGTTTCCACGCGACCACGGGGCGCACCCCGGGTTCGCGACCGAGTGGTGGTATTTCACAGGCAATCTGCAGAGCGACAACGGCGCCCGGTTTGGCTATCAGCTGACCCTGTTCCGGATCGGCCTGAAGCCCGGGCCGCCGGCGCGCGACTCGGCGTGGCGCGCGACCCAGATGTACATGGGCCACCTGGCGATCAGCGATATCGGCGCACGGCGCCACCATACGGCCGAGCGTTTCAGCCGCGCCGCAGCCGGGCTCGCCGGTGCCGAGTCGACGCCGCTGCGGGTGTGGCTGGGCCCCTGGTCGATCCGCGGCGCCGGCAGTGGCTTGTTCCCGCTGCACATCAGCGCGCAAACGGACGAGATCGCTATCGACCTGAGCCTGGCGCAGGGAGCCAAGCCGCTGGTCGTGCAGGGCGAGCACGGTCTGTCGCGCAAGGCGGCGGCAGCGGGCAATGCCTCCTACTACTATTCGTACACCCGTTTGCCGACGTCCGGGGAGATCCGCATTGGCGACCGGCGACGGCGCGTCGCTGGCAACAGCTGGTTCGACCGCGAGTGGTCCAGCTCTGCGCTGGCAGCCGACCAGGCCGGCTGGGACTGGTTTGCGCTGCAACTCGACGACGGCCGCGACCTGATGATCTACCGGATGCGCGGTAAGGATGGGCGCGCGCAGGCGTTCAGCAGCGGCGTCCTGGTCGGCACAGATGGTGCCGTCCAGACCCTTGCGGTGGACGACTTCAGGCTCGTGCAGACCCGGACATGGCGCAACGCCGACGGCGTCGACTACCCGGTCGGCTGGCGCGTGACAGTCGCCCGCCTGGGACTGGACCTGGACGTCGAGGCCGCGTTCGATGCGCAGGAGATGCGCCATGCGGTGCACTACTGGGAGGGAGCGGTGGCGGTCAGCGGCAGCCACACCGGTGTCGGCTACCTGGAGGCAAGCGGCTATGCGAGGTGACGCATGCCGACGAGCCAACTGTTGACCGCGAGCGCGACCGGCGTCGGACGGGCCGGCCACAGTGGCATGATGCAGGTCTAACTGACCCAACCGAAGTAACGAGGGAACACGATCGGGCGGGCCAACGGCGCCCGCACGTCTCTCGGTCTGGAGAAGCATCCGGAAAAACGATCCGCGGTCTTCTGCCCGGTCCGCGCTGGATCGCTCTCCGGGCACCAAGGATCTCTGCAGATAAGCTCGTTAGGCATTTTCTTCATGGCCGCCTCTCCTACATGTTCACCTGGCAGGGCGCGGTGACAGCCGCCCCTGCCATAGGCAAAGCAATTTTCGCGCCGAAACATATTTTTGTGCTTTACCTCAACAACTTATCTTTTTGGCCGCATACCCAGGCTGGCCGGCCGGCGTGATTTATGAAAATTTCCTGACACTCGCGCCCAGCCACAAGCGGCGCGTTCGACGGCGGGCGCATCCCGGCTCAGGGTGCAGCCAGGGCAATCGCGGCGAACGCACAGCTGCAGGCCAGGGGGCGGGCGCGCCACAGCTGTCGCTATCGGGTGCATCACAGCCTGCACCTGCTGCAGCTGTTATTGCCTGCGCGAGTTGCGTGAGCGCACCAGTCGGGCGGCTGCGCGCGCAAGCGGTTGCCTGTTCAAACCCTGGCCATTTATGGCATCTTGGATCGTTTACAAGGTGTCCGGTTTTGCCAGACCACCCTACCGGCACCCTGGTCTGAGGCAGTCATGCAAAAAGATAAAGATGAACTTTTCCGCCAGGAAAGAGGGCTCATTGCCGATTTCGACTTTTCGGCAAAGACCGCCGAAGTGTTCGACGACATGCTGGATCGTTCGGTGCCTTTCTACAGCGAGATCCAGCGCATGATGGCCGAGATCACAGCGGATTTCGCCACCCCGGGTTCGCGGGTTTACGATCTGGGATGCTCCACCTGCACCTCGTTTATGCAGTTGGAACACCTGGTGCCGGAAGATGTCACCTTCGTCGGTCTGGATAATTCAGAGGCCATGCTCGACAAGGGGCGGAGCAAGCTTCAGGGCGTGGGCTTCTCACGAAATTTCGAACTTGTCTGCCAGGATCTGAACGAACCTTTCTCGATTCAGAACGCCTCGGTAGTGCTTATGAATCTTACCCTGCAGTTCATACGTCCGCTGGTCCGCGCCCAGACCGTACGTCACATTGCAGAGGGTCTGAACGACAATGGCGTTCTGCTGCTCGTCGAGAAAGTACTTTCGCCCAATTCCACGATCAACCGGCTGTTCATCGAGTATTACCACCGGATGAAGAAGGCCAACGGCTATTCAGAGATGGAGATCGCGCAGAAGCGCGAGGCACTCGAGAACATCCTGATACCCTACCGCTTCACGGAAAACCGTCAGCTACTTCTCGATAACGGTTTTCGCGAGGTCGAAACCTTTTTCAAGTGGTACAACTTTTGTGGAATCGTCGCCCTGAAATGACGAATTCAACAGCAATATCCACAGACCTGCTCAGCGGGCATGGGTCGCTCTTGTTGCGTTGCCGCAGCGGCCTGTTCCGCTGCACCTTTGCGGTTCCGCTAGCGCTGGTTTTCAGGCCCACATCGCTGGCCTGAACCTGGCGCAGGCCGTGCGGTCGGTCGCGCGACCAGGTGACGGTCACCGGGTCGAGATGGCAACCGCCAAATCGTCGATTGGGGACCACCGGGACCCGGTAATCTGGTGCCGGATGCCGGCCCTGGCAAGGCCATTCGCGGCCACCCGTGAGATGCAGCAGCCGGTCCGCTTCGGGTCGACCGCCAGTCTCTAACGGAAACCGCAGATAATCGCCGCCGAGTAACACATACCCCAGCCAACAGGCCGGGGTATGTCATCGATCCGGGGAGTGCCGGATGACACCCCGTCGCTATCCTCTGGCCACAACGCAGGAATCAGGGTGCCGCGTAAGCGTAGCCCTGCTCCTGAAGTTCCATGATGCGTCCCACCCCGGCTGGGACAATCTCCACGCCCTCGGTCAACTCGGGGCGCTTGCCGGTCTTGCGCTCGATCTTGTCCATCGTGTTGGCACAGGCGCTGAAGCGCACGTCCTGCAGAACCATGCTCTTCACCCGCGCGGCCTCGGCGCTCTTCGGCGTGAGGATCTCAAGCCCCTGCCCGAAGGCCACGATTTCGACCTTAATGTTGTCCATGCCGTACAGCTTCTGCAGGTTCGAGGCCATATTGAGCGCGATGGCGTGTTCGGCGGGGTCAGGATGGCTGACCTGGATGACAATCTTGTGGACCTTATCGTCCTGCGCCTGGGCTGCCGTGGCGATGGCCAGCATGCCGAGTATGACCAGGCTGGCGATACGGATTGAATTGACGATGTTCTTCACGATCTCATGCTCCTTCGGTTTGGCGATGTGCCAACGACAGCGCTGGGTCTAGCGTCGGCCCTTGGCGTATTGCCCCGGTGGGTCGCGGGGCTGCGGCCGCCCCCCTCGCCCGGGTCGACGTAACGCTAGACGGTAATTGCCTGGGGATCAATCGTGGCCGCGATTTGCTGCGCGGGATGCAAACGCGGATATCCGCGCAAGGCCCGATAGCCGCCGTTTGCGGCTGGCCGGTGGTCTGGCAGGCGCGCGACCGGTTCGGCGACGGGCTAGCGTTGAGCGTCCAGCAGCTGCCTGACCCGGTCCAGCGCCAGCGGCAGGTCGGGACCGACCGGGATACTCGTGGCGACCTCCGCGGCGTCGAGCGGCTCGTGGTTGCGCAACTGCATCTCGAGGACCGACAGGTCTGCATCAGACACGTTGCCGCTCTCACTGCGCCGCCGCAGGATCCGTTCGCGCAGGATAGGCGGCGCGGCGTCACAGTCGATGATCACAAATGGCACCTGCAGCGCCGCCGCCAGTTCGCTGAAACGGGCGCGCTGCGCACGCTTCAGGAAGGTCGCGTCGATGACCGCGACGTAGCCGGCCTCGACCACGCCGCGCGCCAGCTGCGCCAGGCGCGCGTAGGTCCGTTCCGTCAGCTCCCGGGAATAGCCGTCGACGGCCGAGGCATCACTGCCCGGGTCTATGCCGAGCAGGCGCTTGCGCTCGACGTCCGAGCGCAGGCGTACCGCGGGCAGTTCGCCGGGTAGACCCGCAGTGACGTGGCTCTTGCCGCTGCCGGAAAGCCCGTGGGTAATGAGCAACGCGCCGCTGTGACCCCGGGTCAGTCGCCCGGCCAGCGCGATGTAGGCAGCGAACTCGGCCTCCACCGACCCACGCTCGCTGGCGTCGATCTGCTGATGCAATCGGATCGCGGCGATCTTGGCCCTGACCATCGCCCGATAGACCTCGTAGAAGCGCAGCACAGCGAGGCCGGCGTAGTCCCCTCCGATCTGCAGATAACGGTCGAGGAACTGGTAGGCGAGCTCGGGGCGCGCACGATGATGCAGGTCCATGGTCAGGAACGCGACATCGTTGAGCGTGTCGATCCAGCGGAAGCCGGGGTTGAATTCGATCGCGTCGAACACCACCGGCCGAGCGTCGATGAGCGCTACGTTTCCGAGGTGCAGATCGCCATGGCATTCGCGTACGTGTCCGTCAGACTTGCGCGCACGCAGCGCATCGCCAAGACGCGCGTACTCCTCCAGCGTCCAGACTCGCAAGCTCTCCAACGACGCGTCGGCGCTGCCGAACAAGGCGTGGATCTGCTCGAAATTCTGCTGCATCGGCGCGAACACGACCGGCGGCGTGCCAAACAGCTCCTGCTGCGGGCAGGTGGCCGCCTCGGCGTGGAATCTGGCGACCCGATCGGCGAGCTGCACGATCAACGGCGGCCGGATCTGCGCGGCCAGATTCGCCAGGATCGCGTCCGGGTCGAAGCGCTGCATGCGCACTGCCCAGTCGATCGCCGGGCCGTCACCATCGACCCGCGGCGCCTGGATCGACCCGCTGATCGCCGAGACGCCCAGGTAGATCTCCGGTGCAAGGCGGCGGTTCAGGCGCACCTCCGCGAGACAGGCCTGGCGGCGCGCGTCGAGGCTTAGGAAGTCCAGAAAGCCCAGGTCGAGCGGCTTTTTCAGCTTGTAGGCCAGATCGCCGGCCAGGATCACCGTGGATATATGGGTGTCGATCCTGCGCCGCTCGCCCCCACCCTGGGGCCAGCGCCGCGGGTCCATCAGAGATGCGACCAAGGCTTCATGCTGTTCGGGTGTTTCGATGACCAAAGTTGCCTGCCTAGCGGATCCGGCCTGATCCTTCAGTTGTAGCCGCTTGTCACCATATCACCCCGACCGTGCGCTGCGCTGCCAGTCTGGTCCGCCCGCAGGCGATATGCGGCCAGACCCCGGTGCAGTATTGAAAATCCGCATTGTCAGCAAGATTTCATGCTGCATAAACTTGCAAGAAATAATTTGGAGTTCCTAGGCATGATGCAGATAGCCAAAGACGGCGACCTGCCGCGTTCGTCGGATTTCGAGCAGATCAGCAAGTGGCTGCCGCTCGAGGGCGCCCGGCTGCTCGAATTGGGCTGTGGCGCCGCGTTTACCACCCGGCGCCTGGCCGAGTCGTTTCCGGTGCGCGAGATCGTCGCGATGGAGGTCGACCAGGTCCAGCATGAAAAGAACCTGCTTATCCCTGACCTGCCCAACGTGACCTTTGTCTACGGCGGCGCCCAGGCGATCGACCTGCCGCCTGCCAGCGTGGATGCCGTGATCATGTTGAAGTCACTGCATCATGTGCCTGTCGAGGATATGGACACGGCCTTTGGCGAGATCGCCAGGGTCCTGCGTCCGGGCGGTCTGGCGTACATCTCAGAACCGGTTTATTCTGGCGATTTGAATGAGATACTGCGTCTTTTTAATGATGAAAGGAAGGTTCGCGAGGCGGCATTCGAGGCCACTCGGCGGGCCGTCGAGGCCGGCCGGATGGAACTCAAGAAGGAGATCCACTTTCACAGCACCACCCGATTCGAGGGCTTCGAGGAATTCGAGCGCCGTATCCTGGGGGCGACCCACTCCAGCTTCGATCTCGACGACGCCGTGTACCAGGAAGTAAAAGCGCGTTTTATGCCGCACGTCGATGCCGACGGCATTGCCGAGTTCCTCACACCGCTGCGCGTCGACCTGCTGCGCAAGCCCCACTGAGCCCGCAGCGCGGGCCGCGGATCGCTGGGTCTGAATCGGGCGCCGTGATAACTTGGCGGCGGATAGACCACCCAGCGAGTGAACAATGCTCAGCCTAATCCTGTTTCGGCATGCAAAATCCGATTGGGATGCGCCGTTTGCGAACGACCACGAACGTCCCCTGACCAACCGTGGCCGCGAGGCCGCGCGGGCAATGGGGCGTATGCTCAAGCACACCGGCCAGGTGCCCGATATGGCAGTCAGTTCTTCCGCGCAGCGCGCCAAGGACACACTGCAGCTCGCGGCCCAGGCCGGCCATTGGCGCAGCGCCATGCGCATCGACAGTGCACTCTACGAGAGTTCAGCGCGTGATGTGCTGAACTGGGTAAAGGGGTTCGACGAGACCCCGGCGTGCCTGCTCCTGACCGGCCACGAACCGACCTGGTCAGACCTGGCCAGCAAATTGATCGGCGAGGCCATGATCAAGGTGCCGACCGGGGCGATGCTGCGTATCGACTTCGAGATCGACAGCTGGCAGCAACTCGACTTCGGCATCGGCGAATTGCGCTGGCTGCTCCCGGCAAAACTGGTCTGCAAGATGAAGATCGGCAAATAGATGCTCGGCCGGGCGTCGCATCACGAGGCCCGGCCTGTCATTCGCAGAGTCCTGTTCAGCGCTGCTTCCAGTTGCCACCACCATCCTGATACCAATAACCCTTGAGTGCCTCCTGCACCCAGACCTTGGCGAAGGTCGAGCGCACATCTGCCTCCCATTCCGGATGCCCATTGGCACGCGCAATCTCCCTGTAGAGCTTGTCGCGATCCGCATTCTCGTCCGCGACCAGCTTTTTGACCTGGTTGCGCTGCGGCAGCGGCGCGGCCGCAAGGTCACGCAGGCTCACCGAACCCTTGTTGTCGAAGCCGATGGCGCCGCTCTGATAGAAGGGCGCGAGGCTCGACTGGCGCTTCTGCATGCTGGCGCGGATCGCACTGATAGCTGCGGTGTTGATGTTGATGTCTGCCTGGGCCGCCTCCGCCGCGGGTACCAGGGCCTCCATCAGGACACCGAAGGCCACCGCCAGCGGATGACCGTGGATCGAATGCGACTGTTTGTCATCCGGTTTCGCCGGCGGAGCCTGCTCCGGCTGATCACTCTGCAACACGTCGCGCACGATGGTGCGCGCCGCCTCCTCGGCCGCAGCCGCCGGAAAATAGATGTTGATCGTGACGCAGGCAGCCAGTGCCAACGCCATCAGCGGAAAACTCACAATTCTCTTGACCATGCCGTGTCCTGGTTCCTTCATCTGATCTGTGCCCCTTCGACCTGAATCTGCTGGAGGCGTTTCAGCAGATCTTTCCACGCCACGCTGCGATTGCGTCCGATCACATCGATTCGCGGCAGCCCCGCGCCCTTGACAAGGTAATAGCCGCCATCCGGGCGCGCAAGCCCGTCGAGTTCCGCCGTGTTGCCTTGCAGTTCGATCTTGATGTCGATCCGATCGTAACGAAAGTCGTTGAACACCGTCAGGACCGTGGTCGACAGCCCGGCCGGCACCCCGCTGCCGAGTTCGGTCAGGTTCTGCACCGCACGCTGACTGATGCGGTGGCGCGAGTCATCCTCGTCCGGTGTATACAGGTGCAGGTCGAAGCGATCGGGCTGCCAGCCGACCAGCTGGATATTGTCGACATCCCCGTTGATACGGCCCTCGATCCGGCCGAACGAGAACGTCTGGGTCAATGCCTCGAGGTTCAGGCCGCGCAGGGTTGCAGCCGCGTTAAGAATCGGCACGCTGCCGAACGGGTCCTGGATGCTCAGCCCGTTGACCTGAATCTCCCCGCCAAATGCGGCGAGCTGCAACCCGCCCCCGATCGTGAACTGCTGGTCGACATAACGCATATTGCGCAACTGCCCGGCCACGGTGCCGCCAAAAGGCGGCCACGCCAGGGTCTCGGTCAGCTGCTCGAGTGATACCCCGCGGACCGACGCGCTCGCCTCCCAGCGCAGCTGCCCACCCGACATCAATGCGCCGGTAAGCTCGAAACTGTCCAGACCGACCTCGCCCGCGAGCAGCGGCACGACCACCGGCTCGACCAGATAGATGCGCTCACCGGCGAAGCGGGCGTGGACACCGAAAGGGCCGGTCGGAATCCGGTACAGGCTGGCACCCTTGACCGCCACGCGCGACACCGGCACCTCCTTGCTGCG
Source organism: Chromatiaceae bacterium (assembly GCA_022340805.1). Lineage (GTDB taxonomy): Bacteria > Pseudomonadota > Gammaproteobacteria > Chromatiales > Chromatiaceae > Thiosocius. The sequence goes on from JAJDNF010000028.1 coordinate 44,261, forward strand.
ATCCCAGGCCACGCTGCCGTCGGCCTGGTCAAGCGAGAAACGGCCCTGGTGGTCTTCGAACGCCAGCGCGTTCAGTTCAAGGCCGGCCTGTTCGACGCCCTTGTCGTCGAAATGCAGCGCCATGCCCACGCGGCCGGTCACCGACATGTCGTCTGCCGCACTGCCGATCATGAACGGCTGCAACACGCGCTGGTAAAGGCGCCCGGCATGGTCGCTCTGCACCGCCACCGTCAGGTCCTCGAGCGCGAGATCCGGGCCGACGAAGCGCCCGGTTCCGAACACCGCAACGGTATCGGCCAGCCTTACCGCCCAGCTGTCGATGACCAGACGTTGTCGCGCGGCATCCCAGTTGCCGACAGCCGTTGCCTCCAGCGGCCCCTTGGCCGCATCGACATACAGCGGCTCGCTGTAGAGTGCCCCGTCAGGCCAGGCGAGCTGCGCATCGAAGTACCACTGGCCGCGTTCCACCCGGGCATTCAGTTTGGTACTGATGCGTACCTTTTCCGCTGCCTGGGTGCCATCGGGAGAGGCGTAGTCCAGCCGCTCCAGGGTCAGGTCCGCGCGCGCACTGGCAATCTCGCTCAACATGCCCTCCAGCGCCACCTGGCCACTGACACGACCCTTGATCCCCCAATCGCGTGGCAGCGCCACGCTCGGGCTGACGCCGGCCAGGTCGGCCACCGCTGCCCGGTCGGGGCGCAGCTGTGCGGTCCATGTCCCGTTGCTTGCGGTCAGTTCCAGACCGATCCCACCCTCGCCGAGTGCAAGCCGGGGAACCACGATCCGGATACCGCCCTGGACATCGTAACTCGCGTGCCAGGGCGCATCCTGGCCCTGCAACGGTGAGTCCTGCATTGCCAGGCGGCCCTCCGCACACACCCAGCCGGACTCGTCACGCTGCGCCGCCGGGCACTCGAGCTTGAGCCCGCGGAGCGTGCCATAGCCGTCCGGCAGATCGAACTGGTCGACGTGGATGGCGACCGCGATGCGATCCACTGATTGCTCGGCCAGGCTGACCGTGATGCCCTGCGCGTGCCAGCCGTCACCCTGGATATCCTCGATCCCGAGCGACCACGCGATCGCCGCCACGGCACGCGCACCGGGCAGGCACAACGCGGCGCCGATAAGCAGCAGACAAGGCATGCAGGGCGCTGCGCTGGGGCGGTGCAGAAAGGCTTTCACGCGCCTGAATGTGCGGCGCCGCGCGCATCACGTCAAGCCGGCCGCCACGACGCTTCGGCAGGCGCGGCCTGTCCCACGCTTAGCGCAACAACGGCGATGCCTCGTGGGTCTGGCCGTGCCTGGCATGTTCGGCAGCTGCGATCCGGCACGCCAACGCAGCACTGACATGCAGCGTCCCCGCGGGCTGTTCGTGTCGATCAGAACGAATCACCCGGAACACGCACCCACCCCTCCATCAGCACGCGCGCACTTCGACTCATGACGACTTTGTCGACCGTCCATTCGCCGCCTTTCCGACTGGCTGCCGCACCCACCTTCAAGGTGCCGGAGGGGTGGCCGAAGGTCACCGTTTCGCGGTCACCACCGCCGGCGGCCAGATTCACCAGGGTCCCGGGAATCGCCGCCGCGGTGCCGATCGCCACCGCCGCCGTGCCCATCATCGCGTGGTGCAGCCTGCCCATAGACAATGCCCGCACATTGAGATCGATATCCAGCGCACGGATCTGCTTGCCGCTGGAGGCCGCGTAGTCTCGTGGCGCGGCAACGAAAGCGACCTTGGGGGTGTGCTGGCGCCCGGCCGCTTCCGCAACGTCCCGGATCAGGCCCATGCGCACCGCGCCGTGGGCACGGATGGTTTCGAACATGGCCAATAACTGCGCGTCGCCATTGATCGCGTCCTGCAGTTCGCTGCCGCTGCAACCGATTTCGTCGGCATTGAGAAAGATCGTTGGAATGCCGGCGTTTATCATCGTGGTCTTCAGCGTACCGACACCCGGGACCTGCAGATCGTCGACCAGGTTTCCGGTCGGGAACATGGCGCCCTCGCCGTCGGCCGGATCCATGAATTCCACCCGCACCTCCGCGGCCGGGAAGGTCACGCCATCGAGTTCGAAGTCGCCGGTTTCCTGGACCGCGTGATCCGTGATCGGCACATGCGCGACGATGGTCTTGCCGATATTGGCCTGCCAGATGCGCACGATCGCAACACCGTCCCGTGGAACCCGCTCAGCATCCACCAGACCACTCGCGATCGCGAACGAGCCGACCGCGGCGGTCAGGTTGCCGCAATTGCCGCTCCAATCGACGAACGGCCGGTCGATGGACACCTGCCCAAACAGGTAATCGACGTCGTGATCGGGTTTGCTGCTCTTTGTGATAATCACCGTCTTGCTGGTGCTCGAGGTCCCACCGCCCATCCCGTCGGTGTGCTTGCCGTAGGGGTCCGGACTGCCGATGACGCGCAACAACAGCGCATCGCGCGCAGCGCCAGGCACCTGCGCGGATGGGGGCAGATCCGTGAGCTTGAAGAATACGCCCTTGCTGGTGCCGCCACGCATGTAGGTGGCCGGGATCTTGATCTGCGGTACCTTAGCCACGCCTGTCTTCTCCTAAGTCAAGCAGCCGTTGCCGATTCGAGGAAATCCTGTGCGAAACGCTGCAGGACACCGCCGGCCTCGTAGATCGTCACCTCTTCCGCGGTATCCAGGCGGCAGGTTACCGGCACCTGCACGGACTCACCGTTGCTGCGGTGGATCAGCAGTGTCAGTTCGGCACCTGGCGTGCGCTCGCCGATCACGTCGAAGGTCTCGCTACCGTCGATGGCGTAGCTGTTGCGGTTCTCACCGGGCTTGAACTCCAGCGGCAGTACCCCCATGCCCACCAGGTTGGTTCGGTGGATACGCTCGAAGCCCTCGGCCACGATCGCCTCGACACCCGCCAGCCGCACCCCTTTGGCCGCCCAGTCACGCGAGGACCCCTGGCCGTAGTCGGCACCGGCCACGATGATCAGCGGCTGTCTGCGCGCCATGTAGGTCTCGATCGCCTCCCACATCCGGGTGACCTTGCCTTGCGGCTCGATGCGCGCCAGCGAGCCTTGTTTGATCCGGCCGTTCTCCTTCACCATCTCGTTCAGCAGCTTGGGATTGGCAAAGGTCGCACGCTGGGCCGTCAGGTGGTCGCCACGATGGGTCGCGTAGGAATTGAAGTCCTCCTCCGGCAACCCCATCTTCGCAAGGTACTCACCAGCCGCGCTGGCCGGCAGGATCGCGTTCGAAGGCGACAGGTGGTCGGTGGTGATGTTGTCACCCAGCACCGCCAGCGGACGCATGCCCTTGAGGCTGCGCTCACCGGCCAGCGCGCCCTCCCAATAGGGCGGACGGCGGATGTAGGTGCTCTGCGGACGCCAGTCGTACAGCGGGCTGACCCGCTCGCCGGACTCAGCCGACGCAGCGAACATCGGGGTATAGATCTGGCGGAACTGCTCGGGCTTCACGCTCGCCTTGACGATCCTGTCGATCTCCTCGTCGCTCGGCCAGATATCCTTCAACGTGATCGGATGGCCATTTTCATCCGTACCCAGCGCATCCTTCTCGATGTCGAAGCGGATGGTCCCGGCGATCGCATACGCCACCACCAGCGGCGGCGAGGCCAGGAAGGCCTGTTTCGCGTACGGGTGGATACGGCCGTCGAAGTTGCGGTTACCGGACAGCACCGCGGTGGCGTAAAGATCGCGATCGATCACCTCCTGCTGGATCTTGGGGTCCAGCGCACCACTCATGCCGTTACAGGTGGTGCAGGCAAATCCGACAATGCCAAAACCCAGCTGCTCCAGATCGCGCAGCAGATCGGCTTCCTCCAGGTAAAGCTGGACCACCCTGGAACCCGGCGCCAGTGACGTCTTGACCCAGGGCTTACGGGTCAGGCCAAGGGCGTTGGCCTTGCGCGCCAGCAGCCCGGCCGCAATCACATTGCGCGGATTGCTGGTGTTGGTGCAGCTGGTGATCGCGGCGATGATGACCGCGCCATCCGGCATCAGACCTTCCTGGTGTTCCACCCTTGCGGCGATTCCGCGGGCGGCCAGGTCCGAGGTCGGCACACGACGGTGCGGGTTGGAGGGGCCGGCGATGTTGCGCACCACGCTGGACAGATCGAACCTCAACACGCGCTCGTACTCGGCGTTGCCCAGCGTATCCGCCCACAGTCCCGCTTGCCTGGCGTAGGTCTCCACCAAGCGGACCTGTTCTGGCTCGCGCCCGGTCAGCTTGAGGTAATCGATGGTCTTGTCGTCGATGTAGAACATCGCTGCCGAGGCGCCAAATTCCGGCGTCATGTTGGAGATCGTGGCACGGTCGCCCAGCGTCAGTTCGGCCGCGCCTTCACCGAAGAATTCAAGGTATGACGACACCACCTTTTCGTTGCGCAGGAATTCGGTCAGCGCCAGCACGATATCGGTGGCGGTAATACCGGGCTGGCGCCTGCCAAGCAGTTCGACACCGATGATGTCCGGCAGGCGCATATACGACGCACGACCCAGCATCACGCTCTCCGCCTCCAGCCCGCCCACACCGATGGCGATGACACCCAGGGCATCAACGTGTGGCGTATGGCTATCGGTGCCGACCAGGGTGTCGGGGAAAGCCACACCATCCCGTGCATGTACCACCGGTGACATCTTCTCCAGGTTGATCTGGTGCATGATGCCGTTGCCGGGCTGGATCACGTCCACATTCTTGAACGCCTTCTTGGTCCAATTGATGAAGTGGAAACGGTCCTCGTTGCGACGATCTTCCACCGCACGGTTCTTTTCAACGGCGTCTTTATCGAAGCCCGCGTACTCAACGGCCAGCGAGTGGTCGACGATCAGCTGCGTCGGGACTACCGGGTTGACCTGCGCCGGGTCTCCCCCTCTTTCCGCAATGGCATCACGCAGTCCGGCAAGGTCGACCAGGGCTGTCTGACCAAGAATGTCGTGACAAACCACCCGTGCCGGGAACCAGGGAAAGTCCAGCTCACGCTTGCGCTCGATAATCTGCCTCAGGGCGTCCGTCAGAGAGTCCGGATCGCAGCGACGCACCAGGTTCTCGGCCAACACACGCGAGGTATAGGGCAGCTTGTCATAGGCACCCGCTTGGATCGCATCGACAGCCGCACGGGTATCGAAATAATCCAGCGCCGTCCCCGGCAATGGTTTGCGGAATGTTGTGTTCATAATCTGATCCACAAAGAATTCAATCAGACCCGGTTCTGAATAGGAACGAACTCGAGGTTCTCCGGCCCGACGTAGTTGGCCGACGGACGGATGATCTTGCCGTCCTGGCGCTGCTCGATCACGTGTGCCCCCCAGCCGGCGGTGCGGGCAATGACGAACAGCGGGGTGAACATGTCGGTTGGCACGCCCATCTGGTTGTACGACACGGCCGAGAACCAATCGAGATTCGGGAACATCTTTTTGACCTCCCACATCACCGACTCCAGGCGGTCGGCGATCCCGAACAGCTTCATGTCACCGTTCTCTTCCGACAGACTGTGCGCGACGCGCTTGATCACGTCGTTGCGCGGATCGCCAATGGTGTACACCGGATGCCCGAATCCGATCACGATCTCCTTGCGCGCGACCCGCTCGCGAATATCCGCCTCGGCCTGATCGGCGTCGTCGTAGCGGCTCTGGATGCGGAACGCCTCCTCGTTGGCGCCACCGTGCTTGGGGCCGCGCAACGCACCGATCGCCGCAGTGATCGCCGAGTACATGTCGGAATTGGTACCGGCCACGACACGTGCGGTGAAGGTCGAGGCATTGAACTCGTGTTCTGCATACAGGGTCAGCGAGGTATGCATCGCGCGCACCCAGGAGTCGCGCGGCTTCTCGCCGTGCAGCAGGTGCAGAATATGCCCGCCGACGGTCTCGTCGTCGGTCTCCACCTCGACCCGCTTGCCGTTGACCGCAAAGTGGTACCAGTACAACAGCATGGAGCCGAAGCTGGCGATCAGGCGGTCGACGATATTGCGCGCCTCTGCCTCGGCATGGTCATCCTTCTCCGGCAGGCAGCAGCCCAGAACCGAGCAGCCGGTGCGCATCACGTCCATTGGATGCGCCGACGCCGGCAGGGCCTCGAGCGCCTGCCGGAGCGCAACCGGAAGGCCGCGCAGCGACCTGAGCTTGCGTTTGTAGGCTTCCAGCTCGGCGTGCGTCGGCAGCTTGCCATGCACGAGCAGGTGGGCGATCTCCTCGAACTCACAGGTTTCGGCAAAGTCGAGGATGTCGTAGCCGCGGTAGTGCAAATCGTTGCCGGTTCGACCGACCGTACAGATCGCGGTATTACCGGCGGCCGTCCCGGACAGCGCCACAGATTTCTTAGCCTTTGGCAGGACTTGTTCAGCCATGATGTTTCCTCCGGTATTCAGGGGTCGTTGACCGCGAAGCGTGTCCATTGAGCGAAACGCGCACGCAGCGAGCTGCATGCCAGGCTCGCGCCGCATATTCGCCCTCAGCTGGCAGCGGATCCAGAAACGCGGCGACTGGTATCCGACCGCCGCATTTCCTGCGTGCCCTTGGCGCCCCTGAGGGGGCATCCAGATTGCGATATCTATTGCTGCTCGGTTGCAAACAACTGATCCAGTTTCTGTTCGAACTCGTGGTAACCGAGGTAGTCGTACAGGTCCATGCGGCTCTGCATGATATCGATCACGTTTTTCTGCGTGCCTTCCTCGCGCAGCGTCTGATAGACCTTCAACGCGGCCGCGTTGGCCGCGCGGAACGCCGACAGCGGATAAAGGGCAATGCTCACGCCCGCAGTGGCGAGTTCCTCGGTGCTGAACAGCGGCGTCGCGCCGAACTCGGTGATATTGGCCAACACCGGGACCTTCACCGCGGCCGCGAACTCGCGATACTGCGACAGCTCGTTGATCGCCTCGGGGAAGATCATGTCGGCGCCCGCCTCGACGCAGGCGCAGGCGCGGTCGATAGCAGACTGCATGCCTTCGACCGCCAGCGCATCGGTGCGCGCCATGATCACGAAATCGGGGTCCGTCTTTGCATCGACCGCGGCCCTAATGCGGTCGACCATCTCCGCCTGCGGCACGATCGCCTTGTTCGGCCGGTGGCCACAGCGCTTCTGCTGCACCTGGTCCTCGATGTGCACGGCGGCGGCGCCGCATTTGATCATCGAGCGCACCGTGCGCGCGATGTTGAACGCACCGCCCCAACCGGTATCGATATCGACCAGCACCGGCAGCGCAGTCACGTCGGTGATCCGCTTAAGGTCGGTCAACACGTCTTCCATCGTGGTGATGCCCAGGTCCGGAATACCGCAGGAACCCGCGGCCACGCCACCACCCGAGATATACAGCGACTTGAAGCCCGAGGCCTCTGCGAGACGGGCGTGATACGCGTTGATCGCGCCGACACATTGCAGCGGCGTTTCGCTGGCAACTGCCTGTCTGAATTTTCTACCTGCTGAATCGATAGCCATGGTACGCACCTTGTTCGTCAATCCTCATGTGGGCCGGTTTGAGCGAGGCTCCCACCATCGGTTCGAACGATGGTCATCAGATCGCTCACGCCGTCCTTCGCTCTGCTCTATTCCCGCTCCGCCAGCTGCCTTTCGACGTTCTCACGCGAGGCACGCACGTGCGCCCGCATCATCAGTTCCGCCATCTCTGCGTCGCCCCGCTCGATCGCGTCGACGATGTGCTCGTGTTCCACGAAGGCGCGTGGGCCGCGCTTGCTCGGCATGCCGAACTGGTAGCGATACAGCCGGACCAGGTGGTACAGGTCATTGCACAGCAGATTGATCATGCGGCTGTTGTGACTGCCTTGAACGATCCGGTAGTGGAAATCCAGGTCGCCCTCGCGCTGAAAATAGGCATGCTCGGCGTCCTGTTCGATCTGCCGGCCATGCTGTTCGAGCAGGTGCCGCAGATCGGCAATCTCTTCACTGGTCATGTTCTGTGCCGCCAGGCGTGCGGCCATCCCTTCGAGCGCCTCACGCACATGATAGATCTCGAGCAACTGCTGGCTGCTGAGCGTAACCACGCGCGCCCCGACGTTCGGCCGTCTGACCACCAATCCACAGGCCTCCAGCCGCCCGATCGCCTCGCGCAGAGGACCGCGGCTGATCCCGTGAATGCGCGCCAGCTCGGGTTCGCTGATCTTGCCGCCAGCCGGAATTTCCCCCTCGACGATCGCCTCTTTGAGCAGCGCGAAGATCCGATCCGGTATCGTGCTGTTCTCTGCCTCGGCGAGGACTGCGGCGGGCTGATTCATCGGCATCCGCTCAGACCTTCGCGTACCCCATGCCGCGCAGGACCTCGGCGATCTCGTCCAGGATGGCCGGATCGTCGATGGTCGCGGGCAACTTGTAGGTCTCGCCGTCGGCGATTTTGACCATGGTGCCGCGCAGGATCTTGCCCGAACGGGTCTTCGGCAGGCGCTTGACGACGGCCGCATACTTGAAGGCGGCCACCGGCCCGATCTGCTCACGCATCCGCTTGACCAGCTCGCCGACGACGGTCTGCTGATCGCGCTCGACGCCAGCCTTGAGGACGATCAGGCCAAGCGGCAACTGGCCCTTTAGCGCGTCGGCTACGCCGATCACCGCGCACTCGGCGACGTCCGGATGGCCGGCCAGAACCTCCTCCATCGCGCCCGTCGACAGGCGATGTCCGGCCACGTTGATCACATCGTCGGTGCGGCACATGATCCACAGGTAGCCGTCCGCATCGCGGAATCCGGCATCGCCGGTCAGGTAGTAGCCCGGGTACCTGCTCAGATAGGAATCGATAAAGCGTTGATCGTTGCCCCACAATGTCGGCAGACAGGCCGGCGGCATCGGCAACTTGATCACGATGTTGCCCATCTCGCCGTCGGGCATCTCGACACCGTCTTCGGACAGCACGCGCACGTCGTAACCCGGCATCGCAACGGTCGGCGAGCCAGGCTTGATCTGCATTGGCTCGATGCCCATCGGGTTGGCGGCAATCGCCCAGCCAGTCTCGGTCTGCCACCAGTGGTCGACGACCGGCTTGCCCAGCTTGTCCCTGGCCCAGAACAAGGTGTCCGGGTCGCAACGCTCGCCAGCCAGGAACAGCGCCTGCATGCAGGAAAGGTCGTATTGCTTCAGGTATTCGCCCTGCGGATCCTCTTTCTTGATCGCACGGAATGCGGTCGGTGCAGTGAACAGGACCTTCACCCCGTATTCACTGATGACGCGCCAGAAAGCGCCCGGATCCGGGGTACCGACCGGCTTGCCCTCGTACATGATCGTGGTGCAACCGGCGAGCAGCGGGCCATACACGATGTAGCTGTGGCCGACGACCCAACCGACGTCCGAGGCCGCCCAGTACACGTCGCCGGCCTCGACGTTGTAGATGTTCTTCATCGTCCAGTGCATCGCCACGGCATGGCCGCCGTTGTCGCGCACCACACCCTTCGGCTGACCCGTGGTTCCCGAGGTATACAGGATGTACAGCGGGTCGGTGGCCTCGACCGCGACACATTCGGCGGGCTGTGCAGCCGCTACCGCCGCGTCCCAATCCAGGTCACGGCCGGCCGTGAGCGCTGCCTCGGCCTGCGGACGTGCCTTGATAATGCACGCCGAGGGCTTGTGCGCCGAGATCGCGATCGCCTCGTCGAGCAGCGGCTTGTACACCACGACGCGATTCGGCTCGATGCCGCACGAGGCGCTGACCACCACCTTGGGCTTTGCATCGTTGATCCGGGTTGCGAGTTCCTTGGCCGCGAAGCCGCCGAACACCACCGAATGCACAGCGCCCAGACGGGCCGTCGCCAGCATCGCGATAGCTGCCTCGGGGATCATTGGCATGTAGATCAGCACACGATCGCCCTTGTCCACGCCAGCCGCGCGCAGCGCGCCCGCGAAGCGCGCCACGGCGTCCCTGAGTTCACGGTAGGCATAGGTCTGTTTGAGTCCGGTGACCGGCGAGTCGTAGATCAGGGCGGCCTGCTCGCCGCGTCCCGCGTCGACATGGCGGTCGAGGGCATTGAAGCAGGTGTTCAACCTGCCGCCGACGAACCAGCGCGGTGCCGGCCTCGCGTCGAGATCCAGGACCTTGTCCCAGGTCTTTTCCCAGTGCAGGGCCGCGGCAGCCTCTCCCCAGAACCCCGCCGGGTCCTCCAGCGAACGCTCATATAACGCCAGGTAACTGCTCATATTCCCCCTCCTCGATCGATGACGCCTGCGGCCCGTTGTCCGGGCACTTCTGTGTACCTGAACGACCCCCTGAAGAATTACCCATGGGTGCCGTGGCAACCTGATATTGTCGACAATTTTAGCTGGATATCACCTAGGTACGGGCTTTTTCTGCGTTTTCTATCATTAATTTTTTCAAGATGTCGACATTAAGAATACCGACATCACGCGTGACCGGCATCGGCGCCCGCCCAAACGCGGAGCACCCAGGACTGGGGCCGCGATGCGGGGATCTGCGTTGCCGGGCGGTCAGCGCGGTGCCGGCCGTCCCGCACCGGCGCCTGCGTGCGCGCCGGACGGCGCCGGCCAAACATCGCGGAGACCAAACACAGCCGCCTGCAACGCAACCGCCCGGCGGAGGATCACCGGCACCGGCCCATCGGCGTGATCCGCTGGCGACCGTGGTGTGGGTCGACTGCGCGGAAACACCAGCCAGTGCTCCGCGGGTCGCGACGTTTCAGGGTTTGGCCTGGCCGGCCAGATAGATCCACGTATCGATGACCGTGTCCGGGTTCAGGGAAATACTGCTGATCCCCCGCTCCAACAGCCACTTGGCCATGTCGGGGTGGTCCGAAGGACCCTGGCCGCAGATACCGACATATTTTCCGGCCTTGCGGCAGGCGGTGATCGCCATGTCGAGCATCTTCAATACGGCCGGGTTGCGTTCGTCGAAACTGTGCGCAATAAGCCCGGAATCGCGATCCAGTCCGAGCGTCAGCTGGGTCATATCGTTCGAACCGATCGAGAAGCCGTCGAAATACTCCAGGAAATCTTCGGCCAACACCGCATTCGACGGCAGTTCGCACATCATGATGATCTTGAGGCCGTCTTCGCCACGCTTCAGCCCGTTTTCACCGAGCAGGCGGATCACCCCGCTGGCTTCCTCGAGCGTGCGCACGAACGGAATCATGACCTCCAGATTCTTCAGGCCCATGTCGTCGCGTACCCGTCGGATCGCCTCGCATTCCATATCGAAACAGGCGCGGAAGCTCGGCGCCAGGTAGCGCGAGGCGCCACGGAAGCCGATCATCGGGTTCTCTTCATGCGGCTCGTACAGCGTGCCCGCGATCAGGTTGGCGTACTCGTTCGACTTGAAGTCGGACATGCGCAGGATCACCGGCTGCGGTGAAAACGCCGCCGCGATACTGGCGATGCCCTCGACCACGCGCTTGATGAAATACTCGCGCGGGTCGCCGTAGGCCGCGATCCGCTCTTCGATCTCCGCGCGCATCTCGGCCGGCAGGCGACTGAGCTGCAACAGGGCCTGTGGGTGAATACCGACCATGTTGTTGATGATGAATTCGAGCCGCGCCAGACCCACCCCGGCATTCGGGATCTGGGCGAAACTGAACGCGCGCTCGGGATTGCCGACGTTCATCATCACCTTGACCGGGACATCCGGCATGCTGTCGAGTTCGATGCGCCTGAGTTCGAAATCGAGCTTGCCGTCGTATACGAAGCCGGTATCGCCCTCGGCGCAGGATACCGTGACCTGCTGGCCATCCTTCACCTTGTCGGTCGCATCACCACAGCCAACGACCGCCGGCACGCCGAGCTCGCGCGCAATGATCGCCGCGTGGCAGGTTCTGCCGCCGCGATTGGTCACGATCGCTGCGGCGCGCTTCATGATCGGCTCCCAGTCGGGGTCGGTCATGTCCGTGATCAGCACGTCGCCATCCGCGACCTTTGCCATATCATCGAGACTGGTGATGACCCGCGCGGTCCCGGCACCGATCCGCGCCCCGATCGAGCGACCCTCGACCAGCACCGCTGCCTTGCCCTTCATTTCGTAGCGCTCGATCACGTTGCCGCTACGACTCTGCACGGTTTCGGGCCGCGCCTGCACGATGTACAAATGCCCATCATTACCATCCAGCGCCCACTCGATATCCATCGGCCGACCGTAGTGCCGCTCGATGTGCATCGCCTGCAAGGCGAGTTCCTCGACCTGAGCATCGGTCAGGCAGAACTGGCGGCGGTCGGCGTCGTCTACCGGGACGGTCGTTACCGGGTGGCTGCCACCCTCCGCATAGATCATCTTGATCGCCTTGCTGCCGACATTGCGTCTCAGGATCGCCGGCCTGCCGGCCGCCAGGGTCGGCTTGTGGACATAGAACTCGTCCGGGTTGACCGCGCCCTGCACGACCATCTCACCCAGCCCGTAACTGGCAGTCACGAACACCGCATCGCGGAAACCGCTCTCGGTATCGAGGGTGAACATGACACCGCTGGCCCCAATGTCGGAGCGGACCATCTTCTGGATGCCCGCCGACAGCGCGACCTGGGCGTGATCGAAACCCTGGTGCACCCGGTACGATATCGCGCGGTCGTTGAACAACGAGGCAAACACCTCGTGGATGCGGCGCATGATGTCGTCCAGGCCGCGCACGTTGAGCACGGTCTCCTGCTGACCCGCGAACGACGCATCCGGCAGATCCTCGGCGGTCGCCGAGGAGCGTACCGCCCAGGTCACATCGGTTCCGTATTCCTTTTCGAGGGTCGCATAGGCAGCTTCGATGGCCGCATTCAGGGCCGGTGGGAAAGGCGTGTCCATCACCCACTGGCGGATCTGTTTGCCGGTCTTCGAAAGCGTCGCGACATCGTCCACATTCAGCGTGGACAGGGTCTGGTTGATCCTGTCGGCAAGACCCTCATGCGCGAGGAATTCGCGATAGGCATGGGCTGTGGTGGCGAATCCTCCAGGCACCTTGACGCTGCCGTCCGCGGTCAGATTGCGCAGCATTTCACCCAGAGATGCGTTCTTGCCGCCGACCCGGTCGACGTCGCTCATCTCGACTTCGTGCAGCCACAGGATGTAATCGCTCATTGTTTTCCTCTATTTTGCTTTTCTGAAGCGTCCGACCATGCGCTGACCGCGGGTGCCCAGGACATGGCCACCCGTGCGGATCAATACAGACTCTTCTTGATCAGTGACGCCAGTTCCTCTATCGAGTGAGTCGTGGCATCCAAAACGGTCATGCCATACCGGTGAAACATGTCCTCTGCCATCTGCACCTCCTTGTAGCAGCGCCTCAGGGTAGCGTAATCGCTGTTCGGTCGCCGCAACTCGCGAATCGCCGCGAGCCGCTCGGGATCGATGGTCAACGCGAATACCTTGCCGGTATGTTTTAGCAATTCCTCCGGCAGCTCCCCTTTCTCGAAGTCCTCCTCGGTAATCGGGTAGTTCGCCGCACGCATGCCGAAATGCAGGGCCAGGTACAGGCAGGTCGGTGTCTTGCCCGAACGCGACACCCCGACCAGGATGACGTCAGCCTGATCGAACTTGTTGAGCCGCATGCCGTCGTCATTGTTCAGCGCATAGTTGATCGTCTCGATGCGCGCCTCGTAGTTGTCCGGGTTGAGCAGGCCATGGCTGACCCCCGATTTGCGCGTCGCCTGCAGGCCGGTTGCCTCGATGAGATCCGGCATGAAACGGTCGAACAGCTCGAAGTAGTGGCAATCGGAATGCTTGAGCAGCGCATTGATCTCTTCGTCCGCCATGGTCGCAAACACGATCGGCTTGCGGCCCTCGGCCTCTGCCCGGTGCGCAAACTCGTTCGCCAGGGCCTGCGCCTTCTCACGGGTGTTGATGAACGGCGTATAGCGGGTGATGAAACGCGCATCGCCGAACTGCGACAACAGGCTGTGTCCATAGGCCTCCGCGGTGATCCCGGTGCTCTCGGAGACGAAGTACACAGAGCGGCTGCCTGCATCAGTCATACAGAAATTCCAGCCAGTGCCCGGCCTTGACCAACGCCGACCTGGCCTCCTGCCAGCGGCCCGGCAGGCGCAGATGGCGCGCCATGGCCTCGTCCATGGCCTCGGCGACCGCCCGGTAACCGGCCAGATAGACGAACACGCTGCCCTGCCCCATCAGTCGCCACAGCGCGTCCATGTTGGCGACAGTGCTCTCTCTGCGATCCAGCGCCGTGGCCGAATAGCGGGTCTTCAGCGCCTCGAATGCACGATAGGTCGCGGTGTCGAAATACTGGTCCTGGTCCTGGTCGGGATCGTTCAGGTACAGGTGCTCAAGGCCGGTCTGCGGCCCCTCGAGCATCAGCACCTTGCCCATCCAGTCGAGCTTGCGCGCCTGCACCTTGTGCGCGAGCCAGCGGAACGGGACCATGCCGCAGCCGGCGCCGATCAGGACCATGTTGCTGCGTGAACCCATCGGCGGATAGAACGGATAGGCAAAGGGCCCGTAAACCGCGACCGTGTCACCTTTCGCCAGGTCAATGAGATGATGGGCCATACCGACCCCGTTCACCGGATCGTGATCGCGCACGAAGATCGTGACGTCGATCGAGTCCTCGAACGGCACCGCGCCGACTGATTCGACGGTATAGCGGCGCAGGCCGGCAGCGATCGTGCTCGAGTCCATCGCATAGCCCGGAGCGAGAAAGGCGACGTCTGAACCCGCGGCAAAAGACCTGCCTTGCGGCGTCAGGTTGAGCATCAGCTTGACGACCCGTCCAGTTCCAGCCTGGTCCACCACCACCGATTTGTGGACCACCCGCGCGACAATCGGATCCTCGACCGCTGCATCAGGCTTATTCATCTCGTTAACACCTCTTATTGCTTTGCCTATGCCCACACCCTTGGTGGCGTCTTTGGTCCGACCCGCGGCCCCGGCCGGCACTACGGCTAGTTTAGCCCGCTGCAGGCGACACATACCCTGGCCGCGTCCACGCGCCGCCGGGCCGGTGTCTCAAACAAGTGCACGGGCGCTGCAGATCACGCCGTCTTCGTCCGCGTACAGAAATTCGCCCGGCACGAAGTTCACACCGGCAAAGCGCACACCGACATCGCGCTCCCCGGTTCCTTTTTTCACGCTCTTCAGCGGATGCGTGCCAAGGGCCCTCACGCCGAGGTCCATCTGCGCGATGTCGGCCGAGTCCCGGATCAGCCCGTTCATCAGCACCCCGGCCCAGCCGTTCTCGACCGCCTTGGCCGCCAGCAGATCGCCGAGCATTGCGCAGCGCAGGGAACCGCCCGCGTCGACTACCAGGACACGACCCTCACCCGGCTCGCCGACGGCCTCGCGTACCCGCGAGTTGTCCTCGAAACACCTGATCGTCGATATCCTCCCAAAGAAACGTGCCCGGCCGCCGAAACTTGCAAAGCCGTGCTCACAGATCTGCAGGGAATCGGAAAACTCGTCGCACAAGTCTGCGGTTTTGAAGGCCATGGCGTGATTCACTCCTCGCCGTAGATCACACGAAAACGCTTGCTGACCGAATACGGAAACACGTCACCCTGCCGGCCGTCGCGGATGTCCTGCTGGATGCTCTTCCAGTAATCGGCGTCCAACAGGTCGCGATGGTGTTGCAGGAACGCCCTGCGCAGGTCCGGATCTATCAGCAGGAAGCTTGCGAACTCCTCGGGAAAGACGTCATGCGGCGCCACCGAATACCAGGGCTCGGCCGCCATCTCGTCTTCGGGTGTCCGCGGCGCCGGTATGTGCCGGAAATTCATGTCGGTCATGAATTCGATCTCGTCATAATCGTAAAAGATCACCCGCCCATGCCGGGTCACCCCGAAGTTCTTGTACAACAGGTCGCCGGCGAAGATGTTCGCGGCCGCCATCTCCTTTAGCGCATTGCCGAAGCCGATCAGCGCCGCTTCCTTCTGTTCTTTCGAGGCGGTCTGGAAAAACAGGTTGAGTGGATCCAGTCGGCGCTCGATGTACAGATGGCGCACGATGACCTTATCACCCTCGATCTCCAGACTGTTGCCGCATTTGGCCTTCAACTCGGCCATCAGTTCTCCGTTAATGCGCGAGATCGGCAATGCGGCGTAGGAATACTCCAGCGTATCGGCCATGCGCCCGACCCTGTCGTGCATCTTGACGATCTGGTACTTGCGTTTGACCGTCTCCCGATCGACCTCTTTCGGCGGCGGGAAATAGTCGTTGATAACCTTGAAAACATAGGGATAAGACGGCATCGTGAATACCGTCATCACCATGCCCTTGATCCCCGGCGCGATCTCCAACTGATCGGTGGAATGCGCCAGATGATGCAGGAAGCCGCGGTAGAAATCCGTCTTGCCCTGCTTCTGCAGGCCGATCGCGGTGTACAGATCCGCCTTCGTCTTGGTCGGCAGCATACGGTTCAGGAAATGCACCACGGCTGCGGGCGTGTTGGTCTCGACCATGAAGTAGGCGCGCGCAAAGCTGAAAAGGTTGGCGATGTCGTCGCCGTCCATCAGCAGCGTGTCGACGTAGACGCCGCCCTGCTCGTTATTGAGTATCGGGATCACGAATGGGATCACGTCGGCCCCGTTGATCGCCCGGCCGACGATATACGCAGCCTTGTTGCGATAGAACGGCGCCCGCAGCACCTGCAGGTGAAAATGCCGGCGCAGCTCCAGCCCCGGCATGTGACTCATCTTCACCTGGCGCACCAGACGGCGTATGTCGCGGCAGATGTTCTCGAACGGCAGGCTGCATGCGAAGGCCAGCAGAACCGCCCGTACTGAGCGTGTCAGGCCTTGCCGGGTCGGGTAATAGCTGTCGTATACCGGATCGTTGTCATCCAGGTACTCGGTCGACAGTCCCGGCCGCACGAAGATGTTGTCGTTGTTGTAGTAACGACGATGAAACAGCCAGGTGAACACCGAATTGTAGAAGGTCTCGGCGAGTTCCGGCTGCTTGTGCTCGTACAACAGGCCGATGTAGCGCAGTTTCACCTCGCGCCACAACTCCTCGTCGACCTCGCCGTGCAGGTCGAATTCGGCCTTCAGGCGGTCTGTCGCCTCGGCGACGCGTTGCGTGTAGAGATTGATGCGATCGCTGGCCGCCTGACGCTGCGCACGCCAGTCGCAGGTCTCGAAACGCTGACGCGAGGCTGTGGTGATCTCCAAAAAGATCCGGTAGTGCCGGTTGAAGCCGTCGAGGATCGTTTCCGCGATGCGCCGGGCATTGAGTTCAGTCATCCGATTGCGACCTGGGGCGGGGGCCGATGGTGCATTCAATGATGAAGGCTCCGACCGGGGAACGCCATCCATCCCGCCTGCGGTCGCGCAATCCGAATCGATCGTGATCCTGGACATGGTGTCTACCCGGCCATGCGGGGCCTGCCCCAGGAGAGGCCGACTTCGCACCGGCAACTCCCGCGACAAGACCCGCCAATCGGCGCTTGGGCCGCTGCTAGCCGAACTGCTCCTCTTCAGTCGAACCGGTCAAAGCCGTCACCGAAGAGGCGCCACCCTGGATCACCGTGGTGATATCGTCGAAGTAACCGGCGCCCACCTCCTGTTGGTGCGATACGAAGGTATATCCCTTGCCACGGGCTGCAAATTCCGGCTCCTGGACCTTCTCCACGTAGTGCTTCATGCCCTCGCCGCGCGCATAGTCGTAGGCCAGGTCGAACATGTTGAACCACATGTTGTGAATACCGGCCAGCGTGATGAACTGGTACCTGTAGCCCATGTCCGACAATTCGTCCTGGAACTTCGCGATGGTGGAGTCGTCGAGGTTCTTCTTCCAGTTGAACGACGGCGAACAGTTGTACGCCAGCAGCTTGTTCGGATTCTCGGCCAGCACCGCCTGGGCGAATTCGCGCGCAAAGCCGAGGTCCGGGGTACCGGTCTCGCACCACACCAGGTCGGCATAAGGCGCGTAGGCCACGCCGCGGCTGATCGCCTGCTCGAGACCATTCTTCACCCGGTAGAAACCTTCCGAGGTGCGCTCTCCGACCAGGAACGGCTTGTCGCGCGGATCGACATCGTTGGTCAGCAGATTGGCGGCCTCCGAATCAGTCCTTGCCAGAAGCAGGGTCGGGACGCCCATCACATCGGCGGCCAGGCGAGCGGCGATCAGTTTCTCGACCGCTTCCTGGGTCGGCACCAGTACCTTGCCACCCATATGACCGCATTTCTTGACCGCCGCCAGCTGATCCTCGAAATGCACGCCGGAGGCACCGGCGGCGATCATGTTCTTCATCAATTCGAAGGCATTCAGCACGCCGCCGAATCCGGCCTCGGCATCGGCCACGATCGGCAGGAAGTAGTCGAGGTATTCCTGATCGCCAGGACCGACACCGCGCGACCACTGGATCTCGTCCGAACGCTTGAATGCGTTGTTGATGCGACGAACCATGGTCGGTACCGAGTCGTAGGCGTACAACGACTGGTCGGGATACATGGTCTCCGAGGTATTGCCATCGGCCGCGACCTGCCAGCCGGACAGATAGATCGCCTCGATCCCGGCCTTGGCCTGCTGCACGGCCTGGCCAGCGGTCAGCGCCCCCATACAGTTCACGTAGCCCTTCTTCGCGGCACCGTGGACCAGCTGCCACAGCTTTTCGGCACCGCGCTTGGCGAGCGTATGTTCCGGCTGGACCGAGCCGCGCAGGCGCACCACGTCGGCCGCGCTGTAGCCGCGCTCGACGTCCAGCCAGCGGGGGTTTTCGGCCCAGTCTTTTTCCAGGGCCTTGATCTGTTCTTCTCGGGTCATGCTCTAACTCCCGTCGTTACGTAATCGTTGTAGCGAATCTTCGCCGCGTGGGATCAGCTTCCCGCATCGGCCTTCCTGAGGTCTTTTGCTGCATTGCAACAATCGCGTAAAGCTACCCCCAGAAGCCCCCCCGATCAATCACGGCAATCGACCGCTTATGGGCCCAACAGCGCATTAAATGGGATTTTTTTATATTTTTAAAACAATAGCTTAAAATCATCGGACGGGTTTTGTGCGACGCATCATTTCGGCTTAATGCATAGCATTGATAATCCCTATCCTGGGACCCGCCCGGGCGCGGCACAAAGACCGGCCCCGGGGCCTGCTCAAAGGGCGTCTTCGGCCAGCACGTAGGGCAGGTACTCAGGCCGCCACATGCGTGAGCGCACGAACGCGGAAAGCCCGGCCAGGTCCTCATCGGCAAGGTCGGTGCGGCGCGCCGAACCCTCGCGCAGCGCCACGGCCAACACCCGGCTGGCGACGTTCACGCTGACCTCGCGCAGGTCGTTGATCGGTGGAAAGATGCGGCCGCGCGCGAGGTAGTGCTGCTCGGTGTACTCGGCCAGCGCGAACGCCGACTCGATGATCATCGCATCGCTGATGCGCCGGCAGCGCCCGAGGATCGCGGCAAAACCGATGCCGGGGAACACGAAGGCATTGTTGCCCTGGCCGACCAGGTGGCGCTGGCCCGCGTATTCAACATCCTCGAACGGGCTGCCGGTGGCCACGATGGCCCGGCCCTCGGTCCAGGCAACCAGATCGAGCGGGATCGCCTCGCAGTTCGAGGTCGGATTGGACAGCGGGAAAATGATCGGCCGCGGCGTGTTTTGCGCCATATGCCTGACGATCGGTTCACTGAACAGACCGCTGACCCCGGTCAGGCCAAGCAGCACCGTCGGTCCGGCCTGCTCGATCACCTCCCACAGGCTTGGGATTTCGCCGGAGATGGACCAGTCCGCATAGGTCTCCGGGAACTGGCTGACCGGCAGCTGATAGCCGTGCGCCGACACCCCCTCGACGACCAGGCCAGCGGCATCCATCACGAACATCTGGCGACGCGCCTGCGCGCGCGACAGCCCCTCGTGTACCAGCCCTTCCTGGATCGCCTTGGCTACACCGACCCCGCCGGCGCCGGCGCCAACCACCACGATCGTCTGCGCGGTCAGGGATTCCCCCTTCAGTTTGCAGGCGGCAATCAGGCCGGCCAGCGTGACTGCACCGGTGCCCTGGATATCGTCATTGAACGAGGCGATGCGGTCCTTGTAGCGCTCGAGCACCTTGAACGCGACGTCCTTGGCAAAGTCCTCCCACTGGATGATCGCCTTCGGCCAGCGCCGCCCAACCGCCTCGACGAACCGGTCGACCAGTTCGAAATAGGCGTCACCACGCAGGCGCGGCTCATGTATGCCGAGATAATCCGGGTCTTCGAGCAGTTCGCCGCGATCGGTGCCGACGTCGATATTGACCGGCATGGTATGGAACGGGCTGACCCCGGCCCCTGCCGTGTACAGCGCCAGCTTGCCGATGCAGATCGCCAGGCCGCCGTGCCCCTGGTCGCCGATACCGAGGATCGCCGAGGAATCGGTCGCGACGATCATGCGTACGTCGTACAGCGGGTAGTCGACGAGGATCTGGTCGATGTGATCGATGTTCTTCGAAGATACCGTGATGCCGCGCGGTGCCTGGTACAGGTCACTGTATTGCTGCACCGCCTTGCCGACCGTCGGCGTATAGACGATCGGCATCATCTCCTCCAGGTGCTGTTGCAGCATCGCGTAGAAGCGCACCTCGGAGCGTTCCTGCATCGCGCGCAGGTACTGGTACTTGGCGATGTCGTCGGTCTGACGGCAGTAGCCGCGATACAGCCGCGCGACCTGCTGCGACAAGGTGCCCACCTGCGGCGGCAGCATGCCCTCCAGGCCGAGTTCGCGGCGTTCACGCTCGGTAAAGGCGGTTCCCTTGTTGGTGGCGGCCAGGCGCAGCAGCGCGCTGCCGCGCAGATAGACCTCCAGGTATGCCTTGCCCTGACCGTCCCGCTTGTAGGCGAAATAGGGACTGAGTCGTGCCATGCATGCGCCGGTTCAGGCAGGCTGCTGCAGCGACGACTTCAACGCGGCGCGGTAGGCATGCAGCAGCGGCTCGGTATAGCCGTTCGGTTGCACGCGGCCCTTCAGGACCAGGTCGAGTGCGGCCCGGAATGCGACCCCATCGAAGTTCGGCGCCATCGGCCGGTAGTCGGGATCGGCCGCGTTCTGCTGATCGACCACGCCAGCCATACGCTCGAAGGTCGCGACCACCTGCGCCTCGTCGCAGAGGCCGTGGTGCAGCCAGTTGGCCATGTGCTGGCTGGAAATGCGCAGGGTTGCACGATCTTCCATCAGCCCGACATCGTGGATATCCGGTACCTTCGAGCAGCCCACGCCCGCATCTATCCAGCGCACCACGTAGCCCAGGATACCCTGCGCGTTGTTGTCCAGCTCGCGCTGGATCTGCTCGGCGCTCAGGCGCGCCGGGTCGTGCATCATCGGCGGAGTCAGGATGTCGTCGAGGCTGGCACGCGGGCGTGCGCCCAGCTCTGCCTGGCGCCGCGCGACATCGATGTCGTGATAGTGCATCGCATGCAGCGTCGCCGCGGTCGGCGACGGCACCCAGGCACAGTTCGCACCCGCCTGCGGATGGGCCATCTTGGCCTGGATCATGTTCGCCATCTGGTCCGGAATCGGCCACATGCCCTTGCCGATCTGTGCCCGCCCGGCGAAGCCGCAGGCCAGGCCCACATCGACGTTCCAGTCCTCGTAGGCCGCGATCCATTTCTGGTTCTTGATCTCGGCCTTGGGCAGCACCGGGCCAAGCTCCATGCTGGTATGGATCTCGTCTCCGGTGCGATCGAGGAAGCCGGTATTGATGAAGATCACGCGTTCCCTCGCGGCCCGGATGCATTCCATCAGATTGACCGTGGTACGCCGCTCCTCGTCCATGATCCCCACCTTCAGCGTGTTGCGGGCCAGGCCCAACAGGTCCTCGACCCGCGTGAACAGGGTGACAGTGAACGCGACCTCTTCGGGGCCGTGCATCTTCGGCTTGACGATATACACGCTACCGCTACGCGAGTTGCGGAAGCGGCCGTTGCCGCGCAGGTCGTGCATCGCGATCAGGCTGGTTAACACCGCATCCAGGATGCCCTCCGGGACCTGGTCGCCGGCGGCGTCCAGTACCGCCTCGTTGGTCATCAGGTGACCGACGTTGCGCACCAGCATCAGGCTGCGCCCCGGCAGCACCAGCGGGCCGCCGGCCGAGGCGGTGTACTCGCGATCGGGGTTCAGGGCCCGATCGACGGGCTTGCCGCGCTTGTAGAACCTCTCGCTGAGGTCGCCACGCATCAGGCCCAGCCAGTTCGCGTAGACCTGGACCTTGTCCTGCGCGTCGACCGCAGCGACCGAGTCTTCGCAGTCCATGATCGTGGTGATCGCCGCCTCGAGCTGGACATCGCGGATGCCGGCAGGATGCAGCTTGGCCACCGGGTTGTCGGGGTCGATCAGGATGTCGATGTGCAGCCCGTGGTTGCGCAGCAGGATGCTGCTCAGGCGGCCTTCGGTCTCACGGTAACCGACGAACTCGGCCGGATCGACCAGCCCGGTTACCTGACCGTTGACCAGCGTCGCGGCCAATCCCTGGTGGTCGTTGAAGCTGACCAGCGAGTAGGCGCTGACATCGGCGTGCGAGCCGTCGGTCAACGGTACCGCATCGTCGAGAAACGCGGTCGCGCGCGCCACCACCGCGGCACCGCGCCGCGCGTTGAAGCTCAGGCCCTGCGCGAGCTCACCCTCGTTCGCGATCACGTCGGTGCCGTAGAAGGCGTCGTACAGGCTGCCCCAGCGTGCATTGGCCGCATTCAGCGCGTAGCGCGCATTGTTGACCGGGACGACCAGCTGCGGACCGGCGACATGGGCGATCTCGTCATCCACGTCCGCGGTGCTGATCTGAAACGCCTCGCCCTCGGGCACCAGGTAACCGATCTCGCTCAGAAACGCCTTGTACCCCGGCATATCGACGGCCTGGCCGCGGTGTGCCTTGCACCAGCTGTCGAGCTGCAGCTGCAACTGGTCGCGCTTGTCCAGCAGGGCGCGATTGACGGGCGCCAGGTCGGCGACCAGCCGCGCAAATCCCTCCCAGAACGCCTGCGGATCGACACCGGTGCCAGGGATGGCATCCTTCTGAACAAACTCGTAAAGCGATTCTGCAACCTGCAGGCCAGCAACGGCTACGCGCTCTGTCATGACAAGACTTCCCCAACGACAGCTATCAGTGAGAAGTAAAGACTATGAGCGCGAGGCCGGGAATTCTTATAGTTAATCTGGCCGCCTCATCATTTAGCGATGCAATCATGCCCTACCGGCCGGCCCCGGGGCCTGCCGGGCCTGCATCCAGGAGCCGCCCAGGGCAAGGTGGGCGCCGCGACCGCCATCCACCCGGGGCACCGGCCACCGGTGGCCGGTGCTGGCCGAAGGGAGAACGGCCCGCCATGCGTCATGGCGGGCCGCTGCGGACGTCGATCAGCGCGGGCTGGTCAGCGCGCGTTGAGCCATTCTCCGATCGCCGGCGGCACCATCTTCTGCGCCTTGCCGCTGACATAGATCCCGATATGGCCACCCGGGAACGAGAGTTCGGTGTAGTCCTTGGTACCGACATACTTCTTCAGCGCCCTGGAGGCATCCGGCGGCACCAGGTGGTCCTGCTCGGCGAACACATTCAGCACCGGCATCGTGACCTTGCGCAGATTGACCGTATGCTCCCCGATCTGCACCTCTCCCTTGATCAGCTTGTTCTGCTGGAAGAAATCCTTGATGAACTGGCGGAAGGTCTCGCCGGCCTGATCCGGGCTGTCGAAGATCCATTTCTCCATGCGCATAAAATTCTTCAGCGCCTTGGGGTCATCCATCAGATCGACCACGCCGAGGTACTTCTGTGCCATCAGCTGGTAGGGCTTCAGGTTGAGGAAGGTCCAGTTCAACATCTCGCCGGGGATATTGCCCTGTGTATCGACCAGCAGATCGATATCGATGTTCTGCACCCAGTGGCTGAGCATGTTGTCCGGGGTCTTGTAATCGACCGGAGTCACCATGGTGACCAGGTTGCGTATCTTTTCCGGATGCATAGCCGCATAACACAGGCTGAAGGCACCGCCCTGGCAGATGCCGAGGACGTTCAGCTTGTCGACCCCGTGCCGCGCGCAGATCACGTCGATGCAGCGATCGATATAGCCATTGATGTAGTCGTCCATCGTCAGGAAGCGGTCGGCCGCGTCCGGATAACCCCAATCGATCAGGTAGACGTCCTGACCGGCCTCGAGCAGACCCTGAATGGTCGAGCGATTTTCCTGCAGATCGGTCATGTATGGGCGGTTCACCAGCGCATACACGATCAACAGCGGCGTCTTGTTGCTTGCCGGCGTCTCGCTCTTGAAGCGATACAGCACCAGCTTGTCTTCCTTGTAGATCGGTTCTTTCGGCGTGACGCCGCTCGGGATGTCACCCACATCCATCAGGTTGCCGACACCCTTGGCGAGTTTTTCGTTGAAGCTGCGAGCCTCGCTCACAATCTCGTCGGGGCGCATTTGAAATGGAATCATTCTGTGTAATCCTCTCTTGGTCCGCGGTCAGCCCAGCAGTTTCTTGGCCTGCCCAATCCAGTCATCGCGCAGGATGCGTCCCTGCGCCTTCAGAGACTCGTCGAGCCGTTCAGCGAAGTCGGTGTTCATCTGTGCCAGCTTGGCGAAATTCTTGATGCCCTGCGCATAGAGTTTCTCCATCATCTTCGGACCTATGCCCTTGATGGCCGTGAGATCCTCCTCGGTGTCGTCGTCGATCGGCAGGCTATCCTGTGCCGGCGGTTTCGTCCGGCTCCCGCCTTTGGCTGCGGATGCCGCACGCGCGGGCTTGCTCAGCCTCTCGACCTGCGCGCGCAGCTGCGCGATTTCATGCCTGAGCTGGCGGTTTTCGCGACGGTTCTCCTGCTGCCGACCCTGCATCGTGTCGACCTCCGAGCGGGTCGGGATATTCATCAGCTCATACTGGTGCTCGACCAGCTCATTCATGTCTTTGCGCACCCGCATCAGTGCATTCACCAGATCACCGTAGACGACCTGGTATTCGTCACTCATCGCGAACTTGGCGTAGGCTTCCTCGCTCCCATCGACCCACATGTCGTACAGGCCGCGCAGCGACTCGATCTTTTTGCCATCCTTGTGCAGCGCCTGCAGGCGCTTCTGCACAGCATCGAGCGACGCCAGTGCAGTCTTCGCGAATGCCAGCTTGTAGCCGCGCAGCGAGTCATGGTAGCTGAGCAGGTGACGCGCCAGACGTTGCAGGCGTTCCTGTTGCTCGCGCGTGTAGCCGAGACCGGGCATCGACAATGCGCGCAAGAACTGCTCCTGGGCGGCGCCCACGCCGGGCATCTCGATGCCGCCGGGCAGATGTCCCTCGGCTACCTCTTTCAGGAAATGCTGTGACATGTTCAGCCAGGGAGCGACCGAATCGGCGAGCTGCGCCCAGGTGCTGAGCGTGGTCCCGCTGACGCCAGGCAGGTCGGGGGTTGCGACATCGAAGTTGTTCTGGATCTGCGCGATCCACTGCTGCAGCGCAGCCTGCATCGACGACATCCACATGTTCAGCGCCGCGTCCGGCTGCTCCTGGCCAGCCGCCCCGAACATGCCCTCGGCCATCGACATGAAGCTCTTGCCCATGTCATAGAAGCGCTGCGCCACGGTGCCGATCTCGCCCTGCGCCTGTGGCTTGATCGCCGACCACCACTGCTCCAGCGCACCCTCGAGCGGGTTCCTGGCGGCGGTGAACGAGGCAAAGGGATTGCCCGCGAACGGGTTGTTCGCAAACGGGTTCTGCGCGAACGGATTCTGGCCGAACGGATTGCCCGCGGTGGGACTGAATGCCGCAAACGGATTGCTCGCAGACGCCTTTTCGCTACCCGCGGCGAATGCACCGGCACCCGCTTTCTGGGCGAATTCGCTCCAGGTATCCCAGTACTTGCGCTGGGTCGCGACCCAGTCGTTTATCAATGATTCGTTCCAGATATTCGCATTCGTGCTCATAATTCGGTGGTCCAGGTAATTGTGTTGCGGTTGCTTCTTGTGGCCCATCTGCCGGCTTGATCGCCGAAATTGTGCAATGCACCAAAACACGCTACCATGCATTCTTGTGCAGTGCAACAAAGTTCAGCGGAGGCCACCGGACACGCTAGAAAAGCCCGGGGCGACGCTGAAAGTCTAGTTTCTCTCGCGTTCCCTGCTACAAGCGCAGGAACCTTTCAACTTCGGAGGATTTCATGAGCAAAGATGTCGTTATCGTCGCCGCCGCGCGCACCGCAGTCGGTTCTTTTGGTGGCAGCCTGGCCGATATTCCGGCCCACCGACTGGGCGCCACAGTGGTCAAGAACCTGCTCGAGCGCACCGGACTGAGGCCGGATCAGATCGATGAGGTCATCCTGGGTCAGGTGCTGACCGCCGGAACCGGCCAGAACCCCGCTCGCCAGACCGTGATCGAGGCGGGCCTGTCGCAGGAGACCCCGGCGATGACCATCAACAAGGTCTGTGGCAGCGGTCTCAAGGCCGTGCACCTGGCCTACCAGGCGGTCAAGTGTGGCGACGCCGACATCGTGATCGCGGGCGGCCAGGAGAACATGAGCGCCTCACCGCATGTATTGCCCTCCTCGCGCAAGGGCAAGATGATGGGCGACTGGCAGATGACCGACACGATGATCAAGGACGGCCTGTGGTGCGCATTCAACGACTGTCACATGGGCATCACCGCTGAGAATATCGCCGAAAAATACAGTTTCAGCCGCGCCGATCAGGACCTGTTCGCCGCCGAATCGCAGAACCGCACCGAGAAGGCCCAGGTCGCCGGCAATTTCGACGCCGAGATCGTCCCGGTCGAGATACCGCAACGCAAGGGCGACCCGGTCGTGTTCGCCAAGGACGAGTTTCCGCGGGCCGGCACCACGGCCGACAAACTCGGCGGTCTGCGTCCGGCGTTCAAGAAGGACGGCACCGTCACCGCTGGCAATGCCTCGGGCATCAACGACGGCGCGGCTGCGGTGGTCGTGATGTCGGCGGAGAAGGCCGCCGAACTCGGGCTCAAGCCGCTGGTCCGCATCGTGTCGTTCTCCAGCGCCGGGGTCGACCCGGCGATCATGGGTACCGGTCCGATCCCGGCAACCCGGAAATGCCTGGACAAGGCCGGCTGGTCGGTGTCGGACCTGGATATGGTCGAGGCCAACGAGGCGTTTGCCGCCCAGGCGATGTCGGTCAACAAGGAACTCGGTTGGGATCCCGCAAAAGTCAACGTCTCCGGCGGCGCGATTTCGATCGGCCACCCGATCGGGGCATCCGGTGCGCGTGTGCTGGTCACCCTCCTGCACGGCATGCAGCGTGAACACGCCAAAAAAGGTTTGGCTACACTCTGTATTGGGGGCGGCCAGGGCGTCGCCATGGCCGTGGAGACATTGGAGTGAAATGATTGATTTAACAGGAAAAGTTGCACTCGTAACCGGAGGTACCGGCGGCATCGGCTCAGCCATCTGTAAGCGGCTGGCCGAAGCCGGGGCGCGTATCGTGACCACTTACCGAAACCGCGACAAGGCGGTGGCCTGGGCGGCCGAACAGGAATTCGAGCCGCTCCTGATTGCCTGTGACGTCGGCAGCTATGAGGACTGCGTGCGCATGCGCGAGGAACTCGAGGCCAAGGGGCTGCCGGTGGATATCGTGGTCAACAATGCCGGGATCACGCGTGACGCCACATTCAAGAAGATCACGCCCGAACACTGGCGTCAGGTCATCAGCTCCGACCTGGACAGCGTGTTCAACGTAAGCCACCAGTTCGTGACCCAGATGACCGAACGCGGCTGGGGACGCGTGATCAACATCGCATCGGTCAATGGTCAGAAGGGCTGTTTCGGCCAGACCAACTACTGCGCCGCCAAGGCCGGAATGCACGGTTTCACGATGGCACTGGCGCTGGAGGTGGCGCGCAAGGGCGTGACAGTCAACACCGTGTCGCCCGGCTACATCGCCACCGACATGGTGATGGCGGTGCGCGAAGAGGTGCGTGAGCAGATCATCGCCCAGATCCCGGTGGGCCGACTTGGACGGCCCGACGAGATCGCCGGGCTGGTCACCTTCCTGTCCTCCGATGACGCCGGATTCATCACCGGCGCCAATCTGGCGGCGAATGGCGGCCAGCATATGCACTAGTAAGGACGAGGCGGGCCCCGGCCCGCCCTTCCCTGCGCGTCGATGGCCGTATAATCCACCGAATACCGTCGAGAATTTTTCGATTCAGGCACGAGGAGTGTCCGAGATGCCCGCTGAGCGACTGATCAAGAAATACCCCAACCGTCGCCTGTACGACACTACCGAGAGCCGTTATATAACGCTCGATGAAGTGCGCGAGATGGTGCTGAACGAGATCCCCTTCAGGGTCGTCGATCGGCAGAGCGACGAGGACATTACCCGCAATATCCTGCTGCAGATAATCATGGAGCAGGAGTCCGGCGGCGAACCGCTGTTCTCGGCTGACGTGCTGTCACGCTTCATCCGCAATTATGGCGAGGCCGCGCAATCGGGTTTCGCCGAGTACCTGGATACCAGCCTGCGCTTTTTCAGCGAACAGCAGAAGGCCCTGCATGACCAGGTAGGCAAAGCGCTCGAGGGGACGCCGATGGATTACTGGGTCAAGCTCGGAGAACAGAACATGAAGCTCTGGCAGGACATGCTGAGCGCATCGACCAAGCCGGACAAAAACGGCTGACAGAGCCTACTGTCTGCGCCGCGACAGGATCCAACGCGGCGCGAGGGCCGTTTGCGATGGTTGGCGCCTGCCGCAATCCTCTCCCCGCGGCCCATAGCAACAACCCGTGACACTGTCGATGGCCCCGATCAGCATATCGACCGCACACGGCGTATCGACAATCACCGTCGATGGCGATTTCACCTTCGAGGTGAATCGCAAATTCCGCGATATCTACCAAGCACTGCCACATGACAGGCCGGTCATCATCGACCCGTTGCGGGCGAGCTATATCGACAGCGCGGGATGGGGCATGCTGATCCGGCCGCGCGAGCGTGCAGGCAAGGTTCCAAAGTCGATCCGCCTGCTCGGTGCCAACGACACCATGAGGACGATTCCCGACGCCAATTTCACGATCGCCTGAACATCCGGGCGGGCGTGGTCCGTGCACCCCGCATCCGGCCCGCCCTATCTGATTCGATTGCGGCCGTACAGCGCGGCCACGCGGTATGCCTCGGCCATCGTCGGGTAGTTGAACGTCTTGTTGGCGAAGTAGTTGATCGTGTTCGCCTCGCCCGGCTGCGACATGATCGCCTGGCCGATGTGGATGATCTCGGAGGCCTGCTCACCGAAGCAGTGGATGCCGAGCAATGCCAGGGTCTCGCGGTGAAACAGCAACTTCAACATACCGACCTTGCGGCCGTCGATCTGCGCGCGGGCCAGGTTCTTGAAATCGGCACGTCCGACCTCGTACGGGATGTTCTGCTCGGTAAGCTCGCGCTCCGAACGCCCGACCGAACTGATCTCGGGACTGGTGTAGATGCCGGTAGGGATATCGCCCAGCAGTTTCCAGTCGCAACTGCCGTCGGCGATCAATTGACCGGCAAAGCGGCCCTGGTCATAACTGGCACTGGCCAACGCCGGCGGCCCGATCACGTCGCCAACAGCGAAGACATTTTCCAACGAGGTGCGGAAGGTGTCATCGACCTCGATCTGACCACGCTGGTTGATCGCGACCCCGATCTCCTGCAGGCCCATGTCCTCGGTGTTGCCACTGCGGCCGTTGGCCCAGAACAACACGTCTGAGCGCACCTCCTTTCCGGACTTGCAGCGCACCACGACACCCTTCTCGGAACTCTCCACCGATTCCAGCGTTTCGTTGTGCACGATCACGACGCCCTGGTCACGCAGGTGATAGCTCAGCGCATCGGTGATCTCGTCGTCCAGGAACGACAACAGGCGATCGCGCGTGTTGATCAGGTTCACCTTGACGTCCAGATTGGCGAATATCGACGCGTATTCGCAACCTATGACACCGGCACCATAGATGGTCACCCGGCGCGGCGTGTATCCCATCTGCAGCACGGTATCGCTATCGAGGATGCGTGGATCGCTGAAATCCAGTTCCGGCGGGCGGTACGGTCGCGAGCCCGTCGCGATCAAGAAATGCCTGGCATGCACATGCAGGGCATTGCCCGAGGGTCGCGCGATCTCGATGCTGTTGCGATCCAGGAAGCGCGCCCGGCCATGGATCACATCGACCCGGTTACGCCCGTAGAAACGGTGGCGCATACTCACCTGGCGCGAGATGACGTCGTCCGCGGTTTTCAGCAACTGCGGCCATGATACGTCCATGAAGCCTACCGTATGCTCGAACAAGGGATGGTGGCGGTAATCGGCAAGCAACTGAATTGCATGCCGCAGCGCCTTGCTGGGTATCGTGCCCTTGTGCGTGCAGTTGCCGCCCACCTGGTCCTGCATCTCGACGACCGCGACCCGCTTGCCCTGCTTGGCCAGTTTCATGCTGGCGCCTTCACCCCCCGGGCCACTACCTATCACGACCACATCGTATTCCTGCATCCCACTCACTCCTGGTTCCGCGCCCGGACTATGCCGCACGGGCGGCATGGCGCTTATGTTTTAACACAAGGTCGAATTCGCGCGCGGTCACAAGCGCGTGTGGGAACCCGCAGCTGAGAGATGCAGGATGCGCCCGAGGCGCGGGCCGCGAACCCGCACATGCCGCCCCACGATGGTGCGCAGCCCTGGAGCTTGTCGCCAGGATGGTGCGTCCACGCAATCCAGTCTCTCTATATGTCGTTGATAAGGAGCAACAATTTTCTGTGGCACAGCGACTGCATATCAGGCCTCAACACAGTGCGACAAGGTCGCGCTACGAGACCCCCGCGGAACACAGCGGCCGGGTCCGCGACATGATTGGGCACGCAGTGTCCACGCAACAGGAGCAAGCGATGAAACTTGTGATGGCGATTATCAAACCGCCCAAGCTCGATAGTGTGCGCGAGGCCTTGTCGAAGGTCGGCGTGCAAGGGGTGACAGCGACCGAAGTCAGGGGGTTCGGCCGGCAGAAGGGCCACACCGAACTGTACCGCGGGGCCGAATACGTGGTGGATTTCCTGCCCAAGATCAAGGTCGAGGCAGCGGTCAGCGACGAGCTGTTGGACAAGGTGCTGGAGGCCATTCGCGGAGCCGCCAATATCGGCAAGATCGGCGACGGCAAGATCTTCGTCGGCGAACTGCAGGACGCGGTGCGCATCCGCACCGGCGAGGCTGGTCCGGACGCTCTTTGATTCACGCTACATCCACCGAGGTATTTTCACCCATGCATAAATCCACAAGCCACCTGCAGGCCACGGTGTTCGCGGTCGCTGCGCTCTCTCCGGTACTCGGGCTGGCCGACGAGACCCCGACCCTGGACTCGGGAGACACGGCCTGGATGCTGACGTCCACCGCGCTGGTCCTGTTCATGACCATCCCGGGCCTGGCCCTGTTCTACGCAGGGATGGTCCGATCCAAGAACGTGTTGTCGGTCCTCATGCAATGCTTCGCAATAACCGCAATGGTGACCATCTTGTGGGTCGTGGCCGGGTACAGCATGGCCTTCACCGACGGCGGCACGCTGCACGCATGGGTCGGTGGCCTGGACAAGGCATTTCTGGCCGGCATCACGGCCGACACCCTGAGCGGGTCCATTCCGGAGACCGTGTTCATGACCTTCCAGATGACCTTCGCCATCATCACACCGGCGCTGATCGTCGGCGCCTTTGCCGAGCGGATGAAGTTCTCCGCGCTGCTGTGGTTCATGGGCCTGTGGCTGCTGGTGGTCTATGCACCCGTCGCGCACTGGGTGTGGGGCGGCGGCTGGCTGGCGGACAAGGGTGTCCTGGACTTCGCCGGCGGCACCGTCGTGCACATCAATGCGGGCATTGCCGGCCTGGTCGCAGCGCTGATGCTCGGCAAACGCAAGGGCTTCCCGACCACCGCGATGCCACCGCACAACCTGGCCTTCACGGTGGTCGGCGCGTCCATGTTGTGGGTCGGCTGGTTTGGCTTCAACGCCGGCAGTGAATTGGCCGCGGACGGCACCGCCGGCATGGCCATGGCCGTCACCCAGATCGCGACCGCGATGGCGGCGCTCACCTGGATGTTCGCGGAGTGGATCTCGCACAGCAAGCCCAGCGTGCTGGGCATCGCCTCCGGCGCGGTTGCCGGGTTGGTCGCGATCACCCCCGCCTCGGGGACTGCCGGGCCGATGGGCGCCCTGCTTATCGGTCTGGCCGCCGGCCTGCTGTGTTTCCTGGCGGCGACGAAATTGAAGCGTGCGATGGGCTACGATGATTCCCTGGACGTGTTCGGCGTGCACGCGGTCGGCGGCATTGTTGGTGCAATCCTCACCGGGGTGTGCGCAGACGCCAGCCTGGGCGGCGTGGGCCTCGCGGAAGGAGTCAGCATCAGTGCCCAGGTCGTCACCCAGATCGTCGGCGTCGCAGCCACCGCGATCTACACCGCTGTCGCCAGTTACATCCTGCTCAAGGTTCTCGACCTGACCCTGGGTCTGCGTGTCGATGAGGAGCAGGAGACGGCCGGGCTGGACATCGCGCTGCACGACGAGCGCGGCTATTCACTGTGACGTGAGGGGGCCAGGGACGGCCCTGTTTCTCTACCGGGCCGCGCGCGTTTCAGCAACCGCTCGCTGTTGCGCCGCGGCCGCCACTCCAGTCCACGGCCCTGTGTCCGATATCGTCTACAGTTGGACAGTATCTGCACCCGAGTATCCCACCGTAGATGGAGTGAGCGATGAGCCCGAGAGCCTGGATCCATCGATGCCTGTTGCCACACTGGCTGAAAGACCAGTGCCCTGATCACGAGCACCCACACCGTCGCCGGTTCACCGCCGTCTACCGGCGCAAGCGAGGCATCGTGAAAAACGTCTGGATCGCGAGCGGGCTGGTGATGGCCGCGCAGGGCTCGCTGGCACTCGTGGTCGCGTTGGTGCTGGGCACGACGTTCCTGTCGTTCGTGATTCTCGACGAGACAGGCTGAGCCGCAGCCGATGCCGTTCTTCAACGAAAACCCGCTGCAGAAACTGCTGTTTCAGCCGGGCGACGCCGAGGCCGTTCTCGACCTGCAGGGCATGTCCGTGGAACAGGCGATGCTGGCGGTCGAGGCCCTGCTACGGGCCCCGGGTGAAGCGCAGAGCTACCTGATTCAGTTCGATGGCGCGGCTGCGGACGGGCGCGAGACCCTGTTTCTGCCGCTCGGGCGCCGCCTGCTGCAGGCACGCCGCGAGGGCCAGATCCGGCGCTGCTTGCCGGCCTCCGACGGCGCCGGTTATTTCATCGCATTCGAGGACTGAACTCAGCGGTGCCACCCCATAGGTGTAGTTGTCGGCCGACACCAACCTTCGCCCGCAGCCGATCGCATCGCGTCAAGCGCTCCTGCTCCTCGCAGTGGTCCGCAAAATCGATCGCCTTGCGATAGTCACGCCGGCGGTGTTCGTAGTATTTGCTCAGCTCCAATGCGGCCGCCGGGTTTCCGCGCGCATGCAGCGCCAGCCACACCGCCTCGGCACGCATCCAGTCACCCTGCGAGCGGTAAAGACTCGCCAGCAACAGGCGTCCGGTATCGTCCAGATCGTCACCCGCAAGTTCCCACACGCTACGCGCCTGGCGCGGGAATCCGGCATCGCGCCATGCCCTGCCGAGCGCCGCATGATTCACGTCGGCGCGTCCTCCCCCCCGGTACACGTCGACCAGGCGCCGATGCAAACAGGCCAGCGACACAAGGTCCTGCAAGTTGTGCTGCAGAATGCCCCGCATCGCCGGCGTGGCGCCGCTGTCCAGCCAGGCGCGCCACGCGGCCGGCGCCTCGGCACCCGGCAGGTCATCGACGCGAAAAAACCGCAGCAGGCGCTTCTCCGCGGTCTGCAATCGACAGTCGGGCCAGCGCCCGCGGTAGGCACGCCGCACGCTGTACATCAGGTCGAGATGCGGCAAACCGCTCAGCGCGTCTGCGATCCGGTGCATACCCAGCCGCGCAGCCAGTAAAGGCAGATCGAAGCACTTGCCGTTGTAGCTGACCAGCACGGCCGCTCGACCGATCCAGCCGACGAGCTGCCGCAACATCTCCGCCTCCGCGGCAAAGTTGGCAAGGACGAACTGGCGAACCTCGAGGGCCTGGTCACCGACATAGCGGGCCACGCCGATCATGAACGCCAGGTTGCCCACGCCGCCGGAAAGACCGGTCGTCTCGGTGTCGATATACACCCACTCGGGCGAGCGCAGCTCGCAAATCTCGGGCAGCTGCGTCAGGCTGACAGGTCCGCTATCGTCGCAAGGCAGCGGCACCTCGCGTACACGCATCAAGAGCCCGTCGGCCGCACTGTCGGCCGCCAATGCCGCAGCCAGGGTCGCGGGCTCTGCCCCACCCGTGGCCGAACGGGCATGTGCACGGCGCAGGCGGCCCAGGCGGGAAGCAAATGCATCGGGCTCGTGCCCCAGCGACGCCGCACGCAGGCGATCGATTTTGCCGGCCAGGCTCATGCATCCGCTCGCTGTGCATGGCCGGCAGCGGCAAACAGGCGCAGCACACTCAGGGCCAGGTCACGCGGCGAGTAGCCGCGTTCTTCATCGCTGGCCAACACCGGTCCGACGCACGACGGACAGCCAAAGCGGCAGTCACAGTGCCTCACCAGTTCCAGCGCCCCGCTCACCACCTCGGCCTGACGTCCGTGCAGCGGCTCCGACAGGCCGATCCCGCCTGGATAGTTGTCGTACAGAAATACGGCTGGGCGAAACACACCCTGGTAGTCGGGTGCGACCTCGTCGCCGGAGACATCGCGCATCTGCCCGCGGCCGTTGCTGCCCTGCGTAGCGAACCAGCGTCCGTCGCCGTCACCCACGGCGCGACCGAGGTCCGAGGCCTCGCTCATCGTCTGCAGCGCAGCGACATGGTGCATGGCATACGCGGCGCCGAGAAAGCCGTCGAGCGCCATCTGCCGCGACGGCAGCACCCGCTCGAGCTCGCCCGGTTTGATCTCCCACCAGACCGCCGTGGTGTGCATCTCCTGGTCCGGCAGATGGATGTTGCCGTAGCCGATGTTCTCGTGCGTGTAGTAGCGGATCTTCTTGTAGCCGGCGAAGCGCCGCACCAGGTGCACCTCACCATGCGCCACCCGCGCCTGTGCCTGCACCCGATCGGCGAAGCGTTCGAGGATCTTCAGGCGCGTGTAGACGACCGCGTCCGTATAGTAGTCGGCACGGGTCGGGCGAACGTACGCCTTGCGTCCGTCCCAGTCGAGTGACTCGACCTGGTAGGGTACGGCCTGGATCATGTAGATGGCACCCTCGTACAGGGTCTCCGGTGCCGAGCTGTAGTCGACCTCGGCAATCACCTGGCGTCCGTCATGCTCCTGATCGACGACCACGAAATTGCCCTCGGCTACCGAGCGCAGCGACACCGCATTGGCCGGGTAGGAGTCCGTGATCCAGTGCCAGGCGTCGCCTTCCTGGTGCAGCACGCCCTCGTCTGCCAGGTACTGCAGGAACTGCGCGAGCGGATGCCGTTCACTGAACTTCTCGCCGCTGCGAAACGGCAATTCGAAGGCCGCGCAGCGCACATGATCGAGCAGCACCAGCAGCTGGTCGGGGTCGATGCGCGCGTGTTCCGGAGATGCCCCGAGGAAGAACTCGGGGTTGCGCACGATGTATTGGTCGAGCGGCTCGCTGCCCGCGACCAGCACACCCAGCGAGGTGCGGTTGCGGCGCCCCGCCCGCCCGAGGCGTTGCCAGGTCGCCGCGATACTGCCGGGGTAGCCGTTCAGCACACACACGTCGAGGCTGCCTATATCGACCCCCAGCTCCAGCGCCGAGGTGCTGATCACGCAATCGATGCTGCCGTCACGCAGGCGGCGCTCGGTCTCACGCCGCTGCGTCGGCAGGTAGCCGCCACGGTATGCGAACACACGCGGCGGGCGACGCGGGTCCTTGTCGAACACGTCCTTGAGGTACTTGGTCAGCACCTCGACCATCAGGCGCGAGCGCGCGAACACGATGCTCTTGAGGCCGCTGCGGGTCGCCAGGCGCGCGATGCGATTGGTCTGCGAGCGTGCCGAGGCGCGGATGCCAAGGTCCGGGTTGATCACCGGCGGGTTCCACAACAGCAGGCGGCGCTCACCCTGCGGCGCGCCGCTGCGGGTGACCGCAGCAACCTCGTCACCGAGCAGGGCCGTGGCTAGCTCGACCGGATTGGCAATCGTCGCCGAACAGAACACGAACTGCGGAGAGGCACCGTAGAAGGCCAGGATGCGGCGCAAGCGCCGGATCAGGTTGGCCACATGACTGCCGAAAACGCCTCGATAGGTGTGCATCTCATCGAGCACCACGTAACGCAGGTTCTCGAAGAACTGCGCCCACTTGGTGTGGTGCGGCAAGATCGCCTGATGCAGCATGTCCGGGTTGCTGACCACGATATCGCCGCGCGTGCGCACCGCCTTGCGCGCATCCCCCGGCGTATCGCCATCGAATGTGTAGGCACGTACCCCCAGCTCCCCGGCCCTGTTCAGTTCGAGCAGCTCGGCGACCTGATCCTGGGCCAGCGCCTTGGTCGGGAACAGGTACAGCGCCTTGCCCTGGCCGCTGCATACCGACTGCAGCACCGGCAGGTTGTAACACAGCGTCTTGCCGGATGCGGTCGGTGTCACCACGACGAAGTGCCGCCCCTGCCGTGCCAGCTGCCAGGCCTGCGCCTGGTGCGAATACAGGCGTTCGATGCCGCGTGCCGCCAGTGCCTTGAGCAGGCGCGGATCGAGACCGTCCGGCAAGGCCTCGGTGCGGGCCGGCTGCGCCGGCAGCGTCAACTCGGCACAGATGCGATCGCGGTACCTGGCCTTCAGGCGATCGCTCAGGCGACCGACCGGATCCTGCAGTTCGTGGGCAGCGGGCAACGGCAACGCCGACATGGCAAAGTTCTCTCGATGTTCTATAATCGGAGCCAGTATAGAACATATCAAGAACTTTTCAGCAACACAGGGAGAACGGCATGGTCCCTCCGACACTTACCCGGCGCCAGCAGGAGATCTACGACTATCTGCTCGAGCATCTCGACGACTTCCCGCACCCACCGACTCTGGATGAATTGTGCGATGCGCTGGGACTGAGTTCGCGTGGCTCGCTGCACAAACAGATCCAGGCGCTGATCGAGGCAGGCCTGGTCGAGCCGATGCACAACCTGCGCCGCGGCATCCGCCTGGCGGAGGCGTTGCCGGAGGCGCGCGCCGATTCTGATGCCCTCCCGCTGTACGGCTATATCGCTGCCGGCCAGCCGATCGAGGCGATCCGCAACCCGGAGACGATCGAGGTCCCGGCGCAGCTGCGTACGCCAAATCCCTGTTACGTGCTCGAGGTGCGCGGCGATTCGATGGTCGATGAAGGCATCCTGGATGGCGACTGGGTGGTGATCGAGCATCGCGATCAGGCACGCAACGGCGAGATCGTCGTGGCCCTGGTCGACGGCGAGGAGGCGACCCTCAAGCGTCTCGAGAAAAAGCCTCACGAGGTGGTACTGCACCCCGCCAACAGCACGCTGTCAGCGATGCACTTCAGTCCGGATCGGATACAGATTCAGGGTGTACTGGTTGGCCAGATGCGTCGCTACCACTGAACACCCAGAAATCATTTGCGTTGGTGGCTTGCACGGTGATAGTCTCACCACGCTACACAGTCTTTGCCCCTCCTATACTGCCTTCCATTCGTTGTTTCCTCACTGATACACCTGAATCGAGCCGCATAGTGTCCGCCAAGATTAGTGGCTTTGGTTCGTCCGCGGATGCGGGCTTGTAAAGATTTACCTGAGGAATATTCAAATGCCAGAAAAACAGACCGGTACCGTCAAATGGTTCGACAACGGCAAGGGTTACGGTTTCATCCAGCGTGAAAGCGGCAAAGACCTGTTCGTTCACTTCCGCTCGATCGTCGGTGAAGGCCATCGCTCCCTCGAAGAGGGCCAGCGGGTCGAGTTCATTGAAGTCGCGGGCAACAAGGGTCCGCAGGCCGAAAACGTAGTTCCGCTCTAACGCCTTGCGGCGCCCGGCTGCCTCGACATCGGCAGCCGTCCCGATACCCCCGCCTGCCGATCGGGTGCGGGGGTATCGGCCACCCTCTTCCCCTGCCCGCCAGACAAGGTCGAAAGCATTGATTACCCTCTCCATCCGTGGCCTCTCCAGGTCAACCACAGAAGAAAAACTGACGGCACTCTTCACCGAGTACGGCGTAGTCCGCTCACTGAAGATGGCGAAAGACCTGTTCTCGGGCGACTGCAAGGGCTTCGCTACCATTGACATGGAAGGACACGAGGCCCGCGCGGCGATCGCGGCACTCGATGGCAGTGAGTTCGAAGGCGCGTTGATTCGTGTTGGACCGGATCGCATGGCCAAGGGTCGCGGCGGCAAACGTCGATAATCGCGCGGCCCGGTTCCTGCGATCCCCTGGCCGCAAGTGCCTGGTGCGAGCCGGACCAGTACTGTACTGATTCCTGGTGATCTCGAACCGACAGCCACCAATGCCACGACATAGAAGCCCGGGCGGTGGCGCGTCTGGCAAACACCGTTAACCCGCATCTGTCACCAGCATCACGGATGCTGGCGGATTTCGCAGCCGGCGCGAGCGAGAAACCGCCAGAACCGGGATAGGCAGGCAGCGGAAACAGGGTGTCAATCTTGGGTCGCGAACAGATTCAATCATTTCTATCGCCATTTCAGCCTGTTGCGCCACAGCTGCTTTCCGGCCGGTGACGGATGCGGGTTAAACATCGCTCGCCAGTCATGCCGGTTGCGACGGACGCGCTCCACCCTGCGCGCTGCATCGCGAACGGCATCTGTGCATCAACTCCCCGTCTTCGCCAGGCACGCCGATCAGGTGCGAACCACTGAGACCGCCCGCACATCGAGCGCGGCATCGGGCCGAGCCCGACTGCGCTACGCATCACGTCGTTTCCGCGATACGGTCCGCGCCTGTGCGACGGTTTTGTCGCGGCAGGCCTTAGTGTAGATTCCAGCCCCTCAGCAAAACCAGAGGAGACCTGCGTGCTGCCACCCATCGCCGAACGGATTGCCGAACAGATCGCCGTCAAGGCCCAACAGGTCGAGTCGGCCATCGCGCTGCTGGACGCTGGCGCCACCGTGCCATTCATTGCACGTTACCGGAAAGAGGCGACCGGTGGTCTGGACGACGCCCAGCTGCGCATCCTGGAGGAGCGCCTGGGCTATCTGCGCGAACTGGAGGATCGGCGCACGACCGTGCTCAAATCCATCGAGGAGCAAGGCAGGCTCACGGCAGGGTTGAAACAGGAGGTGCTGAGCGCCGATACCAAGACCCGCCTCGAGGATATCTACCTGCCCTACAAGCCCAAGCGGCGCACCAAGGCGCAGATCGCACGCGAGGCCGGCCTGACGCCGCTGGTCGAGGCCATCCTGACTGATCCGATGCAAGAGCCGGCCGCACTGGCCTGCAGCTACCTGAATGAAACTGCCGGCTTTACGGACAGCAAGGCGGTGCTCGACGGTGCGCGCCAGATCCTGATGGAGGACTGGGCGGAGGACGCCGAGTTGAGTGGCGAGGTACGCGAATGGCTGTGGGACAACGCCGAGTTGAAGAGCAGCGTTATCGCCGGCAAGGAGCAGGAAGGCGCCA
This sequence comes from Chromatiaceae bacterium, assembly GCA_022340805.1. Taxonomy (GTDB): domain Bacteria; phylum Pseudomonadota; class Gammaproteobacteria; order Chromatiales; family Chromatiaceae; genus Thiosocius. The sequence goes on from JAJDNF010000028.1 coordinate 83,676, forward strand.
AGTTCGCCGACTACTTCGACTTCAGCCAGGCGATCAAGGCCATCCCTTCACATCGCGCACTCGCGCTGCTGCGCGCACGCAACGCGGGCGTGGTCTTTCTCGACCTGGTCATCGCCGAGGACGAGGCCGGACGCAGCCACCCCGAGCGCATGATTGCCAAGCGCTTTGGCATACGCGACCAAGGTCGTCCTGCGGATGCCTGGCTGCGTGATGCAGTACGCATGACCTGGCGGGTTAAACTGCTGACCCGCCTCGACCTGGAACTGAAGACCCGCCTGCGCGAGGCCGCGGAGACCGAGGCGATCAAGGTATTTGCCGCCAATCTGCACGACCTGCTGCTGGCGGCGCCGGCCGGCCCGCGCGCGACCCTCGGCCTCGACCCGGGCCTGCGCACCGGCGTCAAGGTCGCCGTGGTGGATGCCACCGGCAAGGTGGTTGCAACCGACACCATCTACCCGCACCCGCCAAGGAAACAGTGGGAGCAGTCGCTCGCCAGCCTGGCGAGGCTTGCCGCCGCGCACGCCGTCGAGCTGGTCGCGATCGGCAATGGCACCGCCTCGCGCGAGACCGACCGGCTGGCCGTCGAGCTGATCAAGCGCCACCCGGAACTCGGGCTCAGCAAGGTCATGGTCAGCGAGGCTGGCGCCTCGGTCTACTCGGCCTCGGAACTGGCCTCGAACGAGTTGCCCGGAATGGACGTCTCGCTGCGTGGCGCAGTCTCGATCGCGCGTCGCCTCCAGGACCCGCTGGCCGAACTGGTCAAGATCGACCCGAAGTCTATCGGTGTCGGTCAATACCAGCACGACGTCAGCCAGGCCCAGCTGGCGCGCAGTCTCGACAATGTGGTCGAGGACTGTGTCAACGCCGTCGGCGTCGACGTGAATACCGCTTCGCCAGCCCTGCTTGCACGCGTGGCCGGCCTGTCCGCCGGGGTGGCGGACAACATCGTGCATTTCCGCGATCAGCATGGGGCCTTTGCCGATCGTCAGCAGCTCAAGCAGGTGCCGCGTCTCGGCGACAAGACCTTTGAGCAATCGGCCGGCTTCCTGCGCGTAATGGGTGGCAGCAATCCCTTGGACGCCTCCGCCGTGCATCCGGAGGCCTATCCGGTGGTCGAGCGCATTCTGCGCAAGCATGCTCGGACGATGGGCCAGGTGATTGGCGACGCGGCCTTCCTGCGTCAGCTCAGGGTAGCCGACTTTACCGACGACAGGTTCGGCGCCCCGACCGTGCAGGACATCGTCGCCGAGCTCGAGAAACCCGGCCGCGATCCGCGCCCGGAGTTCAAGACCGCTGAGTTTCAGGAAGGCGTCGAGAAGCTGTCTGACCTGAAGCCCGGGATGGTTCTGGAGGGAGTGATCACCAACGTCACCAACTTCGGCGCGTTCGTCGACATCGGGGTACACCAGGATGGTCTGGTACATATCTCGGCAATGAGCGACAAGTTCGTCAAAGACCCGCGCGAGGTGGTAAAGGCCGGCGATGTCGTCAAGGTCAAGGTCATCGAGGTCGACCTCGAACGCAAGCGTGCAGGCCTGTCGATGCGCCTCGGCGACGAGCCCGGCAAGGCCGCACCCAAACGCGAATCACCCGCACCGCAAAAGCGCCCGCAAGGCCATGCGCAGCGTAATCGTGACGCCCATCCACAGGGCGCGCTCGCCGCCGCCTTCGCCAAGGCGAAAGAGAACTGAACAGGGTCGTGGCGCGCCACAGGGACCCGCCGCCGGCCCGATCCCCGCTGCCGCTGCAGCGGCTGTGCAGGCACGGATTGTTTTTATATCCTTCAACCGCTCGGTCGAATATACGACGTTGAATGTATAGCGGGTCAAACAGCGTGGCCGCGTGCGGGACTGCCAATCGCATTCGAATAAGGAATTCGATGCGTTTTATTCACAGAGGAGCAGAAACGATGGTACCAATCAATTACCAGGTGGTTGGAGAAGAAGACTACGCACTGAAGATCAGCATCGACGACGCAGGCGCATATGTGATCGACAGTGGCACCTACACCAGCCAACCGCCCCGCAAGGGCAAGCTGAGCGGCGCGCAGGAGCAGGCGTTGATCGACGCCATCAAGGCACTGGGCCTGCCTCGCGAGCACCCGCTGCCCGAAGGCGCAACGGCCTTCGAGGCACAATTGAGCGTAGGTTCCCCAGGTCAGCAGGCAAACTATGTGTTTTGGGAGGGCGCGCTCGAGGAGGATGAGCAGCTCAATGTGCTGATCCGGCTGCTCGAACGCTTGTAGACGAACAGCCCGCGCAGGGCGGGGTCTGCGTGCGCACCGGGGTTTTCGTCGCCCGTGGTGTGAACGCCTTCTCGGTCCATGTTTTCACGTGGCCAGATCACGGCCGAGTTCCGGGCGACTCAAGCGGCCGGAAGATCCGCCCGTCCGCACGCAGAAAGCGGGTGAAGAACTCAAACAGAATCAAACGGGTCGTCTGTACGAAAACCACGAGCGCTTCGATCACGATGATCAGCGCATGCCCGAGCAGCAGCGCCATGATCTGCAAGGCGGGTACTTCGATCAGGGACGCAAGCTCGAGCAATGCATTTGACAGTGCGGCATGCGCCAGAGCAAAGGCGCCAATTCGCGCAAAGGACAGGGTGTTCAACATCAGTTCGAGCGCGCTCTGGGCCAGCCGGCCGAGGCCACGCCACAGCTGCGCTCTGCCGGTGATCAACAGGCCAGCAACGTACCAGACCAATGCCAGCATGGCTGTCACCAAAGCCGGCCGATAGAACAGTCCGACCAGGCCACTGGCGTATAGCACCAGGACTGCAGCATCCCGCCATAACCATTGCCGCAAAGACCCACCCCAGTGCGCCTCGATTCCGGACAATACCAGACCAAGCAGGATGATACCGGCCCCGAAGCCAAGCGAAATCAAAAGCACCAGCAGCGGATCATCGAGCGGGCGGAACAGGATGGCCGGCATCGCCGCATGCGACCCGAAGGCCTCGCCGAACAGCAGGCCAAAGACAGCGGCCACGAGCCCGCAGGGGACCAGAAAGCGCAGGGCCGGAAAACGTACCGACAGCAGCATACTGAGCGCCGCCAGCACCAGGCCATGACCGACGTCCGGGAACATGAACCCGAACAGCACGGGCACGATCACCGTCAACAGCGCAGCCGGATCGAATTCGGCAGGCCCCGGCGTCCCGAACAAATTGACGAACAGCCGAAACGGGCTGACCAGCCCGTCCGCGCCGATGCCGACCGGCGCCGGGTGGCCCCGCGGCGCAGCACGAAACAGAATCTTTGCGTCGATGCCGACCCGATCGAGCGCTTGCTGCAGGACCCTCGGACCTTCGGCCGTCGTCCAGCCCGTCAGGTAACAATGCCGTCGGTCTTCGGTCAGTGTGACCGTGTGTTCCAGGTACCAGTCAAGAACGGCCAGATCGCTGAGCGCATTGGCCAACCTGGCATCTTGCGGGTGCTCCTGCAGACGGCGCTCCAGGGAAGCCATTTGCGCCCACAACGCGGCCAGCCGTTTGTCGAGTTGATCATGTCGATTTGGCCAGTGTCTGATCAGCCAGTCCGGCAACGTGACGGCTTCGCATTGACTGAGCCGGCACGCCTGATCGTAGGCCGCTCGACGCTCCGGCAGACATAACACGACTTGGAAGGTATGCGCGTCGCCCAGGTACACCGCTGTGACCCCCGACGGGTCCTCCGCCGTCCGGCCATCCGCGCTTCGCGGGTAGGCATAGATCTGCCTGCAAAGAAACGGGCCTTGGCGGGCAAAATCGACCAGGTCGTCGGCAGCATCACCCATGCTCGCGAGGCATTCGCGCAGCAGTTCAAGGTTGCGCCATTTGCGCTCGCGCTCACGCAGGCGTCGCTGCAGTCGCAGATGCCGCGACAGCCATCGGCGCAGCTCGCACAACGCCTGCTTCGCGGTGATCTCCGGACTGAGGGTGAAGACATGACTGCCGAGCCTGGTTGCCGGCAGCAGCTCGGCGTAACGCGCGGTCAGCCTTTGAGCCTGCCTGATCGAGATACGCAGCTCGCGCGTGTCGACAAGTGGCTGACTGATGAAGTCCTTTTCGAGTTCGACCCGACCGGTGGCCGCCAGCGCCTCCAACGCGTACACCGTCTGCTCACGGGGCACAAAGGTTTCGAACCAGCGGGTGGTTTTGGGATGCAGGCTCACTGGGTCGAGAATCCGGCGGGTTGCAACATCGATCCATGGTCCAGGTGTCTGCCGGAATCTGCCGGATCACACCGGCCCGATCGAAATCAGGCCGTCATCGGTGGATCCTATACGGTTCAGTGCGTCCTGTGCTGGTAGGCACCGTCCTTGTAACCGCTGAACATGTTCGGGATATCCGGATGCGACACCGGGGTCCTGTCCGGCGCGACCTCGAGGTGGAGCTCGGCCACATATGTCTGGTTCTCACCACCGTCGACCAGTATCCGGTACCAGGGCGCGTCCTTCGGCGGGCGCGAACGTGCGACCTGCTCGTACCAGGCCTCGGAACCCTGAAAGTCCGCATCCACGTCCACCACGACACCACGGTAGTTGAAGCGGCTGTGATGGACGATCTGTCCAACAAAGAACTTGGGATTGGATGTCACTCGCCGGTCCCCCCTGGCAGATGGCTCATGTCGTTGCGATAAGGACCGCGCGCACAGGCGCCGGATGGCCCTCGATCGTGAACCTGTTATCGGCGGGGTCGAGAAAATCTGCAAGCGACTCGAAGGTCATCCACGGGGTGGATCGTTGTTCCCGAACGGTCGTCGCCGTCACATCGACAGTGCTGACCGCATGGAAACCACTGCGCCGCAGCCAGGTCTCGAGCATTGCAGCACTCGGGATGAACCAGACGTTGCGCATCTTGGCGTAACGCCCGTTCGGCACCAGCACCTGGTCCGGTCCACCCTCGATCACCAGGGTCTCAAGCACCAGCTGCCCACCTGGGCGCAGCGCCGCGCGCAGGTCCATCAGGTGGTCGATAGGCGAGCGGCGGTGGTACAGCACACCCATCGAGAACAGGGTATCGAAGGCACCGAGACCGGCCGGCAGGTCCTCGATGCCCAGCGGCAACAGCTGTACCCGCTGGGCAAGATCGGGGGCCATCGGCGACAACAGTTGCCTGATCGCGAGGTGCTGGGCGATGAACAGCGCGGTCGGATCCACCCCGATCACGCGCCGCGCCCCTGCCTCGGCGATGCGCCAGCAGTGGTAGCCGTTGCCGCATCCCACATCGAGCACCAGGCGATCATGCAGCGGCGCGATATGCGGCAGCACACGCTGCCATTTCCAGTCCGAACGCCACTCGGTATCGATCATGATGTCCGCCACTCGGTAGGGGCCCTTGCGCCAGGGATGCAGCGCCATCAGTGAGCGGCGCAGGCGTTCGCGAGTCTCGGCCGACAGGGCCTGTTCGGGAACGATGTTCAGTGCACCGTCATCGCAGTGCACACGGCCCCCACCCAGTGCCGGCAGGTCGTCCAGTGCCTGCTGCCAGCGTCCCCAGTCGCCGTGCGGCGCGATCCGCAGGACCTGCGCGAGCTGCGCCTCGATGCCCGCGGCCCAGCCTTCCAGCCCTTCCGCAGACAGCAGCTGCCGGACCTGTGCCGGGTCGATCATTGCAGCGCGGCCGGCGGCACGGACACGATTGCGGCACGGCCCGGCACGCTGCTGATCATGTGCGGGGATAGGGCCATGATGGTCTGGTCGAACGCGCCACCGTGGCGTAGCGGCTTCGCCGACAGACCATCGGTCCGAAGCATCCCGTGCCGAAACGGCCGCCCAGTTGGCCTGTCATCACAGCTCGCCACCGTAATCGATCGTGATCTCCTGGTCGCACGCGATGGCGCACAGGGCGTAGAGGTCGAAGCCATCGAAGTGGGCGTTGCAGGGGTCGGCATGATTCAGATAGCGCAGCAGATTCCGCCCGCTGCGTCCGATCGGGCCGGCGTCGCCGTCAGCATCGTAGACCCAGAGCACATAGATGCCATCGCGTTGCGCCTCGGGCCCGTGGAATGTCCCGATATATTCGCCCGGCGAGATATCCCGCGCCGCAAACAGACCCTGCCCATGGATGCCGGACGCCGCCGCATAGACCACGCCCTTGAGCTGTAGATTGGTCAGACGCGTGCGGCCCGTCATGCCGGGACCTGCACGCTCTGCATTGCCATGTAGGCGGAACCACCCTCGACCCTTCCCCAACCGACCTGGTGGTGCGGCAGGCTCGCCGGATCGATGTCCTTCAGCACGTCGTACAGGGCTCGCAGCGCCCCGTCCTGGCCCTTCCACATGACCAGCAGTTTCTCCATCAGTCCAAGCCTGCCGAGCCCCTCGCGCTCGGCACTGACGGCGAACACATGCCCGGCCGGCCGCAGGTGCCGGCTTTCCGCGTACAGGTACTCATGCACGTTGTCGATCGTCACCCCGGGTTGTCTCAGCATTTCGTCGACGGTTGGCAGGGTGGTCGGGATCTCGGGCACTGTGGAACGCATCCCCTGCAAGACCGGAAAATACGGATAGCTGCCGCGGGTGAACGCCGAATAGTGGAATCGATCGCCGCCCAACTGTTGCAGCAGGGCCGGGTTGGCCTGCCAGTCGGGCGTGGCCAGCGCAGTCGGTCCAGCACCGCCGTCACCTGCCTGGTAGGCATCCCACAGCAGACGGCACTGGCGCGCTACCCAGGCCTCGTCAGCCCGCGCCATGCGCCGCGACCAGGACCATGGCGACAGCCCGAACAGGCCCACGTCGTGGCCGTTGTCGCGCGCCAGGTCCATCAGGCGCAGTGCCTCCTGGCCAAGCGCAGGTCCGAGCATCAGGGTACCGTAGGCGAGCGCCTTCAGCCCCAGACTGGCGCGATCGTGCCAGGTGTCGATCGGATTGAGACCCGAGAGATCCCGCCCGAGCGGGAAAAAAAAACTGGCCCGGACCTGGAACTGGCTGAACAGCCGCATGAGATTAGGCACACCCTCGTGTAGACCACGCAGGGTGCGGACCTCGACCCGCAAGGCAACACGCATGACAGGGAAAAGCTTAGTTGAATCAGGCGCCTAGTTTGAACGCGAGCGATTGGCGAAACAAGTCGCTTCAGCCCGGAACGCAGCTACCCTCGTAGACCGACATGATCGACCTGAGCTCGCGGACGACCGCGTTGACCTCGGCCCGCGACAGACCCCTGACCTCGGGTAGGGGCCTACCCGACTCCAGCGCATCGATATCCGACCACACGGCCCGGCAGCCTTTCCGGCAAAGGGTTTCGACGCAATGATCGACGAGTCGGTGATCCAAGACCAGGCCCCCCTGTTAGCGCAGATGTATTAGTGTAAGCGAATATTAACAATATTTTCATTGATCCTGATTAGATAAATGGGCCATCAGCGGTTCTTGCTTTGTTCTCTTTTTTCGCTATAGTTTGGAGAACCTACATAGAACCTGTCACAGGAGACCACCATGCATCACGACCGCTATTTCATGCGCGACCTCAACGGCCACAAGGTGGACAGCATCATGGACTTCAACGTGGCGCTGCGCCGCAGCAGATCGCGCTCGATGCTGGAGTTCAGCGTCTTCCTTGCCGCCGTCGTGACCTATCTGTGCGCCCTGGCATTCAGCGCCTGAGGCAATCCGAATTGCGTTAGGAACCCCCCACCGGCAAGGGACTGCCAACCATGGGATAACCGGGCCTCGAAGCCAAACCTCGCGGCACACCGGCCGGGCATACCCTTCGGCCTGCCGCCCCACCTGGATGATTCGGGTCGGCCAGGCCTCAGATGACAGGCTTTGTTTATACTGCGACGAACCTCCGGACACGGAATCTTTGTCGCCATGACCCAGTGCAAGGGCGCGTACGCCACCTTTTATCGCTGGCTGATATTTTTCGGCGTGATTGCGTTCGGCGCCTTCCTGGCATTCGCCAACGACCTTGTCGACACGCTGCTGCGCACCGACGCAAGTCACCTCTCGGCGGTGATCCTCGGGCTGTTCCTGCTCGCCAGCCTGGACGCCGGCCGGCGCGCGCGGCAACTCGGCAGAGAGCTGTGTACCACGATGCAGATCTCGGAACGGGCACAGCGCGACGCGCCGTTGTTCGTCACTGACCCTGACCGTCGCGTGCGCTTCGGCGACGAGCAGCGCAGCGACTCGTTCGCCCACCAACACCTGCTGCTACTCGCCAACAAGACTGCCCAGCACGGCGAGCTGTGCAGCCAGGACATACTGCTGGAAAGACTCGAGAATGCCCTCGGCCGCGGTCACGAAACCGGCTGGTTCCTGGCCGACCTGATGATCCGGCTGGGCCTGCTGGGAACCGTCATCGGCTTCATCTTCATGCTCGGATCGGTAGCCCAGGTTCAGAGCGTCGACATCCATGCCTTGCAGCAACTCCTCACGAATATGAGCGGTGGCATGCGCGTCGCGCTGTACACCACGCTGTCCGGACTCGGCGCAGGCATGTTGCTGGGCTTCCAGTACCGCCTGCTCGACAATGGTGTCGATCGTCTGATGGCGGAGATCATCGAGCTCTCCGAGGTACATGCAACCGCGCATCTGCGCCGCCTGACGATATCCTGACTCCAGCGATGCGCCGCCGCTTCTCACGACAGTATCGCGCCACCGACCCGTTCATCGACCTGCTGTTCAACGCGCTGTTGGGCTTCACCTTCCTGTTCCTGATCGCGGTGATGTTCATCAACCCTGAAGCGCGCAAGGGGCGTGTGGACCTCAAGGCCGAATACATCATCTCGGTGACCTGGCCGGACCAGCTCGCCGACGACATCGATCTCTGGGTGCAGGATCCCATCGGTGAGACGGTGTCGTACCTGAGCAAAGATGCCGACTGGCTACACCTTGATCGCGACGACCGCGGCGAGATCAATGACACCATCGTGATCGACGGCAAACAGGTGATCTACCCGATCAACCAGGAAGTCGTGACGATACGCGGCATCATTCCCGGCGAGTACATCGTCAACCTGTACTATTTTGCTGCCGCCCAAGCGCGCCCGGTCGAGGCCCTGGTCAAGATCGAGAAGGTTAACCCGACGCTGCAGACGATGTATGTCCGCAAGGTGCTGCTCTCGCGGCAGGACGAGGAACAGACGGTAGTCCGTTTCACCCTGGATGCCACCGGCAAGGTGCTGCACATCAGCGAATTGCCGAAGCGCCTGACGCCCTATGCATTGGAGCCGGGGCCCTGAGACATGCAGGGCACGCCGATCCTGCTGTTGAGTCTTGCCTATCTGCTGCCGCTGGTGTTGGTCGCGTTGCTGCTGACTGCCGAGCACCGCCGCCCGCGCCGCGTGATCACATTGGTCCTGGCGGTGCTGCCGTTGTTCTACATCGGGCATTACCTGTTGCTGATGAACATGCGCGGCCTGCCGAGCGACGCCCCGGTACCGGCGCATTTCCAGTTGCTCGCGTTTCGGGTCAGCGAACCCGAGTCGAGAACCGGCCGGGCTGGAGAGATCCTGTTGTGGCTGCGCGACCAGGCTGCGCCGCAGCCACGTGTGCATCGGCTCGCCTACGACAAACAACTGCATGAGGCACTGGTAGAGGCCGGCCGCCGTCAGGCCGAGGGCAGAGCACAGATGGGCACACGCCTCGGCGACCAGCGCAGCGAACGCGCCGGGAGCCCGAGCGAGAGACCCGGGTCGATCACTTTCGAAGATGACAGGAAACCTCAGCTGCCCGCCAAGGACACGGACGGCCGGGACACGCGGCACTAGCCCGCATGCTGCACCAGTCGATCAAGGGGTAAACAGCACAACCGGATGTGGCGGCTGCGAATCCTAGGCAGAAATCACGGCAGCGTCAGAAGCCGGAATGGACAGCACTGACGATCGTCAGACGGCCCCGCCTGGTCGGCACGGCCTGGGCTTGGTCAGTCGGCAAGTTCGCTCGGCGGCTCGAGTTCACCGTCGAACTTCAGGTTCACGCGTTCACGCAATTCCTTGCCGGGTTTGAAATGCGGTACGTATTTACCACTCAGCTCGACCGAATCACCCGTCTTCGGGTTGCGCCCCATACGCGGGGGACGAAAATGCAGAGAGAAGCTGCCAAAACCACGGATTTCAATGCGCTCGCCAGACGCCAGTGCCTGGCTCATCTGCTCGATCATACATTTCACTGCCAACTCGACATCTCGGTACGCCAGGTGACTCTGCTCCCGAGCAATGACTTCGATCAGTTCCGATTTGGTCATTAAAATCCAGTCCAATCTCTGGTGAAAGCGGCGGCCGAAGCCGCCGCCATGTAGTTGCGATCAGGCGACCGCTTATTCTTTGTTTGCGTCCAACTGATCTTTCAACAGTTCGCCAAATGCCGTGGTACCGGCACCGCTATCGCTGGAGTAGGTCGCGATGGCCGCCTTCTCTTCTTCGTAGTCCTTCGCCTTGACCGACAGGCTGATGCTGCGGTTCTTGCGGTCCACACCCATGAACTTGGCCTCGATGCTGTCACCCTCCTTGAGTATCGAGCGTGCATCTTCGACCCGGTCACGCGACAGCTCCGAGGCACGCAGGTAGCCCTCGACACCCTCGGCGAGCAGAATCACAGCACCCTTGGCATCGACCTCCTGCACGGTACCGGTAACCACAGAGCCCTTCTCGTGTGCTGCGAGGAAGCTCGACATCGGATCCTTGTCCAGCTGCTTGATGCCCAGCGAGATGCGCTCGCGCTCGGGATCGACAGCCAGGACCACGGTCTCGAGCTCCTGCCCTTTCTTGTAGTTGCGGATCATCGCCTCGCCGGTGTCATCCCAGGAGATATCCGAGAGGTGAACCAGACCATCGATGCCGCCGTCCAGACCGATAAAGATGCCGAAGTCGGTAATCGACTTGATCACGCCACGCACGTGGTCACCCTTGTTGAACTTCTGCGAGAAGTCCTCCCAGGGGTTGGCCTGGCACTGCTTCATGCCCAGCGAGATGCGGCGACGTTCCTCGTCGATATCCAACACCACGACTTCGACCTCGTCACCGAGCGTAACGACCTTGCTCGGATGGACGTTCTTGTTGGTCCAGTCCATTTCGGAGACATGCACCAGGCCTTCGACGCCGTCCTCGATCTCGACGAACGCACCGTAGTCGGCGATGTTGGTGACCTTGCCGAACAGCCGGGTGTGCTCCGGATAACGACGGGTGATGTTCTCCCAAGGGTCTTCGCCCATCTGTTTGAGACCCAGTGAGACGCGCATCTTTTCGCGATCGAACTTCAGCACCTTGACGCTGACCTCGTCACCGATCTCGACCACCTCGGAAGGATGCTTGACGCGCTTCCACGCCATGTCGGTGATATGCAGCAGGCCGTCGATGCCGCCGAGATCAACGAACGCACCGTAATCGGTGAGGTTCTTGACCACGCCCTTGACTTCCTGGCCTTCCTGCAGGTTTTCGAGCAGCTTGTCGCGCTCTTCGCTGTATTCCTGCTCGACCACGGCACGCCGGGAGACCACCACGTTGTTACGTTTCTGGTCCAGCTTGATAACCTTGAACTCCAGGTCCTTGCCTTCCAGGTACGAGGTGTCGCGGACGGGGCGCACATCGACCAGCGAGCCGGGCAGGAACGCACGGATCTGATCGAGTTCGACCGTAAAGCCGCCCTTGACCTTGCCATTGATGCGGCCGACGACGATATCCTCCGCCTCGAAGGCCTTTTCGAGCTTGTGCCAGGCGTGATGACGTTTGGCCTTCTCACGCGACAGGCGGGTCGCACCGAAACCGTCCTCGACGGCATCCAATGCGACTTCAATCTGGTCCCCAACCTCGCACTCGAGTTTCCCGTCCATGTCCATGAACTGGATCTTCGGGATGACACCCTCAGACTTCAGTCCTGCATTGACGATGACGTGGTCGTTCTCGATGGCGACGACGGTGCCGATCACGATGGCACCAGGTTGGAGGTTGGTGTTGTTGAGGCTCTGTTCAAAGAGCTCTGCGAAGCTTTCAGACATGTAATTGTTTCCCGACCCGCCGCGTGGCGGACCATCCTGCCGGTGGCGAGGCCAATCCGGACTTTTCTCAGTTTGAATACAGCCCAGCCAAGACCGGGCCCCCAGTTTCGTAACGGTCAACCGCTACAGCGACGTCGCATAGACCCGATGGGCCTGCTGCAATACCCGTTGGACCACCTCATCAATGCCGAGTGCCGTCGAATCGATCTCGATGGCGTCCGGCGCCGCAAGCAGCGGTGAGGCGGCCCGAGTGCGATCGCGCGCGTCGCGCTCCTCGATCTCACTCCTAAGGGCGGCGAGATTAGCAGGCAATCCTTTTTCTTTCAACTGCTTATAGCGTCTTTGCGCACGCTCCGCAGCGCTCGCGGTGAGAAAAACCTTGACCCCTGCGTCGGGAAAAACCGTGGTGCCCATGTCGCGCCCGTCGGCGACCAGGCCGGGCGGCCGGGCGTAGCCACGCTGCCAGTCGAGCAGCGCCGCACGCACCCCGGGCATCGCCGCCACCTTCGAGGCGTTGTTGCCGGCCGCCTCGGTGCGGATCAGATCGGTCACGTCGCGGCCGTCGAGCAGGATCCGCCCATCATTAAATTCAGCATGAAGTCTATTCGCTATCTTTATGATTTTATTGGTATCATCGAACCCAATGCCCGCGCCATCCACGGCCATGCCGACCAGGCGGTACAGCGCCCCCGAATCCAGTACACGCCAGCCGAGGCGCTCGGCGAGCAATTGCGTAACGGTGCCCTTACCGGACCCGCTGGGACCGTCGATCGCGATCACCGGGACCTGCTCAGGCATCGTGCGAGACCACCCGCGAACCGACCCCCGCCGCGAGCTCGACAAAGCGTGGGAACGAGGTATTCACGTTGGCGCAATCATTGATGACGATCTCGCCCCGTGCGCGCAGCGCGGCCATCGTGAATGCCATTGCGATGCGGTGATCGCCGTGGCTGTCCACCGTACCCGCGCCGATCGCGCCGCCCTGGATCACGATCCCGTCCGGGGTCGGTCGCGCATCGACGCCCAGCGCCACCAGGCCGTCGGCCATGACCTGGATTCGGTCCGACTCCTTGACCCGCAGCTCCTGCGCGCCGGTGAGTACGGTCTGGCCGGTGGCGCAGGCCGCAGCGATGAACAGTACCGGGAACTCGTCGATCGCCAACGGCACCTGGTCCTCCGGGATGCGAATGCCGCTCAGCGGGGCCGAGCGGACGCGCAGGTCCGCGACCGGCTCGCCACCGACCTCGCGCGGATCCAGCACCTCGATATCGGCGCCCATCAGGCGCAGGATGTTGATCACCCCGTCGCGGGTCGGGTTCATCCCGACATGTTCGAGCAACAGGTCCGAGCCCTGCGCAATACTGGCACCGACCAGGAAGAATGCCGCCGATGAGATATCCCCAGGGACATCGATATCGCAAGCGCGCAGTCGTCCACCGCCGTCCAGGCATGCCCTGCCCGCATCGCTACGCACGGCGTAGCCGAAGCCCTGCAGCATGCGCTCGGTGTGGTCGCGGGTCGGGGCCGGCTCGGTGACGCAAGTCTGACCCTGCGCGTACATCCCGGCCAGCAGCAGGCACGACTTGACCTGGGCGCTCGCAACCGGCATCCGGTAGTCGATGCCACGCAGCGTGTCGACCGCGTGGATCTGCAGCGGCGCGGTACCGGCGTCGGCCGCCCCGATGTCCGCGCCCATCCTCGCCAGCGGATCGGTGACCCGCTTCATCGGCCGGCGTGACAGCGACTCATCGCCGACCAGGGTCACCTCCATACCCTGCCCGGCCAGCAGGCCGCACATCAGGCGCATCGAGGTCCCCGAATTGCCCAGGTCGAGCGGCGCCGCCGGCGCCCTCAGGCCATGCATGCCCACGCCATGGATCGTCACCGCACCCTGATCGGGGCCCTCGATATGCACCCCCATGTCGCGAAATGCGCGCAGGGTCGCCAGGCTGTCTTCACCGTCGAGGAACCCAGTGACCCGGGTGGTGCCCTCGGCCAGCGAGCCCAGCATGATGGAACGATGCGAGATGGACTTGTCGCCGGGCACGCGCAGCGTTCCGGTCAGCCTGCCACCGGGACTGGCTACGAATTGAACCTTGCTAGACGCCACAGGGGTATCCTTCCGGATTAAAGGGTCGCAAGGCTAGTCGCAGATCCCG
>JAJDNF010000055.1 GCA_022340805.1 Chromatiaceae bacterium
GCGAGCATCGCGTCGATCACCGCGCACCAGGCGTCGGCGAGGTTGTGCAGATCGTAGCCACCGCCGCCGAGGGCGAGCAGGCGGCCCGCGCAATGCCGGTCGGCCAATGCACACAACCGGGCCGCCGCGTGGCGATGCGCCTCGCGGCTGTAGGCCATGTGAGTGAGCGGGTCGCCGGCGATGCTGTCGGCGCCGCACTGCAGCAGGATGAACTCCGGCCGCGCGCTGTCGACGAAGCTCTCGACCCGGTCCCAGGCGATGAAGAACTGGCGATCATCCGCGCCGGGTGGCATCGGGATATTCAGCTTGCTGCCCTTGGCCACACCCTTGCCGGTCTCCTCCAGGGCACCGCTGCCGGGGTACAGGAAGCGGCCGTCCTCGTGCAGGTCGGCGAGGCACAACTCGGGGTCGTCCTCGAAGGCGTAGAACACGCCGTCGCCATGGTGAGCGTCGATGTCGACATACGCGATGCGGCGCACGCCGTAGCGTGCGCGCAGGGTCTCGATCGCGATCGCGCAGTCGTTGAACACACAGAAGCCGGCCGCGCTGTCGCGGCGTGCGTGGTGCAGGCCCGCGATCGGCACGAACGCGCGTCGCGTCGCGCCGCTGATCAGGTCATCGACCGCCAGCAGCACGGTCCCGACGACCCGCGCGGCGGCCTCGTAGACACCGACGAAGGCGGGTGTGTCGCCGCTGTCCAGGTAACCGTCGCCACTGGCCGAGGCACGCAGTACCCGCTCGATGTACGCGGCGCCATGGAAGCGCTCGATGTCGCTGCGCAGCGCCATCCCCGGTGCGACCATACGGCAGCGCCGGTCGAGCCCGAGTTCATGCAGGCGCGCGATGAAGGCGTCGTGCCGCGCCGGGCCGAACGGATGGTCCGCGCCGAAGTTGTAGTCGCCCAGCTGGCCGCCGGCGTAGACGCTGACGGTGTTCATGGGTGTCCGGTACAGGCAAGGATCTGCCGAGGGTTGTAACGCATTGTGGGGCCTCTGTCGGCGAATGGTTTTGCCAACTCCGTAGCGTGCATCAGGCGCCAGCCGTAATGCACCGGACAAGGGTGCATGTGGTGCAATTCGCGCGGCTCATTGCACCCTACGGGTATATATTTCGGCGGCTTGTACCGGCCAGGCATTGCCATATGCGTAGGGTGCATTAGGCGCGAGCCGTAATGCACCGGGCAACGGCCGATACGGTGGAAACGGCGGACATGGTGCGATTCGCGCGGCTCATGACACCCTACCGGCCGGGTGTCTTCGCATAGGTCCCGATCAGCTCCGCGCTGGCGATCACGTGGCCCTGCATCGCCGCCTCGACCTGTGCCTTGGTCGGTCGGTTCAACCCGTCCAGGACTGTGTCCAGCGCGTACAGCTTGTGGAAATAGCGGTGCCGACCGATAGGTGGGCAGGGTCCGCCGTAGCCGGTGCGCTTCCAGTCGTTGATGCCCTGGCCGGTGCCGTCCGGCAGCGCGTCGGCGGCCACGCCCTCGCCCAGGCCGGTGGTCGCGGGCGGTAGGTTGTACAGCACCCAGTGGACCCAGGTCATGCGTGGCGCGGCCGGGTCGGGCGCATCCGGGTCGTCGACGATCAGGACCAGGCTGCGCGTGCCGGCGGGCACGCCGCTCCAGCGCAGCGCCGGCGAGGTGTCGTCGCCCTCGCAGGTGTATTGGCGCGGGATCTCGCCCTGGTGCTCGAACGCGGCGGATGAAATCGACAGTGTCATATTCGCCTCCCTCGTTTAGTCTGGCCCATCGTGCGGTGCCTGGCCAGCCTGCGGCCGGGTGCCGTCCGATGCGGCGCGCCATGCAGTGAATGCCGTGCCACGCGTCACTCGTGCCGCAGCGCATCGATCGGATCGAGCCGCGCGGCCTTGCGCGCCGGGAAGAAGCCGAATACCACGCCGACCAGCGCGGAGAACAGGAACGCGGTCAACACGATGCTCGGGTCGAACACGAACGGCACGTTGAGCAGTCGCGACAGGCCGAACGAACTGGCGACCGCCAGCAACACGCCGATGATGCCGCCGAACGACGACAGCACCATCGCCTCGACCAGGAACTGCATCAGCACCTCGCGCTCGCGGGCGCCGATCGCCAGGCGGATGCCGATCTCGCGGGTCCGTTCGGTGACCGAGACCAGCATGATGTTCATGATCCCGATCCCGCCGACCAGCAGGCTGACCGCGGCCACTGCGCCGAGCAGCGCGGTCAGGACCTTGGTCGTGCCGGTCAGCATGCGCGCGATCTCCTTTAGATCCCGGACCGAGAAATCGTCGTCCTCGGCCGCGGCGATGTGCCGGCGCTTGCGCAGCAGCCGGGTGATCTCCTCGGCGGTCTTCTCGGTCGCCTCGCCGTCCTGCAGCGAGACCTGGATCAGGCTGATGTCCTGGTTGCCGGCGATGCGTCGCTGGTAGGCGCGCAGCGGCAGCAGGATCAGGTCGTCCTGGTCGCTGCCCATGGTCGACTGGCCCTTGGCCTGCAGCACGCCCTGTACCTGGCAGGAAAACTTCTCCAGACGGACCTGGCTGCCGAGCGGGTCCTGGCCGCCGAACAGCTCCCTGACCACGGTCGCCCCGAGCACGCACACCGCCTTGCCGGCGCGCAGCTCGGGCTCGCTGAACGGCCGCCCGGCCGCGATCTGCCAGTTGGCGACGCGGAAATAGCGGTTGTCGACGCCCATCGCGCGCGAGGTCCAGTTCTTGTTGCCGACCACCGCGGTGATGGACTTCGCTGCCGACGGTGCGATGGCGGCGATGTTGGACACATCGCGCGCGATCGCCTCGGCATCGGCCAGCTGGAACGGCGGCGCGGACGAGCGCTGGCCCATGCCGATGCGCTGCCCGGGCGTGATCATCAGCAGGTTGCTGCCGAGGCTGGCGATCTGCTCGGTGACCTGGATGGTCGCGCCGCTGCCGATGGTCACCATGATGATCACCGCCGCGACGCCGATCACGATGCCGAGTATGGTCAGCGAGGAGCGCAGCATGTTGCGGCGGATCTCGCGCAGTGCCAGCAGCAGCGCGTTCCACAACATCAGGCCTGACCCGCTGCGCGGTCGTCGTCTTCGACCAGGCCGTCGAGGAAGTGGATCACGCGCCGCGCATAGCTGGCCATGTCGTGTTCGTGCGTGACCATGATCACGGTGATGCCGAGGTCGCGGTTGAACGCGGTCAGCAGCTCCATGATCTCGCGGCTGCGCGCCGAGTCCAGGTTGCCGGTCGGCTCGTCGGCCAGCAGCACCGCCGGTTCGGTGACGATCGCGCGCGCGATCGCGACGCGCTGCTGCTGGCCGCCGGACAGTTCCGCCGGGGTGTGCCGTTCCCAGGCCTCCAGCCCGACCGCCTGCAGCGCGCGCATCGCCGTCGCGTGGCGCTGTGCCGCGGGTATGCCGCGGTAGATCAGCGGCAGCTCGACGTTCTCCAGCGCCGAGGTGCGGTTGAGCAGGTTGAAGCCCTGGAACACGAAGCCGAGGTAGTGGCGGCGCAGCAGCGCGCGCTGGTCGGCCGACAGCGCGCCGACGTCGACGCCCTCGAACCAGTAATGACCGTCGCTCGGCACGTCCAGGCAGCCGAGGATGTTCATGCAGGTCGATTTGCCCGAACCGCTCGGTCCCATCACCGCGACGAACTCGCCGCGCCCGATGCGCAGGTCGACGCCACGCAGCGCGCGCATGCTCGCCGCGCCGCGGCCGTACACCTTGGTCACCGCCGACAGCTCGATCAGCGCGCGCTCGCTGCTCACGACGCGCGCTGCGGCTTGACGACGTCGACCAGCAACGCAGTGCCGGGCTTCAGCTCGCCGCCGGTCACCTCGGTCCACAGGCCGTCGCTGGTGCCGATCTGCACCGGGATCGCGAGCGGCGCGCCATCGCGCAGGGTCCAGACGCGCTGCTGGTCCCTGCCGCCGGTCTCGCTGCTACGCGGTTTCTCGCTGCGCGGCGGGCGCGGCATCAGCTGGCCGAGCAGGCTGCCCTGACGCGCCGCCGGGCGGTTGGCGCGCGCCTCCGGGTTGAAACGCAGCGCGGCATTGGGCACCAGCAGGGCCTTGTCGACCCGCTTGACCACGATCTCCGCGGTCGCGGTCATGCCCGGGCGCAGCAGCAGGTCGGCGTTGTCGACCTTGAGCAGGGTCTCGTAGGTGATCACCCCGTCGACCTCCTGCGCGCCGAAGCGCACCTGGGTGATCTGCGCCTCGAAGCGGCGATCCGGGAACGCATCCACGGTGAAGGTCGCGTCCTGGCCTTGCGCGACCTGGCCGACGTCGGCCTCGTCGACATCGACGTGCAGCTCCATCTGCGCCAGGTCCTCGGCCAGTTTGAACAGCACCGGCGCCTGCAGCGAGGCCGCGACCGTCTGTCCCGGCTCGACCGCGCGCACCAGCACCACGCCGTCGATCGGCGAGCGGATGCTCGCCTTGTCGAGGTTGGTCCGGTCGACCTCGAGCTTGGCGCGTGCCTCGGCGACCTGTGCCTTGGCGCTGCCTTCCGCGGCCCGCGCACGCTGGTTGGCGGCGCGGTTGGTGTCCGCCTCGTCGTCGGTGCACAGCTGCTTGGCGGCCAGGCGCAGACAGCGCTGCAGCTTGAGCTGGGTCTCCAGCACGGTCGCCTGGGCCTCGTTGACTTTCGCCTCGGCGGACGCCAGCGAGGCCTCGGATTGCAGCACCTGCGCGCGCAGCTTGTCGGTGTCCAGCTGGGCGAGCACCTCGCCGGCCTTGACCCGGGCGTTGTAGTCGACCGCGACGCTGTCGACGATCCCGGACAGCTCGCTGCCGACATCGACCTGGTTGGTGGGCTGCAGATGACCGGTCGCCGAGACCGTGATCACCAGGTCGCCGACCCGCGCTGCCTCGGTCGCGTATTGCACCTTACCGGCGCCGTTGCCGGCCGGCCACAGCAGGAACGCGGCCAGCCCCATGGCGGCCAGCGTCACGAGGGCCCAGCGCAGTACATGGCGGCGTTTGTGCGGGGCATTCACACCGAGCAGCTCGGTGAGCTCTGCCGGGGTGGTCGGTTGGTCGTTGCGGGGTAGATCGTTCACGGCTTCGGCAATGTCGTCCTGATATTCGGCATGCGCCTGGGGTCTCATAGGCGGGTCTTACCCGCCGGTAAGCCGCCGCAGGCAAAAAAGGTGCAATTCACGCCGTTCATTGCACCCTGCACCAGGACCAGTACGGCCCACATTCCGATATCGCAACGGAACGCCTGATACCTGCCTATTTTGACACCGGCGACCGGGTTTCGGTTGCATCGCCTGAATCGATTGCACGCCGGGGAAGGGCGGATGCAATATGAACATACAGGGCATTCGCGTGATCGGGGACGGCTAGCCTCTCCAGCGCAAACGCCCGCTGAGCCGGAAGGCGGGGGTGAGGTATGAATACCTGGGTGGTCGTGGCGAGCGCTGCGCGCGCCCGCGTGTTTGAGGCCTCCGGGCGGCACACGCCCTGGGAGGAGGTCATGGACCTGGTCAACACCGACGATCGACAGATGCGGCGCGAGTTCAGCAGCGACAAGCCGGGCAGGGTGGTCGACAGTTCGCGCGGGCAGCGGCATACGCTGGACGCGGCGGTAGATCCGAAGGAGCAGGCCGCCGAGCGATTTGCCCGCGAGGTCGTCGGGCAGTTGCAGGCCGGTCTGCAGGATCGGCGCTTCGAGTCGCTGTGCGTGGTCGCAGCACCGCATTTCCTCGGCCTGTTGCGCCAGAACATGGCCGATCCGCTGGCCCGCACCGTGAAGGACGAGCTGGCCAAGGACCTGACCCGCGAGGATGCCGGGTCGCTGCACACGCACGTCGCGGACCTGCTATGGGCCTGAGCGATGAGTGGGCAAGCGGTGCCTGAGCGCGACGCCGACCGGCGTACCCCGCTGCGCCCGAAAGGAGCGCGTACGTCCCGATGGGGGTCCGCGCGACACCGCGGCCGGACTGCCGGGCCAGCGCGATGAAATGGCCCGGCCTCAACGGCCCGACGAAAAAGCCCGGCATCGAGCTGAATCGCCCGGCCGACGACAATGCGCGCCGCGGCGCCAACACCCGCCTGGTTATCTACCTGCTGATGCTGCTCGGGTTCTGGTTGTTCTGGCAGAACACCGAGCGCGCGGCATTGGAAGAGATCCCGTACAGCCAGTTCATGCAGTATCTCGAGCAGGATCAGGTGGTCAGCGCGGTGGTGCGCGACGAGGCGATCACCGGGGTGCTCAAGCTCCAGGACGAGCAGACCGGCAAGCAGCGCGCGTTTGTCACCGTGCCATTGGCGGACGACAAGCTCGCCGATCTGATGGCCAAGCACGGCGTGCAATACAGCGTGCGCCACGAGTCGCGTTGGCTGGGCACGCTGCTCAGTTGGGTGCTGCCGTTCGCGTTCCTGTTCGTGCTGTGGGGCTGGATGGGCCGGCGCATGGGCGGCGCCGGCGGCTTCCTGAACATCGGCGACCGTGCACGCATCCATCCCGAGACCCTGCCCAAGGTCACCTTTGCCGACGTCGCCGGCGCCGAGGAGGCCAAGGAGGAGCTGCGCGAGTGCATCGAGTTTCTCAGCGACCCGGCGCGCATCCAGCGCCTCGGCGGGCATATGCCCAAGGGCGTGCTGCTGCTCGGCGCACCCGGCACCGGCAAGACGCTGATGGCGCGCGCGGTGGCCGGCGAGGCCGAGGTGCCATTCTTCAATATCAGTGGCTCGGAGTTCATCGAGCTGTTCGTCGGGGTCGGCGCGGCGCGGGTGCGCGACCTGTTCCAGCAGGCGCGCGAAAAGGCGCCGTGCATCATCTTCATCGACGAGCTCGACGCGATCGGGCGCAGCCGTGGTGGCCCGGCGATCATGGGCGGCCACGACGAACGCGAGCAGACCCTGAACCAGCTGCTCACCGAGATGGACGGCTTCGACCCGTCGATCGGCGTGGTGGTGATGGCGGCGACCAACCGCCCCGAGGTGCTGGACAAGGCGCTGCTGCGCGCCGGGCGCTTCGACCGCCAGATCACGGTCGACAAACCGGACCTCGCGGCACGCCGGCAGATCCTCGAGCTGCACGCCAAGAAGCTCACCCTGGACAACGACGTCGACCTGAACCTGGTCGCCCAGCGCACCCCCGGTTTCGTCGGTGCCGACCTGGCCAATATCGCCAACGAGGCCGCGATCCTGGCGGTACGCCACGACCGCGCCGCGGTCAGCATGGCGGATTTCGAGGCCGCGATCGATCGCGTAGTCGCCGGGCCCGAGCGCAAACACCGCGTGCTGGGTGCACAGGAAAAGCGCCGCGTCGCGTACCACGAGTCCGGGCATGCGCTGGTCGCGGTCGTGGTGCCGACCGGCGAGCCGGTGCACAAGGTGTCGATCATCCCGCGCGGCGTCGCGGCGCTGGGCTACACGATGCAGCTGCCGGTCGAGGAGAAGTTCCTGTCCACCGAGGGCGAGCTCAGCGACCAGCTCGCGATCCTGCTCGGCGGGCGGATCGCCGAGCAGATCGCGTTCGGCGACGTCTCGAGCGGCGCCGCCAACGACCTGGAGCGCGCCAGCGAGATCGCCCGCGACATGGTGATGCGCCTGGGCATGAGTGACGAACTGGGGCCGCTTACCTACGGGCGCCGCCAGCAGTCGCTGTATCTGGGCGAGAGCTACCTCGAGGAGAAGAACTACAGCGAGCAGACCGCGCAGCAGATCGACAAGGCGGTCAAGGCCCTGCTCGAGGACAGCTACCAGCGTGCCCGCAATATCCTCGAGACACGCCGCCCGGCCCTCGACCGCCTGGCCGAGGCGTTGCAGCAGCGAGAGGTGATCAGCGGCGAGGAGGTCAAGGCGCTGGTCGGTGAGGTGGCCGAGCGTCCGGCGTGAACCTTGGGGCGAGGTCGGGCTGCGCCCGGGGTTTTTTCGGCGGGTTAGAACCCGCCCTACGATTCGGCATGCAGTACGCTGTAGCGATTTGCGCGTGTCGGGCTGCCTATGTCGGATGGCGAGGTCGGGCTGCGCCCGGGATTTGTTTGGCGGGTTGGAACCCGCCCTAAGATTTGGCACGTAGCGCTCTATGGTAATTGGGCAGGGTGGGTCTGCATTAGCCATGGGGCAAGGTCGGTTGAGAGTGCCACAGGGAAGCGAAATGGATCGCCATCATGGTGCAAATCCACGGGCTTTGTTGCTCCCCAGGTGCTAGATGTCGCAAAATGCCGTGGCGTGCAAATACATGGGGTGCCA
>JAJDNF010000022.1 GCA_022340805.1 Chromatiaceae bacterium
GGCAAAGCAGTTGGGCTGATCGGCCGAAAAAGCATAGCCGAAGCTATGGTTTGAGGGGGATCGGCACAAATGCAAAGTCCAGCGCGGCCTGAGCCCGAACAGGACAGACTGTCACGTCGAATACAAGGGCCGAAGAACGCATCGAACGCCTTCCGGATGCCACGCAACACCCTGTGCCCGTCCGCCTTCATGCAATTTGCAGGCTAAGCTGATTCAGGTCGCCGGAAAGACCACCCGTACCCCCAGGCCCCTGCCGTGCAAGCCGTCGCCGAGCTCGATAGTCGCCTGATGCAGGTCGGCAATGCGTTGCACGATCGACAGGCCCAGGCCGCTGCCGGTGGTGTGCGCGGACTGCTCACCCCGACCACGGTGGAAGCGATCAAACATCTTCTCGCGCTCTCCCGGCGCAATACCCGCACCGTCGTCCGCGACCTGCAGCCAGGGGGCTCGCGCAGCGCCGCCGAGCGACACGGTGACGCTGCCCCCGTGCGGGGTGTAACGCACGGCGTTGTCGACCAGGTTTCTGAGCATGACCTGCAGCGACGTTGCGTCGCCGCGCACCAGTAACGGCCCCGGCGCGTCGATGCCCAGATCAATCTTACGTTCGAGGGCCTGCTGGCTGAGCGCAGCCACTACCTGAAACGCGACCTCGCGCAGATCAATCTTGGCATTCACGAGCGCCCTGGTTTCTTCCGCGTCGGCGCGCGCGAGCAGCAGCAGCTGCGCGACCGAGTGGGTCGCACGGTCGACGCCCTCCAGCGCCTGGTCCAGCGAGTGTCGGGTCTGCACCTCCGCGGTTCCGGCCCGCGCCACCTGCAGGTGGGTCTTCAGTGCGGCCAACGGCGTGCGCAGTTCGTGCGCAGCATCCGCGGTGAACTGGCGCTCGCGCATGATCGCCGACCCGACCCGGCCAAGCAGCTTGTTGAGCGCGGTCAACAGGGTGCGGATCTCGCGCGGCGCGTCGGCATCCTCGATCGGCTCCAGCGCGTCCGGGTCGCGCTTCGCGACCTCCTCTGCGACAAGCTGCAGCGGCCCGAGCGCATGCCCCACCACGCCCCAGATCAGCAGCGCCAGTACCGGCAGTGCAAGCAGCAGCGGCATCAGCGTGTTGCGCGTGATGTAGCGCACCAGCTGGTTGCGGAAGGCCTGTCGCTCACCGACCTGCACGATCAGCCCGCTGTCCCTGTCGGTCAGCCCGTAGACGCGCCAGGCCTCGTCCTGCAGCTGCCTGTCCACATAGCCGTCATCGCCGGGCGGGATATCCGGGGCGGCACGATCGCGCATCATCTCGCTGCCGTCGGGATAGCGCGCGACGAATGCCAGACCGGAGACATAGCGATGGCCGACCTGCTGCGCGGTGCTCGCGAGCTCGAAAGTCTCACGGCTCTGCTGGTCCAGGTACTCGCGGATGATCCGCGCCAGACGCGGCGATGCAGCGACCCCCTGCTCACCCAACTCCGCGGCCACCTCGCGCAGCCGGCCCGCCAGATCCCGGTCGTCCTGGACCTCGTGCAGCAGCAAGGCCTGCAGGATATGGGCACTGCGCGCCAGGTCGGCGTCGAACACCTCCTCGACCTCGTGCTGGGCCGACCGGTAGACGAGCAGCAAGGCGACCACCCAGACCAGCAGCATGCTCGAGATCAGCATAGCCAGCAGGCGCCTGCGGATAGAGGGAAGCGCTTTCATGCCTTGGGAATCATATAGCCAAGGCCGCGGATCGTGCGGATGCGGTCTTTGCCCAGCTTCTTGCGCAGGTGATGGATATGCACCTCCACCGCATTGCTTTCGACACCCTCGCCCCAGCCGTACAGGATGGTCTCGATGCGTTCGCGCGACAGTGGCATCCCGGGCCTCTCCAGCAGTGCCTCCAGGATCGCCAGCGCCCTGGCCGGCAGACTCACCTGCGCGCCGTCAACCGTGACGACGCGCGCGGCCGGGTCGAACTCCAGATCACCGTGCCGGATCACCGGCGAGGCGCGGCCACCGCGCCTGCGCGCGATCGCCCGCAGGCGCGCGGTGAGTTCGCCGAGGTCGAACGGCTTGACCAGGTAGTCGTCGGCGCCGGCATCCAGCCCGGCGACCCGGTCCTCGACCGTGTCGCGAGCGGTCAGGAGCAGGACCGGCAGGGACGAACCGCGCGCGCGCAGGTCGCGCAGTACGGCCAGACCGTCCCGGCCAGGCAGGCCCAGATCCAGGACCAGCAGGTCGGGCTCGTCGACCTGCAATGCGGCAGCCGCGTGCGCGCCGTCCCGCAACCAATCCACCGTATAGCCCGACTGTTCCAGGCCGGCCTGCACCGCGGAACCGAGCAATTCGTCATCTTCGACCAGCAGTACGCGCAAGGCCCCTCCTCAGCGACATGCCCCGGGCAATGCCGATATTGCAGCGCGCCCGATCCGAAGAATAACCGCCGGACCGCGCCAACGTCGCGTTGTGCCGGGCAATCGCTCAGGCCCCGCGCGCGAAGCCGGCCATGGCCCGTGTCTGCTTGCGCAGGCCACCATCGACCAGGCGCGGTGCCAGGCCGTTGAGCCGGGCGAACAACCTCTCCGGAAAGCCCAGGTACACGTCCTTGGCGTCCTGCTCGATCGCGGTCACGATCCGTGTCGCCACCCAGCCAGGCTCATCCATGTTCATCCCTGTGGCCTGCGCCATACGGTAGACGGCGTCGCTGTTGAACTTGGTCTTTACCGCGCGCGGCGCCACGTAGGTCACCCCCACGCCACTACCATCCAGCTCGCGGCGCAGCGCCTCGGACAGGCCGCGCACACCAAACTTGCTGGCCGAGTAGGCGGCAAACCAGGCGAACCCGATGCTGCCGAAGGTAGAGCCAATGTTCACGACGCGGCCACTGCCGCGACCCAGCATCTCCGGCAGGACCTGGCGTGCCAACAGCATCGGGACCACCAGGTTGAGCCGGATGATGCGCTCGAGCAGCAGCGGATCCTCTTCCACCAGCGGGCGGAAACTGATCAGGCCGGCACAATTCACCAGCATGTCGATCCCGCCGAGCAGCCGGTGCGCGTGCTCCACGGCCGCGACGCGCGCTGCATGGTCGAGCAGGTCGGCCTCCAGGCCGTGAGCGCTATTGCCAGTGTCGCGCAGTGTGCCGAGCAGCGGTTCGAGTTCGGCCACGCCACGGTCCAACAGCGCGAGCTGCGCGCCCTTTTTTGCCAGCGCTTGGGCAATCGCGCTGCCGATGCCGCCAGCGGCACCGGTCAACAGGACGCGGGCACCTTGTAGTTTCATCGACTGCCTCCGAGGAATGGGTTCGAAAGTTTCAGGGGCGCCACGCTAGGCCGCGTCTGCGGCCGCGTTGAGCGACAGAGGCAGAGCCCGGAAGACCTCACCATACAGGCGATAGAACTGCCGGGCACAGTGGATCACGTCGTCGCGGTCGGCCGGATATTCGAGCCGGTTGACCAGGCCGCGGTAGAAATCCATGTGCGAGACGTCCAGCGAGCCGTGGCTGCTGAGATAGGAGAACGCCTGTGCCGGCAGGCCGAGCTGGCGCTGCAGGTTGCCCGCGGCCTCGCTTGCGACGCGCACGCTGGTGCCCTCGAGTACCAGGACCATGCCGAGGAAGCCGACCGGGTTGCCACGGTCGATGGTGTGGTATGCGTAGGCCACCATCAGTTCGGCGGCCGCACCCGGCCGTTCTCTGCGCACCTGCTCCGGGTCACCGCCACAGGCCCTGATGTCGTTGAGGATCCATTCCTGGTGCCCCACCTCTTCATCGATGTACTCGGCCATCGCGTCGCGCAACCATTCCCTGTCGTGCGGCACGCGCGAGCCACAGGCCATCAGCAATGGCGTGGTGTGCTTGACATGGTGATAGGCCTGGCCGAGAAAGGCCCGGTAGCTGTCCAGCGACAACCGGCCCTGCCGGCCATGTTGGATGAACGGGATCGCCAGCAGCTGCTGGCGTGCGGTTTCCGTCTCCGCCAGCAGGCGGTCGAAAAAGTCACTCATGATGTCTGGACCTCGCGGTAAAGTGATTCGATATCGAGGGCATAGCGCTGCAGCAGCGGCTCGCGGCACAGCCGGCCGGTGCCGGTAAGCAGCCCGTTGGTGACGCTGAATGCCGCATCCGCCGCGAGCCAACGCGCCACACGTGCATAGTCGGGCAGGTCCCGATTGGTGCGCGCCAGCGCGGCCTCGACATCGGCCGCGCTGGCGCCCGGGGCAGCCACGATCAGCGCCACGTTGTAGGGACGTGCCTCGCCGAACACGGCGGCCTGGGCGATCGCCGGTTCCAGGGTCAGCTCACTCTCGACCCATTCCGGCGCGACATTGCGCCCGAACGCGGTGATGAACACGTTGCGGCGTCGCCCGTGCAGATACAGGTAGCCGTCGGCATCCAGCTCGCCGAGATCCCCGGTGTGCCAGTCGGCCATGGCGCGCGGCGCTTCGCCCAGGTAGCCGATGAACGACTGGCCGCCGACCACGACCTCGCCGTCGTCGGCGATGCGCACCGCGGCGTGGGGCAATGCACGGCCCGCGCTGCCAGGTCGGTTGTGCGATGCAGTGTTGAGACACACCACGGAACAGCACTCCGACAGCCCGTAGCCCTGGTATACCGCCAGGCCGGCGTCGGCTGCGCGCTGCAGCAGGCGCGCCGACACCGGCGCCCCACCGACCGCAGCGAAACGCAATCGCGGGGGTTCGGCCGCACCCTGATCGATTGCCTCGACCAGCCCCTGCAGGGTCTGCGGCGTAAAGATCGTGGTAGTCGCCCGGGCCTCGGCCAGGGCCGCGGCCATGCGCCGCCCGTCGAGCTGCGAGGAACCTTGCATGCCCAGCTGCCGTGGCGGCGCGAGCACGACCGCGGCACCGGCCCACAGGGCCACGTAGACGCCGCCGATGTTTTCCAGCAGCACTGCGAGCGGCATCAGCACCAGGTGCCGGTCGTCGCGACTCATGCCCGCTGCCGCCACAAGCGACGTCACCACCGGGCGCATCTGCGCCCACGACAGCATCACACCCTTGGGCCTGCCGGTGGTGCCCGAAGTGAAGGTGATCTTGTCTACCGCGGCGGGCCTGTCGGCATTGCGGCGCGCGCTGCGGTCACTGGTCGCGATCCGGCAGACCGCCTGGCCAGCGATGTGCAGCATCAGCCCGTCATCCTGCAACAGTGCACCGATGCGCTGGCGCAGGCGCACCGGGTCGTCGCTCAGCACCGCCGCTGCGCCACTCAGACGCATCACGTGATCGAGCTGGGCCGGTGAGAAGAATGGCGGCAGCGGCACCAGGCAGACACCGAGCTGCAGCGCGGCAATGTCGAGCACGACCCAGGCCGGGCCGTTTTCCAGATCGATCGCGACCACCTGCGCGGTGAGCCCACGCAACTGCTGCACGGCCGACCCGACCTCGGCCAGCAGCCCGGCGTAGTCGAGCTGCCGGCCCGCGGACAGCAGTGCGGGACGGTGCGGCCCCAACGCGGCGTGCCGACTGATCTGCGCGAGCAGCGTCACGCGGCCAGCCTTCCGGCCTGCAAGGCGCCGTGCCACAAGGCGTTCAGCGCACACTCATGGTCGAACAGCGCCGCCAGGACCTGGTGACTGTGCGCGACATTGGCCGCCATCACCCGCGGTTGCTGCGCATAGTAGCTGCCCCAGCGTTGGCGCTCCTGGTCGTTCAAACAGTCGCCATCGGCGACCGCCAGCTCGATCAGGTCGACCCCCAGGCGGCGGAACGCATTGCGCAGTTCGGGGCCGCAGGTGAACACCGCCCAGGTCTTGCCGGCGCTGTACAGGTAAGCGGTCAGCGCAGTGATCAGCCAGCGCCCGCCGCCGGCCGTGCCGACTGCAAAGTTGCCGACCTCGACCAGCGCCCCCCGGTCGACCGGGGTCGCGGCAGCCGCGCTCAACACCTGCTCGATGGGCCGCTCCAGGTACTGCTCCAGGAACAGCGGCTGGCTGCCCGGGTTGCGCAACCCGAGCACGGCCAGCAGCCGCCCGCTGTCGTGACGCAGCGTCAGCAGGGTCGGCATGAAGTGCGTGATCAATGCACCGTAGGCGGTGCGGAAGGCCGCAGATACGAACGCTTCGGCCTCTGTGCGTGCATACGCCAGCGGCCCTTCGAGACATACCAGGGACGGCACCTCGCGTGTCGGCCTGTGCTTGTGATGCTCGCTCACTGATGTGGCCCTCCAGGTCCAGTGACCGGAGAGTCTGCGGGCGAGAGATTAACGGCTGCTTAAGCGGGCTGGCACTTGCATGGGCGGCTGCGCGCCGGCAACGAGATCGGCTCGGCAATGCTCAGCTGATCTGGCGCACGCTGTAGCGACCCGGCACGCCGCCTTCGCGCACGATGTCCATCATTCGCACTGGAAACACGCCCTGAGCGCGATCCGCGAAATACAGCTTCAACGCCTCGCTGACCGTGGGGAAGGCCATGCGCTCCCAAGGTATGTCCGCCTCGCTCATCAGCTCGACGTCCAGGCTCTCCTCGCCGGGTGAGAACTGCAGGTCGAGCAGGCGGGCGCGGAACAGCATGTAGACCTGGTTGATGTGCGGCAGGTTGACGGTCACATAGAGATCATCCACCGCGACCCGCGCATTCGCCTCTTCGAGGGTCTCGCGCATCGCCGCCTGATAGGTGGTCTCGCCGTTCTCCATGAACCCCGCCGGCACAGTCCACAGGCCGTGGCGAGGTTCGATCGCGCGCCGACACATCAGCACCCTGTCCTCCCAGTGCGCAATACAACCGGCGACCACCTTGGGGTTGTGGTAATGGATGGTGCCGCAACGGTCACAGATGTGGCGTGGACGGTTGTCGCCCCCGGGCACGCCGACACGAACCTCATTGCCACACACGCTGCAGTACTTCATCGTCTATCCGACAGGTTTTTTTGCATGATAGCAGCCAGGCGCGGCGCGGCCGTCTGTCATCCGCCGCAGCCTGCCGGGATCAATTCCACGACGCGGCCACTGTCGAACTCGATCTTGAACCGATCGCAGCGGCGCGCCTCGACCCGCACGCGCACGGTATTCGGATCGACCGCTTCGAGGGTGATCTGGTTACCGCGCAGGTGCTCGGCGCGAGTCGAAAGCACGGTCTGCGGCCTGTGCTCCTGTGGCGGCAGATACAACAGATAATCCACCCCCGGGCGCACCGTGAAGCGTTGTAGCGGAGACGCTGCCGTCAGCACCGGCAACCCCTGGCCCTGGGTCACGAAGCGCCACTCGAAGCGCCGCGCGACACCGTCCACCAACGCCTCCACCACCGCCCGGTAGGTGCCGCCCCAGGCAAGTCGCTGCAGCGGGAACAGCGCAAACTCGTACCCCGTCAGCAGGTGATTGGGGTCGCTGGCCTGGTCGAGCAAACGCACCTGTTCGACCTGCGTATCGCTGCGATCTTCGTCATGGAACAGCCGGAACGCCCGCAGTTCTACCTTACCGACCTTGCCCGGGTTGAACTGGATCGTGACCGGATAACCGGACCACCCACGATCCGGCAAGGGATCCGGCTGTTCGATGAAGAACGCCGGCGGGATCCTCGCCGCGCCGTCCGGCGGCCAGGTCACGAACTCGGGCAGGTCGCGTTGACGCACCAGGTCCAGTTGGTCGAGGTACTCGACGCGGATGTCGGCCGGGCCTGCGCAGGGACGCCGATAGATCCCCGAGTCGGTGTAACGGGCCTGCGCCGGCAGCCCGGCGCACTGCGCCTCGAACCACTCGGCGCGAACCCTGCGTGGGCCATCGCAGATCTCGTAGTAAGTGCCGCTGTCGGGATACGCCGCGCCGGCCGGTGGATCCTCACATAGCGCGTCGAACCAGGTGGCGTCGACCTTGGTGGCGTTCTCGCACGGCAGGTAATAGCGGCCATGCCCGCGGAATTGCGCCGCACGCGGCAGTTCCTGGCACACGCCGGCCATGAATCCGGCATCCAGACGCCCGCCGTTCGGGCAGGCAACCGGGTGCGCGGGTCGAAACAGTGCCTGCGGTGGCAGACTGGCGCACAACGCTTCGTAGTAGGCGCGCGTCATCGGCTGGCCGAGGCAATCGAGCGGCGTGCGCGACAGGGCCGCGTCGGGAGGGGCCGCACACAGACCGGCAAGATCAGCGCGGCCGAGCACGAACACGCGCGCTTGCCCGCTGAGCGCGACACCGAGCTGATCGGCCTCCAGGTCGAGAAAGGTCAGACGGTGGTAAAGCGCACTCATCAGCCCGTCGATGGCCGCCTGGGCGTCCATGTAGCCCATGCTGACGTTCTCCAGGACCTCGCGATGCGAGTACCCGGCAGCCATGGCCCGGTCGGCCGGCGTGGCGCCGCTGAAACCGGCGTCCGCCGGCAGCTCGGTGTGGGCCGACAGCCCCTTGGCACTCGAACCGGGCTCACGGTGCCGATCGAGATAGCGTGCGTGCAGGGTCGCGGCTGCGGTCAGCGCCGCCTCCTCCTGCAACGCAGGCAGCCCGGCCTGTACGCGCAGCTTGTTGACCAGGTCAAACTCGACCGGAGGCGCGGCCGCAGGCGTCGCAGACCACACAAGCAACAGGCAACAACAGACGAGGCGCACGTTCCGGATCCTGATCAGACGGGGCGCCCAGAATAACCCGCCGGACCACGTCCGCGACGCCCCCGCGTACCCGACTGCGGCCCGCCCCGGCCTGAAACATTCCGGTAACAGCATTCGCGGTCGCCGCGACGCTGTCCACGGGTTAGCATTGCGCCACCTGCATAGCCTCCCCTGCCCGGGCATGAACGACGCACAGACCACCCCCAACATCCCCAACACACCCGAGACGGTCGCTGCGGTCGACCTGGGCTCCAACAGCTTCCACATGATCGTCGGCAAGCTCGACAACAAGCAGCTGGTGATCGTCGATCGGCTGCGTGACGCGGTCCGCCTGGGTGGTGGCCTGCTGCCGGACAAGACGCTCAGCAGCGAGGCCTGGGAACGCGCCCTGGAGAGCCTGTCCAGGATGGGCCAGCGCCTGCGCACCCTGCCGCACCACGACGTGCGCGCGGTGGGGACCAACACCATGCGCCAGATCCGCGACGGCGGCGCCTTTCTGAAGGCTGCCGAGGACGCCCTGGGCCATCCGATCGAGATCATCGGTGGTCGGGAGGAGGCGCGGCTCGTGTACCTGGGTGTCGCGCACGGTCTCGCCGCGGGCAGCGAGACCCGCCTGGTGGTCGACATCGGCGGCGGCAGCACCGAGGTCATCCTCGGCGAGGGACTCGAGGCGCGCGAACGCGAGAGCCTGTTCATGGGCTGCGTCAGCATGACCAACCGGTTCTTCGCCGGCGGCAAGATCAGCGACGAGGCGATGGAGAGGGCCGTACTGGCCGGGCGTGTTGAATTGCGCCCGGTGCGGCGGATGTTCCACGCCAACCAGTGGCAGACCGCGGTCGGCAGTTCCGGCACCATCAAGGCCATCGAACGCGTCGCGATCGCCAACGGCTGGAGCAACGAGGGCATCACCCGCTCCGCGCTGAAGAAGCTGCGCCGCGCGCTAGTCGCGGCCGGCCACATCGACAACGTGAAGCTGGAGGGCCTGGCCGACGACCGGCGACCCGTGTTCGCCGGCGGGGTGGCGGTGCTGAGCGCGGTGTTCAAGGCCCTGGACATCGAACTCATGCTGGTATCCGACCTGGCGCTGCGTGAGGGCCTGCTGTACGAGCTGGTCGGGCACATCCAGCACATCGACATCCGTGACTCGACTATCCAGGCGGTGATGCAGCGTTTCGGGGTGGACAAGAAGCAGGCCACCCGGGTGGAGACCACCGCGCGTGCGCTGCTGCGCCAGGTCCAGGACAATTGGGAGCTGACCGACCCGGAACACAACCTGATGCTGAACTGGGCCAGCCGGCTACACGAGATCGGCCTGGTCATCTCGCACAACAGTTTTCACAAACACGGCGCCTATATCCTCGCGAACGCCGACCTGCCCGGCTTCACCCGGCCGCAACAGGCGGTGCTGGCTGCACTGGTGCGCGTGCACCGGCGCAGGTTTGTCGACGCCGAGTTCGCCAAGCTGCCGCGACAGATCGCCGAGTGCACCAAACGGCTCGCGGTATTGCTGCGCCTGTCGGCGCTGATGCATCGCGGCCGTGGCGGCAGCCACAAACCGCCGATGAAGATCAGTGCCAGCAACCTGGAGGTCCGGGTCGATTTCCCGGACGGATGGCTGTCCGAGCACCCGCTGACCGAGGCCGAGATCGCGCGCGAGGCCGAATATCTGGCGACCGCCGGCATGACCCTGAAATATGCCTAGGAAATTCTAGCCGGAAAGGCGGCAAACTTGCCCCGCATAACAGGACGATGCGGGGACAGCGATGAACGACATCAACGAGGTACTGCCAGGTTTCGATCTGGGCGACGAGGACAGCGTCCGGGTCGAGACACTGGAACGGACCAATGGTCGCGCCATGTGTGCGATGGCCTTCAGTCTGGGCTGGAGCAGCCAGCACGCCCGGCATACCGACCAACTGGTCGCCCGCAAGCTGAACCTGTGGCGCGACATCCTGCCATACGAGCTCGAGCCAGAGCTGATGGACAAGCCGGTCAACCATGTCGCGCATCACGCCTTCGCCGCCGGCGAGCTGATCGTTCCGTACCAGTCCGAGCTGTGCTTCAACCTCAGCCAACGCGCCTTTCACCGCAACCTTCGCCGCAACAACTACATCGAGCCGCGCGCCGGACGTTTCTACCCGCGCGCCTTCATCGCCGGCTCGCGCGGCATCTTCCCCGAGGAAATCCTGCCCTTTCGCGTCTGCAGGGTCAGCGAAGACATGATCTGCTGCGACCTGAACAACCCGCTGGCCGACAGGCCGCTCGACCTGACGGCACGGATACTGGACATCTGGGCGACCCCCGAGGAACACGGCGGCAGCTGCAATGACGTCGCCGAGATGATCACCGCCAACGGGCCCGGCATGCAGGCGCGCTGGCGCGGCCAGGCGACGGATTTCTGGCAGGACATCCCGTTCTCGCGCATGGCCGGCGAACCCGACGCAGGGTTCTATGCCATGCCACGCCTGGTCTCGCATATCGACCGCACCGGATCGGAACAGATCGGCAAGCTGTATCGGCGACTGCTGCCGCGCGGCGGCCGCGTGCTCGACCTGATGGCGAGCTGGGAGTCACACCTGCCCGGCGATCATGGTCTCGCCGAGATCGTCGGTCTGGGCATGAACGCCGAGGAGCTTGCGGCGAACCCGCTGTTCAGCGCGCACCTGGTGCACGATCTTAATCTGAACCCCACCCTGCCATACGGCGATGCCGAATTCGATGCGGTGATCTGCAGCCTGTCGGTCGAATACCTGGTCAAACCGTTCGAGGTGTTTGCCGAGGTGGCGCGTGTGCTGCGACCGGGCGGACGCTTCGTGGTCAGCTTCTCGAACCGCTGGTTCCCGCCCAAGGCGATCCGCGCCTGGGAGGGCATGCACGAGTTCGAGCGCCCCGGCCTGGTGCTGGAATATTTCCTGCGCGACGGGCTGTTCGGCGACCTGGAGACCTGGTCGATCCGGGGCCTGCCACGTCCACTCGACGACAAGTATGCCGACCGCCATGCCGACAGTGACCCGGTGTACGCGGTGTGGGGCAGCAAGGCGTGATCCCGCAGGGCATCGACAGCATTGCATGGATGCAGCAGTTGGCCGGGCGCCTCGACCAGCTGCGCACGCGTGCCGAGATCGGGTCGGCGCTTGACGATGTCGAGTACCTGCTGGACGCACTCGATCCGGAGCTGCAGGATGCGGCATACCAGCTGGTCGAGGTCTTGCGCAATCGGCTGGAGCAGGCCGGCGAGTGACCGGGGAGGCGCGCTGGTACGCGGTGCGCCGCGTGAACCCGTTCGAGGGCGTGCTGCAGGTCATCGAGACCCACAATGCCCGTGCCTACAGTCACGACGGCCGCGTCTGGCAGGTGCAGGTACTGGCCGCGCGCCCCGATCACACCTGGCACAGCTTCGCCGACGTACCGCCGATCGAACAGTTCTTCAACTTCGGCCTGTGGGATCCCGAGGACGGCATGCAGCGGATCCCGGCCAACCCGATCATGGACATCGGGTCCATGAGCACGGCGGCCGACCAGCTTAGCGGCACGCTGCGCGGGCTGCTCGATCGACTGCCGTTCACGCTGATCGATGACTACGAGTGCTGGGCCACCGATTACCGGGGCCAGCCGGTCGCGCTGCTGGCGACCACCGAGGAACGCCGCCTGCTGCGCGACATCCGGGCCGCGCGCTGGCAGGCGACGCGGATCGCCGATCACGGTTTCGTGTCACCCGCGCTGCTGGCCCGCAACGTGCCCGCCAGCGGGGAACTGGGGCCGCGCCAGCATGCCGAACAGTTGGAACGCCAGGTGCGCCAGCTCGGCCAGCACAGGGCATGGTTCCGGCGCCTGCCGGGTGGCGGTGGCGAGCGTATCGATCCGGCGCAGGGTTCCGGCGCGCTGAGCGCCGGCGATTTCCCGGCCCTCGGGCTCAAGGTCGACTGGAAAGACCAGGGCGCACGGCAGCTCGCCACGGACTATCTGGCCTGGCAGGCACCGCGCCTGCTGACCCTGCAGCACATCGACGATGCGCAGCGCGCCTGGCTGGAACCGCATGCCTGCCGCCGGGCGGTCGAGTTGGCGGCCGTCTACCGCCTGATTCCGCGGATGCTCGATCCGGCGAGGATCGAGGCGGCCCGGGTCGAGGCGAGGTTGCGAAAATCGGCGCGCTGAGTTGACATAGGCGTCCCTCAACTGGAGCCTGGAGCCAGAATCACATGGCAGCGCAGAAAGACTGGCGCATCGATATATACCCGCTGATCTTCTTCGCGATCGTGGTCGCGGCGAAGACCTATTTCCTGATCGGTTACATCGCCGGTAACGAGCAGCTGTGGGGCCTGGTGTACGACAGCGGACGGCGTGCCGCGATGGGCAGCGGTGCCGCCTATTACCTCACCGGCGAGTTCTCGTATCTGGGCTACTACCTGGTTTCAACCGCGTTTGATGCACTGGTGTTCTATAGCCTGGCAGTGCGCCGCGCGGCCAAGGACCGGCCCAAGGGGTTCTGGGAGAACATCTTCCCGCTGATCACCGTGTTCGTTCCGGTACTGGGCTTTGCGCTGATGTTCGTCCCGCAGATTCGCGCCATACTGCCGGATTATCCGCAAGCGTTCCTGCACTGGCTGTACGACCTCAGCCCCGCATACCCGTTCTATATGAACCTGGCGGGCCTGCTGATCGGCCTGTTCGGCGCCGCATTCAGTGTCTGGGCGATCAGCCATCTCCGCGCCTCGTTCGGCTTGCGCACCGCCGTGCGCGAGCTGGTTACGACCGGCCCGTACAGCCGCATACGCCACCCGCTGTATTTTGGCGAGATGGTCCATATCTTCGGTGTCGTGATCCTGGCCGCGACCCCGGCGGCAATCTACCTGTACGTCGTAGCCGTGATCCTGCAGGTGATCCGCGCCAAGATTGAGGAGCGCAAGTTCCTGGCCAGCGTGCCGGAATACGCGGAGTTCCGACGCAACACCGGGTTCCTCTGGCCGCGGCTGTTCTGAGCCTGCACAGGCAGCGCGATGCCGGCATGTCGGGGACGTGTCGAATAGGCCCCGACATACCAGCTCCCCCGAGACCCAATGCTGTGGCGAACGCTGCACCCGGCATGCAGGGCACTCATAGCAACGGTGCGATGAATTCGTTGAACACCTCGCGATCGAGCTCACCGAACTGACGATGCGCAACCCGGCCGTCGCGGTCGATCACCACGGTGTATGGCACGAACTGCCGGGCATTGCCCCAGTCACCGAGCATGCGTCCGGCCTGCTCAGGCTCGACGATCAGCACCGGATAGTTGATGCCCAGGCTGCGACGGACATTGGCCAAGCGGCGCGGCGCATCGATGCCGACCCCGATGATCTGCAGACCGCGCGCACCGAACTCGCTCTGCAGGCGGACCAACTGTGGAATTTCCGCCTGGCAGGGGGCGCACCAGCTGGCCCAGAAATTTACCACCAGCACCTGGCCACGCCACTCGCTCAGCCCGTGTTGCACACCCTCGAGGTCGACGAGCAGCAACTCGGGCGCAGCGGACTGCGCCGTTCCGGCCCCCACTGGCGCCTCCGGCAGCAACGCAGATGCGGGCCCCGCAGCAACAATAATCCCGACCACCAGGACGGCGGCCAGACCACACCCTAATGAGGACCATCCGGCCATCGGCGCCTGCGCTCAGTTCTGTGAAACCTGGTGGTCCATGATCTTCCAGACCACCGGATAGCGTCCGGCCAATTCTGCGATGTAGGCAAGCATGCGCTCCGACAGGTACGCCTGGCGCACCTTGTCGCGCACCAACTCATAGGGTCGACTCTCACCCGGGCGGCGCTCGATGATGGTGACCAGGTGGAAGCCGAGCGGCGTCTCAATCACCTCGCTGACCTGACCGTCCGCCAGTCCGACGATGCCCTGTTCGACCTCGCGCATGCCCTGCCCGGCCTGCACCCAACCCATGTCGCCTTTGTGCGACCGCCCATAGGGGTCAATGCTGAACCTACCTGCCAGTTCAAACAGGCTGTCACCGCGCAAGATACGTTGCCGCATCGCCTCTGCCTCGCCACGACTGGCCACGACCAATTGACCGATGTGCCAGCGATCGACCAGCCTCCCAAGTTCGGGATGGCTGGCGAAATAATCGCGCAGCACCTGTTCATCGGCGAGCCACGAGTGCTCCAGGCGTTCCAGCAGAAGGGCCGGCAAACGCTCTTCACGAAACGAGGCGAGGCGGTCACCGAGGTCCACCCCCTGCTCCTCGGCCGCGCGTGCGACCAGCAGGAACTCGGCGTGCTCTACCAGGCGGTCGCGCAGCCAGTCGCTACTCAGTGGACCTTGCTCCATCCCCTCTGCCGGCAGCAGATCGTGAAGCGTGATGCGGATCCCGTCGGCGTCGAGCAGCAGCGTGTCGGGTGCAGCATCGGGGCGGATCGCCGACTCATGGATCTTGACGTGGTATCGCGAACGCAGCTCCAGCAGGTTCGCGGTCCTGGCGGCGCGGAAGCGGTCCACCCGGTAGGCCGCCTCGGCCGCCTTGCGGGCGTCCGAGTTGCCGGCGGTCTGCTGTCTGATCGCGGCCCCGACATCCTCTGGAATATCGATGGTGGCGCGCAGCCGGTCCATGTAGGCGCGGTACAGCAGTCCAAGTCGAAACTTCTCGATCTCGTCGCGGAAGCCGTCGCCGCGATCCAGCCCCTGGCGCAGCGCCTCGAGGTACAACAGGCGAGAGCTGACCAGCCGTTGCAGCACATTGCCGCGTATGGCTGCCTGATCGTCGACATCCATGGCATTGAACGGCGTGGCAAAGGGTGACGAGGCGACTGCGGATTCCAGTTGATTTGCAGTGATCGGGAAATCACCGACCGTGACGAGCACCGGGTCGCAGCGCCCGCACGGCCGGCGGGCGGACATGAACGCAGGACCGGCCGCGGCAGGCTGCTTGCAGCGTCCCGGCGCAGATCGACAATCAACGCCGGGACCGCCGTCGCTGCCGCCCGTGGGTCCTTTGCCGAACGACCTGCCCCCCTTGGGCAGGCCGTCGACGTCAACAGGAAGGGTGCCCCCGCGGGGGTCACTTGGCCTTCTGCAGCTCCACCATTTCGCGCAGCAGCTGTTCGATATTGGCCAGGCGCTGCTCCATGGTCTGCATGTGCTGGAACCGCATCTGCATCATCTCCTTCTTCATGCCCCTGCCTTCACCGTGGCGGCCGGCCCCCCCGTGCATCATGCCGCAGCGGCCCGGGCCCGCGGCCATGCTCGGCGCATCCGGCGTCGGGGCGGCGGCAGCCAATGCCGGCGCGTCAGCCGCTCCAGCAGCACCGGCCGGCGCCTGCGTCTCCGGTCCCGGTGGCGCCTGCTCGGCCTGGGGTTGCATCATCTGCATGTGCATTTCGCGCATCTCCTGCATGCGCTGCTGCATCTGCGGGTCCATCATGCCGCCACCCTGTCCCATCATCGGCATGCGCTCGGCGTTCGACTGCATCATCTGCATACGCTGCTGGTGCATCTCCTGGATGCGCTGCTGCATCTGCGGGTCCATCATCGCGCCACGCTGACCCGGCATCGGCATCATCCCCGGGTTGGCACGCATCATTTCCATGCGCTGCTGGTTCATCTCCTGCATGCGCTGCATCATCTCCGCCGGTGTCATCGGCGCCGCTGTCATCGGCGCCTCGGCGACCGCTGGCGGCGCCGCGGGCTGGCCCGTCTCGGCCAGCGCATGCAGCGACAGTGTGGTCGCCGCGGCCACCGCAATGAACAGATATCGAGTCCTCATGGTTCCTCTCCTTTTCTACATTGACGAAATGCCCCTCGGGCGGGTCCGGAAACAGTCCGGCGGGCCGACAGGCGATGCCTAAGCGTAGCTCAGGTCGGGTGGGCCGACGCGACGCCGCGAGTGACAGCCCGGCCAGGCCGCCTCGCCGCGTCGGGCTGCTGATACACTCGGGGCGGCCGAATTCCCTGCCAAACCGTGCCGCGAAAAACGCCGCGGATGGCCTTACACTGTACTCTGATGGAAGCCCAGCCGTCCCGACAGAATGGTGAGTAGACCCTTGAGCGCCCCCGACCTGCAGACCTTTCACCACGACCAGCCCCCGCAAACGGGGGTATTGCTGGTCAACCTCGGCACACCGGACGCGCCAGACCGGGCCTCGGTGCGCCGCTATCTGAAGGAATTTCTCTGGGACCCGCGCGTGGTCGAGATGGCCCGCCCGCTGTGGTGGCTGGTGCTCAACGGCATCATTCTCAATACCCGCCCCGCACGTTCAGCCAAGGCCTACCGCAAGGTCTGGACCAGCGAGGGTTCGCCACTGCTGAGCATCTCCCACCGCCAGCGCGATGCGCTGAGCGAACTGCTTGGCAGCAAGGTGCCGGTCGCACTGGGCATGCGCTACGGCAAGCCGTCGATCAGGACCGCGCTGCAGGAACTGCGCGATGCCAACGTGCGCCGCGTGCTCGTGTTCCCGTTGTACCCGCAGTATTCGGCGACCACCACCGCGTCGATCTTCGATGCGGTAAGCGAGGAGCTGCGCGGCTGGCGATGGCTGCCCGAGCTGCGCTTCATCAACCACTACCACGACGAACCCAGCTACATTGCCGCGCTGGCTGACAGCGTCCGACGCCACCGCAGCGAGTTCGGCGACGCGGACCGCCTGCTGCTGTCGTTTCACGGTATCCCGGAGGAATATTTTCACAAGGGCGATCCATATTTCTGCGAATGCCAGAAGACCGGCCGCCTGCTGGCCGAGGCGCTCGACCTCGACGCAGGGCAGTGGCAGATCAGCTTCCAGTCGCGTCTCGGCCCCAAGCAGTGGCTGCAGCCGTATACCGATCACACGCTCGCCGCACTGCCGGGAGAAGGTGTCAGGTCGGTACAGGTCGTCTGCCCGGGCTTTTCCGCGGACTGTCTGGAGACCCTCGAGGAGGTCTCGATGGAGGACCGCGAGGTGTTCCTGCACGCGGGCGGGGAACGCTACGAATATATCCCCTGCCTGAACGACGATGCCGGGCACATCGCGATGCTCGCTGGCCTGGTCGAGCGGCATACGCAGGGCTGGGGGCCTGGCCTGGAGGACCCGGCGGAGGTACTCAGACGTGCCACGGCGCTCGGCGCGCGCCAATAGGGAGGAAGCGGGCGATGCGCGAGAAAGCCACCGTCAGTCATGTCCTGGTCACGCTGCAGTTCGCGGCCATCGTAATAGTCGCCTGGCCGTTCTTCACCCAGGCAGACGACCGCCTGCAATGGCTGGCCATCAGTGCGCTGGGCGTGATCGTCGGCCTGTATACGCTGGCGCATAACAAACTCGGCAACTTCGGGATCTATCCAGAACCCATCCCCGACGCCTGCCTGATAACCACCGGCCCGTACAAATGGATCCGCCACCCGATGTATGCCAGCCTGCTGCTGTTCATGCTGGGCCTAGCGTTTTACCGCAACGCCTGGCCCAACTACCTGGGGATGGCACTGCTGGCGCTCGCGGTGTTTGGCAAGATGCATCGCGAAGAAAAGCACCTGCACGAGAGATTCGAAGACTATTCCGAGTACGTGAAGCGCACGCACCGGCTGCTGCCCGGTATCTATTGAACGAGCGAAGCCCCATGAGCGACACGCCCAAACCCACCGAGATCGTGCTGCACCAGAGATCCCATTCGCTGGAGATCGCGTTCGATGACGGTGCCCGGTTCAATCTGCCCTGTGAGCTGCTGCGCGTCTACTCGCCGTCGGCAGAGGTCCGCGGACACTGGGGCCAGTACGCAAAGCTGCAGGTCGACAAGCAGGACGTGAACATCACACAGATCCAGCCGGTCGGTGCCTATGCGATCAAGATCTTTTTCGATGACGGCCATAACTCCGGGCTCTACGACTGGGGCTTTCTGTACGACCTGGGGCGCAAGCAAGATCTGCATTGGAACGACTACCTGCAGCGCCTCAGCGAGGCGGGTCACCAGCGCCGCAATCCGGACTGGCAGGCATCGGACGAGAAGGCCGACTAGCCGGACTTTTTCAACATGGCCTCTAGTCGCGCGGCGGGCAGAGCCGGCGCGAACAGAAATCCCTGCATCTGCGTGCAGCCGCGCTGCACCAGCCACGCCCGCTGTTCCGGCGTCTCGACGCCTTCCGCAATCAGCCCGAGGCCGAGTTGCCGGCCGATCATCAACGTGGCCTCGATGAGCGTGCAGTCATAGGCGTCGCCCGGAATATCCCTGACGAATGAACGATCGATTTTCAGACGGTCGATGGGCAGCGACTTCAGATAGCCCAGCGACGAGAAGCCGGTGCCGAAGTCGTCCATCGAGATGATGAAGCCGTCGCCGCGTAGCCGCGCGAGCACATCGCTGGTGGCATCAAGGTCGCTGATCAGG
The DNA here is from genome assembly GCA_022340805.1 of Chromatiaceae bacterium. GTDB lineage: Bacteria > Pseudomonadota > Gammaproteobacteria > Chromatiales > Chromatiaceae > Thiosocius. Next base: position 18,851 of record JAJDNF010000022.1, read on the forward strand.
GTGTTCTCGGTAATCTCGAGGCCAAGGCTTGCGGGAGGACAGCGATGCGTTTCGCACATGCGGCGGACCCGATCGACGAACCCGGGCTGGGTCAGCTGGTGAGGAGAGATGTTCACGTGGACCCTGATCTCGCCAAGGCCCTGCTCGCGCCAGCACCGCGCATCGGCGACGGCCTGCTCGAGGACCAGGTAGCCGATGTCCACGATCAGGCCGGTCTGTTCCGCTGCATCGATGAAATCCCCGGGATACAGCAGGCCGCGCAAAGGATGCCGCCAACGCACCAGCGCCTCGACGTTTTCGATCCGCTCCCCCGGAAGCGAGACCTGCGGCTGGTAATGCACCTCGAACTGGCGCTGCTCAATGCCGCGCCTGAGTGACTCCCTGAGTTCGAGCTGTTCGGCCACCTCGGCGGACATCGCGACGTCATACAGTCGAAACTGGCCGCTGCCGGCCGACTTCGCCTGATACATTGCCGTATCCGCATGCTTGATCAGCGCAGAGCCACTGTTGCCGTCATGCGGGTAGACCGCGACGCCACAGCTCCAGGTGACGTAGGTCTCCTGGTGACCGATCCGATAGTAGCGCCCGGAGCAGGCGAACAGCTGCCCGACCACCGCCGCCACGGTGCCCGGATCCCCACAATTGTGCAGCAGCACGATGAACTCGTCGCCACCCAGTCTGGCCACGGTATCCGAACCGCGCACGCGCCCCTGCAGACAAGCCGCGAATTGCCGCAGCAGCTCGTCACCGGCGTGGTGACCGAAGTTGTCGTTGATCGACTTGAAGCTGTCGAGATCGATGAACGCGACCGCGAGCCGTAATCCATCGCGCTTTGCTGCAGCGAGTTCGCGCGCCAGGATGCCCTCCAGCAGCGTGCGATTGGGTAGCCCGGTCAACGCATCGTGGGTCGCCTGATACTCTGCCTCCTGCTTCTTCTTTGCCAGGAGGCGGTTCGCATCGCCGAGGCGGTGGATCATCGCGAGGAAAAAGCGCGGCATCAGCAACAGTCCCAGGAGCAGGCCCATCACGATCCCCGGCTGGCTGGACAGGCTGCCATTGCCGAGCGTCGCCAGCAGAAAGAAAGCGGTGCCAAGCGCGGCCGCCACGGCGAGGTAGTGGGGGCCGTAGCGCAGCCCGTTGCCGATGATCACCCACAGAAAGCCGGCGTAGAAACCCAGGCCGGCCAACCCGAATGCGAACGTGAAATAGGCGGTCACGCCCAGATCGAGGGCGATGACCAGGTATCGTCGCCAGCGACAGCAACGCGGCTGCCTGATGATCCAGCGATAGTAGGGGACGCTGAACACTGCATAGCCGATGCCGACCAGCAGATTCAGCTCGGAGCGCCCGCTCAGCGGGGTCGCGGTGGTGGCGGTATGCAGCAGCAACAGCAGCGCAACGGTTGCGGTGATGGCGATGCGCGCCAGGGCCTGTCCGCGCTCGTGCGAACTCTGCGCATCCGCCTCGAAAAAGATATGGTCAACCAGTGACTTGGCCGCGGCCTCGCGGACCAGGTGCCCGTCCAGATCGTCACTCTCAACCATCGCCGCAGCCCGCCGCTCGGGCAGGCGCGCCGACCCACCCGCGATCAGTCATTCCCGCATCCACAATAACCACCATCGGCACCCGCCAGTGGCGCTTGAGCCGGGCGAATGCGGTCGCTGCAGTGACTGCCGGCAAGCGGCTAAAATCCGCCATCCCGTTGTCGATATTCTAGATCATGCCTGACGCCCCCACATTCCGGCTCCGCTGGCTGCTGCTGTTTGCGCTGCTGCTGTCGCCGCTGGCTGGCCTGGCGGGCGAGATGTCAGCGAAGTTCATGCTGCACGCCGGCACCCGGGAATACCCGGCGGCCCGGATGCAGCAAGAGGGTTTCGCGCGGACAGACCGCGGCGGGACCCCGGGCCCCATGGCGCTGCTCAGTACACTGCTCATCCTTCCACTGGTCGGCTCCCTCCACCGAACCGGTCGACCTGCGTCCCTCGCTGCTGTCGCCACCGCTGCAGCCGGATAGCCGCACGTCCAGGGACAAGGCCGATTCTGAAGGAGAACCATCAGTTCACCGGCTTCATGCTGATGCGCGAGGATGTCACCGAGCAGCACCTCGCGTCGGAGCTCATCGAATACCAGGCCACCTACGACGCGTTGACCGGCCTGCCGAACCGCCGCCTGCTGCTCGACCAGCTGCACCAGGCCCTGGCCCGCGGCAAACGTCGCGGTCACCAGAGCGCCGTGTTGTTCCTTGACCTGGATAACTTCAAGACCATCAACGACTCGCTCGGCCACCCGGTCGGCGACGCGCTGCCGTGCGAGGTTGCGCGCCGGGTCAAGGCCACGCTGCGCCAAGAGGATACCGTGGCGCGCTTGGGCGGCGATGAGTTCGTGATCCTGCCGTCGGAGTTGTCGGACGACCGAGAGCATTCTGCTCGAGGACATCGACAGCACCGTGAAAAAGATGCAGATGCCAAAGCGCCTCGGTGTGCGCTTTTCCATCGACGACTTCGGGACCGGTTACCCGTCGCTGGCCTATCTCAAACGACTGCCAGTGGATGAGATAAAGATCGATCGCTCATTCGTGCGTGAGGTGATCGACGATGCCAGCGACGCCGCACTGGTCGATACCATCCTGACCATGGCGTGGCACATCGGACTCGAGGTGGTTACCGAGGGCGTCGAGACCAGGCAGGTCTTTGACTTTCTCGGCCAACATGGCTGCCGGTTGTTCCAGGGCTGCTACTTCGGCCGCCCCTGCCCGGCAGAGGAATTCAGCGCGCAGTTCCGGCAGTCCGGCGAGACGGCCGCGCTCGGGGGCGGCTAGCCGCCCGGCTGCTGTAGTGCCACGACAGCATAGACACGCGCCTCGGTCTGGCTGAGCAGCCAGCCATCGACCGACGTGACCCGCCCGCGCCGGTATTCGTCGCGCACGACCGCGTCGAGCGTCCGGAACGCGGTCGCCGGATCGGCCGCATCCAGCGCGCCCGGCTGCCGCCGCAACAGCGCCTCGTGGATCGCGGCCGACAGCGCATCGGCACGTCTTTCCGCCGGGTGGGCCTGCAGATAGGCATTGCCGAAACGGGCAACCGCGTCGCGATCGCGGAACAGCTGCGTCAGCCAGCCGGACTCCTGTGCGAGGCCGGCCGCGGAGCGCCGCGGTACGCTACAGGCACCGAGCAGTCCCGCGAGCAGCGGTCCACACATCAGCGTCAACAGAAACTCCCGGCGCGTGGCCAATGCTGGCACCGGCACAAGCTCGCTCATAGCATCATCCCAGACGTGTCTTCAGGTGATCGGCCAGGCGCAGCGCCAACGCGACCACGGTCAGGGTCGGGTTGGCCGCACCACCGGTGGTAAATACCGAACTGCCGGCAACGTACAGGTTGTCCACGCCGTGCACCCGGCAATTGCGGTCGACCACCCCCTGCTTCGGGTCGTCGTGCATGCGCGTGGTGCCCATGTGGTGAGCGCCGCCGGTCACCTCTGCTGGCCATTGGCCGTCGTCTTCGACCCCCAGCAGCATGCGGCCTATACCCAGGGCCCCGTATTCCATCGCCAGCGAACGCATGTGTTCGACCACGCTGCGCCGGTCCTGTTCGGTCAGACGCCAGTCGAGGCGGATCTTCGGCAGACCCAGCAGATCGCGCTCGCCGGCCAGGGTCACCCGACTGTCCGGATTGGGCACCTGTTCGCAGGCACAGCCCAGGCCCAGCCATTCCCCCAGCAGGTCCGGTCGTGCGGAGTCCACTGGCCCGCTGCCGTCCGCCAGGAACGGGCGCGCGGCCCTCAGCATGTCCATGTGCAGCGGGGCCTTTGCCCAGTCCGAGCGGGTGTACCCATAGTACGGCCCGGCCTCGCCGGCCAGGAAGGTCGCATTGAGCAGGCGGCGCTCGCGCAGGAAGGCTTCCGAGGGATTGAACGCCGCGGTCGCGGCGCGACCATCCGCCTCGACCCGCCGCGTGAAGGCCCTGGGCCTGCGACGCAGGTCGGCGACCACGATCTCGCCGAAACCGGACAGATGCGGATGCTCCATGAAGAAGCGCCCGACCAGATCGTGCTGATTGCCCAACCCCGCCGGCACCGACTTGTTCGACAACAGCAGCGTGCGCGCATTCTCCAGGCCGCCGGTGGCCAATACGTAGATCCGCGCCCGTACGCTGTGCGACAGGCCGGTCAGGGTACGGATATCCAGCTGCTGGACCGCACGCCCCTCCTGCAGCGAGGCGATGTTGGTTACGTTGGCGTTGTACAGCACCCGGACGTTCGCGGCGCGCTTCAGGTCGTCGCCGTAACGTTGGCCGAAGCGCGTCGGCGGGCTGAAATGGGTGTAGCGCAGCTGCATACGCCCGGTAACCGGATCCGGGATCGTTTCGCCGGTCGCGTGCTCCCAGTATGTCTTGTCGTTGAACCGACCGGGTGCGATCTCGACCAGCACGCTCGCCGGCTCGTAGTAGGGCATCAGTTCCTCGATGCCGAACGGCCAGCCACTGAAGGGCACCCAGTCACGCTTCTCGAAATCGATCGGGTCGAGCGGCCGGCAGAACCCACCCCAGTGGTTCGAGCTGCCACCAAACAGACGCATTCGGTTGCCGGCGATCGGGTATGGGATACCGGCACTCTCGCCTTCGTACAGGGACTGCACCCTGGCATCGTATGCGAGGCCGCCGGCCTCGATCAGGCATACCTGGGTGGAACGGTTGGCGAACGCGCGCGCCAGGGTAATCCCGGCAGGCCCGCTGCCGATGATCGCGAGGTCGACGTCGAAGCGTGAGTGGTCAGGTAGATCTATCGCATCTGTGTACATGGCAGCAATCTGCACCGGGCAGCAGCGGATTCCAGGGACCACAACAGCCGGGTGATGGACAGGCTGCACTCATGGGGCCAATAACATAACCCGGGCGGCTCGTGCAGCGCCACCGGCGGACCCCGGGATTTGTCATGCGCTTGCGCGACGCGGTCGTGATTTTATCCGGCGAGCCCGGCCAGAAGATCGCCGATCGGCATCGGCCGCCCCAGCCGATAGCCCTGCAGCTGCGAACAGTTTCGGGCGCGCAGAAAATCCAGCTGGCCCTGCGTCTCGACACCCTCGGCGACCGTGTCCAGCTCGAGCTCGCGCGCGACCGCGATCATCGCCGTGATCAATGCCCTGTCGGCGTTGTCGGTCTCCAGGTCGCGAACAAACTCCCGGTCCAGCTTCAGGGTCGTGACCGGCAGGCGCTTCAGGTAGCTGAGACTCGAGAACCCGGTGCCGAAGTCGTCGATTGCCAGACGCAGACCGGCCTCGCGCAGTATCTCCAGCTCCGGCACGGCCTCGGCCATAATGCTTTCGGTCACCTCCAGCTCCAGCGAACCGGGTGGCAGGCCGGTTCCCTCGAGATACTCGAGCAGGCGTGGAATGAAGCCGGCGTCGCGGAACTGCCTGACCGACACGTTGACCGCCATGCCAAAGTCGGGATCGAGCTCGCGGATCCGTTGCAGATCGCGCAGCGCGCTCTCCAGCACAAACCAGCCGAGCACATCGATCAGGCCGGTCTCCTCGGCCACCGGGATGAACTCGACCGGCGACACATCGCCCAGATCGTCGCTGCGCCAGCGCAGCAGGGCCTCGGCGCTCTCCCAGGCAAGCGAACGGCCATCGGCCTTGGGTTGATATTCCACGCGCATCTCGCCGCGCTCCAGCGCGTTGCGCAACGCGTTCTCGACCAAGGTGCGCCGCGCAGTGGCCATACTGTGCTGGGGCTGAAAAAAGCACACACAGTTACGCCCCTCGTCCTTCGCCCGGTATAGCGCGGTATCGGCGTTCTGCAGCAGGGTCGCGGTCTGGCTGCCATCATCGGGGTACAGCGCAATGCCGATGCTGACCGTGCCGAACAGCTCGTGGC
>JAJDNF010000023.1 GCA_022340805.1 Chromatiaceae bacterium
GGCAAAGCAGTTGGGCTGATCGGCCGAAAAAGCATAGCCGAAGCTATGGTTTGAGGGGGATCGGCACAAATGCAAAGTCCAGCGCGGCCTGAGCCCGAACAGGACAGACTGTCACGTCGAATACAAGGGCCGAAGAACGCACCGAACGCCTTCCGGCTGCCACGCAACACCATGTGCCCGTCCGCCTTCATGCAATTTGCAGGCTAACTGCCTTCGGTGCGTGCGATGCAAGCAGCCGGCGAACAGACCCGCCCCAACCTGCCCGGGCAGGTCAGCGCGCTTCTCCCAGGCCGCCCGGCACCTGGTGCGGCGTCCGGAACCTGGTGCGGCCCTCACGCGGCGCTGTCGAACAGGCCGAGCACATCATCTATCAGCCTAAGTCGGGGACCGCGCAGCAGATACACCGCGTGCGCGCTGTGACGCATCACCGGTGCGCCGTCTACCCGGAACAGCAGCCGCGCATCCAGCCGCTCCCGCAGCATGTTGAGTGGCAGGTAGGCGGCGCCGCCGATCGCATGCAGGTAGGACAGGGCCATGTGTGCATTGCCCAGCCGCGTGTGCGGTTCCGGCGCGTCGGGAAAGGTGCGGCGATGGTGCAGCGCGTGGGCGAGACCCCAGTCGATCATCAGGTAACCCTCGCCCAGCGCCTGCTCCTCGCCAAGGCCGGGTCGGTCGGCGACCAGCACGAGTTCCAGCGTCGCCACCTCGCGAATCTGCAGGATCTCGAGCTGCGCCGGCTCCAGCATGAAGGCCAGGTCGAGCACCCCGTCGAGCAGCTTGCGGATCAGCAGCTCGGGGGTATGCGACTCGGCGATGATCGCGATCTCCGGCGAGCGGCGGCGCAGCCGCAGCAACCAGTCCTGCAGCAGCACGTCCCACAGCCGCAGGCTGCCGCCGACCGACAGCTGCCGGCGCGCCCCGCCCGCGGTCACCTCCTGTCGCGCCCCGGCGCCGCTCGGCGATCATCAGTTCGGCGTGGCGGATCAGCCTGTTGCCCTCCGGGGTCAGCCGGATCTCGCGCCGCTGACGGTCGAACAGATCCACCCCGAGCTGGGCCTCGAGGTTCTAATGCGCGCGCTGACCGCCGCTTGGGTAAGGTGCAGGGCCTCTGCGGCCAGGCGAAAGCGGCGCGTACCGGCGACCTCGAGGAAGGTCCTGAGCAATTCGATGTCCGCCGCTATTGATCATCTTTTTCTGTCAAATTAATAGTTTATTTTAGTTAGATCTTTCAATTCGACCGTCCTAAGGTGCCGCACTCGGTTTTTGCAGAGAGCTGCGGCATGCATTTCGAAGACTCAAAGGACCTGCACAAAAGGCCGACGGATGCGGACCTGATCGAGAGCATCCACGGCCGCGAGTCCGACTGGCGCGACCTGTTTGGGGTCCTGGTGAAGCGCCACCAGGGCGCGGTCTACGCGCGCTGCATGGCCTACCTGCGCAAAACTGCGGATGCGGACGACGCGCTGCAGGAGACCCTGTTCCGCGCCTTGCGCGCAATCGACGGTTTCAAGGGTGACGCGGCGTTTCGCACCTGGCTGTTCGCGATCGCCGATAATCAGTGCCACCTCTTGGCGCGCAGACGTTCGCGCCAACAACTCGACGAGCAGGTAAAGGTGTTGATCGCCTCGCAGCAGGAGCTCAGGCTCGACCCCGGGGTGTCTGCCGACGAATGCCGGGAGGTCGTGCACAGCGCCCTTGAGCGGATCGCCGCCAAAGGTCGCGAGGTGCTGCACCTGCGCTACTTCGCCGATCTCTCGATCGACGATGTCGCGTTCACCCTGGGTGTCGGCATCAGTGCCGCAAAGATGCGGCTGTACCGCGCCCAGGAACAGCTGGCCGGCCTGACCGGCGAACGCGTGATGGATCGCACCGCCTAGACCAGCGCGCAGCAACCGCTGCAGCGGCAACGACAATCAAGAGGAATCACCATGAAGATCGCCATCCTTTCGCGCAACGCAAAGCTCTACTCGACACGCCGCCTGGTGGAGGCGGCCCAGGCGCGTGGCCACGAGGTGCGGGTGCTCGACGTGCTGCGCTGCTATATGAACATCACATCGAATCGGCCGAGCATTCACTTCAAGGGTGAGGACCTGACCGGCTTCGACGCGGTCATCCCTCGCATCGGGGCCTCGGTAACCTTCTACGGTACCGCGGTACTGCGCCAGTTCGAGATGATGGGTGTATTTCCGCTCAACGAATCAGTTGCGATCAGTCGCTCGCGCGACAAGCTGCGTTCGCTGCAGCTGCTGGCGCGCAAGGGCATTGGCCTGCCGGTAACCGGCTTCGCCCACTCGCCCGATGACGTCGGCGACCTGATCAACATGGTCAACGGCGCGCCGCTGGTGATCAAGCTGCTGGAGGGCACCCAGGGCATCGGCGTGGTGCTGGCCGAGACCCACAAGGCTGCCGAGAGCGTCATCGAGGCCTTCATGGGGCTGAAGGCCAACATCCTCGCCCAGGAGTTCATCAAGGAGGCCGGCGGCGCGGACATCCGCTGTTTCATCATCGGTGATAAAGTGGTGGCCGCGATGAAACGTCAGGGGAAAGAGGGCGAGTTTCGCTCCAACCTGCACCGCGGCGGGTCGGCTACACTGATCCGCATCACGCCCGAGGAACGCTCGACCGCACTGCGTGCGGCCAGGACCATGGGGCTCAACGTCGCGGGTGTCGACCTGCTGCGCTCGAACCATGGTCCGGTGGTAATGGAAGTCAACTCCTCGCCCGGACTGCAGGGGATCGAGGCCGCCAGCGGCAAAGACGTCGCCGGCAGCATCATCGAGTTCCTCGAGAAGAACGAGCCTGCCGGCAGCACGCGCACCCGCGGCAAGGGTTGAGCACGCAGTCGGCCGCCGCCAAGCCGGCGGCCGATGTTCCTTGCCCTGCCCCGCGGCCTGGAGCATGCACGCTGGGATCACACCACCAAGGAGTTGTTCGACATGGCGAGGGAACCCTTTTTTATTGCCGGCACCGAGATTGCGGCCGGGACCCGCACCACCGTCAGCGTGCCGCTGCCAAAGCTGAATTCGCATACCGAACTGGCGCTGCCGGTGCATGTGGTGCATGGCAAGACGAGTGGCCCGCGGCTGTTTGTCTCGGCCGCGATCCACGGCGACGAACTCAACGGCGTGGAGATCTGTCAGCGCGTGCTCGAGCACACGGGGCTGTTGCGTCTGCATGGCACCCTGCTGGTCATACCGGTGGTCAACGTGTACGGGATGATCCACCAGACGCGCTACCTGCCAGACCGACGTGACCTCAACCGGTCCTTTCCCGGTTCGGAAAAGGGCTCGCTGGCGGCGCGCGTCGCCAGCCTGTTCATGCGCGAGATCGTGGCCCGCTGCACCCACGGCATCGACCTGCACACCGGCGCAATGCTGCGCTCCAATCTGCCGCAGATTCGCGCCAACCTCGATGATCCGACGACCCGTGACATGGCGCATGCCTTCGGCGTGCCGGTATTGCTGAATTCGCCGCTGCGTGACGGCTCGCTGCGCGAGGCCGCGGCCAGCCACGACGTCACTACCCTGTTGTACGAGGCGGGCGAGGCGCTGCGCTACGATGATCTTGCGATCCGCGCCGGCTACCAAGGCGTGATCAACGTGATGCGCCATATCGGCATGCTGCGCGGCAAGGGCAAGACCCGCAAAGCCCTCGCCCCGTTCATCGCCAAGAACAGCGCCTGGGTGCGCGCCCCGGAAAGCGGCATGGTGCGACACAGGGTTGCGCTCGGCAAACAGGTGGCCAAGAACGACACGCTCGGGGTCGTCAGCGATCCTTACAGTAGCTACGAGGTGCCGATCACCTGTCCCTACCGGGGCATCGTAATCGGCCGCAGCGAGAGCCCGATGACCCACGAGGGCGAGGCGATGTTCCATGTCGCACGCTTCCACGACGACATGGATGAGGTCGAGGAGACGGTCGACGTCTTCCACCAGTCGCACAGCGAAGACGCGCTGCTGGAGTTCGACTGATACAGGCCGCGACGCCGGACAGATGCAGGCCGCACGGCCTGCCATGGCGTTCCCGCTCAATAGTGCCGTTCGACTCCGATGCGCTGCATGATCTCGATCGACAACTCCTCGATCGAAACGGCGGTGCTGTCGAGATACGGGATGGCGTTGCTGCGGAACAGGCCCTCGGCAGCGGAGACCTCCCGGCGGCATTGCGCCAGGCTGGCGTAATCCGAGCCAGGCCGACGCTCTTCGCGAATCCGATGCAGGCGATCCGGCGAGATCGTCAGGCCAAACAAGCGCTCGCCATGCCCGCGGAGCGGCTCGGGCAGCCTGCCAAACATGAAATCGTCTTCGGTCAGTGGGAAATTCGCCGCCATGACCGCGTACTGCATCGCCAGATACAGGCAGGTTGGCGTCTTGCCGCAGCGCGAGACACCGACCAGAATCAGGTCGGCATCACCCAGCCCCTTGAACCGTGAACCGTCATCGAAATTGAGCGCAAAGTTCACCGCGCTGACCCGCCGGTCGTATTCGCCGACGTCGCCGATCCCATGACTCAAACCGATATGCCCGCTGTGCGGCACCCCGATCGCCTGCGAAAGCTGGGGTAGATAGGTATCGAAGATGTCGAATACCTGCGCATTGGCCTGTTTCAGGCGCGTCCGCAGGCCCTCGTCCACAAGGCTGGAGAAGACCACCGGCCGTGCGCCATCCTCAACTGCGGCGGCATCGATCTCGCGCAGCGCGGCGTCGATCTTGGCCGGGGTGTCCAGGAACGGCAGGACCATGCGCTCACAGCAATAGCTATCGAACTGGGTCATCAGCGTGCGAACCAGGTTTTCCAGCGTGATGCCGGTGCGGTCCGAGATGATGAACAGCGTGCGTGAGGGTTGCGCCATGCCTTTCTCTGAGATTTCCCGGAAAAGCCTGTTCCGGGTACGATCACGTGGGGATTGCGCGCCCAATACTAGCAAATGCCGCCGGTTGCGTTGTCCCGGCGGCTGTCGAAGTCACCGAATTTTTGCCCGGGATTATTGCTGCGCAAACGCGGCACTTTTTTGCAACAATTGGCAAATGAACGAATCCGAACGCACAAGACAACGCGAGCGGCTCGCGGCCAGGCTGCGCGCAAAAGTCGAGGGCGCGCACGTATTGAGTTCGGCAGAGGAACTCAAGCCCTACGAGTGCGACGGCCTCGCAGCCTATCGCGTGGTGCCGCTGCTGGTGGTTCTGCCGGGCTCGCCCGAAGAGGTCCAGGCGGTGCTGCGCATCTGTCACGAGGAACGCACCCCGGTAGTCGCGCGCGGCGCCGGCACCGGGCTGTCCGGCGGTGCACTGCCACACGAAGACGGTGTGCTGCTCAGCCTAGCCAGACTCAACCGCATCTTGTCGATCGAACCGGACAACGGGTTTGCCCGGGTACAGCCGGGGGTCCGCAACCTGGCGATCAGCGAGGCCGCACGGCCGCACGGCCTGTACTATGCGCCCGACCCCTCGTCGCAGATCGCCTGCTCGATCGGCGGCAATGTCGCGGAGAATGCCGGCGGCGTCCACTGCCTGAAGTATGGCCTGACCGTCAACAACGTCCTGGCGGTCGAGATCATCACCATGGAGGGCGAACGTGTGACCCTCGGTGGCGGCGGCCTGGACGGCCCGGGCTACGACCTGCTGGCCCTGATCAACGGATCAGAGGGCATGCTCGGGGTTGTCGTCGAGGTAACCGTGAAGCTGTTGCCTATCCCACAGCGTGCGCAGGTCGCGCTGGCCGCGTTCGACCAGGTCGAGACGGCCGGCCAGGCGGTCGCCGATATCATCGCCGCGGGCATCCTGCCGGCTGGTCTCGAGATGATGGACAACCTTTCGATCCGTGCCGCCGAGGACTTTGTCCATGCCGGCTACCCGACCGATGCCGCAGCGATCCTGCTGTGCGAGGTCGACGGTGGCAACGAAGAGGTCTCAGAAGACATTGCCCGGGTGCGCCAACGCCTGCTCGATTCCGGCGCCACCGAGGTGCGCACCGCCAGCGACGACGTCGAGCGGGCGCGCTTCTGGGCCGGCCGCAAGGCCTCCTTCCCCGCGGTCGGTCGGATCTCGCCTGATTATTACTGCATGGACGGCACCATTCCGCGCAAACACCTGCCGCACGTGCTGCGCGAGATCGCCCGCTACTCGAAGGAGTCCGGGCTGCGCGTGGCCAACGTCTTCCACGCCGGCGATGGCAACCTGCACCCGCTAATTCTCTATGATGCGAACATTTCCGGCCAACTCGAACTGGCCGAACAGGTCGGCGGCCGCGTCCTCGAACTGTGCGTCGAGGTCGGCGGCACCATCACCGGCGAACACGGCGTCGGCCTGGAAAAGATCAACCAGATGTGTGCCCAGTTCCCGCCGGAAGAGCTGCAGATGTTCCACGACGTCAAGTCCGTATTTGACCGGCACGGTCTGCTCAACCCCGGCAAGGCAATCCCTACGCTGAACCGCTGCGCCGAGTTCGGAGCGATGCATGTGAAGGCCGGTGACCTGCGTTTCCCGCACCTGGAGCGATTCTGATGCCCGACCGCGACCTCAGCCAGGAGCTGGCCGGGCAGGTGCGTGACGCCGCCGAGCAACGCCAGCCAATCAGGCTGGTCGGATTCGACAGCAAGGCCTTCTACGGCCACCCGGTCGATGGCAAGCCGCTACAGCTCGCCGCCCATCGTGGCGTCATCCGCTACGAACCGACCGAGCTGGTGTTCACCGCGCGCGCCGGCACGCCCATTCGGGAAATTGAAGCGATGCTGGCCGAGAACGGCCAGATGCTCGCCTTCGAGGCCCCCCAGTTTAGCGGTACTGCCTCGCTTGGCGGGGCCATCGCCAGCGGCCTGGGCGGGCCGCGCCGGCCCTGGGGCGGGGCGCCGCGCGATCTGTTACTGGGCGTCACCCTGCTCGATGGTCGCGGACGGATCCTGCATTTCGGCGGCGAGGTGATGAAGAACGTTGCCGGTTATGACATTTCGCGCCTGATGGCTGGCGCGCTGGGAACACTCGGCGCGCTGCTCGAGGTGTCGATCAAGGTGCTCCCGGCGCCCAAGGTGGAGCGCAACCTGGTGCTCAGCATGCCTCGCAACCGGGCGGTACAGCTGATGCGCGACCTGGCCCGGCAACCTGCCCCGCTGTCTGCGGCAAGCCACCTCGACGACCGCCTGTACCTGCGCCTGTCCGGCAACGCCGCCAGCGTGAGTGCCTGGGAAAAGCAGATCGGTGGAGATGGCGGGGCCGGCAGTGACTTCTGGCGCGGCCTGCGCGATCACAGTCTGCCGTTTTTCGAATCCGAGCGGCCGCTATGGCGCCTGTCGCTGCCGCCGGCCACCCCACGCCTCGACTGCGAGCAAGAGGTGCTCACCGACTGGGCCGGCGCGCAGCGCTGGGTCTTTTCGCACTGCGGCGCGGCAGAAATCCGTGATGAGGTCGCAAAAGTCGGTGGACATGCCATACTGTTTCGGCATGGCGACGGCAAAATACCGATATTCCATCCGCTCAACCGCGCCCGCGAGCGCCTGCACCGCGGTCTCAAGCAGACGTTCGATCCGGCAGGGATTCTCAATCCGGGGCGCCAATACCCGTCGCTTTAGCCTGTTTGCGTTACTCTGCGGGGCGATGCTGATACCGCAGGCAGCGAATGCCTTCTTCTGCCTGAGTATGCTGTCGGGCGGCAATGGCCATGGCCGACCGATCAGTCACGTCGGCAGCTATCCCCGACCCAGCCACCGGCTTCCGCCGATCGTGCCCTACCAGCCATTGAACAGCCGTCGGACTTCCATTCCGTACCCGGTGCCACCGGCGCTGTCGTGGCGGCCGATCAATTACCACACACGCTCGTTCTGAAAGAAACCTCGCCTACCGGTTAGAATACCGGCCGGTTTTCCAGAGATTCGAGGTTGTCACGTGCAAGAACGCCAGGTAGATGTCGCTATCATCGGCTCGGGCAGCGCTGGCCTGTATGCGATGAGCAAGGTCCGACCATCCGGCAAATCCGTCGTTCTGATTAACGGCGGCGAACTCGGCACCACCTGTGCCCGGGTCGGCTGCATGCCGTCCAAGGCCGTGATCCAGGTGGCCGAAGACTTTCACCGCCGCGGCGTGTTCAAGCGCTTCGGCCTGGAGGGCGAATCCGGCCTCAGCCTGGACGTCAGCGAGGCCATGGGCTACGTGCAGGACCTGCGTGACATGTTCGTCGAGCGGGTCATATCGAACAGCACCGACAAGATGCCGGAAGGCATGTTCATCGAGGGCTACACGCGCTTCGTCGAACCGGGTGTGTTGCAGATGGAGGACGGTCAGCGCATTCGCGCCGGCAAGGTGATCATCGCCACCGGTTCGCGACCGCTTGTCCCGGACGCGTGGCAGGTGTTTCGCGACCGCATCATCACCACCGACGAATTTTTCGACCTCGAAGTGCTACCCGAGTCGATCGCGGTGATCGGGCTCGGTGTCATCGGCCTGGAACTCGGCCAGTCACTGCACCGCCTCGGCTGCAAGGTGGTCGGGGTCGATATCCAGGCGGCGGTCGGTGGCCTGACCGACCCGGTGGCGGCAAAATCTGCGATCGACATCATCGGCAGCGAGTTCCCGCTGTGGCTCGGTCACGGCGCACAGATCGGCGAGGGAAAGGACGGACGACTCAAGATAAGTGCCGGGGAACAGAGCATCGAGGTCGACCGCGTATTCGCCAGCATCGGGCGCCAGCCGAACGTCGAGAATCTCGGTCTCGATGTGATCGACGCACCGATCGATGAGCGCGGGATACCCGTCTACGATCCGCACACAATGCAGGTCGGCAAGCTGCCGGTATTTCTGGCCGGCGACGTCACCGGCGAACGCCCGCTGCTCCACGAGGCCGGCGACGAGGGGCGTATCGCCGGTCACAACGCGGTCAGCGACAGCATCACGGCCTTTCAGCGCAAGACACCGCTGAGCATCACCTTCTGCGACCCGAACATTGTCCAGGTCGGGCAGAATTATGCCTCGCTCGACCCGGAAACGACCGCCATAGGTGAGGTGCAGATGGCACCGGTCGGGCGGGCGCTGATCATGGCCAAGAACAAGGGGGTGATCCGCGTGTACGCCGACAAGGTCAGCGGCAGGATGCTCGGCGCCGAGATGGTCTGCGCCAAGGCCGAAAACCTCGGTCACCTGCTCGCCTGGAGCATCCAGCAGGACCTGACCGTCGGCGAGCTGCTGCAGATGCCGTTCTACCACCCGGTGATCGAGGAGGCCCTGCAGGCGGCGCTATACGACCTGTACGGCAAGGTCGATAAGAAGAATGCGGGACCGATTCTGGAACTGCGCACAAGCTAGCCGGTGTAGCGTACTGCCGTACGGCACCGGCCGTGTTGCCTCACCTCGGCCCGTCTGCATGTGGCTGATGCTCGAGCAGGCGCCACATCTGCAGCTTGCGTTCGAAGCTGAACGAGGCGTTCGCCGGACTGGTTGACGGCAGCCTGACACAGGGTATCCGCCCCATCGCGTCGGGCAGGGCCGGCAACACATGCCGGCGAAACGCCTTCTCGGCCATCGCGCCATTGAAATAGACCATCTGTATCCCAGGGTGCCCGGCAAAAAATGCCGCAAAGTCGTTCGGCACAATCGACGCCGCATCGATATCCGAATCAAGGCTGCTTGTCCGGGTACAGGTCTTCAGGACGTCCCAAACGGCGACCCCTCGCGCACGCAGATACGCACAACGTTCATCATAGGCAAGCGTTGCACTGATGCCGAAGACGGCCTCGATGATCGGCCAGAACGCGTTGCGCGGGTGTGCGTAGTACTGCCGCGCAAGCAGCGAGGCCTTGCCGGGGATCGAGCCCAGAATCAGGCGCTGCGCCGAACCGGCAGCGATCGGCGGAAAGCTGTGGATGCGGGTCATGCCGGCGCGCCGCAGCCGCGCCCGAGGAATGCCTGGCCGCTACAGGCAGACACTGCACTCGCCACCACCACGCTCAGCCGTTGCTGTGTACGGCAAGCACCATGCGCACCAGTTCAGCCAGCGAGCCTGCCTGCATCTTTTCCATCACGCGCGCCCGGTGCGCCTCGATCGTCTTTGCCGAGACCCCGAGGGAATTGGCGATCTCCTTGTTCGACTTACCCTCGGTAACCATCACCATGACCTCGTGTTCACGCGGCGTAAGGTGCGCCAAACGCTCCTGGATCTGCAGGTGCTCGGAGTGATGGCTGCGCTGCTGCTCCTCGAATGCGATTGCGCGGCGAATGGCGTCCAGCAGTACCTCGTCGTTGAACGGCTTCTCGATGAAATCCACCGCACCGCCCTTCATTGCACGCACCGCCATCGGCACATCGCCATGGCCGGTAATGATGACCACGGGGATACGGATGTTCTTCTGCAGCAGGTATTCCTGCAGGTCGAGCCCGCTCATCCCGGGCATGCGCACGTCCAGAACCAGGCACCCGGCGCGCCCCGGGTGGTACTGGGCAAGAAAATCGTCCGCAGAGGAAAAACTCTCGACCTGTACACCGACCGACTCGATCAGCCACTTGAGCGAATTGCGCATTGCCTGGTCGTCATCGACGACGAAAACCGTGGCCTTGGTGAACGACGATTCAGACATATTCATGATGCGGCACTGACCGACGCTTCCACGCATGGCGGCAGTTCAATGGTGAATGTGCTCCCTTTACCAGGCCACGAATCCGCCCTGATCTTACCATGATGGTTGCTCATGATGGTCTGGCTGATGGCGAGCCCCATGCCCATGCCGCTCTCCTTTGTACTGAAGAAGGGGTCGAAGAGATGCTCCATGGCCTTGCCGGTAATGCCGGAACCATTGTCCTGCACACTGACGTAGACCATACCGTCTGGCTGCACGCCGGACTCGATGATCAATCTGCGCTCCGCTGCCGGCATATCGACCATCGCATCGAGCGCATTGCGCAACAGGTTGATCAACACCTGCTCGATCTGCACCGAGTCGACGCGGACCCATAGCTCGCGCTTGGCCAGACGGCGCTCGATGGCCAACTCCTGGCGCGTCAACTCGTGGCTGATCAGCGAGCAGGTCTCGCGCGCCAGCACGTTCAGGTCGACGATCTCGCGTACCGGCTGGCGGCGGCTGACCATGCCACGCAGGCGTTTTATGATCTCGCCCGCGCGACCCGCCTGTGCCGAAATCTGGCCGAGCGCTTGCAACAGCTCGTCTTTACCGCCGATATCCAGGCGCAGGCGCCGCGCACAGCCGTTTGCAAAATTCACGATCGCCGAAAGCGGCTGGTTCAGTTCGTGCGCGATGCCGGTCGCCATCTCGCCCATATTGCTCAACCGGGTCACATGTACCAGCTCGTTCTGACGCCGCTTGAGCTCCTCCTCTGCCACCCGCTCGCTGGTGATGTCACGCGCGTAGACGTTCACATAACCGAGTTCTGCGACCGGCGCCAGCAGCAGGGAAAAGATACCATCGTCGGTGGTCACTTCGAGTTCGCTGGTCGTCCTGTTGGCGAGCACGCTCTCAATCCGGTTGCGCCAATACACCGGCAGAGTCTGCAACGGTCGGCAGCCCCAATGTTTCAATAGCGGCGCACTGGCCTGGTTGGCATAGGTGATCACACCGCGCTGAGTGATGCGCAGCACGGGGATCGGACTCTCGCTCGGAAAGGCCGCCAGACTGCGGATCTCGGCCTCGCGCACCTTGCGTTCGGCGATGTCGCGGAGATACAGCGTGAACACCAGCTGATCTTCCAGAAACACCGGCTTGATCGACAGCTCGACAGGGAAAACCCTGCCGTCCCTGGCGACGGCCTGCATCTCGACCCGTTGCAACGGCGCGCCCTGGTCCGCTCCGGCCAGCGACAGATAAAGCAGGCGCTCGAAAGTGTCGCGCCACTTCGGTGCCACGACCAGCTCGTTGAATGAGCGGCCGACAGCCTCATCATGCCGGTAGTCGAAGGTATCCTGCGCCGTCGGGTTGAAGTCGATGATCTCGCCGCGCTCGTTGACCGTCACCACGGAATCGAGCGAGGCGTCCATGATCGCCACCCGCAGCTTTTCGGTCTGACGCAATTGCGATTCGTGCTGGCGGCGCATTTCATCGCGCGCACGCATCACCAGCTGCACGAAATCGCGTATCCAGTCTTCCAGGATCAGCAGCTGGTTGCCGTGCCGGTCGACCCCGCTGCCCGGTATGTCCAGCGCACGGCGCGACAGGCTCGAAACGCGCCGCAACAATCGGCTGATGCGGCTCGACATGAACAGGAACAACAGCACGAACGCCGAGATGATCACAGCGGCGCCGATCAGCCGCTGACGGCGCTCGAGATCGAGGACCTGCTGACCGGTGCGTTCGAAGGAGCCACGCGGCAGCAGAGTCGCAAACAGCAGATTGAGATCGGCGTCGTCGTACTCGAAGAAGGACTGCGCGGTGATCAGATAGTATTTGCGCAGATCGGATATCGCCTTGCCGGCCGGCACCGCGACCGCATTGCTGCTGGACAGAATGTATTGCGCGGCCGGGTCGACGATGGCCACCACGCTGTTGGTCGATTTCACGAACTGCTGTGACGCGGTCAGGAACGGGCTGTCGAGCGCGACCAGCACCACCACGCTGCCCATCGGACTGCGCGCGTTGTCTTCGGTCGGCTCCGCTACGATCAGCCAGGGGCTGTCGTTCAGCAGCGTGACAAAGGAACGGCGCCGGCCGGATGCCAGCTGGCCCCGTCCCTCGCCCAACAGGGCCGAGGGCAGCGCGTCGCCGCCGGGGCTGTACGACTCGCGAATGACACCGGAGGGATCGACGAGCATGAAATGTCGCGGGACCACCCCTCCCTGCCAGTTAAGATCGTCGGGCAGCCAGGGCGGTGGGTTGGCGGCATCGTATTGCACGATATCGCCGGACCGCCGGCCCCAAAAGATTGGATCCAGGTAATCGGCCATTCGCCGATGCGTGGCGACCAGCTGGGCGAAGTACACGAACGAGCGCCGATACTCGTCGAACCGGATCAGCGACTCACGGGCCTGCTGGTCCAGCTGGCTCTCCAGGGCCTGGTCGAAGATATTGCTCAACGCACGCGTCTGCAGCCGGTCTACCGCCAGCCACAGGACAAGGCCTGTCAACAGGCCAAAGGCCAGCGCAAGGGCCGGTATCGGGATCCCTTTGAGAAGCCTGCGTGACAGTGATCGTTTGCTGATAGACCTGGTTCCGGTGACTGCCTGCCTGGGCGGATTATCGCCCCGGACTGGCCGCTTGACCAATTCACCGGGAAACGGCCAGCACCGCCCCGGCTACCGGGGCGGTGACACCGTCGTCTAGACTAGATTGCGCGCAACACCGGCAGCGGCCTCATCGGCACCGGTGGCATCTGTGGCAGCAGCCGGTCCAACGCGGCGCGGCACTGTGCATCGAGACCATCGAACTCGACGCCAAAGCCGTGCAGACTCTGATGGGCCACCCGGCCCTTGACGCTCAGGCAGGCGCTGCCAACCTCCTCACCCGGCCGAAAGGTCACCGAAACCTGGGCACCGATCGGCACGATGCTGGTCTCTGCCCGGATGTACAGGCCACTCATGCCGATATCAACGATGCGGCCGCGGATCAGACCGAAGCGCGTGCAACCGACCACCGCGTCGAGCGAGACCACCTTCCGGTCACTGATTCTCTGCTCCATGTTATCCCTCCTGCAGAATCGACCCGGAGCTCGCGGTCTTGTGCCGCTTGGCTTTATTGGGCCTGCACCATTATGGAGAATGCGCTGTTCTGAGCCATTAGGGCCAATCCCCCCGGGCACTGGTGTTTTCCCTAGGGATCCTATAAATTTGCGTACGATCAGGAAGTTAAGTACGCCTACGCGGTCTGCGGCTGGCCGGACCCGCGGGCGCGACGCTCACTGTATCCGGCGGTCACCGGCCTGGACGCCACCTGCAACCGAAGCGATATGCACACCCCGATCGAAAACGCCGCAATTCCAAGTCTTTGGCGCCGCCTGGCCGCGATCTTCTACGACTGCTGGTTGGTGGCCGCGATCTGGCTGCTCGGGGCAACGGTCGATACCTTTGCGCGCACCGGCCTGGACAGCGCAGCCGAGGGCTCGCACCTGCTGCTACAGCTGTATCTGCTGGTGTCTCCGGCGCTGTTTTTTGGCTGGTTCTGGACGCATGGCGGCCAGACGCTCGGCATGCGGGCCTGGCGCCTGAAGCTGCTCGACAACCATGGCGACCCCGTCGGCTGGCGCCAGGCACTGATCCGCTACGCCGCTGCATGGCTGTCGCTGGCCGTGCTGGGGCTGGGATACCTCTGGGTATGGATCGACCGCGACGGGCGCGCGTGGCACGACCGCCTCAGTCACACGCGGCTTGTCATGCTGCAAAAGAACTGACCGGGCGCGGTGCGGCCGCCGACCGTCAGTGCACCCGCCGCATCATGTACAGGCCAATTGCAAGGAACGCTGCCATAGGCACCAGGCCGCTCAGGATCGGGCTGATCTCGTAGACCACGCCAACGTAGGACATGCCCCGGCTCAAGGTGAAGAACGCCATGCCGAGGATGGCCCCCAGGAACATACGCTGACCCATGCTGACGAACCGCTGGTGGGCGAGTACGAACGGCACGCTGATGAACAGCATCACCAGGGTCGCAAAGGGGGTCGCCAACTTGACCCAGAAGGCGACCTCGAAATCGGTAGCCGACTGGCCATTCGCGTGCATCGCGCGCATATAACGATACAGTTCGTAGACCGGCAGCATGCTGGGGCGGACCAGCACCGCACTCAGCAATCCGGGGTCGAGCATCGAATCCCAGCGCGCCTGATCCAGTTTGCGCTCACTGATCCCGCTTTCGGAGATCTGGCTCTGGCTGATTCCGTGCATCTGCCAATGGTCTCTCTGATGCTCGGCACTCTCGGCACGTGTCACCAGCGTCAGGCGGCGCGCCTGGTCGAATTCATAGATATAGATATCCTGCAGCCTGCCGCCGGGCAGCACGTCACGAATATTGATAAAGGCCGCTCCGTCGCGCGCCCAGAATCCGTAGCGCGTCTTCAGAGTCACCTGCTTCTGCATCTTTTCGGCGCGATACTGCACGCCCCACTGCTCACTCGCCGGGGCCACCAGCTCACCGAACAGGAACACCAGGAGCATCATCAGTACGCCCGTCTTCAGCACCGCCATTACAATCTGGCGCAGCGAGAAACCCGCACCACGCATCGCAATCAGCTCGCCATGCATTCCCATCGCGCCCAGGCCCAGCAGACTGCCGATCAGCGCCGCCACCGGGAATACCTCGAACACGTAGCGCGGGGCCGACGACACCGTGACCAGGAACGCGTCGAACAGACTGTAGTCGCCGCGTCCGACATCTTCAGCCTCATCCATCAGGCCGAAAAACACCAGCAACACGACCAGCACGACCAGGGCCATGCCGGTCGCCTTCAGCATGGTGCTGCCGATGTAACGTTCCAGGAGTGTCAGTCTCATGTGCGCCGCGCCATCCAGCGCCGACGATGGACCCAGAACCAGTTCGAATCGACCAGCATGATCATGCCAGCAACGCCGACCATCAGCAGCGGCAGCCACCACATGCCCAGCCAATCCGGGACCGCGCCGTCCTCCAACCAGCGTTTTGCGGCACGCTGCAGGTTCAGGAAGGTGAAATACAACAGAACGGCAAACATCAGGCGCCCGTAGACACCCGAGCGCGGCGCCGAACGCGCCAACGGGACCGCCAGGATACCGAACGCGAACAGTGCCAGCGGCATCGCGATGCGGTAATGCAGCTCCGCACGGTCATCCCGGTCACTGGATACCCATAACAGCTGCCAGGACTTGGCGCTCTGCGGAAGATCGATGCCCGCTGACTCCGGCGTGGGGATGCGCACCGCGTACTCGCCGAAGCGTCCGAGCGCGTAGTCGAGCTTGCCCGGGGTACCCTCGTAGCGATGGCCATCGGTGAGTACCACGAATCGCTCGCCGGTATCGGGATCGGTCGCCTGATGGGCGTGCTCCGCGGTCACCAGGCCCAGTTTGCCGCTCTGCCGGTCCTGCACCATGATGCCGTCGAGCGTGACCCCGTCCGCGCTCAACTTCTCCGCATACACGACCAGGCCTCCGCTGCTGAATTCGCTAAACCTGCCAGGCCGCACGCCGGCAATGTCCGCGGTATTCGACTGCGATGCCTGCAGTTGTGCCACCTGTCCCCTGGCCCACGGAAGGACCTGCATGACCAGCACGGTAACCAGCAAGGCGAGTGGCAATGCGGCCAACAATACCGACCGGAAGATCCGCGCGTCGCTGAAGCCGGATGCGGCAAGCGCCACCATCTCGCTGTCGCGATACATGCGACCGAGCACCCATAACACCGAAAAGAAAAACGCAGGCGGGATGATCAGGCCTAGCGTCTTGACTACCTCCAGCCCGACCACCATCAGCAGGATATCGGTACTCAACAGGCCGCTCGCGGCCTTGCCCAGGTAGCGCACCAGGATATTTGACAGGAACACCAAGACGAGCACCAACAACACCACGACCAGGGCCTTGAGGATTTCCCGCAGCAGTAGCCGGTCTATGATCCCCACGGTGGTTTCTTTACACTCCTTATTCGCTACACTCTGCCGCACGGGCAGATCGAACGATACCGTCAACCGTGAACCAACGAAAGCGCAGTCGGCTGCGCGAACAACACCCGAGAGGATCCATGGAATACAGCTGCAAACTCGGCGCCGCAGAGAAACTGAAGTCAGCCTGCCTCGTGGTGGGTGTGTTCCAGAACAATCGCCTGACGCCTCTCGGCGGTCAGCTCGACGAGGCCATCGGGGGACAGATCAGGCAGGTCCTGAAACGCCAGGATTTCAGCGCCGATAGTGGCCAACTGCAGATGCTTTACGAACCGCGCGACTGTGCCGCGGTGCGTATTCTGCTGGTTGGCCTGGGGGATCAAAAAGAGTTCTCCGCGCGTCAGTACGGCCTTGCGCTGGTGCCGGCATTCCAGACGCTCGAAAAATCCGGTGCGGCCGACTGCCTGGTGCTGCTGCCGACCGCGGCCGAGGATGATTCGACCTACCGCCTGGTGCGCGAGGCGGTGAACGCGGCCGAGACCGCCGTGTACCACTTCGACCAGTGCAAGAGCGAGAAGAAGCCATCCAAGCGTCCGCTCAGGCGCGTCGACTTCCTGGTCCATACGCGCGTCCAGCTGAATGCCGGCACGCGCGCAGCCGAGCATGGCCGCGCCATCGGAATCGGCAGCCGGCTTGCCAGGGACCTGGCCAACCTGCCGGGCAATATCTGCACCCCCAGCTATCTGGCGGGCCAGGCGCAGGCGCTCGCGCGCGGCAGGCGCAAGCTGAAGGCAACCGTGCTCGGCGAAAAGGAGATGGAAAAACTCGGCATGGGGGCCCTGCTATCGGTCTCGCGCGGCAGTCGCCAACCGGCCAAGCTGATCGTGCTCGAGTACAAGGGCGGCAAGCCCGGCGCCAAACCGGTTGCGCTGGTCGGCAAGGGCCTGACATTCGACGCCGGCGGCATCTCGATCAAACCCGCCGCGAACATGGACGAGATGAAATACGACATGTGCGGTGGCGCCAGCGTGCTCGGCGCGCTGGCCGCCTGCGTGGAGCTGGACCTGCCGATCAACGTGGTCGGGATTGTCCCGAGCTCGGAGAACCTTCCAGACGGGGATGCCAACAAGCCCGGCGACATCGTCACCTCGATGTCCGGGCAGACGATCGAGATCCTCAACACCGATGCCGAGGGTCGTCTCATCCTGTGCGACGCCCTCACCTATACCGAACGCTTCGAGCCGGCCGCAGTCATCGACATCGCGACCCTCACCGGCGCCTGCGTCATCGCCCTCGGCGACCAGGCCAGCGGCCTGATGAGCACTGACGACGGCCTGGCGAACGAACTGCTGGAGGCGGGTACCGCCAGTGGAGACCGGGCCTGGCGTCTGCCGCTGTGGGACGAATACCAGCGCCAGCTCGACAGCAACTTTGCCGACATGGCCAACGTCGGCGGGCGCGGTGCAGGAGCGGTCACTGCCGCCTGCTTCCTGGCCCGTTACACGAAATCGTTCACCTGGGCGCACCTCGATATCGCCGGGACCGCCTGGCTCAGCGGCAAAGACAAGGGCGCCACTGGCCGCCCCGTGCCGCTGCTCAGCGAATTCCTGCTGCGCCGCTGCAAGGCAAGCATGTAGCCGAACCACTCGCGATATGACGCAGGTCGACTTCTATATCCTGGATCCGGAGGCGAGCGGCGACCGTTACCAGCTGAGCTGCCGGATTGCGGAAAAGGCCCGCCGCGCGGGTCACCGGGTGCTGATTCACACCCCGGTTGAGAGCGAGTCGCGTCATCTCGACGGGCTGCTCTGGACGCTGTGGGAATCGAGTTTCATCCCGCACGGGGTGCTTGGCCAGGCCGATCCGCAGATCAACCCAATACTGATTGGCGACGGCAGCAATGACGCCGAGGAGCATGACGTATTGATCAACCTCGCCGCCGCGGTCCCGGTGTTCTTCGGTCGCTTTGAGCGACTGATCGAATGCGTAGACCACGACGAGGCCGTCAAGCTGGCGAGCCGCGATCGATACCGTTTCTACCGCGAACATGGCTATCCGCTGAACACGCACAGCATCGCCTGAACAGCGGTGCGACACCTTCCCGGTATTGCGGCACTCCCGGGTGTGGCCCCTGATGCCCGAGAACCGGAAAGGGGCCCGAAGGCCCCTTCCTGATCGAACGTCGCGATCGACGATCAGGCTTCTGCCTCTTCGGCCACCGCCTTCATGCTCAGGCGGATACGGCCTTGCTTGTCGACCTCGAGGACCTTGACCTTGATCACGTCGCCCTCGTTCAGCTTGTCGCTGACCTTCTCGACGCGCTCTTCGGAGATCTGGCTGATATGCACCAGTCCGTCCTTGCCCGGCAGGATAGTGACAAAGGCACCGAAGTCCATCAGGCGGGCTACGCGGCCTTCGTAGATCTTGCCAACCTCGACGTCTGCAGTGATCAGTTCGACACGTTTACGGGCCTCGTCGCCGGCAACCTTGTCGACCGAGAAGATCTTCACCGTACCGTCGTCGCTGATGTCCACGGTCGCACCGGTTTCTTCGGTGATCGAGCGGATCGTTACCCCACCCTTGCCGATCACATCGCGGATCTTGTCCGGGTTGATCTTGAACGTCACGATGCGCGGCGCATGCGCGGACATGTGCTCGCGCGGTGCATTGATCGCCTTGCTCATCTCGCCGAGGATGTGCAGCCGGCCATCTTTGGCCTGCGCCAGCGCGATCTCCATGATCTCGCGGGTGATGCCGTCGATCTTAATGTCCATCTGCAGCGCATTCACGCCGTTTACCGTTCCGGCGACCTTGAAGTCCATGTCGCCGAGGTGGTCTTCATCGCCGAGGATGTCGGTAAGGACCGCGAATTTGTCGCCTTCCTTGATCAGGCCCATGGCCACGCCAGCGACAGGCGCCTTGACCGGCACGCCGGCATCCATCAGAGACAGGCTGGTGCCGCACACCGAGGCCATCGACGAGGAACCGTTGGATTCGGTGATCTCGGACACGACGCGGATCGAGTACGGAAAGTCGGCCATGTTGGGCATACAGGCGAGTACGCCGCGCTTGGCGAGTCGGCCGTGGCCGATCTCGCGGCGCTTGGGGCTGCCGACCCGACCCAGTTCGCCGACGCAGAACGGCGGGAAGTTGTAGTGCAGCATAAAGGCTTCTTTGCGCTCGCCTTCGAGTGCATCGATGATCTGCGAGTCGCGCTCGGTACCGAGCGTGGTCACCACCAGCGCCTGGGTCTCACCGCGCGTGAACAGCGCCGAGCCGTGTGTACGCGGCAATACACCTGTACGGATGCTGATCGGCCGCACCGTCTTGGTATCGCGCCCGTCGATTCGCGGCTCACCGGCCAGAATACGACCGCGCACGATGGTCTTCTTGATTTTTTCTATCGCGCCGATGACATCGGCCTCATCGAAAGCCGGCGTCTCACCGCCGCACAGCTGCTCCTTGGCCGCAGCCTTTGCCGCGTCGATCGCCGCGTAGCGCTGCATCTTGTCGGCGATGGTGTAGGCACTGCGCATGGCATCGCCGCAGGCCGCCTCGACAGCAGATTTGAGCGCTTCGTTGGCCACCACCTCGGGTAGCTGCACGAGTGGCTTGTTGACCTCGGCGGCCAACTCCTTGATCGCCTGGATGACGACCTGCATCTGCTCGTGACCGAACAGCACCGCTCCCAGCATGACCTCCTCGGAGAGCTGGTCGGCCTCGGACTCGACCATCAATACCGCATTCTCAGTGCCGGCCACGACCAGATCGAGATCGTTGTCATCGTCCAAACCGGTAGGGCCGTTCAGCACGTAGTTACCGTTCTTGTAACCGACGCGGGCAGCCCCGATCGGCCCCTGGAAAGGCGCACCAGAGATGGCAAGCGCGGCCGAGGTGCCGATCAGCGAGGGTATCTCGGGGTCGACGCGCGGGTTGAGCGACTTGACCGTGCAGATGACCTGGGTCTCGGCAATGAAGCTTTTCGGGAACAGCGGACGGATCGGGCGATCGATCAGCCGCGAGGTGAGAATTTCCTTCTCCGACGGGCGCCCTTCACGACGGAAGAATCCGCCCGGGATCTTGCCCGCCGCATAGGTCTTTTCCTGGTAATCAACGGTCAGCGGGAAAAAGTCACGGCCGCTGTCGAGGTTCTTGTCGAACACAACGGTGACCAGCACCACCGTGTCCGCCATGTTGACCATCACTGCTGCGTCGGCCTGACGGGCGATCTCGCCGGTCTCGAGCGTGACTGTGTGTTCGCCGTACTGAAACGTTTTTTTGATCGGGTTCACTTGGAAATCCTCAAACCTTTGGTGTGTGGCCGCTTAGCGACGCAGACCGAGACGACCGATCAGCTCGCGGTAGCCTTCCACATTCCTCGACTTCAGATAGTCGAGCAGTTTGCGGCGCTGGTTGACCAGACGCACCAGGCCCTGGCGGGAGTGGTGATCCTTCTTATGCGTCTGGAAATGCGGCGTCAATTCGGCGATTCGGGCGGTCAGCAATGCGACCTGAACCTCGGTCGAACCCGTGTCTTTCGGATCCTTACCGTATTCACTAATGATGGACTGTTTCTGCTCTGCACTCATTGTCATGACATTTCTCCTGTCATTCTGCCTTGATGAAGCCCCCAACAATGAGTCCAGGCGGCTTCGGCGGTTGGTAACGCGGGGCAACTGCAGCCCCGCCGTGAAATAAGGTCGCGCATTCTCTCTTAATTTCGACCGGCTGTCAGCCTCCGGTCATCAGCCGCTTCGGCGCGATCCGGCCGTCGTCCTGCACCTCGCCCAGGGCCAGGAACTGGTCGCCATGGAAGATCCGCACCCAACCCTGGGTCGGGGCCTTGGGCACCAGTACCGCCTGTCCCTGGCGCAGGTAAAACGCCGAATCGGCACTGACGTGCACCTCGGGCCAGTCGGCCAGAGCCGTATCGATCGGCATCAGCAGTCTGTCCAGGGCGTCGGGACCCTGCTCGGCGGTCTGTTCCAGGAATTCCATCGTGTACATCGGATAATCGGTGTAAGGGCCGACGCCGGTGCGCCGCAGGGCCGTGACATGCGCCCCACAACCCAGCGCGTTGCCGATGTCTTCGGCCAGGGTACGAACGTAGGTGCCCTTTGTGCAGTGCACACTCAGCTCGAACTCCGGCAGATTGACCGCACCCAGCGTCAGTGAGCGAATCGTTACCCGACGCGGTTCGCGGACCACCTCGACACCGTCGCGCGCCAATTCATAGAGCCGCTTGCCCTGGTGTTTCAGCGCGGAGTACATCGGCGGCAATTGCTCGATCTCGCCCAGGAACTGCGACAACACCTGCTCGATCTGCGCGACGCTTATCCCGTCTGTGGGACGCGTCTGCACGATCTCGCCCTCGGTATCGCCGGTCTCGGTCGTCTCGCCGAGCTTGACCCGGAACCAATAGTACTTGTCGGCATCGAGCAGGAACGCCGAGATCTTGGTGGCGTCGCCCAGGCAGATCGGCAGCATGCCATCGGCCAGCGGGTCGAGGCTGCCGGTATGTCCGGCCTTGCGCGCGTCGTACAGCCGCTTCACACGCTGCAGGGCGTGGTTGGAGCTGATTCCCAATGGCTTGTCGAGCAGCAGAATACCGCTGATCGGGCGACCCCGCACACGTCCCCGGCGACCCATAGTCAGTCCCCGCGCCCTTCGTCCTTCGCCACTGCCTTGTCGATCAGCGACGAAAGGCGCAGTCCGGCCTCGATCGATTTGTCGTACACGAAAGCCAGGCGCGGCACCGTGCGCAGATTCATCGTCTCGGCCAGGCGCCGGCGCAGAAACGCCGATGCCTTGTTGAGGGCATCCTGGGTAACCTTTCCCTGAGCCTCATCCATCACGGTGAAGTACACCTTGGCATGCGACAGATCGCGCACCACGCGCACCTCCTGGATCGTCACTTGCGACAGGCGCGGATCCCTGACTTCATCGCGCAGCAACAGTGCGAGCTCGCGACGTATCTCGGCACCGACGCGTTCTTCACGGCCGAATTCCTGCATTTCCCGCTGTCCCTTGCTAGGCCGGTCAGAGCTCGCGCGCCACTTCGATGCGATCGAACACCTCGATGTGATCGCCCGGCTTGACGTCGTTGTAGTTCTTCACGCCTATGCCGCATTCGGTGCCTGCCTTGACCTCCGCGACGTCGTCCTTGAAGCGACGCAATGACTCCAACTCGCCTTCGTAGATCACGACGTTGTTGCGCAACACCCTGATCGGACTGTGGCGCTTGACCGTACCCTCGACCACCATGCAGCCGGCGATTGCGCCAAGTTTGGATGAGCGGAACACGTCACGCACCTCGGCAAGACCGATGATCTCTTCCTTGATGACCGGCGACAGCAGGCCGGAGATCGCCTTCTTAACGTCGTCGATGACCTCGTAGATGATGCTGTAGTAGCGCAGATCCAGACCATGTTCCTCGACCACGCGGCGCGCGCTTGCGTCTGCGCGGACGTTGAAGCCGATCAATATGGCATTCGAAGTTACTGCCAGGTTGGCATCGGATTCGGTGATCCCGCCGACGCCGGAGGCGACCACGCGCACCTTGGCCTCGTCGGTCTCGATCTTGAGCAGCGATTCACGCAGCGCCTCGACCGAACCCTGCACGTCGGCCTTGACGATCAGGTTCACATACGACACCTCACCCTCGGCCATCTGCGAGAACAGCTGATCGAGCTTGGTGGCCTTCTGTTCGGCCAGCCGTGAATCACGATGCCGCACGCGCCGCAATTCCGCGACCTCGCGGGCCTTGCGTTCATCGGTCAGCGCGATCATGTCATCGCCGGCAGACGGCGCGGCAGACAGGCCCAGCACCTGCACCGGGATCGACGGACCGGCCTCTTTCACCGATCGACCAGCCTCGTCGAACATCGCACGCACGCGGCCGAATTCCGCACCGGCCACCACCGGGTCGCCGCGTTTCAGTGTCCCCGACTGGACCAGCACGGTCGCAACCGGACCGCGACCCTTGTCCAGACTGGATTCGACAATGATGCCGCGCGCGAGACCGTCGCGCACCGCCTTGAGCTCCAGCACCTCGGACTGCAGCAGCACGGCCTCGAGCAGCTGGTCGATGCCCTCGCCGGTCTTGGCCGACACCTTGACGAACTGCGTGTCGCCGCCCCAATCCTCGGGGACCACCTCTTCAGCGACCAATTCCTGCATAACCCGATCGGCATTCGCGTCCGGCTTGTCCATCTTGTTGATGGCGACCACGACCGGCACACCCGCAGCGCGCGCATGCTGGATCGCCTCTTTGGTCTGCGGCATCACGCCGTCGTCCGCGGCCACGACCAGGATGACGATGTCAGTCGCCTGGGCGCCGCGTGCACGCATCGCGGAGAACGCCGCGTGCCCCGGCGTATCGAGAAAAGAGATCATCCCGTGATCGGTTTCCACATGATAGGCGCCGATGTGCTGGGTTATGCCACCCGCCTCGCCAGCGGCGACACGCGTGCGGCGGATATAGTCCAGCAGCGAGGTCTTGCCGTGATCGACATGGCCCATGATGGTCACCACAGGCGCGCGCGGCAGCAGCTCACCCTGCAGCTGTTCCTCGTCGGCCGCAGACAGGATCTCGACCTCTACATCCTCCTGCTTCTGTACCACCGCCGAGTGTCCCATCTCTTCGACCAAGAGCATGGCGGTTTCCTGATCGAGGACCTGGTTGATCGTCACCATCATCCCCATCCGCATCAGTGTCTTGATCAGCTCGCCGGCCTTGACCGACATGCGCTGCGCCAGCTCGCCGACCGAGACAGTCTCGGGGACCTGGACTTCTTTTATGACCGGCGCAGTGGGACGCTGGAACGCATGCTGCGAGTCAGCCCCGAGCGAGTCACGACTGACCTTGCGACCGCCCTTGCCAGTGCGCTGACCACGCTTGCCGGTCGCGACATGCAGCTCACGCCGCCCATGCCGGCCGCGCTCGGGAGCATCGCCGTCTCCGCCGTCGCGATGCCGCTTGCCCTTTTTGGCAGGCTTGTCAGCCGGCTTGCGGGCCTCCGCCTCAGGCGGCGCAATCGGGCCCGCCTCGACCCGGGCCTGCTCCTCGACCTGGCGGCGCAATTCCGCTTCAGCCGCGATCCGCAACTCTTCCGACTTGCGTCGTTCGTCTTCCTCGGCCTGGCGGCGAGCCTCCTCGGCACGATGCCGCGCCTCCGACTCTTCCTCGACCAGCCGACGCTGTTCCGCCTGCTCAGCAAGTGCGCGCCTGGCTTCTTCGGCCTCGCGCAGCAGTTCCTGCTGTTTCTCGGCATCATTGTCCTGCGGCTTGACCACGGTGCGCTTGCGGCGCACCTCCACGCTGACCGTCTTGCCGGCGCGAGCCGCTGCGGTACGCGCAGTCGTGCGCCCGGCAACCGGCTGATGCAGCTCGGTGGTCGTCTTGCGTTTCAGCGCGATCTTGCGACCGCTACCGGCGGCCTCCTGCTTGCCATGACTGCGACGCAGATGGTTGAGAAGGTCCACCTTCTCCTTTTCTGTAATGCCGTCTTCCGCGCTCTGTTTGGAAATACCGGCGTCACTCAGCTGCTTCAGCAGCCGATCCACCGGTATACCAACGTCGGAGGCGAGTTGGCTGACCGTGACTTCACTCATATTCGATCCCCTTTACTCGGCACTCGCTTCAAACCAGGGTGCGCGCGCCGTCATGATGAGCTGACCCGCACGCTCTTCATCCATGCCGTCGATTTCGAGCAGTTCGTCGATCGACTGCTCAGCGAGGTCTTCCATGTTCACCACCCCGCGCGACGCGAGCTGATAAGCCAGTTTTCGATCCATGCCTTCCATCGTCAGCAGATCTTCAGCAGGCTCGACGTCGCCGAGCACTTCTTCTTTGGCAATCGCCCGGGTCAGCAAGGCATCCTTCGCGCGGTTGCGCAGTTCTTCAATTATGTCCTGGTCGAACTCCTCGATCGCCGCCATCTCGGCGTCATCGACGTAGGCAATTTCTTCGATGTTGGTGAAACCCTCCTGCACCAGGATCGCAGCAACCTCCTCGTCGACGTCGAGCTGCTCCATGAAATGCTGGATAAAGCCCTGCGCTTCCACCTCGCTTTTTTCGGCGGCCTGCTCCTCGCTCATCACGTTGAGCTCCCAGCCGGTCAACTGGCTGGCCAGACGCACGTTCTGGCCGCCGCGTCCGATCGCCTGCGAAAGGTTTTCGTCTTTCACCGCGATATCCATGCTGTGCGCCTCTTCATCCACCACGATCGAGGTCACGTCTGCCGGCGACATCGCATTGATCACAAACTGCGCCGGGTTCTCGTTCCACAGGATGATATCGACGCGCTCACCACCAAGCTCGTTGGACACCGCCTGGACACGCGATCCACGCATGCCGACACAGGCGCCCACGGGGTCGATGCGCGGGTCGTGGGTGCGCACCGCGATCTTCGCGCGCAGGCCAGGGTCGCGTGCCGCGCCGACGATCTCGATGAGCCCCTCGCCGACCTCCGGGACTTCGAGCTTGAACAGTTCGATCAACAGCTGCGGCGCCGTGCGCGAGATGAACAGCTGCGGCCCGCGCTGCTCGGAGCGCACATCGTACAAATAGCCCCGCAGCCGATCACCGGCGCGCGTAGCCTCTTTCGGAATGACCTCGCTCTTGGGAATCAGGGCCTCGGCGTTGGCGCCCAAGTCGAGCAGGATCGAGCCGCGGTCGGCACGCTTGACGATGCCGGTAATCAGCTCGCCTACGCGATCCTTATAAGCCTCGACGACCTTGGCGCGCTCCGCCTCGCGCACCTTCTGCACGATCACCTGCTTGGCGGTCTGCGCCGCGATACGCCCGAAAGAGATCGAGTCGATCTCGTCCTCGATATAGCCACCGGGCTGGATATCAGGGTCCTCGGCGCGCGCGGCGGACAGCGTGATTTCGGCGACCGGGTTCTCGAGCACCGGTGTCTCGGCATCGTCGACAACCAGCCAGCGACGATAGGTCTCGTAGTCACCGGTCTTGCGGTCGATCGCAACACGCACCTCGATCTCGCCACCGTTTTTCTTTCGTGTCGCCGATGCCAGGGCGGCCTCGATTGCCTCGAAGATAATTTCCTTATCGACGCCCTTCTCGTTGGATACCGCATCAACAACGAGCAAGATTTCTTTGTTCATCGCTCCGCCTTCCGCCTAAAACTGAGGGACAAGCCGCGCTGAGGAGATCTGTGCAAATGGCAGTCTGACCGACTCCCCTTCCACCAGCACCACCACATCGTCACCATCGACTTCGACGATGGTGCCCTTGTAGTTACTCCTTCCATTCAACGCAGCATTCAACTTCACGCGGGCCATCTGACCCACGAAGCGCTCGAAATGCGCCTTCTCGAACAGGGGGCGATCCAGGCCGGGAGAAGACACCTCGAGCGAATAATCACCCGGGATCGGGTCTTCGACATCAAGCACGGCACTCACCTGATGGCTTACCTTTTCACAGTCCCCCAGGCCGACGCCGCGCTCGCTGTCGATATAGATCCGCAGCAAATGACCGGCACTGGGCCGCGACAGGTACTCCACGCCGACCAGCTCGTAACCGATGGCCTCGACTGCGCCCCGGACCAGGTCCGTCAGATGCGGTGGTGCCTTGTGCATGTTCTCAACACGAAATACGGCCCAAAAACGAAAAATGGGCCTTCGGCCCATTCCTGAATCATTCGCACCGAACGCCCTGCGCCCGACACATTCCGATACAAAAAAACCCCGTGGTTAGGGGTTTTCCAGGACGCGGCCCCT
This sequence comes from Chromatiaceae bacterium, assembly GCA_022340805.1. Classification (GTDB taxonomy): domain Bacteria; phylum Pseudomonadota; class Gammaproteobacteria; order Chromatiales; family Chromatiaceae; genus Thiosocius. The sequence continues at coordinate 27,228 of JAJDNF010000023.1, forward strand.
ATTCGAACCGCCGCCGCCAGAGACCTCGATCAGCCTCACAACAGCGCGCGAAGTTTAACAGAATCTCATTAGCCGTCAAATATTTGAGGCGCGACCCAGGACGTACCCGGGCCGCGACCCTTCAGTGAGTGAGGCCACGGTCGGCGGAGCGCGCCATGCCCGTAACGGCAGCCTTCGCCAGCTGCACCAGCCGGCGCGCCTCGGCGAACTCCGCATCCGGCATTTGCGCCGCCACGTAGCGGCGCAACTTCTCGGCATCCGCATCGCCCTGCTCGAGCGCCCGGGTCAGCCAGAAATAGGCCTGCACCAGGTCGGGTTCGACACCGCGCCCTTCGGCATAGATCAGGCCGGCGGCGTACTGGGCGTCCATGTCACCCTGCTCCGCCTCCGCGATCAGCCGCGCCGCCATCTCCGGGTCGTTTCGCCACAGGTTGAGGCCACTCAAATCCGCCATTTCGCCACCTGAGTACAGCCACCATCGCCGTGCGGAGCGGCGATGGCCCAAGCCGCAATCAATCGAACTTGAGCATCTGCGCCATCTGCGGCGCCAATTCCTTGGCCATCTCCTGGACGTCCGCGCCGTACATCTGGCCCATCGCGTCCAGATTCATCATCGCCACGTAGGTCTTGCCGTCGGACTTTTCGTATACCGCGATAGTACAGGGCATCATCGCGGTCAGTTGCTTGTATTCGTCCTTGACCAGCAACTTCACCGCCGCGAACGGTTCACACATCTTGAGAACCCGGTTGGGTCCAATATCCGTGTCCGTGACCTTCATCATGTTTCTCTGGAAGTCCACCTTCCACTTCTCGGGCACCTTCCATCCCAGGTCCTTCGCGTTGGCCTCGATTCGCTCCAGGGTCGCCTCGAAGCCCAGTGGACTGGGCACCTCGATCAGCATCTTGAACCCGGCCGGCACGCCCATGGATTCGTCCGCAAGTACAGCACCAGCCTGCGCCAGTGCAAATCCCATCAACAGGCACGCCACAAGGGCGTTCAATTTAGCTTTCATCTGCGTCCTCCGATTGTCTGGCTTCTGCTGGGTCGGGTCGATTGGCCGCGACACACCCCCGGCCGGCCTATTGCCGGCACAACACTGGCCCGCAGCTGTTGTCGCTGCCTGCCGCCCGCGTAACTGGGCCGGGAACCACCCTAAGGCCACCCGAACCGGATCAGGAAGCCTAGCGGGCCCGGTGAGCCCCGAATCGGCAAATCCGATGCGACTTTGGCCTAAAATGGTTCCCGCACGCTTATACCACAAACAGGCTCCCGCACACCTTGACTCAATCCCGCCCCCTCGATCAGCTCGATAACAA
>JAJDNF010000018.1 GCA_022340805.1 Chromatiaceae bacterium
CTTCCCGAAGGACGTGCAGGCGCTCGAGAAGACTGCGCTGGACGTCGGCTACGAGCCGCGTCTACTGCACGCCGTCGAGGCCGTCAACAAGAGCCAAAAAGAACTGATTTTCAATAAGATAAGCCAGTATTTCGACGGCAAACTGGCGGCCAAGACGGTCGCGCTCTGGGGCCTGGCGTTCAAGCCGAACACCGATGACATGCGCGCAGCCTCGAGCCGCACCCTGATGGAGTCCCTGTGGGACGCCGGCGCCAAGGTGCGCGCCTTCGACCCGATCGCCCATGAAGAGGCGCGGCGAATCTACGGCGACCGCGACGACCTGTGCATCTGCAATCACGCCGAGGAGGCACTCGACGGGGCCGACGTGCTGGCCGTAGTCACCGAGTGGATAGAGTTCCGTAGCCCCGATTTCGCCGAGATCCGCAGCAAACTCAGGTACCCGGCCATATTTGACGGGCGCAACATCTACGAACCCAGGGCAGTGACCAGCGCCGGCCTGACCCATTTCAGCATCGGTCGCCGACCGGCACAGCCATCCTGACCGGACACCCGTGGTGCCCCGCGCGGGCACCGCGCGCCCGGACACACTGCCCCAGCTCAAATATTCAGCATAAAAATGTTGGATGATTGACAACTGTCAATGTAACATTTGCCGGTCAAGTCTCTGAAAACAATAAAAACTTGCCGTTTCGGTCCACGGGCGGGCTGAAACCGAAATAAATGCCTATATTTTGTGTAGTTTCCAAGGCCGCCGGCTGGCACGGGACAGCAGCCAGCGGATGTTCACCAAAACTTACCGACCGCAGAGAGGATCAACGATGCGTCAAACCCTACGGGCCTCCGTCGCCGCCTTTACCTTGGCGACAACCTTTTCCCTGACCGCAACCGCCGGCGTTCCGAAGAACCTGCCCTACCCTTCGGGCAACCTGACCGCCGACCAGATCATCGAGCAGGTCTATTTCGTCAACCATTTTTACGGCTTCAAGAACTACGCCATCACCAAAAAGGGCGATGACATCACCGTGCTGGTGATCAAGAGCGAAGGCAAGACGCCGACCACCAACACGCTCGAGCGCTACCTAAACAACGACTACCCGGAAGGCAATGCGGTCAAGGCCGAGGACCTCGCTATCTTCCGCTCCGGCAAGCTCAAGGGCACCGGCATGCTGATCACCGACTACGAAAGCGACGCCAAGAGCCAATCGTACATGATCTGGCTGCCCGCGCTGCGCAAGATTCGGCGTTTCGCCGAGCCGGCACAGGACGACGCATGGGGCGGCTCTGACTTCACCTTTGGCGACGTGGCACTGCGCAAGCCGAACAACGAGACCCACGAGCTGCTCGGCAAGGAGACCTTCAACGATTGCCTGGGCTTCATGGAGATCAAAGACGACGAGCAGACCCGCTACACCACCGGCCTGCCGAAATCCGGCTCCTGCAGCCCCAAGGGCAAAGAGGTGTACAAGGTCAAGTCGACCACCAAGTTCGAGAACTGGTGGTACGACTATCGCGTGTCCTATATCGACGCCAAGACATTTGCCGACTATCGCAGTGAATATTTCAAAGGCAACGACAAGGTGAAGGTCATCGACCGTGACTGGGTGCCGCTTGGCCAGGGCAGCGACCCGCGCGCTGTGGGCTGGGGCTATTGGTACGGCAAGACGCTGGCGACTGGCAACCAGACCTGGGCGGTCATCCCGAGCAGCGTCAACCAGGTTAACGGAACGTACGATTCCGACTGGTGGTCCGAGTCGACCCTGCGCAAGATCAAGCGCTGATTAAACGCCATATATAAAACCACACCTGGCCGGGGCGCATCGCCCCGGCGCGGCATTCACGCGCGGAGCGCGGAGGGAGTCATACATGTTTAAGAAGTCACCTTTGGGGATGGCGATTGCTGCCGTGATCGCCGCACCACTGTGCGCGCAGGCCGAGATCGACGTCTCGGTCGAGCTGAAAAACGAGACGGCGTTCTTTACCAGTTCCGGTCAGACGACCAATCAGGCCCGGACCATGCTAGACGACAAGGAGCATGACGCCGGCGACGTGATGAAGTTTGAGAACTCGGCCCGCATATTCATCAACGGCGACCTGGGCGAGTCGAGCAGCTGGCACGCCGAGCTGCGCCCGGTGGTCGATACGAGAGGCGTCAACGCCGACTACAAATACAATCGTCCCTATACACAGAACGACCTGCTGCGTGAACTGTATGCGGACACCAGACTGGGCGGCTGGAACCTGCGCCTGGGTAAACAGCAGGTCGTCTGGGGAACCGCTGACGGTATCAAGCTGCTCGATATCATCAACCCGACCGATTTCCGCGAACTCAACCAGAACTCGATGGAAGATGCACGCATCCCGGTCTGGATGGTCAATGCAGAAAAGAACTTCGAAGGCGGCAGCAACCTTCAGTTGATCGTCTCGCAGGCCGAAGAGAACAAGATCCCCGGCCTCAACTCGAACGGTGACAGCGGGCATCCCTTCATCATGAAGGGCGTCGACACGATCAGCGGTAGCGTAAACGGCTTCTACGATGTCGCGCCGGCGTTGAGCGGTGTGGCGGCCACCTTCAACGGCGCGGCCATGGGCGGTGCGTTCACTGGCGGCGGTAACTTTGCCCCCGGCCTCACCGTATTCGGCGGCCTGACGGTGGACGGCTTCGCCAGCGGCTTCTGGGATGCGTCGAGCAACCCCGGGCAGATCGCGCCGACCGACCCCACCGACCCGAATGCCGCACCTGGCTATATCCTGCTGAATGCATTCGCGCAAAACGGCTTCACCGGAACGGGCCTCCCCCCCGGCGTGCAGGACCCCAACGGCAACTACAACGTGACCAACCTGATGAACATCAGCGGCAAGAATCCCAGCGACGTATCCTGGAAGCCGTCGAACGCCAAATCGGCATTCGAGTACATGCCGAACGCCACGTTTGCCACCTTCAACAGCTTTACCGGCTTCAACTTCAATAATCCGACCGGGCTCGGTGGAATCGAGACTGAATGGGATCGCGACTACAGCAACGACCCCAACATAGGCGGCCGTTTCCGTAACAGCCTCGACAATGGACTGAACTTCTCGCTGAACTACTTCTATCACTACAGCGCGAACCCGACCATCGACCTCAGCTGGCGCGGCAACGGCGGTGAAAAGCTGACCGTGCAGCGCGCACCGACGGTCAACCCTGCGCCGGGCGTCTATGTTCCCGACGCGAGCCAGAGCCTGACCCGCGACCAGGCCCGCGCAAACTGGGACCAGGGTTCGCCCACCACGATCCTGCTGCACGACAAGGCCGGTAACTATTACGGCGCAATCGACCCGACGACGATGGACGGCACGCCGGGCGCCGGCGCACCTACGCTGCGTTTCACCGAGACCTCGCACCGCGTACACAGCCTTGGCGCCTCGTTCGATTACGCACTGGATGCCGGCGACCTGCCGATCGTGCTGCGCGGCGAGTTCCTGTACGACAAGGACGAGAGACAGCCGGTGATCGACAAATACCTGCTGTCGATCGGCGACCTCAGCAGCGCCTTGAAGATGGAAAAGGCCGATTACTTCAAGTACGTGCTTGGCGCCGACGTCACGGTGTTCACCAACCTGCTGATCAGTGGCCAATTCATCCAGTTCCGCAACCTCGACTTCGTCGACCGGTCGGATACTTGTATGACGCAGGGCGCCAACAACGTCGATTGCAGCACCTACACCGCGGACTTCGCCACGTTGCACATGGACAACGGCATGAACAAGGGCTACAAGAACAAAGAGTTCTACTCGCTGTTCCTGTCCAAGCCGTTTGGCGACAACCAGCTCGGCCGCGTCAACAACATCATCATCTACGAAGAGGGTGGCGGCTATTGGGATCGCCTTGATGCCGAGTACTCGCTTTCGGACCAGCTGATCGTCACTGGCGAACTCAACTTCTACTGGGGCGAAGAGGATACGACCTTCGGCCAGTTCGAGAAGTCGTCCAACGTACAGGTCGGCGTGAAGTACATCATCGAGTAATGACCAAGTAAGTGGAGCATCTGAGAAGCGGCGTTCGGCGGGGCCGGCGCCGCTTTTTTGCCCCCACATCCAAGGAACGCAGGGTATGAGCAAACTAAAGACCAACGAGAACCCCTGGGCCGGAGCCTACGCAGATTTCGCACTGCGTTTCCGCTGGCCCATCTTTATTTTCCTGCTGATCGGCACGATCGCAGGCGCCATCTACATACCAAAACTGGACATCCGCAACGACCCCGATACGCTGCTGCCGTCCAGCAACCGCTACGTCGCCACCAACCTGTATGCCGAACACAATTTCGGCATGGGCAACCTGATGGTGTTCGCACTGCGGGTAAAGGAGGGTGACATCTGGCAGCCCTGGTTCATCAACAAGGTCCAGGAGATCCACAACAAGCTGGAGGCCCTGCCGCACTCGCGCCCGAACAATTTCATCGACATGGCCTCGCAGAAAATCAAGTACATGGGCGTTGATGATAATGGCCTGGTGTTCAAACGCCTGATCCCGACCGAGGGCATCAGCGACGACCCGGCAAAGGCCAAGGAACAACTCGACTTCCTGCGCGAAGGGGTCAAGACCAATCCGGTCATGGCACCAATGCTGGTCTCGATGTGGGACAAGGACGGCAATCGCTGCGCCTATGAAGACTATGACAAGGACTTCTGCGTCGCGAAAGCCGCCTACATCATCGCCGACTACACCGACGAGGTGAAAGAGATCTACCTGCCGTGGGTGCGCGAAGTACGCGCAATGATGGATGAGTACGGCAAGGATCCGCGCATCGAACTGCTGGTCGCCGGTGAGCCCTATTTCCTCGCCTGGATGCTCGCCGACCTGATCGACCACTGGTGGCTGTTCGCGATCTCGATCGCGATCGTCATCGCGGTATTGTGGATGGAATTCCGCAACTGGCGCGGCGCGCTGCTGCCGCTCTTCGGTGTCGGCATGACCATCGCGATGACCCTGGGACTGATGGGTTTCACCGCGTTCAAACTGACCACGATGATGGTGCTGACACCAATGCTGCTGCTCGCGGTCGGCATCGGGCACTCGGTGCAGATCACCCGACGCTTCATGCTGGAGAACGGCCACAGCGGCGACCCGATGCTGGCCGCGCGCGAGGCGATCAGACACACGATCATTCCGGCGACTCTGTCCATTGTGACCGACATGGTCGGTTTCGCCACCCTGGCGACCGTGGATATCTCGTTCTACAAGGACTACGCCTATTTCGGCGTGTTCGGCATGCTGACCCTGCTGCTGACCACGACGACGCTGATCCCGATCCTGTTGACCATGCTTCCTCCATCCAGGGAATGCTGCCAGTCTCAGGAAGGCCACGGCTGGGAAGTCGCGGTTGGAGGCCTGCTGACGCGGATCATTACCGGCCCGGGCAAATTGCTGCCGATCGCGGTCGTGGTGCTGGTGATTATTGGCTCGACCTATTACACCAACCTGTTCAACTGGGAGGGCAAGCCTGAAGACGCCATCAAGATGTCCCAGGAGGGCGACTGGATGCCCGGCTCGGAAAAAGGGATCAACTACGCCCGTGCCGCGTTCAAGGGCAGCTCGCCGACCTGGAAGGACCTGGTGGAGCTAAACCAGATCATGCCCGGCGTCATCTCCGTCTCGGTGCCAATCCGCGGCAAGGAGCCCAACGCCAGGGGTTGTATCGATACTTACTTCCCCGAATCCATCCGCGATATCACGGACAAGACCGAGAGACTCGAGGCCTGCCATAAGTCCAAGGTCGAGTTGGGCTGCTGGGACAGCGATGTGTGTGGCCCGCAGGGGGTATTCAACGATGTCGCCGTGCACGCCGACATCGAGAAGATGGAAAACTGGATGCGCAAGCACGAGTTCATCGGCTATACGGGTTCGTATACCCAGTATGTCCGCCTGGTGAACATGCTGCTGACCGCCGAGCCGGGCGAGCCGACCAAGCTCTCCGACCTGCGGGTGCCGACCAAGGAGTACCTGCTGGCCATCAACCCGGATGACGATCGCAGCCCCACCGACATCGTGCAGATGTACAACGGCCTGCTGGAGAGCATGACCTCGTCCGGTGATATGGACTCGTTCGTGAACACCGAAAACTGGAACGAGGGCGTGATACTGGGCTTCGTCAATACCATGGATCCGGTCGAGACCCACAAAGTCACGATGGATATCCAGCAGTATATCGAGGACCACAAAAACGACCCGGGCTTCGCCAAGGTCAATTTCGGTCTGCGCAATGCGGACACCTCGGGCGACACCAACGAACTGTCGGTCGATGGGCCGAATTATGTACGGCCGGGCATCGGCGGCTTCCTCGGCGCAACCGAGGCAACCCGAGAGGTGGCCATGACCAACTGGCTGCTCAGCCCGATGCAGACCGCGGTGGCAATCTTCCTGATCGCCGCGCTGATGTTCCGCTCGGTTCTGGTCTCCGCCATGTTGACCGTAACCCTGTTGATCACGCTGTTTGCCCAGTACGGGCTGGGGGGCTACTACACCTCGGTACAGAACTGGTCGGGCAACCTGGCCTTCCACCTGATGGTGACGCTGTCGATCTCGATGGGCCTCGGTGTCGACTATGGGATCTACATCGTCTCGCGGCTGCGTGAGGAAATGGCGGCCACCGGCGGAAACTGGCTGCAGGCACTGCGCAACACCCAGAACACCACCGGTTCGGCGGTCATCGTATCCATTGTGGTACTGCTGGGCAGCTTCGTCCCGCTGGTCGGGACTACGCTGGCCAACACCTGGGGCCTGGCCATGTACATCGGCTGGGCGCTGATCATCGACGTGTTCACCGCGTTGATGCTGTTGCCGATGATGGTGAAGTGGTTCAAGCCGAAGTACGTCTTCGACCACAGCTGACGGGCTCAAAGGAAAACCCCTCTCCGGGTGACCGGGGAGGGGTTTTTTATTGCCCTGAACAATCCAGCGCTGCAGCACCGCTGGGCGCGCGGGGGCCGCAGCAAGACAACTAGCCTGCAAATTGCATGAAGGCGGACGGGCACATGGTGTTGCGTGGCAGCCGGAAGGCGTTCGATGCGTTCTTCGGCCCTTGTATTCGACGTGACAGTCTGTCCTGTTCGGGCTCAGGCCGCGCTGGACTTTGCATTTG
>JAJDNF010000020.1 GCA_022340805.1 Chromatiaceae bacterium
CAAAGCAGTTGGGCTGATCGGCCGAAAAAGCATAGCCGAAGCTATGCTTTGAGGGGGATCGGCACAAATGCAAAGTCCAGCGCGGCCTGAGCCCGAACAGGACAGACTGTCACGTCGAATACAAGGGCCGAAGAACGCATCGAACGCCTTCCAAATGCCACGCAACACCATGTGCCCGTCCGCCTTCATGCAGTTTGCAGGCTAGCTGCAGGCCAGGGTGTCAGATTCCGCGTCGTCCAGGCGGCGATGCAGGGCCGCCGAGGCACACCTGATCAGCGCAGCCTGGGCGACGGCACGAATCGCACTGAAGAAGATGGAGCGGCCAGCGGGAGTCGAACCCGCCTCTTTGGCTTGGGAAGCCAAGGTAATACCGATATACGATGGCCGCTTGGAACAGGCTGAGGCGCTGTGTCGCAGGACGAAACTCGTACCTTTAGGTGCTGATTCTAGATAAACCTCGAATGCCGGCACAAGGGTCTCAGTTCGCCGGCCCGCCGCGGTACATTGCCTCGATCTCGGCCGCATGACGCTCTATGACCCTGGCGCGCTTGACCTTGAGGGTCGGCGTGACCAGACCGTCCTCGACCGTCCATGGGTCGAGTGAGAGGTGCATCTGGCGGATCTTGGCATAGCCGGGAAAGTCCTTGAGCGCGGCCTTCACCCGTCGCCCGATCGCCTGCAGCACGCGGCTGTCGCCGAGGCTCGCCGGATCCATGGGATCGACCCCCTGGTCCTGGGCGAACCCGGGCCAATGGTCGCCATCGATCACCAGCAGCGCGGTCAGATAAGGCCGCCCCTCGCCGACCACCATCACCTGCTCGAACAGCGGGTCCAGCACAATCGCCGATTCCATGTCACCCGGCGGGATCTTCTCACCGTTCGACAGGACCAGGATGTCCTTGATACGCCCGGTGATGTACAGGTGATTGTCCGCATCGATGCGCGCCTGGTCGCCAGTATGCAGCCAGCCGTCAGGGTCTATGACCTGTGCGGTCGCCGCATGGTTGTTCCAGTAGCCCAGCATCACCCCCGGCCCCTTTACCAGCAGCTCGTCATTCTCGCCGATCCTCAGCTGCACACCGCGGATCGGAACACCGACGCTGCTCGGGATGTTGTCCTGCAGCGGATTCACACTGACGATCGGTGCCGTCTCGGTGAGACCGTAACCCTGCACGATCGGCACCCCCAGGCCGATAAAGGCCCTGGCAATCTCAGGATTCAGCGCAGCGCCGCCGCTGATCGCGACGCGCAGATTGCCACCCAGCCGGGACACGACCTTGCCTGCCACCAGCCGGTTCAGGATCGGCCAGAGCAACCCGCCCGGTGGCCAGCCGGCGCGGCCCTGCTGGTGGAGGAAGCGCTGCCAGCCGATGCGCACGGTCAGGCCGAACAGCCGCCGCGCGATCCCGCCCTTCTTTTCCATCTGTTCCGAGACCCGCCCGTAGACGCGTTCGAAGATGCGTGGCACCGCGACCAGCACGCTCGGCCTTATCGTGACCAGATCCTCGCCGAGCTGAGCGACCGAGCGCGCATAGGCCACGCAGGAGCCGGTCATGATGCACAGGTAATAGCCGGCGGTGCGTTCCAGGGTGTGCGAAAGCGGCAGAAAGGACAGAAACACATCCTCCTGGTAGCAGTCGAGCAGGGTCAGGCCGCCGTGCGCGACCGACAGCATGTTGCGGTGACTCAGCATCACGCCCTTCGGCCGGCCCGTGGTGCCCGAGGTGTACACGATCGAGGCCAACGCGTTGGTGTCCACCTGGCTGCGCCGTTGTAGCTCCCCGGCTCGCTCCGGCAGCCACTCATCGACGATGCGCACGCGACCGTCGGCGGCGGCGAGGCGACGCGCGGCGGCGCTGTCCTCGAGAAGCAACACGCATTTTAGTGGACCGTCTTCCGGCACGACCTCGGCCAGCCTGCGCCAGCGCCCGGCATCCTGCACCAGCAGGATGTTCACGCCCGCCTCCTTGAGGATATAGGCGATATTGTCCGGTCGATCGTCGGTGTACAGCGGCACGTTGACCAGCCCGAGACTGAGCGCGGCCTGGTCGAACATCACCCACTCGGGGCAATTGCGCAGCTGGATGGCGACCCGGCCGCCGCGCGGCGCGTGCTCGGCGGCCATCGCCGTCTGCCAGCGCGCGACCTCGCGCGCCATGTCCGCCCAACTGTAGGTCCGCCAGGATCTGTTGTCCTTGTCGTAATGGCGGTAGGCAGCACGGTCCGGACTGCGCCTGACCCGGCAGGCAAACAGCCCGTCGAGCGTGGCCGCCTCGTCCAGCGAGATCAGGTTCTCGTGAAATTGGCCCACCCGGGCTCCTCCAAGGCTGCACCAGGCACTCTAGCGCGTATGCCTGTCATTGCGGGGTGAATCGAAGCGCTGAGTTTAGTGTAAAATTTCTGCTCGTTTCACCTGTTTGACAGCCGATTCCGATGCGTATCCTGCTGAATGGCGACCGGCGCGAGGTGCCGGACACCACCACACTGTCCGAGCTGTTGGGCACGCTCGACCTGCAAAATCGACGCTTCGCCGTCGAGGTGAACGAGGAACTGATCCCACGCAGCGAACACGCCACCCATGCGCTGCAGGCCGACGACCGGGTGGAGATCGTCCAGGCGATCGGTGGCGGCTGAGCCCCGCTCGGCGTCACCGCCGCGCGGCCATTTCACGCCTTATTCGGATACCAGACTCAAGATGTTGCAGAATTCCGCCGACCCACTGGCCATCGCCGACCGCACCTTCACCTCCCGCCTGCTGGTGGGCACTGGCAAGTACAAGGATATGGATGAGACGCGCGCGGCAATCGAGGCCAGCGGCGCGGAGATCGTCACGATCGCGGTACGCCGCACCAATATCGGCCAGAACAGCGATGAGCCCAATATCCTCGAGGTGCTGCCGCCGGACCGATACACCTACCTGCCGAACACCGCCGGCTGCTACGACGTGAAGACAGCGGTGCGCACCTGCAAGCTGGCGCGCGAACTGCTCGACGGCCACAATCTGGTCAAGCTCGAGGTCCTGGGCGACGAAAAGACCCTGTTCCCGGACGTGATCGCGACCCTGAAGGCGGCCGAGGAGCTGATCCGCGACGGGTTCAAGGTCATGGTCTACACCAATGACGACCCGATCATTGCGCGCGAGCTGGAGGCAATGGGCTGTGTCGCGGTGATGCCGCTGGCTGCACCGATCGGCTCCGGCCTCGGTATCCGCAACAAGCTCAACATCCGCACCATCGTCGAGAATGCCAAGGTGCCGATTCTGGTCGATGCCGGCGTGGGCACCGCCTCGGATGCCGCCATTGCGATGGAACTTGGCTGTGACGGGGTGCTGATGAATACCGCGATCGCCGCTGCCAGGCGGCCGGTGCTGATGGCCAGCGCGATGCGCAAGGCGATCGAGGCCGGGCGCGAGGCCTACCTGGCCGGGCGTATGCCGGCCAGGCGCTTCGCCTCGGCCTCGTCGCCGGTCGATGGGCTGTTTTTCGAATGACCGGCGCCCGGTAGGCGCACCGGGCGCCGGGCTCGTGGCGTGGCCGGCTGATCCAGGCCGCGCTCAGCCCAGCGGCCCTCCTGGATCCGGTGCCTGCCTGGCGGTGAAACCTCTAATCCTGATCCAGCTGCCATGTCCGAGAGCGAGATAGACCACCGCCCGCACCGCCAGATTCGCAGCTTTGTGCTGCGCGAGGGCCGGCTGACTCCCGGCCAGCAGCGCGCATTCGACACGCTGTGGCCGCATTGGGGGCTCGAGTTTCAGTCACAGCCGCTCGATCTGGCCGGGCTGTTCGGCAACCACCACCCGGTCTTCCTCGAGATCGGGTTCGGCAACGGCGAGAGCCTGGCCGAGATGGCGCGCCGCCACCCCGAGCACAACTATATCGGCGTCGAGGTGCACCGCCCCGGCGTTGGCCACCTGCTGCTGCGGATCGAGCAGCTCGGCCTTGCCAACGTGCGGGTCGTCCGCCACGACGCGATCGAGGTGATGGACCAGATGCTGGCGCCGGCCAGCCTGCAGGGGGTCTACCTGTGGTTCCCCGATCCCTGGCACAAGAAACGCCACCACAAGCGCCGCATCCTGCAGCCGGCACTGCTGGACAGGCTGGCCCGGCTGATCCGCCCGGGCGGCTTTTTCCACGCTGCCACCGACTGGCAGGACTACGCCGAACACATGCTGGAGGTACTGAGCGCGGACGCGCGGCGCTTCACCAACCTGGCCGGGCCCGGACGATACCTGCCACGACCCGCAGAGCGCCCGCAGACCAAGTTCGAGCAGCGCGGGCAACGTCTTGGGCATGCCGTATGGGACCTGATCTTCACCCGCCGCCCGTGAGCAGCCTGCGCGTCGAGCACCTCGCAGCGCCCGGGGTCAGCGTGGGCGAGATGACCATCGCGGCCGGCAGCTGCTGCGCCTTGCATGGGCCGTCAGGCAGCGGCAAGACCCTGCTGCTGCGCGCCATCGCCGACCTCGATCAGGCCTCGGGGGAGGTGTGGCTCGACGGACAGCCGCGCAGCGCCTTCAGCGGACCGCAGTGGCGGCAGCGCGTCATGTACATCGCTGCCGAGAGCCAATGGTGGGCACCGCGGGTGCGCGACCACGCGGCGCATTGGCAGGACCGGGATCTGGACGCACTCGGCCTGGGTCCCGAGGTATTGGATTGGGACGTTCAGCGCCTTTCCAGCGGCGAACGCCAGCGCCTCTCACTGGCGCGTGCGCTGGCCCACGCGCCCTCGGTGCTGCTGCTCGACGAACCGACCGCCAACCTGGACCAGCCGAACAGCGCACGGGTCGAGCAGCTGATCGCCGACTGGCGCCGGCGCAGTGGTGGCGGCGTGCTGTGGGTGAGCCACGATGCTGCGCAACGCGCACGGGTGGCCAGCGCATATTACCGGATACAGGCCGGCGTACTGGAGCGCGCGGATGGGCACTGAGCAGCTGATCATCCTGAGCCCCGTCGACCTGGGGGTTGCGGCCGTACTGGTGCTGCTGCTCGCCTGGCTGTCCTGGCGCCTGCAACTCGGCATCGGCGGGCGCGTGCTGATTGCCGCCGCCCGCAGCACGCTGCAGCTGATGCTGCTCGGCCTGGTGCTCAAGTCGCTGTTCCTGTCTTCGAATCCATGGCTGGTCGCGGCCCTGGCCGGCGTCATGCTGGGCGTGGCCGGCTACGAGGTGATGGCGCGCCAGAAGCACCGCCTGCGCGGCCTCTGGGGCTATGGTGTCGGGGCCCTGTCGATGTTTCTGTCGTCGTTCTCGATCAGCGTCCTGGCCCTGGTGGTCCTGCTGCAGCCTGAGCCCTGGTACGCACCCCAGTACGCGATCCCGCTGCTCGGTATGCTGCTCGGCAACACCATGACCGGGATCGCGGTGTCGCTCGACAACCTGACCCGCCAGACGCTCGACAAGCGCCACCAGATCGAGGCGCGCCTGGCGCTGGGACAGGACGCCGCCGACGCGATCGGCGACATCCGTCGTGACGCACTCCGCAACGGCCTCATTCCGATCGTGAATTCCATGACCACCGCTGGTATCGTGAGCCTGCCGGGCATGATGACCGGACAGATCCTCGCCGGCAGCCCGCCGATGGAGGCCGCCAAGTACCAGCTGCTGATCCTGTTCCTGATTGCCGCAGGCACCGGGCTGGGGAGCATGAGCGCGGTATTGATCGGATCTGGACGGCTGTTCGATGGACGCTCGCGCCTGCGCCGCGAGCGCCTGCGCGACTGAACAAGCCACACGCAGTACATTCACGCGCCAAGAAGGTCGATATGAGCAGTCCCCCAAGCGTGCTTTTCGTGCTGCCTTGGGACCTGTCTGCCGCCGGCGGCGTGAACCAGGTGGTGATCAACCTGGCGCGCGAGACCGCGCGACGCGGTCGCCTGCGGCCGATCATCTTCTGCGCCGACTGGTCTCAGGAGGCGTTTCACACCACCGAGTACGAGGGCATGATGCTGGTCACCGGCCGGCTGCGCGCGCCGCTGGCCGTCGAGCACCGCCTGCGCAACCTGTTCGCCTTTGCGCATGGCCTGCGCAGCGAGCTGCAGGCCTGGCGAACATTTGTCGGTCAACACAACATCCAGGTCATCAACCCGCACTACGCCGGCCTCAACTATTTCCTGTTTGCCTTGCTAGGTAGCGCGGACCGGCACAAGTTCCGCCTGATCTACTCGCTGCACGGCGCCGACCTCAGCGCGTTGCGCGATGACGGGCCGCTGACCCGTGCCGTGGCGCGTCACATGTTCGGCCAGGCGAACGCGATCGTGAGTTGTTCCGAGGACCTCGGCCGCAAGGCGCAGAGGCTGCTCGCACTGAGCGAAGACAAGCTCCACACCATCTACAACGGTATCGACGTCGACGAACTCGAACACAGTCGCGACAACGACTTCAGGCCGGACATCGGCGACTTCGACAGCTACCTGGTCAATGTCGCCACCTTCGAACACAAGAAGGGCCAGGACACCCTACTCGAGGCCTACACGACGCTGGTGCGCGGCGGACTCAAGTCCGCGCTGGTGCTGATTGGACGCAGCACCCCGCATCTCGCCACGCTGCGCAGCCAGGCACGCCGGCTCGGCCTGCACGGCCGCGTGTTCTTCATCCCGGACCTCGACCACGCGCGCACGCTCGCGACGATCCGCCAGGCCGACCTGCTGGTCCAGCCATCGCGCGAGGAGCCGTTTGGCATCACGCTGCTCGAGGCCGGATACCTCGGCACCCCGATCGTCGCTACCCGTGTCGGCGGCATCCCCGAGGTGCTCGGCGTCTACTACCCCTACCTGGTCAAGCCCGACAATCCGGCGGAGCTGGCTGCCTCGATCGACGAGGCGCTGTTCAATCCGACCGAGACCCAGCGCCAGATCAAACTGATCAAGCGCCAGGTGTCGACGCGCTTCACCTGGGGCACCGCATACAGTCGCTACGAGGCGTTGTGGAGCGGGAGCGCGTAGACCGCGATCTCCAATCTCTAGCGCAGCTCCGAACCGGACAGTGCGCGCCACACGTTGGCCCACTGCTGCGGCTCGTTGATCGCCCAAACCGCGGCCAGCAGAGCATACCGCGTCGTGGCGGCGCGCCGACCGAGGACCCGATTGCGCTCGGACAACAGGCGATACAGGCGATAGATGCGCCAGCGCAGCAACCTGCGCTGCGCCGCAAACAGCGGATCGCGGCGCGCGGCCAGGTACGGCGCGACGATCGCAGCCGTGGCACTCAGCGGTCCGGACATGGTCGAGGCATGGCCGCGGCGACGCAGCAT
Source organism: Chromatiaceae bacterium (assembly GCA_022340805.1). Lineage (GTDB taxonomy): Bacteria > Pseudomonadota > Gammaproteobacteria > Chromatiales > Chromatiaceae > Thiosocius. Next base: position 7,248 of record JAJDNF010000020.1, read on the forward strand.
TACCAGGCAGTTGCAGTGGTGGAGTTCACGCCGCACCGCCAGGCGCATCCAGAGGTACCAGTCCTCACCCACTGTGAAGCGCGGGTCAAAGCCGCCAAGCTCGGCAAACAGTGCCTTGTCGATGATGTAGGCACCCTGATTGACCAGGGTCTCGAACACCAGACGGTTGGCCGCGTCGGGCCAGTTTTCGACCTCAGTCCCCGGCTGTCCGTGTTCCTCGAGTGCCGCGTGCAAGTCGGGCGCTGGCCCGCTGAAATCCTCGAAATCACCGACCAGCCAGCGAATCCCGGGCCGGCCGGCCAGGATTTCCAGCAGGTGCTTGATGCTGCCTGGCAACAACAGGTCATCGGCATCGACGAAAAACAGCAGGTCGGCCTGTGCCTGGCCCGCCCCATGGTTGCGCGCACCGGCTGCGCCCTTGCGCCCCGGGTTACACAGCACGCGCACGCCCGGCTCGCGCGCCAGTTCATCCAGGCAGGCGAGGGTCTCGGCCCTGTCGCTGTGGTCGTCGATCAGCAGCCACTCGGCCGCGGCGCCGGCCACGGCAGCATGTAGCGATGCGGCCAGTGCCCGCAGCTGATCAACCTGTGCATTGAACACCGGGGTTACAACACTCAGGCGTATACTTTTGGATGTGTCGAACATGGATCCTTCAGGCAATGCGCAGCGACGACCGCTGCATAGCAGGTGTCGCACTGACGCGTTGTGGACACGGACTTGTGACCGATTCTAGATGAGAACCCCGCGTAGCCGCCGCAGTTTGGGCCAAAACAATCACATGCCACCAGACCAAGCATCCAAATCCCTGTCGGGCAGTGTCGCGGCCGGCGCAGTCTGGCTGGCCGGCGGCCGCTTCCTGGTGCGTTCGATCGGCCTGATCAGCACGATCATCCTGGCGCGCCTGCTGCTGCCCGAGGACTTCGGCCTGGTCGCGCTCGCGACTGCACTGCTTTTCGTGCTGGACACGCTGAGCGACCTGCGCTTCGAGCAGGCGATCATCGCGCAGCGCGACACCCGTGCCGCCGATCTGAATACCGCGTGGACCCTGAACCTGCTGCGCGGGGCCGGTCTCGCGCTGGTGCTGGCCGCCGCAGCCTATCCCTACGCGTCGGTCATGGGCGACCCGCGACTGATCGATCTGCTGTTGCTGCTCGCGCTGCTGCCACTGCTCGACGGCCTCAAGAACCCGGCGTTCGTGACCTTCGAGAAATCGATGGTGTTTCACCGCGAGTTTGCGCTGCAGCTGGCGCAAAAAATCACCGCGTTCTGCGTGACGGTCACGCTGGCCTGGCTGATACGCAGCTACTGGGCGCTGGTGGCCGGGATGCTCACCGGCAATGCGGTACGCGTGCTGGCCAGTTATCAAATGCACCCGTTCCGGCCGCGCCCGGCGCTGGCGGGCTGGCGTCGCCTGGTGGCCTTCTCGGGCTGGCTGATGGGTGCGAATGTGCTGCACGCAGCGATGCAAAAGGCGGAGTTCTTCCTGATCGGGGTCTTCCTCCCGGTGCGCGTCGCCGGCCTGTTTCAGGTCGGCTCCGACGTGTCGAACATGGCCAGCAACGAGGCCGTCATACCGATCAAGCGCGCCCTGTTCCCAGCGTTCTCGAGCCTGGCGCACGATCCACAGCGCCAGTACCAGGGGTTCCGCCGCGCAATGGAGGTGATCACCGCGCTCGCGCTGCCGCTCGGCGTCGGCCTGGCCGTGGTTGCAGATCCGTTCGTGCTGCTGGCGCTCGGTGACAACTGGCGCGAGGCCGGCCTGGTGATCAGCTACCTGGCGCCAGCGGCAGCCATCTGGGCGATTGCCGGTCTGTGCGACACGCTGACCGTCTCGTCCGGCCAGACTCGACGGGTGTTCATACGCGCACTGTTTGTGGCCAGCTACCTGATCCCGGCCTACGTGCTTGGCATCTGGCTCGGTGGTCTGCAGGGCATCCTGATTGCGGCCGTGTTCGTCGCGCTGCTCTCGCTGCTGGTCAATCTCGACATGGTGCGCCGCTTCAGCGGGCGCCCCCTGCTGCTGCCGCTGCATGGCACCTGGCGTTCGTTCGCAGCGGCGTTGCTGATGGCCGCGGGCGTTATCGGCCTGCGCATGCACCTTGCGCAACCAGAGCACGTGGCCGGACAGATCCTACACCTGGCAGTGCTGGTTGGCGCCGGGGGGCTGGTCTATCTGCTGGCCCACTTCGCCCTGTGGCAGGCCGCGTCCCGACCGACCGGTGTCGAACGCCATGTGGTCCAATTCATTCAGGCCCGGCGCCGCCAACGCAGTCCAGGAACACCTTCATAAAGGCCTCTGTGACGACCTCGACAGCGAAACGCGCGGCATAGCTGGCGCGGCCGTTTGCCACCAGCGAATGCCACAAGGATGGATCGCGCAGTACCCTGGCACAGGCCGCGGCAAAGGCCTCGGCGTCGTCGGCCAGCAACAGATCCTGTTGGTCACGCAGCCCAAGACCCTCGGCCCCGAGCGCAGTGGCAACCACCGGTCGCCCGGCCGCCAGCGCCTCGATGATCTTGATCCGGGTGCCCCCCCCGAAGCGGATTGGCGCTATCACCAGTGCAGCGCTCTGGTAGCAGTCCTCGATCCGCTCGACCGCACCGACGATCTCGATGCCGCGTGTCCCATTCAACGCCCGCAGGCGTTCGTCCGGACCCGCACCCACGATCCGGGTGACCGGCGTCTCGCCGAGATGCTCGCAAAGACGCGGTAGTATCCGGGTGCAGAAGAACAGCGCCGCATCCGCGTTGGGCGCATAACGCATGGAACCGACGAACAGGATCTCCGGCGGCACGGCATGGTCGGGTGGCGCTACCGCTATCGGGGCGCAGGTGTTGGGTACCGCAAACACATTGCCGACCCGGAGTTGTCGGGCGAGTGCGCTGCGGTCTTCCTCGGAACACAGGTAGACCTGGTCCCAGGCGCGAATCAGGCGTCGCTCGACGCGCGCCAGCTTAGCCTGCTCGACCCGGCGCGCGATGTCCACCGCACGACCTGAGTTAGCACGGGTCATCGCGCGCTCGCGCGCCACAAGGCGCGACTCGATGTCGTCAAGATCGAACACCCTGCAGCGGGCGCCAATCATCTGCCAATCGAAAAGCTGCTGCGCGACCCGCGCCATCGACAGGCGAATCGCGAACACCGCATCGAATTCGCGGCACGGCAGCTGATCCAGCAAGCGCTCACCCTCGCGGCGTGTCAGCGACAGCGCGTTCGCCGGGTCACTGCTGAGCGCCCCCCAGAGGTAGGCCGGCGCAGCGCTGTTGCCGTCGAACCGCGCAGCCCGCCGACGGCTGCGCCAGTCCATGGGGTCGCTGCTCAGCGAGGCGCATTGCTGCAACAGCGGCGTCCCCCGGTCTGCATCGGACAATTCGGGGGCAATGACCAGCAGGTGGACCTCGCACCTGGTCAACAGCGCCTGCAGGAACATCCCGGCACGGATGCGCGCCCCGGTCCCGCGACCGGTGGGAGGGTTTCTGCTGATCAGGAGGATGCGCGGGCGAGCTGCCATGCCGGCGATTATCCCGTAACCGCTTGGAGCGTGTATGCTCGATCTGCACAGCCGAGCGCGGCGGCGCCTGAGAGAACAGACACGAGATGATCAACAGCCTGCTGCCGTTTCTTGCCCTGCTCCTGCTCGCCTGGGTGTGGCTGGACGGTGCGCGTGCACGCGAGTTTGCGACCGTGCTGGCGCGCCGCTACTGCGAACACCGCGGGCTGCAATTCCTCGACGAGACCGTCTCGCTGGCGCGCATCGGCATCCGCTGGACCAACCAGGGGCTGCGGATCCGGCGCATGTTCCGTTTCGATTTCAGCCTCGAGGGGGTTGGCCGTCGGACCGGTCATGTGCTGATGCTGGGCAACCGGCTGGAGACCATCGACGATGGATTGCCCAAGGTGCCGGTGGCAGCGACGCCGGTCGACGCAACGCAGAACGAACCGGTGAGCCGCAGCGATGACGGCAAGGTCGTCCCATTCCGCCGCAAGGAACACTGAAGCGCGGTTATTTCACGACCTTGAGGGATGGCCGACCACTGGTCGGCGGCGGTGTCGGCGTGTCCGGCCTGGGCGGTTCCGTGGGTTCGATGTGCTCGTCGGGGAACAGCATCCCCTTGCCGTTCTCGCGCGCGTACACGCCGAGCACCGCGTCCGGCGGCAGCGAGATCGCGAATGCGGTACCGCCAAAACGGGCCTCGAACGCAATCAGATCGTTGCCGAGCGTCAGGTCACGCACCGCACTCGGACTCACGTTCAGCACGATGCGCCCCTCTTCGACGTATCGACTGGGTACGTGCACGGCATCGCGCTCCGCGTCCACCAGCAGGTAGGGCGTCAAGTCGTTGTCGACCAGCCACTCGTAGAGCGCGCGGATCAGGTAGGGGCGATTCGAGGTCATTCGGCAGTCGAGTCGCACAGACTAGCGACGCATCTCGCGCTCCAGTTCGGTCAGGCTCGCGATGAAGCCATTGCGCTTGAACATGCTGCCCGCATAGACATTCAGCTGTTTCGCCGCCTGGCCGTTGAGTTCGACACCCAGGGCCGGTAGTCGCCAGAGCAGCGGCGCGATGCTGGCATCCACCAGGGTGAACTCCTCGCTCATGAAGAACGGCTTGTGGGCGAGGATCGGGGCCGCGGCGGTCAGGCCCTCGCGCAGCTCCTTGCGCGCCTTGGTTGCCGCCTTGCCACCCGCGAGGATCTGGTCGACCAGCGCGTACCAGTCGTTTTCGACCCGAAACATGTACAGGCGCGCGCTGGCACGCGAGACCGGGTCGACCGGCAGCAGCGGCGGATGCGGAAAGCGCTCGTCGAGGTACTCGCAGATGATGCGCGAGTCGTACAGTGCCAGCTCGCGATCGACCAGGGTGGGGACCGTGCCGTAGGGGTTCAGGTCCATCACGTCTTCCGGCAGGTGCAGCGGATCGACGTCGACGACCTCGCAGGTGACGTTCTTTTCGGCCAACACCATGCGGACCCGGTGACTATGCAGACTCTGTGGATCCGAAAACAGGGTCATCACGGATCTGCGGGTGGCGACGGCAGTCATCAAGGTTTCTCTCCAGCTCGCGTGCGGCCCGCGTGATTGCGGGCCGGGACGTAAAAAGGCGCATAGTATATCAGACTATGCGCCTTCCATTTTGAGCGGGAGAACGGGACGGTTAATGGACGTCCTTCCACCACTCCTTCTTCATCAGGTAGGCAATGACCGTGAACACGATCAGGAACAGGACCACCCACACGCCCATGCGCTGACGCTCAAGCTTGATCGGCTCCGAGATGTAGGTCAGGTAGGTCGCCAGGTCGCGTGCCACCTGGTCGTACTCGGCCGGCGTCAGGCTGCCGGGCCGTTCCATCTCCAGGCCCTCGACCATGCGCTCCAGGCGATATCCCTCGCCATGCTCCTTGACGTACGCGTCTGCCTCGGCCTCGGAGTCGAATGAGGCTACCGCGTGACCATCGTGATGGGCCTCGTACTTGTACACCGGCTTCTGCACGCCCTGCAGCTCCCACAGCACGTGCGGCATGCCGACGTTCGGGAACACCGTGTTGTTCACGCCCATCGGACGGGACGAATCCACGTAGAAACCCTTCAGGTAACTGTAGATCCAGTCCGCGCCGCCATGACGGATACGGGCAGTCAGCGTCAGGTCAGGCGCCGGCGCACCGAACCACTTGGCGGCATCGTCTTCCGGCATCGCGATCGTCATCAGGTCACCGACCTTGCCACCGGTGAAGATCAGGTTGTTCTTGATGTCGTCCTCGCTCAGGCCGACCTCGGTGAACAGCTTGTAGCGCACGTACTTGGCCGAATGGCAGCCCATGCAGTAGTTCACGAACATCTTGGCGCCGCGCTGGATGGCCGCCTGGTTGTTCAGGTCGATATTGGCTTGGTGCAACTCGTGCCCGCCACTCGCGGCTATCCCGGCGAGAGGCATCAGGGCCAAGGTAATTACCGCAATCAGCTTCCTCATTTCGTTACCCTCTCCGGCACGGGCTTGGTCTTATCCATCTTGCTGTAGAACGGCATCAGCAGGAAGAACGCGAAATACAGCGCAGTGAAGATCTGCGCCAGCAGCGTCTTGACCGGCGTCGAGGGCTGCATACCCAGCCAGGCGAGCACCACGAACGAGATCACGAAGATCGCGACCGGGACCTTGAACAGCATGCCCTTGTAGCGGATCGACTTGACCGGGCTGCGGTCCAGCCAGGGCAGGAAGAAAAACACCAGGATGGCTGCGAACATCACCAGCACGCCGGGGAACTGCGAATTGAACATCGGCGGTACCGCTCGCAGCATTGCGTAGAACGGGGTGAAGTACCAGACCGGCGCGATGTGATCAGGCGTCTTCAACGGGTTGGCCGGCTCGAAGTTCGGCGGCTCGAGAAACAGCCCGCCGAAATCCGGCCAGAAGAAGATGACCGCGGTGAAGAAGATCAGGAACACGCCGACCCCGACAATATCCTTGACCGAATAGTAGGGATGGAACGGGATGCCATCTTTCGGAATGCCATTCTCATCCTTGTTCTTCTTGATCTCGATGCCATCGGGGTTGTTCGAACCGACCTTGTGCAACGCCACGATGTGGATGAAGACCAGCGCCGCCAATACGAACGGCAGCAGGAAGTGCAGCGCGAAGAAGCGGTTCAGGGTGGCGTCGGAGATGACGTAATCACCGCGGATCCAGATCGACAGCGGCTCGCCGATGCCGAACGGCACCGCGGCGAACAGGTTGACGATGACCTGTGCGCCCCAGTAGGACATCTGACCCCAGGGCAGCAGGTAGCCCATGAACGCGGTCGCCATCATTGCCAGGTAGATGATCACCCCGATGATCCACAGCAGTTCACGCGGCTTGCGGTAGGAGCCATAGATCAGCCCGCGGAACATGTGCAGGTAGATGACCAGGAAGAACGCCGAGGCGCCGGTCGAGTGCAGATAGCGCAGCAGCCAACCGTAGTCGACGTCGCGCATGATGTACTCGACCGAGGCAAAGGCGTCGGCGGCCGACGGCTTGTACAGCATCGCCAGCCACACGCCGGTAACGATCTGCAATACCAGTACCAGCATCGCCAGCGAACCGAAGTAGTACCAGAAGTTGAAATTCTTGGGCGCGTAGTACTGCGCCAGATGCTCGTTCCAGACCTTGGTAGCCGGGAAGCGCTCGTCGATCCAGTTCATGAAGCTCATGCGGCACCTCCGTCAACACCAATCAGGATCACATCTTCAGACAGGTACTGGTGCGGCGGCACCACCAGATTGGTCGGTGCCGGCACGCCCTTGTAGACACGCCCGGCGAGGTCGAAGCGCGAACCGTGGCAGGGGCAGAAAAAACCGCCCTTCCAGTCCGCGCCGAGGTCGGCCGGCGCCACGTCCGGACGATAGGTTGGCGAACAGCCCAGGTGGGTACAGATACCCACCAGCACGCCATACTCGGGCTTTATCGAGCGTGTCGGATTCTTACAGTAAGGAGGCTGCTGCGTCTCGACGTCGGAATTCGGGTCCGCGAGTTCGCCGTCGAGCGTCTTCAGGTCGGCGAGGTTCTGCTCGGTGCGATTGACCACCCAACACACCTTGCCGCGCCATTTGACGCGCAGCAGGCCGCCCGGCTCGAGCTTACTGATATCCGCCTCTTCCGGCGCGCCGAGGGCTTTGGCCCGTTCGGACGGGTTCCAGGACGCGATGAACGGCACGGCCGCGAAACCGACACCGACCGCGCCGATGACGGCCGTGGTGGCAGTCAGGAAGCGACGCTTCTTGAGGTCTACGCCTTCTGCACTCATGGATAACTCCCAAAGACCCGAAAACCGACGGAAAACGCCTGGCTGATTTCGGATCGAATCTTAAGAATATGCTGAATTTCCCTAAACGACCGCGGATTCTCCAACATGGGCTTTCCCCGGTCAAGAAAGTGGGTTCTATGATGAGGATAATCTGGGCTTAATGCGCGATTGCCTTGAGGCGAATCAAACCGGGTTGTCGACATCGATGAATCGATGCGCGACCCGGAAGCGCTCGCTGAGCTCACTGCCCAGCGCCTGTACGCCGTAACGTTCGGTCGCGTGATGGCCGGCCGCCAGGTACAGGATGCCGAGTTCGCGGGCCTGGTGCACGGTGTGTTCCGCGATCTCGCCGCTGATAAACGCATCGAATCCCCGGGCCGCCGCCTGCTCGATCATCCCCTGCGCCGCCCCGGTGCACCAGGCGATGCGACGCACCGCATTGTCCGGGCCGACGGCCAGCGGGGCCCGACCGAGTGCGGATGCTACCCGGCTGGCCAGGTCTCCGGCGCTTATCGCGCTGTTCAGCTCGCCACCCCACAGCAGGCCGTCGACCGGCGCCGCGTCGGCAAACCCCAGGATCAGCCCGAGCTGCCGGTTGTTGCCCAGCTCGGGGTGGGCGTCCAGCGGCAGATGGTAGGCCAGCAGGCTCAGTCCGGAGGCCATCAGCGCCCGCACCCGGCGCCCCTTCATCCCGACCAGCGGCGCCGGCTCGCCACGCCAGAAATAGCCGTGGTGTACCAGCAGAAGATCCGCGCCGTGCGCGACCGCCGCATCCACCAGTGCCTGGCTCGCGGTAACCCCGGAGACGATACTGGCTACCTGCTCGCGACCCTCCACCTGCAGGCCATTGGGGCAGTAGTCATCGAACGCACCGGTGTCCAGGCGCTGATCACAATAGGCGACGATGTCCTTCAGTTCAGCCATGTGCGGCCTATAGGGGCGTCAATCTCGGTCGTGATAGTGTATGCGGATGAAGTGGTATCGCGCATTTACCTTCCTGTTCACCTCTGTTGCCACCGGCCTTGCGGCCGCCTTCCTGGTCCTGCTGCTGCGCCCCGATCTGGCCGGCCGGACGCCTGCCGAGCCGGTCGAGCCCGCCAGGCCGCAGCTGCTCGAGCGCCAGGGCGGCCCGGTATCCTACGCCGACGCCGTGCAGCGTGCCTCCCCCTCGGTGGTGAACGTGTTCGCCACCAAGGTCACCCGCGAAAAGCCGCCCGCGTTGTTCGAGGACCCGCTGTTCAAGCGATTTTTCGGCGACCAGCTCAGCCGCCCGCGGACGAAGCGTGAGAACAGCCTCGGCTCGGGCGTGATCGTCGACAGCAACGGCTACGTGCTGACCAACAACCACGTGATCGACGGTGCCAGCGAGATCCAGGTGGTCCTCGGTGACGGCCGCAGCCTGCCCGCGCGCATCGTCGGCAGCGACCCGGAGACCGACGTCGCATTGCTGCAGACCGGCGGCAGCCAGCTGCCGGTCGCCACGCTGGGTGCCTCCGACCAGATGCAGGTCGGTGACGTGGTGATGGCGATCGGCAATCCGTTCGGCGTCGGCCAGACGGTGACCATGGGCATAGTCAGCGCCACCGGGCGCAACCAGCTTGGAATCACCGACTTCGAGAACTTCATCCAGACCGATGCGGCGATCAACCCGGGCAATTCGGGTGGCGCACTGATCAATGCGCTTGGCGAGGTGATCGGGATCAATACCGCAATCTTTTCGCAGAGCGGCGGGTCGAACGGCATCGGTTTCGCGATACCGATTCAGCTCGCCAGCGAGGTCATGAACCAGCTGATAGGCCACGGACGCGTGATCCGCGGCTGGCTCGGCATCACCGGACAGAACCTAACGCCGACGCTGGCGGAATCGCTCGGCATCGAGTACCGCGCTGGCGTCCTGGTGTCCGGGGTCCTGGAGAAGGGACCCGCCGGTCAGGCGGAACTCAAGCCGGGTGACTTGATCGTGAAGATCGACCGCCGCCCGGTCGGCGGCTCACCGCAGATGCTCAAGGCGATCGCCGGCAAGGCACCGGGCAGCCCGCTGACGGTCACGGTGTTTCGCGACGGCGCCGAGCAGGATCGCGTGGTGATCGTCGGCGAGCGGCCCGCTGCCAGCGGGCGCTGAGCGCATGGGTATCTTCGAGTATTTCCGTCCACCCGGCGCCGCGCGTGACAAGGTCGCGATCGAGATCGACCTGGCCGCCGGGGTCCTCGAGCAGTGCCTGGTTTGCCGCGGCATATCGGACCAACAACGTGATGAGCGCCTGCCCGCCGCAGAACTGCTGGTGCATCAGCGCTTCGATCACGCCGACCCGAGTATCGCGGTGTTTGCCGGTGATCGCGAAGACCTGCTGCGGCGACTGCGCTCGGTGCGCGACCGGTTTGATTACCGATGCGCCTGTCACAGCGCGGGATGACCCGGGCTCGACGCCCGCCGAGCTCAACCCAGCGATGATACTGCTGCCAGCGCGGCCAGCAGCGCGTCATTCTCGGTCGCGCTGCCAACGGTCGGACGCAGGCAGTCGTCCAGCAGCGGATGCGCACCGTGCAGATTCTTGATCAAAACGCCATGCTCGCGCAGGCCCTGGAACCAGGCAGTCGCCCTGCCCGGCGGGGTACGCAGCAGCAGAAAATTGGCCTGCGACGGGTACACGGCGACACCTTCCAGGCGGGCGAGACCTTGCGCGAGCCGGGTGCGCTCGCTGCGGATGCGCATGGTCTGCGCGTCGAATACCGCCTTGTGACGCAGCGCGAAATCGGCGCTGGCCTGGGTCAGCACGTTGATATTGTACGGTAGACGCACCTTGTCGAATTCATCCAGCCACGCCGCTGATCCGGCCAACAGGCCCAGGCGCAGCCCGGCCAGGCCCATCTTCGAGACCGTGCGCATCACCACCAGGTTGTCGAACTCGCCAAGCCGCGGCATGAAGCTGGCATCGGTGAACGGCGCATAGGCCTCGTCGACCACGACCAGGCCGGGGGCCGCACGGATGATGTCGACCACCGCCTGTTCATCGAACAGGTTGCCGGTCGGATTGTTCGGATAGGCCAGGAACACGACCGCCGGCTGGTGTTCGGCCATCGCCTGCAGCACGGCCGGCAGATCGAGGCCGAAATCCCCGGCGGACAGCGGCACCCCGACATAGCGCATGCCGCAGAAGGTCGCGATCAGGTGGTACATCACGAAGCCGGGATCCACCGACAGTACGCAGCGCGACGGCCCCGCCAGGCTCATCGTGATCATCTGGATCAGCTCGTCCGAGCCGTTGCCCAGCAAGACGCGCATGCCGGCCGGCACGCCCATCGTCTCGCGCAGGCGTGCGCTCAACGCGCCGGCCGATGGGTCCGGATAACGGTTCACATCGGTATCGCGCAGCAGTTCGACCCAGGCGTCGCGCAGCTCGTCCGGCCAGGTGTAGGGGTTCTCCATCGCGTCAAGTTTGATCAGGCCGGCGGCCGGCTGCACATGGTAGGCGTTCAGCGCGCGGATTTCCGGGCGGACCCAGTGGGCAACGAGGCTTTCGAGGGCGTCGGACATGCGGTTACAGGTCGGTTAAGCGTTCGATTGCGAGACTCGGCAGCGGATTTCGGATCGCCGCCGCGGGCTGCGCCGTGCCTTGCGCGTCAGTCATCGATCCGGTACTCCGCCGAGCGCGCATGAGCCTCCAGCCCCTCGCCGCGCGCCAGGATCGACGCGGTCCGGCCGAGTGTCTGCGCGCCCGCGGGCGAGACCATGATCACGCTGGAGCGCTTCTGGAAATCGTAGACGCCCAGCGGCGAGCTGAAGCGCGCGGTGCGCGATGTTGGCAGCACGTGGTTGGGTCCGGCGCAGTAGTCACCCAGGGGCTCCGAGGTATGCCGACCCATGAAGATCGCCCCCGCATGGCGGATCTTTTTCGCGTACTCGGCCGGATCGTCGATCGACAGTTCGAGGTGTTCGGGGGCGATGAAATTGGCCACCTCCGCCGCCTCGTCCAGGTCGCGGCAGACGATCAGCGCGCCGCGCGCGCGCAGCGCGGTCTCGACGATCTCGCGGCGCTGCATCCCCGGCAGCAGCCTGTCGATACTGCGTTCGACGCGGGCCACGAAGTCGGCGTCCGGACACAGCAGGATGGACTGCGCGTCCTCGTCGTGTTCGGCCTGCGAGAACAGGTCCATCGCGACCCAGTCGGGGTCGGTCAGGCCGTCGCAGATCACCAGGATCTCGGACGGCCCCGCGACCATGTCGATGCCGACCTGGCCAAACACGGTGCGTTTGGCGGTGGCGACATAGATGTTGCCCGGGCCGACGATCTTGTCGACCGCCGGGACCGACTCGGTGCCATAGGCCAGCGCCGCGACTGCCTGCGCACCGCCGACCGCAAACACCCGATCCACGCCGCACACGTGCGCCGCCGCCAAAACCAGCTCGTTCAGTTCGCCGCGCGGGGTCGGCACCACCATGATCAGCTCGGCCACCCCGGCCACCTTGGCCGGCAGCGCGTTCATCAGCACCGACGAGGGATAGGCAGCCTTGCCGCCGGGCACGTACAGGCCGACCCGGTCCAGCGCTGTGACCTGCTGGCCGAGCACGGTGCCGTCCGGCTCGGTATAGGTCCAGCCTTCCATCTTCTGCCGCCCGGCATAGGCGCGGACCCGTTCCGCGGCATGCCGCAGCGCGTCGCGCTGGTCCTGCGGGATCGTCTCCCAGGCCTGCTCGAGGCGCGTCAGCGGGATCTCGAGATCGGCGGCGGAACGCGCCTCCCAAGCGTCGAAGCGGTTGGTGAATTCGATCAGCGCCGCGTCGCCACGCGCACGGATCTCGCTGATCACCTGCTGGACCACCTGGTTGACCGCCCCGTCAGAGACCGATTCCCAGGCCAGCAGATCACCAAGCTGGCGCTGGAAGTCTGCGTCGGCAGTGTTCAGTTTTCGTATCTCGGCCATCATTGATTACCAGCTGTTGTTCGACCGCGAAGGACGCAAGCCATTCAGGAAGCAGTGAAAAGCCCTTCCCGTACCTGTCAGCGCACGCCAGTCACGGTGCCTCGCAAACGCTGACTCGATCAGCGCTACCTTCGATCAGCGCCGGCCCCGGCAACCCGCAGGGTCCGCGTCACGGCCGGCATGCTGGCGACCGGCGCCGTCGGCAATCCCAACACAGTTCAACGCCGCACGCACCCACAGGCGCGACAAGGAAACATGAATTCTCACGCCTCGCTGTGCCCTTCGCGTCCTCTGCGGGCACATCGCATGCGCGTCACGTCGAGGCATCGACCGCCTCGCGCAGCGCATGCACCAGCGCCTGCACGGTGGCGTGCTTCATCTTCCAGGACGCCTTGTTGACCACCAGCCTCGAACTGATGTGGTGCATGTGCTCGAGGGGCACCAGGCCGTTGGCCTTGAGCGTATTACCGGACTCGACCAGGTCGACGATCAGCTCGGACAGGCCGACCAGCGGGGCGAGTTCCATCGAGCCGTACAGCTTGATCACCTCAACCTGTTGTCCGCGGGCGGCGAAGAATGCGCGTGCCGCGTTCACATACTTGGTGGCGATGCGCAGCCGGCGGGAACTGATGTCGGCATCCGGATGACCCGCCACCATCATCCGGCAGCGCGCGATCTTCAGGTCCAGCGGTTCGTACAGGCCCTCGCCACCGTGCTCCATCAGCACGTCTTTGCCGGCCACACCGAGGTCCGCCGCACCCCACTGCACATAGGTCGGCACGTCGGTGGCACGGATCAGCACGAACTTGACCCGCGGATGCGAGGTGTCGAGGATCAGTTTGCGACTGGTCTCGGGGTCGTCCAACGGCTCGATGCCAGCCTGGGCCAGCAGCGGCAGGGTGTCCTTGAAGATGCGCCCCTTCGACAGCGCGATGGTCAGGTCGGATGCAATAGCTACGGCCATGTCGGATCCCTCAGCCCGGTACCCGGCGGATCTGCGCACCAAGGCCGGCAAACTTGTCCTCGATGTTCTGGTAACCGCGATCCACGTGGTAGATGCGGTCGACCACGGTCTCGCCCTCGGCGACCAGGCCGGCCAGGACCAGGCTGGCCGAGGCACGCAGGTCGGTGGCCATGACCGGCGCGCCGGTCAGACGCGGCACCCCGCTGCAGATCGCGGTGTTACCCTCGAGCTTAATCTTGGCGCCCATGCGCTGCAGTTCCTGGACGTGCATGAAGCGGTTTTCGAACACCGTCTCGGTTATCGTGCCGACTCCCTCGGCGACGCTGTTCAGCGCGGTGAACTGGGCCTGCATGTCGGTTGGGAACGCCGGATAGGGCGCGGTGTGCACATTGACCGCACGCGGTCGCCGGCCGTGCATGTCGAGGAGCACATAATCGTCACCGATCTCCAGGTCGGCACCGGCCTCGCGCAGCTTCTGCAGCACCGCATCCAACTGCGTCGGGTCGGTGTCGCGCACCCGGACCTTGCCACCACTGATCGCGCCGGCCACCAGGAAGGTGCCGGTCTCGATCCGGTCGGGCAGCACCTCGTAGTGGGCCCCGTGCAGCGCCTTCACGCCCTCGATGCTGATCGTGGTCGTGCCCGCACCGCTGATCCGCGCGCCCATTGCATTCAGGCAGTTCGCCAGATCCACCACCTCGGGCTCGCGTGCGGCGTTCTCGATAATCGTGGTGCCGTCGGCCAGCGTGGCCGCCATCATCAGGTTCTCGGTACCGGTCACGGTGACCAGGTCCAGCACCAGACGCACCCCCCTCAGGCGACTGGCCCTGGCGCGCACGTAGCCGCCCTCGACGGTGATCTCGGCGCCCATCGCGCGCAGCCCCTCGATGTGCAGATCGACCGGCCGGGAGCCGATCGCGCAGCCGCCGGGCAACGACACGTCGGCCTGCCCGCAACGCGCCAACAGCGGGCCGAGGACGAGTATCGAAGCACGCATGGTCTTGACCAGTTCGTACGGGGCGAAGGGCTTGTCGAGACGGCTGGCATCGACCTCCACCCGCATCTTCTCGTCCACCGTCAGCTCCACGCCCATGCGCCCGAGCAGTTCCATGGTCGTGGTGATGTCGCGCAGATGCGGTATGTTGCCGATCACCATCGGCTCCTCGGCCAGTAGCGCGGCGGCGAGGATTGGCAACGCGGCGTTCTTGGCGCCGGAGATTCGCACGTCGCCAGACAGCGGTTTGCCGCCAGTTATGATCAATTTGTCCATGGGTGCCTGCGCGAGCCCGGTATCGGGAAGCAAAAAAGGGCGTCAATCATAAAGAAAATCCCGGGTCTGCGGGAGTCCGCCGCCGGATTGACGGCGCGCAGGCGTCGGGGTCAGGCGGCGTTCTGCGTGATCAGCTTGTCACAGCGTGACATGCGCGCCAGGTCGACCATCCCGGCCGGGAGATCGACCAGCTGCAGGCGACAGCGGCTCCGCCGCGCGAGATCGCGCGCCTCGACCAGCATGACCACGCCGGCACTGTTGCTCTGTCGTACACCGGCCAGAGAGACCGTCATGCTGGTGCTGGTCTTGAGCAGTTTCTCCAACTCGGGCCAGACATCCGCAACCGAGGAAAAATCCAGCACGCCCTTTAGCGCCCAGCGCCCCTTGCCGGCAGGGGTAAACGTGGCGCCGGTCATTTACCGACGTTCCGGTTCTTTTCCGCCAGCGTGCTGATCAGGCCATCGATACCACCACGGCGAACCTCGGCGGCAAACTGGCTGCGATAGTTGGTGATCAGGCTGACCCCATCGATCACCACGTCGTACACCATCCACCCCTCATCGCCCAACTTCAGGCGATAGTTGATCGGCACCGGGGGCGCGCCGGCGGAGGCGACCCGGGTCGGAATCATGACCCGCGTATCGCCCGCGTTGTATTGCACCGGCAGGTATTCGATCTTCTGTCCGGTATAACCGAGCAGCGCCGTGGCATAGGTGCGCACCAGCAGTTCGCGGAATTCGTGCGTCACGCCCTCCTTCTGGACATCGCTGGCGTCGCGCCAGAACCGGCCCAGGGCCGACTGCGACATCTCGCGGAAATCGAAATGCGGCACCACAGTGCTCTCCACCAGCGGGTAGATCAGCTCCGGATTCGCATCGAGGTCCGCCTTGCGCTGGGTCAGCTCAGCCAGAACCTTGTCGCCGGTCTCACGGATCAACTGCTGTGGATCCTTTATCGCCGCCACGGCGAGCGACGACAACAGGAACACAGCGGCCAACACGATTTGAAAACGCAACACAGCGCGCATCACTTGGCTCCCTCTTGAGCTTTGCCGTAGATAAACTGTCCGATCACGTCTTCCAGCACCAGGGCAGACTGCGTAACGGCAATCTCGCTGCCCGCCTTCAGGACCACGCTGCTACCGCCCGGGTCGAGTCCGACGTACTGCTCACCGAGCAGGCCCGCGGTCAGGATCTTGGCGAAGGTATCATCCGGCACCGCGTCGAACTGCGAGTAGATTCCCATAACGACGACCGCGCGGAAGTCCTTGGCATCGTAGTAGATGTCGAGCACACGTCCCACCTCGACCCCGGCCATGGTGACCGGGGCCTTGACCTTGAGTCCGCCAATGTTGTCGAAGCGCGCGAGGATTTTGTAGGTATCGCCGCCGTGCATGCTCCCCAGGTTGCTGACCTGCATCGCCAGGAAGAACAACGCGACCAGGCCCGCCGCCATGAACGCACCGACCAGAATCTCTATTCGTCTCGTTTTCGACATATTCAGTTCCCGTCTGCGCTCATTTGAACATCAGCGCGGTCAACACGAAATCCAGGCCCAGCACGGCCAGCGATGAATGGACCACAGTGCGCGTGGTCGCACGACTCACGCCTTCCGAGGTCGGGACACAGTCGTAGCCCTGAAAGATCGCGATCCACGAACATACCACGCCGAAAACGACGGATTTGATCACGCCGTTGACCACATCATCGCTCCAATCGATCTGCGACTGCATCTGCGCCCAGTAGGTGCCGTCATCGACACCGAGCAGACCGACGCCGACGAACCAGCCGCCGTACACGCCCAGCACGCTGAACAGTGCCGCCAGCAGCGGCATGGACAGGATCCCGGCGATCAGGCGCGGTGTCAGTACCCGGTGCTCGGGGTTGACGGCCATCATCTCCAGCCCGGACAGCTGCTCGGTCGCCTTCATCAGGCCGATCTCAGCCGACAGCGCCGACCCCGCGCGCCCGGCAAACAACAGTGCGGTGACCACCGGACCCAGTTCGCGCACCAGCGAGGCCGCCACCATCACGCCGAGGGTCGCCTCGGCACCAAAGCGCGACAGGATGTAATAACCCTGCAAACCCAGCACCATGCCGACGAAGATCCCGGACACCGCGATGATCAGCACCGTCAGCACCCCAACCGACAACAGCTGCTCAAGCAGCAGGTGGGGTCGGCGCAGCATCTCCGGCAGGCCGCGCAGCATGGCGACGAACAGCAGGCTGGCCCGTCCCAAGCGGGCCGCGAACGACAAGCCGACGCGGCCGAGCGCTGCCAGCCAATCCATCAGGGCAGTTCCCCGAACAGATCAGCCTCGAGTTCCGGCGCCGGGTAGTGAAACGGCACCGGACCGTCCGGCAGACCGCGGATGAACTGCTGCGTCCACTCGCCACCATGCTCGCGCAGTTGCTGCGGTGAACCCGATTCGATCACCTTGCCGTTCGAGATCACGTAGATAAGGTCGGCGATCGCCGATGCCTCGGCGACATCGTGAGACACCACGACGCTGGTGATGCGCGCCGCGTCGTTAAGACGCCGGATCAGTTGCACCAGCACGCCCATCGAGATCGGATCCTGACCGGTAAACGGCTCATCGTACATGATCATCATCGGATCCAGCGCGATCGCGCGGGCCAGCGCGACCCGCCGGGCCATGCCACCGGACAACTCGCTGGGCATCAGCTGCCAGGCACCGCGCAGCCCCACCGCCTCCAGCTTCATCAGCACCAGCTTGCGGATCATCGATGGGCTGAGGCGCGTGTGCTCACGCAACGGGTAGGCAACGTTCTCGAACACTGACAGATCGGTCAGCAGCGCACCGCTCTGAAACAGCATGCCCATGCGCATTCGCAGCCGGTACAGCTCGCGCGTGGACAACTTGTGCACGTTCAGCCCGTCCACCTCAATCGTCCCCGCATCCGGGGTCAACTGGCCGCCGATCAACTTCAGCAGGGTGGTCTTGCCGGAGCCCGACGGCCCCATGATCGCAGTCACGCGGCCGCGCGGGACATCGATATCGACACCGTCGAATATCGCCCGCGACCCGCGGTAGAATTTCAGACCGCGGATGCGTACCAGGGTGTCACTTGGGGAACGCTTTCGACTCATGACTGTTCGGACTACCGGGCACCAGCAGGCGACTCCTTATATAATTGGGCCCAATTGCAAGGCGGACCGGCAATTCTGCGGATCCAGCCTTGGACCGTCAAGCGAGCTCAGCTCCTGCCCATCAGCTCGAGCAGCGCCCTCAGCTCGGCGACACGCCCCGGATCCGCACCACCGCCGTCCAACACCAGGGCGCGGGTAGCCTCGGGCAGGCGCTCGGCCCTGGCTCGCAGGTCGCGCAGATCGATCGCGTCGACCGTCCAGCGCACCAGCGCATTGGCGCTCTCGCCGTCGACCCAGAGGTCCGGCGCCCGGGCCACCCACTGAGGTATCCCCGCGAACCTCGGATCGTACCGCCCGACCAGCAAAACCGTGTCGTGTGCGGCCAATAACCTCAGATCGCAGCCGGCAGCCTCGGCTGCGGGCGCCTGCAGAAACACCACCAGGCTCGACGGGGCCTCGCCAAGCGCCGCTCGCAGCGGCTCGAGGTCGCCGCTGCACCAGTCCTCGGCGGGCAGCAGCACGCAGCCACAGTCATTGGCGTAATAAGCAAGGCGCCACTCCGGCGGCAGGTCGGCCGGATAGTAACTCCCGATCCATTCCGCTCGTTGCCAGCCCTGAGTGCCGAGCAGCAACCGGCGTTCGACGTTACCATTGCGCACCTGCAGCCCCGGCGACGGATATCACGATGGCGGACATTCTACCTTTCAAGCCCCGTAAGGCGAGCGAACGGCATCGCGGCAATACCCTGTGCCGGCATGGCCACCACAAGTGGCTGGTGGACAAGGAGTCGGTGTTCGACGTCAAGCTGGGAAAGCTCGTCAGCCGGTACCGCTGCGCACGCTGTGGCCAGATCAGGATCCGCGCCGACTGAAGCCCGCTTGGACAAGGGGCGACGGTTTCGCGACAATTCGCGCTCCTGGTTTCAGCACCCCCCGACCCGACTGCCCTATGCTGCTCGCCACCGCTGCCATTATTTTCGGCCTTGGACTCCTGGTTTGGGGCGCCGATCGCTTCGTGGTCGGGGCGGCCGCGCTGGCGCACAACCTCGGCGTCCCGTCGCTGCTGATCGGCCTGACCGTCGTGGGTTTCGGCACCTCGGCACCGGAGATTCTGGTATCCGTGATGGCGGCCTTGCAGGGCAACCCCGGAATCGCGATCGGCAATGCGATCGGCTCGAACATCGCCAATATCGCGCTGATCCTCGGCATGACAGCGCTGATTGCACCACTTACGGTCAAATCCGACATGCTGCGCCGCGAATACCCGCTGCTGCTCGCGGTCAGTGCCGGGACCTTCCTGCTGCTCAGCGATGGCTACCTCGGCCGCACCGATGGCGTAATCCTGCTCATCGGCCTGGTGGTCAGCATGCTGGTGCTGATCCATCTTGGCCTGCGGCGTCGTGATCACGATCCGCTGGCCGCCGAGATCGAGGCAGAGATCCCGATTGGCCTGAGCGGACTGGCCGCGTCCGCCTGGCTGCTCATCGGTCTGACGGCCCTGATCCTCAGTTCACGGATCCTGGTATGGGGCGCCGTCGAGGTGGCCACCGCACTCGGCGTCAGCGACCTGGTGATCGGCCTGACCATCGTTGCGGTCGGCACCAGCCTGCCCGAACTTGCCGCCAGCATCATGAGTGCGCTCAAGAACGAGCCCGACCTGGCGATAGGCAACGTGGTCGGCTCCAACATCTGGAACATGCTGGCGGTACTCGGCGTCCCGGGCCTCCTCGCCCCCGGCGCCATCCCGTCCGCAATTCTCGACCGTGACATGCTGGTGATGTTGGCATTGACCCTCGCCCTGTTCGTTATGGGGCGCAGTTCGCGAACCCATGGCATCATCAATCGTGTCGAAGGCGGACTTCTGTTGAG
>JAJDNF010000029.1 GCA_022340805.1 Chromatiaceae bacterium
GATCGCCAAGACCGCGTTGAGCCAGGTGGTCAACGCGCTGATGTCGCATATCAGCCAGGCCGACGGCCACTACAGTAATTTTTCATCCGAGCTGGGCGAGGTGGCGCAGGGCCTGGCCGCCGATGTCTCGGCGGAAGGCCTGAACTCGCTGATCGACCGTGCCGTACGTGCCACCAATACGGCCCTGGAACGCGGTGCCGAGCTGAAACAGAAGTTCTCGGACCTCGCGGTCGAGATGCAGCAGGTGCGCAGTGAACTCGCCCGCTCGCAGGAGGAGGCCCGCTCCGACGCACTCACCGGCCTGCACAACCGCCTGGCCTTGCAGGAGGAGATGGCCGAGCTGGCGCGGGTCGCGGCGGCGGATGCGCATGCGCCCTGCCTGCTGCTGGTCGACGTGGACTTCTTCAAGCGGGTCAACGACAGCTATGGTCACCTGGCCGGCGACCACGTGCTGCAGGCGGTGGCACAGGAGATCCGCGCCAGCGTGCGCGGGCGCGACCTGGTAGCACGTTACGGCGGCGAGGAGTTTGCGGTGCTGCTGCGCGACACGCCGCGTTCGGGTTGCCAGGCGGTGGCCGAAAACGTGCGCCTGCATGTCAGTCGCAGCCTGATCGCGCTGCCGGCGGAGCTCGGTTTCGAGCAGGTCCTGTCCGTTAGCGTATCGGTCGGCGGCGCCTGGTACCGCGAAGGCGAGGCCATCGAGTCGCTGGTCGACCGCGCCGATCGGGCGCTCTACCTGTCCAAGCAGAATGGCCGCAACCGGGTCACCTGGGAGGGCCACCCGGCCGACAACTGATCCGCGGTGGCCGCTCAGGCCAGCTCGGTCTCGCCAAAGCTCTCGGTGTGGTAGCGATACACCTCGACGCTGTCCGACCAGTGGTTGGCGGCGAGCCCCGCCTTGTGCTTGAGGTGGACCAGGAAGTCGCTCGGCTCGGGCAGGCTCTCCCAGACGGACGGCAGGAAGGTACCGCGGTTGGGCCCGTCCTGCAGAATCAGACCGTCCTCGCCCGGCCGCAGCTGATCGAGCAGGTCGGCCTCGCTGAGGAAATACATCGGCTCGGGTGTGGTGAGGATGGACAGGTGGATGTCCACCGTGGGCCACTCGCCGGCGGTCAGCGGCGCGAAGCGCGGGTCGCGGAAGGCCGCCGCAAACGCATTCTCGGCGACGTCGACCACCAGCGGCTGGACCGCCTCGAGATGGCCGATGCAGCCGCGCAGCCGGCCCTGCGTCTGCAGGGTCACGAAACTGGCCCGCACCGCCTTCAGGTCGCGGTGGTATTCGGACGGCGTCACGACCAGCGGTCGTCCGGTGCGCAGGCCGTGCTCGATCGAACGACGTGCCACCTCGATCAGCGTGGCCCGCTGCGCCGCGTCCAGGGGGCGCGCCCGGTCAGTAGAATTCATAGGCGCCATAACCCACCACCCGTGACTTGTCGCCCGCGGTGTCGCCGGAATTGCGCAGGTCCAGCGTGCGCACCCGCCAGCCATGGCGCTGCGCGGTCTTCAGCAGACCGCGGATCGGATAGGCCCCGCAGGCATCGTATGGCCCGATCTGCTCGGCCTGCATCTGCTCGATCAGCGCGCTGGTCGAACGGTCGAGTTGTTGGCAGCTGCGGTAGTCGTGGTAGTGGCTCAGGTCCGAACTCACCACGATCAGCGTGTCCGGCCGCCATAGCGCCTCGAGCACCGTGCTGACCTGGCCGGCGTCGGCGTCGCCAACGATCAGCGGGACCAGCGTGAACTCGCCGAGCACGGTCTGCAGGAACGGCAGTTGCACCTCGAGTGCGTGTTCCTCGGCGAAGGCCGCATCCAGACGGTGCACGCCCGCCAGGTTCTCGAGATCATCGACCGCGGTGCGATCCACGGCGATATCGCCGAGCGGCGTGCGGAACAGGTCCGCGCTGCTGGTGGCGAGGCCGCTGAACGGCACGCGGTGTGACGGTGCCAGCACCACGACCCGGTGGATCTCCTGCGCCCAGGGACGCAGCGTCGCGTAGGCGCTCGCCGCAATCGGCCCCGAATACTGATAGCCGGCATGCGGTGCAATCAGCGCATACGGCCGTTCGTCGTTATTTGCGCGCGCCTCGCGCATGAAGTCACGCAGGGTCTCGCGCAACACGCCCGCGTCCCCAGGATAGAAAAGTCCGGCGACGGCGGGTGATTTGACGTGCATCATGGCGGTGTACCTTTAGCAGGTCTACTAACCTTAAACAGAGGGGTTGCCGATCATGCCCTGCATCTGCCGGCAGGACCGCAACCTGCGGGCCGACCGGCCCGCGGCATGGCCCCACAGTTATTACATGGTTCAGCGGACGGCATATTTCAAGCCGGGAGGTTGCGCTTGATCAAAGACACGGTACCAGGGAGATACTGGCACACGCTGGATGACGGACGCATCCAGTGCGACCTGTGTCCACGATACTGCCACCTGAAGAACGACGGTCAGCGGGGCCTGTGTTTCGTGCGTGCGCGCCAGGGTGACGAGCTGGTGTTGACCACCTACGGCCGCTCCAGTGGCTTTTGTGTCGACCCGATCGAGAAGAAACCGCTGAATCACTTCCTGCCGGGCACGCCGGTGTTCTCGTTTGGCACGGCCGGCTGCAACCTGGCCTGCAAGTTCTGCCAGAACTGGGACATCAGCAAGTCACGCGAGATAGACACGCTGGCCGCCAGCGCCTCGCCGGAGCTGATCGCGAAGACCGCCGAGCGGCTCGGCTGCCGCAGCGTGGCCTATACCTACAACGACCCGGTGATCTTCCTGGAGTACGCGGTGGACACCGCGAAGGCATGCCGCGAGCACGGCCTCAAGTCGGTCGCGGTCACCGCCGGCTACATCTGCGAGGAACCGCGGCGCGAGTTCTATTCATACATGGATGCGGCCAACGTCGACCTCAAGGCGTTCAGCGAGGATTTCTATCACAAGCTGACCGGCGGCCACCTGCAGCCGGTGCTGGATACCCTCGAATACATCCACAACGAAACCGACTGCTGGCTAGAGGTCACCACGCTGCTGATCCCCGGGCACAACGATACCGATGCCGAGCTGCACCGATTGGCCGAGTGGTACCTGGACAGACTCGGCCCCGATGTGCCGCTGCATTTCTCGGCCTTTCATCCGGACTACAAGATGACCGACGTGCCGCCCACCCCACCGGCCACGCTCCAGCGCGCGCGCAAGATCGCGCTGGATGCCGGGCTGCATTACGTCTACGTCGGGAACGTGCACGACGCGCAAGGCGACAGCACCTATTGCCCGGGTTGCGGCAAACGGGTGATCGAGCGCGACTGGTACCAGCTCGGCGAATGGCAGCTGACTGCCGGCGGGCATTGTGCGCACTGCGGGCATCGGATCGCCGGGGTATTCGATGAACGTCCCGGCACCTGGGGGGCGCGCAGGCTGCCGGTGTCGATGCACGAAGCCGTCGAGCACTCGGGACCCTGAAGGGCCCGGGGTCTTGTTGGCACCGAGTCGGCCGCATGTCCGCCAACCTGGGTGTGTAGCGAAGGTCTGCCCGGTACGTACATCGTCAAGGCGGCTGTCATCTGTGGGTCGTCGCACGCGACCTATAATCCTGTGGTGCCGTGTGGTCTGGCGTATCCAGGCGTTTTGTTGCACTGCGGTGTACGTCCGGTGGCACGGTCGCCAGTGCCCCCGCGGTACCGGGCAGCCGCGCCGATTGGCCCTGCCGTTCGTCGGATCTGGGCGGGTTCGCACAGAACAAGTGGTATCGTCGAGCCGCGAATGGGCCACAATTAACCGATGCGAGCCATTTCAGGAGGCTGATCATGAACGATAAACGGCACGCTCTGTGTTTGGCTTCGCTGCTGCTGGCCGGCGCCCACCAGGTCCAGGCTGGCGGGGTCCGCATGTATCAGAGCGGAGAGATTCCACAGGCCGGTGAGGTGGCGGATATCCTTACAGGGGGTGCAGTTATGAACCGGCCCAAGATGCGCGGCATCAGCCTAGACTCTGTTAGGGAGCCTGCCGTACAGAAAGGCCCGAACCTGGAAAAGGTCGCCCAGCCCACTGACACCGTGGTCGGGTTGGCGGTGAAGTTTGCGTTCAATTCGGCGCAGATCCTACCGGAGAACGAGCCGCAACTCGATGCGGTCGCCCAGGGGATCAAGATGACCGACGGGATCCGCGTCGTGGTGGAGGGGCATACCGACGCCTATGGACCGGAGGCCTATAACGATCGGCTTTCGCGCGAGCGCGCCGAGGCGGTAAAGCACTACCTGATCAGCAAGCACGGCATCAGCGCCTCCCTGCTGACCGTCGAGGGCCTCGGATCCAAGGCGCCCATCAATGCGTCAGATCCGTATGCCGCCGAGAACCGCCGCGTTCAGTTGCGCGCGGCCAACTAAGAATTCGTGCCGCTTTCCGAAAGCGGAAGAAACGAATGGGTGCATTGATCGCACCGCAGCCCCCGACCATGGACAGTGGGGAGCAGATAACAGCCAATAACATTTCAGTGAGGATGAGAACTATGAAACACAACGCCTATCTTCTGTCAGGCGCCGTGATGGCCGCATTCATCGGTCTGGGCGGCGCCCAGTTCGCGATTGCCGACTCGACCGTCATCGGCAATGTACAGTCTGATGTGCGCGTGAACCGTGCGCAACAGAACCAGTCTGGTCTGCTCAACAAGCAGGAGGCCAACGTCGGTTCGGTCAGCGACTCCACGGTCATCGGCAACGTCAACACCAAGACCAATGTCAACAGCCTCCAGCAGAACCAGTCGGGCCTGCTCAACAAGCAGGAGGCCAACGTCGGTACGGTGAAGGGCTCCACGGTGATCGGCAACGCCACCTCCACCACCAACGTCAACAGCCTCCGGCAGAACCAGTCCGGTCTGCTCAACACGCAGGAGGCCAACGTCGGTTCGGTGAAGGACTCGACGGTCATCGGCAACGTCAACACCAAGACCAATGTCAACAGCCTCCAGCAGAACCAGTCCGGTCTGCTGAACAAGCAGAAGATGAGCATCGGCACGGTCGACTGACGGCACAGGCATCACCCTGGGGTCGGCGACCCCGGGGTATCCGCGACCGAGACATGGCCAGGCCATCAGACTGACCAACCCTCGAGCGATCCGCTCGGTTTCCCTGTTTCTACCTGCCCTGGTCGGCGCCGTGTCCCGGTATCTGCAGGCAGCCTGGCCGCTCAGCGACGCGGTATCCCATACCCCGGAATTCAGCGGCGCCGGCGATCGCCCGCGTGCCGAAGCATCGGCAGCCACGGGCAGGCACACCCTTGGTATCCTGTCGGCCCCGTGACGCTGGCAGAGGCGACCGCAGCTAGGGCTATCACAGACCGAGGAGGACCCGATTGGCCTACTTCAACAAGCGCTACCACCCGCCGGGCACGGCTCCCGGAACGCTGCGGGAATTACCGCCATCACTCGACCAGCCGGTGCATGTCCGGCAGGTCCGTTACAGCCGCGCTGCGGTCAAGGTGAATACAGAGACAGGCGCGCTTCCCCTGGCCCCCTCGACCGAGATCGAGGGTGTCACCTGGCTGCACGTACAGGGGCACCCCTCGCGTCAGCTGTTGACCGAGATCGGCGAGCGCTACCAGGTCCATCCGCTGGCCCTCGAGGACATCGACAACACCGGGCAGCGGCCCAAGGTCGAGGCCTTCGACAGGCAGGTGTTCGCGATCCTGTCGGTGCCCCGTTTCAGCGACGGGCGGGTCGAGGTGCAGCAGGCCAGTTGCGTGCTTGGCAAGGGCCTGGTTCTGAGCTTCTGCGGGGGGACCGAAGACCCGTTCCTGCCAGTGTTGAAACGCCTGCAGGACGGCGCCAGCAGGTTCCGCAGCCGCGGTGCCGATTATCTGCTGTACGCACTGCTGGACACCGTCGTCGACCAGGGCTTCCCGGTCCTGGAGGCCTTTGGCCTCGAGCTGGAGGAACTCGAGGAAAAGATCCTATTACGGCCGTCGCGCGAGACCCTGCCGCACATCCACGCAGTCAAGCGCGAACTGATCCTGTTGCGCCGCATGCTGTGGCCGCAACGCGAGGTGCTCAACGCGCTGGTGCGTGAGGAGCAGGACCTGATCAAAGACGATACACGGGTCTTCCTGCGCGACTGCTACGACCACACGGTGCAGGTCATGGACCTGTTGGAGACCTATCGCGACATGAGTGCCAGCATGCTGGACATCTATCTGTCGAGTGTCAGTAACAGGATGAACGAGATCATGCGGGTGCTCACGGTGATCGCGACGATCTTTATCCCACTGACCTTCATCGTCGGCGTCTACGGGATGAATTTCGGCGCCAACACCAAGAGCCCCTGGGCCATGCCCGAGCTGAACTGGTACTACGGTTACCCGCTGATCTGGCTGCTGATGCTCGCTGTTGCGGTGGGCATGATGATCTACTTCTGGCGCAAGCGCTGGTTGTGACGCTGCGGCTGCCGCGTACGGGGCGCCACGCAAGTGCCCGCACGGCATCGCTGCCGAGTCGGGCCAGCAGACGGCTCGGTCCCTTGGTGAACCGGATTCAAACAGTCGAAACCAATGCCGGCTGCCGCCTGTCTGCGCTAAAGTGAGCCGATCAGCGTCAACCAGTCCAGCCCGGCAACAGCTTCGCAGGGAAACACATGCAGACCGATCCGGCTAGCTCGTCCGGTGCAGCGACACAATTCAACCTGTTCGGCGCGATGGTCGACAACTGGCGCTGGCAGGACGGGGCTGTCTACCTGCGCACCGGCAAGCGCCTGGCCGATGCGGTGTCGGAGATCTCGATCCGCTTCCGCGATGTGCCGCACAGCGCCTTCCCCGCGGTCACCGGGATCAACTCGCGGCCGGTGCGCCTGGTCTCCAGATCCAGCCGCAGGAGGGCATCAT
The DNA here is from genome assembly GCA_022340805.1 of Chromatiaceae bacterium. Taxonomy (GTDB): domain Bacteria; phylum Pseudomonadota; class Gammaproteobacteria; order Chromatiales; family Chromatiaceae; genus Thiosocius. The sequence continues at coordinate 6,851 of JAJDNF010000029.1, forward strand.
TCTGAAGTTCATGGCCAAGGAGCCGGGCTCGCCACTGCGCCTGCGCCCGGTCGATATGCGCTTTGCCTATGGCGAGGCGTCGAGCCGGCCGAGCCCGGCCGCCTACGAGACGCTGCTGCACGACCTGTTGCAGGGCGATGCCACACTGTTCATGCGCAGCGACCAGGTGCAGGCGGCCCGGCAGCTGCTGATGCCGATCATCGAGGCATGGGAGGCCAACCCGGTGCCGGATTTCCCGAACTATCTGGCCGGCAACTGGGGTCCGGAGGCCGCCGAGCGCCTGGTCGCACGTGACGGGCGCGCCTGGCTGACACCCAGTCAATGGCACCCCCGCGATACCTCCGAACCCGCTGCCACCGGTGACCGCTGAATTCCTCGGTGAGGATGCCCCCGGGGCCCCCGGACTGCCGACCAACTGGTGCGGTGGCGCCAAGCAGGCGGTCGGGACCGGCCTCGGAACCGCAAGGGTCTGGTTCACTATCGGCCAGGGGATTCTCAACGAGATCTATTACCCGCGTGCCGATCTGCCCCAGGTCCGCGATCTCGGCTTTATCGTTGCCGATGACGAGGGATTCTGGCAGGAGGTCAAGCGGGTCGAAGACTGCAAGGTCGAACTGGCCGAGCCGGGCATACCGGCCGTGCGCATCGTGCATCGGCATGCGCGCTTCACGCTCACCCAACGGATCGTCAGCGAACCCGAGCGTGACGCGGTGCTGGTCGAGTGGCAGCTCGACGGCCCGGCGCCGCTGCGGCTGTATGCGCTGCTGGCACCGCACCTGGGTGGCACCGGGAGCGGCAATCAGGGCGAGGTGGCCATGTATCGCGGCCGACGCGTGCTGTGGGCCGAGCAGGGTCCGTTCGGCCTGGCCATTGCCGCGGTCGACCGCGCTCAGCGGCCAGCGCTGGGCACCGCCAGCGCCGGCTATTCCGGTACCAGTGACACCTGGCAGGACTTCGCCCAACACGCCCGCATGGCCTCGCGGTACCGGCGCGCCGGACCCGGCAATATCGCGCTGAGCGCCGAGTTGCCGCGCCAGGGGGTATTGGCTCTCGGTCTCGGCAGCAGCCGCGAGTCGGCGGCCACGCTGGCCCTGTCGTCGCTGTGTCAGCCGTTCGACCAGGTCTGGGAGGAGCAGATCCGCCAGTGGCGTGGCTGGCATGCGGCGTGCCGGCTGCCGCACGGATTCCCCGGCCTGCCGATCGACCTGCAGGCCCAGCTGCGCACCAGCGCGATGGTGCTGCGCGCGCATTGCGACCGCACCTTCCGTGGCGCCATGGTCGCCAGCCTCAGCGTGCCTTGGGGCGGGAACGCCGAAGAGCGGCCCGGCTATCACCTGGTATGGCCACGTGACCTGGCGGAATGCGCCGGCGCGCTGCTGGCGCTGGGCGCCGAGACCGAGGCGCGCGAGATCCTGCGCTATCTGCTCGCGACCCAGCGCGCCAACGGCAGCTGGTTCCAGAACCAGTGGCTGGGCGGCAAACCCTATTGGAGCGGCATCCAGCTGGACGAGGTCGCCTTCCCGGTGCTGCTGGCCGGCACGCTCGCGGACCGCGACGCGCTCGCCGGGATCGAGGTCGGAGACATGGTGCGCCGGGCCCTCGGTTTCATCGCCGGCAATGGCCCGGTCAGCCCGCAGGACCGCTGGGAGGAAGACAGCGGCATCAACACCTTCACGATGGCGGTATGCATCGCCGCGCTGGTCTCCGGTGCGCGTTTCCTGCCGTCCGCGCAGGAGGCCTTCGCACTGGAGCTGGCCGACTATTGGAACGCACGCCTGGATGACTGGACCGCGGTGCGCGACAGTGCGCTGGACCGGCGCTTCGGTCTGCACGGCCACTATCTGCGCATCATGCCGCCCGACGCGCTGCAGGACATCAGCGTGCTGGCGCGCGTGGCCCCGATCAAGAACCGCAGCCAGGACCCGGGGCTGGCCGCGGAGGATCAGATAGGCGGCGACTTCCTGCAGTTGGTGCGTTACGGTCTGCGCGATCCCGCCGCGCCGCTGGTGCGTGACAGCGTACGGCTGCTCGATGCGCTGCTGCGAGTCGAACTGCCGCAGGGCGCTGGCTGGTACCGCTACAGCGGCGACGGCTATGGCGAACATGCCGATGGCGCGCCCTACGACGGCACCGGCCAGGGCCGCGTCTGGCCACTATTGGTCGGTGAGCGCGGCCACTACGAGCTCGCGCGTGGTGCGGACGCGCTGCCCTACCTGGCGACCATGGCCGCGCTGAGTGATGGTGCCGGGATGCTGCCCGAGCAGGTCTGGGATGCGGCGGATCTGCCCGCGCGCCAGCTGCGCCGTGGTGGACCGACCGGCTCGGCGATGCCGCTGGCCTGGGCGCACGCCGAGTTCGTCAAGCTTGCCTGCTCAATCCTGGAGCGCCGCCCGGTAGACCGCCCGGAGCCGCTGTGGGCTCGTTACCACAAACACCCGCCGACGGCCGGCATCTGGTACTGGCTGCCGCAGGCGCCGGTGCGCACCTTGCCGGCCCAGACCCGCCTTGCCGTATGTTCAGTGCTCCCCGTGTCGGTCGCCTGGGAGCTTGACCAGGGGGGCCACGGCGATACGACTGCGCGCGACACCGGACTGGGTCTATACGTTGCGCTGCTGCCGGCCTTTCCGGCGGCCAGTCGGCGAGTCAGCTTCCGGTTCGACGGTGAGGCGTCGAGTCGCACCTACGAGATCGAGATCCAGGCAGCCTGAGCCAGACCAGGATCGGTCCGCGTCGCCGTCCTACGTTCAGGACCTTGGGGCCGGCACCGGCAAGCAGGGTGCCGGCGCCCCGGAGCGCTATTCACCGGGCGGAGGCGGTGGTGGCGATCCAGGGGGCGGTGGCGGTATGTCCGAACGCCTGGTGCTGTAACCCGGCGGCGGTGGCGGGACGGCGTAGTAGCCGCGCGAAGTGTTGCGGCCCCAGGCATCGCTGACCGGCACCTGGTTGCCCTTGGCATACATGCATTGCTGGTAGGCGTAATCGTAGCGCCGCTGTGCGTCCCAGGCGGCCCCGGAGCCGGCACTGGAACCGACCGCGGTACCGACCAGGGCGCCGCTCGCGGCCCCGATCCCAGCGCCTCGGCTGCCATTTGCGGCGGCGCCGACCGCTGCGCCGAGCAGGGCCGTGGTTACTGCGGTCTTGGCCGTGCTTTCGTCCATCGCCTGCTGGGCGCTGACGCCCCCCAAGCGGTTCAGCGCGAAGTCCCGGCATACCATATCGTCGACCTGGAACTGTTCGAAGCTCTTGCCGTGTCCGGGCAGGACCAGGACGCTCGGACCGCCGGGCAGCGTCGCGCAGCCGGCCAGCACGCCGGTAGCGAGGACCGCGAAAAGCCTGGTCTTGTGGTTCATCTGACCGCTCCAGCCCGCGCCGCTCAGTTGCCCGGGGCGTCCGGGACGACCTTCATCCAGCCGCCGGGACAGGTCTTGACATAGGGATAGTACCCGCGCGACGACTCACAGTAGTACCAGTAGCTACTGCTCTCGGCGGGCGGTTGCACATAGGTGGTCGCCGGCGGCGGGCTGACCACCACGGTCGACGGCGCATAGTAGGGCGAGTAGTAGCCCGAGTAGCCGTAGCCCGGGTAGCGGTAGCCAGGCCACCACAATGGTCCGATATCCAGATACACGCCAGTGTGACTGCGATGCCCATGGTGGCCATGGCCGCCGTCCCAGTGGCGGCGGTCCGCCAGCGCCATGGTGCTTGCGCCAAGCAGTCCGGCGAGGGTGGCGACGGTGATCAGGTGGCGATGCATGGCGATATCCTCAAAATGAATGGCGGGCTTATAGAAGGGCGGAAATGAGACATTTTCAACCGCGACAAGTTCCGCGCGCAGGTCCTGCCAGAGATTGGCACGCCAGCCTCCCGGGCCGGCCGCATCGGCGATGCCTTCGGTATTGCTTTCGCCATCGGCCGATCCATGGCCGTGCGGGGTCAGCCACGCGGCCAGGTGATCGTCTGGCGCCGGGTCGCATTGGAACGGATGCGGCTCGGCGTCGGTCACGCTTGATCGCCGGGACGCAGCGAGCGCGCCAGCGACAGCAGCACGAAGCCGGTGAACAGCAGGTTGATACCGACCATCAAGCCGAGCACCCAGGCCGCAGTCCCGGGCAGGCCGGTCAGGATCAGCACGCCAAGGAGCAGCGATACCAGCCCGCTGGTCAGCAGCCAGACCCACCCACGCACTGCCCGCAACGGCAGCGCCAAAGCCACTTTGTAGCTGCCCTCGACCAGGAACAGCACAGACAGCAATACGGTGAGGGTCAGTACGCCCTGCATCGGATTGACCAACAACAACAGCCCGATCAGGGTGTTCAATACGCCTATCCCCAGTTGCCACCAGAAGCGCGTCGATGGCGATGTGCGAAACGCCTGAAAACTCAGCGCGGCGCCTCCCAGCAACAGCAGCCAGCCAAGCAGCAGGTCGATCGCCAGCGCCGCCGCCAGCGGCAGGACCACCGCAACGGCGCCGAGCACCAGCAACGCGATACCGGCGTTGCGTATGCCGCGCCAATGCTGGCGCAGCATCTCCGTGTCGAGGGTAACTATCTTTCTGTCAGAATTCATGTTGCCAATCCCTGATGCTGCGTGGTGTCTCCGGCGATGCCACAAAAATTGCCGATATGTTCCGCTGAGCGGACGTCGCGACTGCGTCAGCCGAAGTGTTTGGCCAGATCCTCCAGCCTGCCATAGATGACGAGATGGTCTTGCGCCATCAGCTTCCGGATCAATTTTGGCGTCGGCAACCATTCCCTGTCGCGCTCAACGCCCAGGATGCACGAATGATCGAGGCCGGCATTGATCTCGGACAGGGTTTGCCCGACAAACGGCGAGTTCTCCATCAATCCAACGCGCACCACGCCGCAGCCTTCGGAGAGATGCAACAGCTCATCGACGGTGATGTCGTCGTCGAATATCTTCAGTCGGCCCATCCGCGCCTCGGCGAATGCCTCCAGGCGCTGCGCAATAGAGGTGTTGCGCACGATCAGGAAGATCAGTCCGAGGCCGGCGAGCAGAGCAAGCAGGTGCAGGCCCGACTGCAGGCCCTCGACCCTGGCAAAGGATGAGGTCGCCGTCACGATCACCGTGACGATGCCGACGTTGCCCAGGATCATCAGCAGCGAAACGATCTTGCGTCGGCGGCTGTTATTGACCACCCGCTCGGCCTCGCGGGTCGTGAAGCCGGTCCCGGTGAATGCCGAAAGCGCCTGAAACTTGGCCTTGTCGAAACTCAGGCCGGTCAACATCAGCGCAATCGCACCAATCCGGACTATCAACAGTGAAACCACGACGGCAATCAGCGTCGGCACCAGATAGTAGATGCTGCTCATTGATACCCCTGATCGCCGAGTAATACTTTCGGCCATGTCGGACGACGAACACAATGCGGGCAGAAGGAAGTAGAGGTTAAGGCAGCGTAATTGTGTGCATTGCGAATCTCTGTTGCGTTGGCAGACAGGGCCAACCCGGACGACCCCTGCCGTGCCGGGTCGCCCAGAAAAAGCACCCTCGACCCAGTCCCTGCCGTAGCACGACCGCCCAGCGGGGACCGGACCTTGATATTAGGTCTTGCCTTTCACCTGCGGTACCGCATCGATGGCGAACCTCTCGATGACCACCGCATCCTCGACGGCCTTCAGTGCAAGGTTGGCTTCGTAGTACTTCCCTTCGCCGATGAGTTTGGTAGCGTCATCGATATGTGCCTTGGCCAACTTCAAGGGAACCAGGTCCGCGGTCAGCGCAACATCGATCTCACCGAGCTTCAGTACCTCTATCGCCTTTTTCGTCTCACCCTTGTGAAGGTGCTCGTTGGCCTTGGCGATGCTCTTCATCTTCTCCTCATTCGGTACCATGGTCTCCGCCACCGCGAGGCTGGCATTGAAGGGTACGTACTCATCATCACCCTTGACCGGCTTCTTGAGGTCCAGCGCATACTTGTCGACATCCTTCATCGTGGCCGCCACCCGGGATGCGGCAGCGTCCACATAGGTCTGCGCCTTGTCCGGCGAGCCGTTAAAGATCGCAAGACGGGCGCCATGTACGTTGCGCATCGTGGTGAGCGCGTCTTCCGAGACTTTGATCAAGTCCTGGTCGCTGGCGTTCTGCTCGCCCTTTGCCTCGGCAGCCTTCGCCTGGGTATCTGCGGCGAACACCGGGCTCATGGCAGAGGTAACCATGCCGGTGGCAAGCGCGGCGGCGACTGCCGCTGCCATGATCGATTTCTTGTTCATCGTGAACTCCTTGTTTACCTGTCAGACCGTGCTCTCCCGGCCTTTGGGAGAGCATCAGCATGACGGTGATCATCGGGCAGGCCGCATAACAGGGAGGTGGAGAACGGATTAAATTTTGTTCATGGCCCGCTTCAAGCAAACTGCATCCCCCGAGCGGTTGGCGCAGCAGCCATCCCGGCCGCCGCCGCTGGGGCTGGAGAGGGGGTTCACTTTTCCTGATGCCCCCCGAACTGTGACCGCAACGCGGACAGTATCTGGTTGGCGAAGTCGTCATTGCCCCGCGATGCAAAACGCTCGAACAGGGCGGCGCTCAGTACGGGTGCGGGGACGCCCTGTTCGAGCGCCGCGATCGCGGTCCAGCGCCCCTCGCCCGAATCGGTCACCCGGCCCGCGAACTGCGACAAGGACGGATCGGCCGCCATCACGTCGGCCAGCAGGTCCAACAGCCAGGAGCCGATCACACTGCCGCGGCGCCAGACCTCGGCGATCTCAGCCAGCGGCAGGGTGTAGCGATAGGCCGCCGCGTCGCGCAGTGGTGCCGTTTCGGCATCCCTTTCCTGTTCGGTGTTGCCGATCCCGGCCTCGCGCAGGATATTGAAGCCCTCGGCATAGGCCGCCATGAGGCCGTATTCGATGCCGTTGTGCACCATTTTCACGAAGTGCCCGGCCCCCGCCGGGCCGCAGTGCAGATAGCCGGCCTCCGCGCTGCCGCCTCGCGTCCGACTGCGCGTTGGCGGCGCGGCGGTCAGACCCGGGGCGAGCGACCGAAACACGGGATCGAGCTGGCGAACGGCGGCTACGGAGCCGCCGATCATCTGGCAGTAACCGCGCTCCAGACCCCAGACCCCCCCGCTCACGCCCACGTCCACATATTCTATCCCTGACGGCCGCAGCCACTCTGCACGACGCAGATCGTCACGGTAATACGAGTTTCCGCCATCAACCAGAGTGTCGCCGGGCGCGAGCAACGGCAGTAGGCGCGTGATCTGCCCGTCCACCAGGGCCGCTGGCAGCATCAGCCAGACAACCCGCCCCGGTGCCAACTGGGTAAACAGATCCTCGAGGCTGGCCGCGCCGGTCGCGCCTTCGTCCACCAGCGAGGCCACCTTGTCTGCTCGGATGTCGAACACCGCGACCTGATGACCGTCCTTCAACAGCCGCCGCACCATATTGGCGCCCATGCGCCCCAGCCCGATCATGCCCAGTTGCATTGCACGAATCTCCCAAGGTCAAAAGAAGAACAGTATGGCCGCCGTGTACAACCACAAATCCACGGCTGGGGCCCAGGCGCTGCGGCCTTTCGGATACGCTGGCGTCGAGGCGGATCGGGCCATCCCGAGACCCGTCAGCCGAGTGCGCTGACGACAAGGTTGAGTGTCAGCGCCAGCACCATCAGATTGAATCCGAACGAGACCAACCCGTGCAGCAACGCCAGGCGCCGCATCGTCGGGTGCGAGATCCCGATATCAGGCAACCTGAGAGGTCATGCCGATGACCGCGGAGAAATACGCGAAGTCGACGTAGGTCGGCGCGGTGTGGCCGGGGAACACCAGGCCGGACCCGCCCTCGGTATAGAAGCGGCGCGCGTAACGCAACGCGAACACGGTTTGGATCAGTAGCCAGGAGACGGCAAGGGTGGCGAGTGCCAGCCCGATGTGCAGCCAGCGTGACAGCCCGATGTGGGTCTTTATCGACTCGGTCACCAACAGCACACCCACCAGGCTTATCCAGGCGATCGCGACGATCACGAAATACAGCGCGGTCGAACCGGGATCGAGGCTGGACGCCCGCAGCCGCGTCTGCGCCGCGTCCAGCCGGCCGACCCCCCCACCAGACGATGAACAGATACACCAGGCTGCCGGCCAGCCAGCCGGTCAACAGCGAGGTCTCCCACAGCGGCGACTGGATCACCAGTGCGACCAGCCCACCGGTCAGGCCCGCGGCGAGCAGGCGATGCCAGGCCCGCAGCCGCGCCAGTGGATGAAGTCGGCGTGAGGGTAAGGCAGCAATGCCCGCATCACGGTCACTCGGGGAGTCGCCGGCCGGCCCGGGTAGGGTCAGCGGCGGTCGCCGTCATCCCTGCGCGTGCGCTTCGAACGCGTGGGTGGCACGTTTTGCGCCGGCCGCCTGCCGTAATGCTGCCGCACCATGGCGTCTCGTGGCTGGTAGCGGTAACTCCGGTCCTGCAGCGCCCGCTGCTGCTCCAGCCTCCGCGGATACCGGTCCTGCGGGTACTCACGCTGGTAGAGGGGCAGCGGCGCGGCGGACCGCGCCGCGCGTGCGTCCCATCGGTTCCAGTCGCTTCTGCGACTGTCCCAGTCACGGCCCCAGTGATAGTTCCAGCGCGGCGGCGCATCCACCCGCCAGCCGCGGAAGTAGGCCGGCGGGCGTCGATAGTAGGCTACCGGGACCTGCAGAACGATCGCCGGCACCGCCAGTGGGTCCACGAACGACCAGGGTCCGTTGTACCAGCTGCTCGCGTACCAGTTGTCATTCTGGTAAACCCAGTACAGGCCGTCGTAGAAAAAGTAGTTCGCGTTTACCCCTGGCGCGTAGTAGACGGGATAGCCGGGCACGGCGACAAGATCCGGGTAGCGGTTCAGGTTCACGCCGATATTCAGGTACGGCAGCCCGATACCGATTCTCACCTGGTCATCGGCATACGCGGCCGAACACAGCAGCACCGCCAGCACGAAAATCAGGTTGCGGGTCTTTGTCATATTGTCTTCTCCAATTCGGGGGTGTTGAGGTTGGGAGAACGATGGAGGGTCTCTTCAGATCCACGGTATGGCTTGTTGCCTGCGTATGCGTGTGTCATGGCCTCTGCGCGGGCGGCCTGGCCGTTGTGCCGTCCACCAAGGTGTGAAAACGCAGGATGAAACGCGTCCCCGGCGCATTGTCTTGCACCACGACCTGCATGCCATGCAGACGGGCAACGGCCTCGACCAGACTCAGTCCCATGCCGCTGCCGGGTGTCGAGCGGCTGGCCTCCAGGCGAAAGAAGCGCTGAAATATCTGACCACGGGCGGCCGGTGGAACGCCCGGGCCGTTGTCGCTCACCACCAGTTCCGCGCTGTCGGGGTCGGCCCGGGCCAGCCCGATGCCGATCTGCCCGCCCGGCGGCGTGTACTTGATCGCGTTGTCCAACAGGTTGGCCAGGGCCTGGAACAGCAGGTCCCGATCGCCTGACAGCTGCACACCGGACACCACCTGTAGCGCAAGCGACTGGTCACGGGCCTCGGCGAGCGGCTCGTAATACTCGGCGACGTCACGCGCCAGTGCCGCCAGGTCGACCGGCACGAAACCTTCGGTGCGATATCCGGCCTCGATGCGCGCGATCCGCAGCAGGGCGTTGAAGGTAGACAGCAGGGCTTCGCTCTCGCCCAGCGCCTTTTCCACGCCGGTGGTATCCCGGCCCGCGGTCTGCATCTCGCTGCGCAGGCTATCCAGCTGGTTGTGCAGGCGCCCCAGCGGCGTGCGCAGATCGTGGGCGATATTGTCAGAAACCCGCCGCACGTCCTCCATCAGCGCCTGGATGCGGTCGAGCATTTGGTTCAGGTTGTTCGCGAGGTGGTCCAGTTCGTCGTCCGTGCCCTGCAGCGGCATGCGCCGTGACAGGTCGCCGCCGATGATCTCGCGACTGGTGCGGTTGATGGTCTCGATGCGGCGCGCCATGCGCTGGCTGATCCACCAGCCGCCCACCACGCCGAGCACCAGGGTCAGGCCGAGGCCCCAGGCCAGTGTGACGGCGATCCGCTCCTTGGCAGCGATCAGCGGCGAAATATCGCGACCGACCAGCAGGTGAAACCCACCTGACAGGGCGAACCGCCGCGCGCGCGCCTCGTGCACGGCGATACTGTCACCCTCGGCATTGCCCAGGCGAAAATTGATCCAGCCCGTGGCGTCCTCGGCTGCCGTCGGCCAGCGGTTGAGGTTGCCCAGCAGGCGGGTATGGTCGTCCGTGGTGAGCAGGTAGATAGACAGCCCGGTCGGCTGACGCGACAGGCGTTGCTTGATCAGGGACATCAGCCCCTCCAGTCCCAGCATGTCGTAGCGCTCGGCGAGTCCCGTGATCTCGGACTCGATCAGCGCGTCCGACTGGCGCGTCATGTATGCCGCGGTGGACCAGTAGATGAACAGCATCAGGACCAGTACCGACAGGCCGAACAACGACATGTAGGTGAGGGCAAGGCGGAAGGTGAAGCTGCGCGGCAGCTGCAGCTTCATTGCCGGGTGGTCTCCGCGCCGGGTTCCCGCAGGCAGTAGCCAGCGCCACGCACCGTGTGCAGCAGGGGCCGCTCTTCGCCCCTGTCGATCTTGGCGCGCAGCCGGCTGATGTGTACATCGATGACGTTGGTCTGGGGGTCGAAGTGATAGTCCCAGACGCCCTCGAGCAGCATGGTGCGGGTGACCACCTGTCCGGCATGCAGCATCAGGTACTCGAGCAGCTGGTATTCGCGTGGCTGCAGGTCGATGGTCCGCCCTGCGCGGCGTGCGACACGGGTCATGCGATCCAGTTCCAGATCGCCAAGGCGCAGCACCGGGTCGGCCTTGTTGAGATCACCGCGGCGCAGCAGCACCTCCAGGCGCGCCTGCAACTCGGCCAGCGCAAACGGCTTGACCAGGTAGTCGTCGCCACCGGCACGTAGCCCCTCGACCCGGTCGTCCACTTCGCCGAGCGCACTCAGCAGCAGCACGGGCGTGTTGTTGCCGGCCCCGCGCAGGGTACGTAACAGCGTTAGGCCGTCGAGACCCGGCAGCATCCGGTCCAGTACGATGGCGTCATAGGGCTGCTCGAGCGCGAGGAAAAGCCCGTCCTTGCCGTCGGCCGCCCGGTCGGGCGTGTAGCCGGCCTGGCGCAGGCCCTTGACGATGAAATCTGCCGTGCCGGCGTCGTCTTCGATGATCAGTACCCGCATGGTGCCCCCCGGTAGCCTGCCGTTTTCGACCTTAGCAGCTCTGCTGCGCGGCGGCGCCGGCGCTGCGTTTCCGACGCAACTTCAGGCCTGGTGCGGATACAGCGGCGGCAGGTCATCGCTGGAACGCTTTTGCGTTGGCTCGGGGTGCCCCTGCAGCCCGTTCTGCACCGCCGCCCACAGCGCCTCGGCGGGCCAGGACCCGCTGGCGCTGGCGTACAGGTACCGGTCGAGCGCGCGCACGGCCTCCGCACCCGTGCCCAGTCGCGCCGCCAGGTCGCCCAGGTTGCGCGGCGCCCGATCCGGCCAGCGTGCCGCGGCCAGCGCCAGCAGCGTCCTGGCCGCCTGCATGGCGTCGCGTTCACGGCAGGCCGACTCCAGCGCGTGCAGCAGCGCGGCCTGGTCCACAGCAGGTGCCGCGATCAGTGAACCCGGTTCCGCGGACGCGCCGCGCAACGGTTTTCCCGTCGCTGCCACCGCTCTGCGCCGGCGCCGGATCCGGGCGGCCGTCAGCAGCGCGACTAGCAGCATGCCGGCAATCGCCAGCCAGGTGCGGCGGGCGGACAGGGCGTCGCGCCAGGCGGCGTGTGCCGGGCCGGTGTCATCGACCGGCTGCGACGCTACCGGCGCCGCGCCCGCGGCCGCGGGCGTCGCCGCTTGTGCGGGTGGCTGTGCCCGTTGCCCGCCGGTCCCGGGCGCCACCGCCAGGTGCCAGGCCGGCAGCGTGGTACTCGCAGAGGCATCCCGGGATGTATCCCACCACCCGAGGGTGACCGCGGGGATCTCCACCTCGCCCGCGCCATCCGGTATGTAGGTCAGGGTCTGGCGGCTGACACCGACCAGGCGGTCGCTGTCGCTGTGCGTCGCGGTCTCGGCCGGATCGCGGTACATACGCAGCGTCGCCGGTGCCGGCAGATCGAGCGACGGTATCTGCGGCCCGCTCAGGCCATCCGCCTCGACGGTGATGATACGGCTGACCGGCTCGCCCACGCGCAGCTTCGGCGGCGCATCCGCCCAGCTGTCATGCAGGCGCACGGCGCGCGCCGGCAGCCAGGGTCCCGGCGAGGCCGGCCGGGGGCGTACCGTCAACTTCAACGCCGGACCGAAGGC
>JAJDNF010000038.1 GCA_022340805.1 Chromatiaceae bacterium
CCGCCGATTTACGCCGCGATGCACGACCGTAGGGTGCAATGAGCCAAGCGAATTGCACCGCATCCACGGTCGTCCGGTGCATTACGGCTGACGCCCAATGCACCCTACGCCAATTGGAAACCGGCAGGCCCAAAGACGCGCTCGCAATGCACGACCGTACCGTGCAATGAGCCGCGCGAATTGCACCGCATCCACGGTTAACCGGCGCATTACGGCTTGCGCCTGACCGAACCTACGCGGGTTGCCAGCCCCATTCAGTCAGCAGCCTGGGGCGATTCGCCTCGAGCCACTGCAGGGCCATGATGATACTGGTCGAGCGCAGCCGCCCGAACAGCGCGCCAAGCGCCTCGCTGCGCGACATCGTCACCACCCGCAGCTCCTCGCCCTCGTGATCCAGGCCATGGATGCCGCCGGCCCGGCTGGCGTCCACCCAGCCGCAGTACAGATTGATGCGTTCGACCGACATCCCGGGGCTGACGAAAAACTCACCGACATGGGTCAGCGCCTTGAGCGTGCAGTCGGTCTCCTCGACCACCTCGCGCCGCGCCACCTCCTCCGCTGCCTCATGGTCCGTGTCGCAGAAGCCCGACACGGTCTCCAGGCTCCACGGCGGATCGGCGTTGCCCATCAGGCCGACCCGAAACTGCTCGACCAGCACCAGTACGTCCAGGTCGGGGTCGTACAGCAGCACAGACACGGCGGCGAGGTGTTCTATCCGCTCGCGCACGATCTCGCCGCACCAGCCGCCGTGAAAACTGCTGTGCCGCAGGCGGTACCGATTCATCTTGAAGAAGCCGCGGAATACCGCCTCGTCACTGACTATTTCGTATTCTTTCTTCATCCGCCGCCCGATCGACAGATCCATTCGAGAGGATTGCCCACATTATGCCTGATCGCCCTCGCCAGCCCAGCCGCAGGCCCGGCGGTACCCGCAAACGAAAAAGCCCGCTCTTGCGAGCGGGCTCCTGGGTGCCGGATGGGCCGGGACGGCTCAGTTCAGCGACTGGTAGTAGTTGATCAGGATCTGGGCCACCTCGGGACGCGAGAACTCCTTCGGCGGAGCGATGCCATTGCCGAGCATCTCGCGCACCTTGGTGCCGGACAGCAGCACGAAGTCCTCTTTCTGGTGGTCCGGTGCCTCGCACATCATCACCACCTTGTTGAGCTTCTTCGACCATGCGGTGTGGTCGGCCTTGAAGACCTGGATCTCCAGCGCACCGGCCGGCACCTCGTCGTCGAAGATGGTCTGGGCATCGAAGGCGCCGTAATAGTCGCCGACACCGGCGTGATCACGACCGATGATGAAATGGGTCGCACCCATGTTCTGGCGGAAGTAGGCATGCAGCACGGCCTCGCGCGGACCCGCGTAGAGCATGTCGAAGCCATAGCCGGTGACCATCGCGCTGTTCGGCGGGAAGTACAGCTCGACCATCTTGCGGATCGCCGCGTCGCGCACCGGCGCGGGGATGTCGCCCGGCTTGAGCTTGCCCAGCAGCATGTGGATCACCAGGCCGTCACAGCCCAGACGATCCATCGCCATGTGGCACAGCTCTTCGTGAGCCAGGTGCATCGGGTTACGGGTCTGGAAGGCGACGATCTTCTTCCAGCCGCGCTCGGCGATCTCGTTGCGGATCTCGACCGCGGTGCGGAAGGTATCCGGGAAATCGGTGATGAAGTACGAGAAGTTCAGCACCTGGATCGGGCCGGAGATCGCGGTGCGCCCCTGCGAGTTGAAGGCCGCAACACCCGGGTGCTCCGGATCGGTAGTGCGGTAGACCTTCTCGGTCATCACCCGCATCTGTTCCTCGGAGACCTGTTCAATGGCCTTGATGTCCATCACCGCCAGAACCGGGTTGCCCTCGACGTTCGGATCGCGCAGCGCGATGCGCTTGGCAGTGCCGATCGCGGCAGCGCTGTCGATCATGCACATCACCGGTACCGGGAAGAAGGAACCGTCGGTCAGGGTCATCGTCTCGGCGGCGCCCATGGCGTCGGCGACATTCATGAAGCCCTTGAGCGGGTTGAAATAGCCGGCACCCATCATCACGGCATTGCCGGCGGCCTGGGAGCTGATCACTACGGATGGCAGGCTCTCGGCCTCGTGGCTGAGGGTGTGGTGCTCGTCCGGGTCATAGACAAACAGGGGTTGCAGGGTGTCAGAACCGACAGGCTTGATCATTCGGGAGCCTCCTGGAGGGTCATTGCTGGGGCGGCCATGCAGGCGCGCCCAGGGCTTTGGGCGACATTCGGAAGCTGGCAGCCAAGGCATTGTCTTGCTTAACAACCGGCTAACAATATTCCGATAACCTTATAAATCGGGGCGTAAAAGTACCAAACCTCACCGCACGGCGTGCAATGGTTCTTTTTATGCATTGGCAAAAAATCGCCGGGAGCGATTTTTCACGAGCGTAGCGAGCCCGAAGGGTGGCCCACAGGGAAGTGGGCCATCAATAATCGCCGGGAGCGATTTTGACTCCGGGCATCCCCGCCCTCCGCCCTGCGGGCCAGCCTGCCGGGATCCGGTCAGGCAAGCGCCCCGGCAATCTCGGCGTTGATCGCCGCCAGGCTGGCCAGCGGGTCGACGGCAGCGGTGATCGGGCGGCCGATCACCAGGTAGCTGGCACCGGCCCGGATCGCATCCCCCGGTGTCATCACGCGCCTCTGGTCATCGGCCGCGGCGCCGGCCGGGCGCACGCCGGGCGTGACCAGCTTGAATCCCGCACCGCGCTCGGCGCGCAGCGGGCCCACCTCGAGCGGCGAACAGACGACACCATCCAGGCCGCTGTCCTCGGCCAACGCGGCCAGGCGCAACACGTTGTCGGCCGGGCTGCCCGCATAACCGACCTCGGCGATGTCCTCGGCCGCCAGGCTGGTCAGGATGGTGACCGCGATCAACAGCGGCGGCTCACTGAGCTGGGCCAGTCGCGCGGCCGCGGCGCTCATCATCCGGCGCCCGCCGGATGCATGCACGTTCATCATCCACACGCCGAGATCGGCCGCCGCCGCACAGGCCGCGGCGACAGTGTTCGGGATGTCGTGATACTTGAGGTCGAGGAAGATCTCGAAGCCCCTGCCGGCCACCTGCTCGACAAACTGCGGACCGGCCCGGGTGAACATCTCCTTGCCGATCTTGACCCGGCATTGCGCAGGATCGAGCCCCGAGAGCAGGTCCATGGCCGCTGTCGTGGCGGGAAAATCGAGGGCGACGATGACGCGTGGATCAGTCGAATTCATTGCAAAACGGCTCGTGTATGAACGGCGAAGGATGCACATCCCTGGCCAGGGCGGGTCACCGTGGAATCGGCCGACGCAAGCCAGGGCCTGGCGGTTCGCAGCCCGGGATGCCGGGCTGGATCGTAATCGCACGCAATATCGCGAGCACAGTCGCAGCGATCCGTCACAGTTCCGCCTCGCACCCCGCCTTCCTTCTGATCGTGCTCCAGCCGCGGCAGCTGGGACACTGCCAATGCAGCGTCTTGGCGGCAAAGCCGCAGTTGACGCACTGATAGTGCGGCTTTTCATCCAGCAGGCGGTGGATATGCGGGCGCAGCCCCTCCAGGAATCGCGCAGACTGGCTGTCCGGCAGGCGTGCATTGAGTTCTATGCTGCGCAGCAGCAGGGTCAGGGTCGGCTCCCTGGCCAACTGCTCAGCGAGAAAGTTGGCGGCCGCGACTTCGCCCTCCTGCTCCTTGATCAGTTCGGCGATGGCCAGCTCCGCTCCGGCGCCAGGCCGGGCCTTGGCGATCTCCTGAAGATAACCGCGCAGCTCCTGCAAGTCGCCAAGCTGGCGATAGTTCGCGACGATCTCGGGCAACACCTCGGGCAGATAGCTGGCCTCCTGCTCCACCGTCTGACGCAGCAGTCTAATCGCCGCCCGGTGATCGCCCTGGCCGGCGGCAAACTGCGCCTGCAGATGGTTGGCACGCACGCAGCCGCGATGGATACCCACCGCCTTCTTCAGATGCGCACTGGCATCCGAGCCGCGCCCCTGGGCCTTGGCGACCAGCGCCAGCTCGCAGTGATAATGCGATTTCTGCAGCTGCAGCTTCTCGCCGGCAAGCGCCTCGAGCTGATCCGCCACCTCCAGGCAGGCCTGCCAGTCACGCTCCTTTTCGTAGATCACCAGCAGGTTGTTGAGGGCCGGGCGGACGTGCAGCTTGGTCTCTTTGAGTTCGCGAAACAGGTTTTCCGCGCGGTCGAACAACCCGGCACGCATGTAATCCTGGCCCAACTCGAGCAGCGCCTGCGCGCGCTGGTCACGGGTCAGGGCCGGGCGTGCGATCAGGTTCTGGTGTATTCGGATCGCGCGCTCCACCTCGCCGCGGCGCCGGAACAGGTTGCCAAGCGCGAGATGGGTTTCGACGGTATCGCTATCGACCTCGAGCATCTCGACAAAGGCATCTATCGCCTTGTCGGGTTCCTCATTCAACAGGTGATTCAGGCCGCGGAAATAGACCGGACTGGTCTCGCCGACACATGCCTCCTTGTCCTTGCGCACGCTCTTGCGCGCGGCCAGCCAGCCAGACGCGGCAGCCACAGGCAGCAGCAGAAGGAGAAGCTCCTGCACCGTATCAACGCCCCTTGACTGGCATGGTGCGCAGGTTCTTCACTTCTTCGTTGACCAGTCGCGTCTTGCGCTTCAGGTCCGCGTTCTCTTTCTTCACGCGCATGAAGTAGACCATGCCCGCCAGGCCGCCGAGCAGGATGCCGCAACCCAGCGCAAGCAGCAGCAGCAACGACAACGGCAACTCGGGTGTGATGAAGTAGAGATCCACCGTCACCGGCGCGTCGTTGATGATCGCGAAGCTCGCGCCCACGACCATGAATACCAGCAGCAGCAACAGCTTGATGACGAGCAATGTATTTCTCCCGGATGCAGTGAAATGCGGCCACGCGCTGAGGATCCATCATAACAAGGAAAGCCAAACCGGCGTCAGCGGCGGGAACCGCGCTGGCGCAGGATCGGCGCGGCGGGAGAGACTCAGGCGAACAGGTCGACCAGGCTGCTGGCGATGACCCGGGCTGGCGTCGCCGGGCTGATTTCGTCGAACGGGCCGGTGTCCGGACCCTCGCCACGGTACGCCGGCCGGCCGGAGGAATCCTGGGCACGATCATCGCGACGCGCGCCGGGGTCACTGACATCGGCACGGACCAGCTGCAGGGACTGCTGGTCGAACATCTCGCGCAGGCGCGGCAGCGCGGCCTCCAGGGCCTCACGCACCGGCGCGTGCTGGGCGATGAACGATACGCTGGTCTGGTCCTGATGGACGCTCACCCGAACCTCCAGCGGTCCGAGCTGCGGCGGGTTCAGCTGCAGCTTCGCAAACTGCTGGTCGCCCTGCACCATCCACATCACCCGCTCCGCGATCGCCGCATCCCAACCCTTCACACCGACCTGCTGCGGCACCCCCATATCGAGCAGGTTGCCGGCGAGCTGCGCCGAGAGCTGATTCGGCGCGGCCGTGTGGAAGCTGGCCGCCGCGGGGACCAGGGATGCCAGCTCGGCCGGATCGATCATCTCCCGCGGCAGCGGCTTGGCCAGCGGGGCCAGCGGGTTGGCGGTGAGTTCGGCGCCTGGGACCTCGGGCGGCCGGACCTCCGGCGCGCGCGGCAGTGTCGGCTGGGCGCCGGTTGCCTCCACCAGGGCCGGCAATCGCTCCTTCAGAACCGCGGCAAACGGTTCACCCAACGAGTCCGCGGCGGTCTCCGCGAGGAGCATCTTTGCCGCCTCCGGCAAGCTCATGCCGCCGCCCACCATCTCCTCCAGGCGCTGCTGCACCTGCGGCGACATCTGCGCGAGCAGGGCCTGCAGTTCGGCGGAAAAGGCCGTGATCGCGCCGTCGCTGCCTTGCAGCAGGTCCAGCAGAGCAAAGTCGTTATCGGCACGAGCGGGCCCGGCAGGCTTGGTCAGACCCTGCAAGGCCGACCCGAGAAGCGGCAAGTCGAACATCAGCGTATTCCCCGGAGAAACCGTCGGCGAACTCGAAGCAGGCTTTGTGCCAAGCCGCATTTCCCGGCCCCGCGCGACTTTGTCGGCCGGCCGAATTCGGCTAGTCTCGGGCTCCGTAGACGCCACCATTGACCAAAGGGCCCCACGATGAGCGAATTCCACCAGGCCGTGATTGTGATCACCGGCGCAGCCGGCAACCTTGGACGCGCCGTCGCGCAGGCATTCGCCGCCCGCGGCGCCCACCTCGCGCTGCTCGACCTGAACGCCGAACGACTCGAACAGACCATCGCCAGCTGCAGCGGCCAGGCATCGGCCAAGGCCTTCCCCACCGACCTGATCGATCCCGTTTCGGTCAACGCCACACTCGCCGGTGTACTCGACGGGTTCGGCAGGATCGACGTGCTGGCAAACATCGCCGGCGGCTTCACCATGGGCCCACTGATCCAGGACACCACGGATCGCGACTGGGACTTCATGCTCGACCTGAATGCGCGCACCGTGTTCAACACCTGTCGGCGGGTGATCCCGGCGATGCTCGACAGCGGCGCTGGACGCATCATCAACGTGTCCGCGCGCGCAGCCGAACAAGGCAAGGGGCGGATGGGCCCGTACTGTGCCTCCAAGGCCGCTGTCCTGACCCTGACCGAATCGCTGGCCGCCGAAAACAGGTTCAACAACATCAACGTCAACTGCATCCTGCCGGGCACGATAGACACCCCGCAGAACCGCGATGCGATGCCCGACGCCGACTTCAGCAAATGGGTCCCACCGACGGCGTTGGCCGACGTCGTGCTGTTCCTCGCCTCGGAGGCGGCACGCTGCGTCACCGGGGCGGCGATCCCGGTGTACGGACAGAGCTGATCCGGCAGCGCACCCATGCGGCACAAGACCGTATCTGTCGAATGCGTGCCGGACCTGGCGCACCGACTGGCCGAGGCGGTTCGTGCCTATGCCCATGCCGCCTACCCGCCGGGCGGCTCGGAGTGCGCCCAGTCGGTGCGTGAGGCCCTGCTCGACACGGCCAGCCTATGCGACGATCACCCGGGTGGCGGCCTGACCCTGCGCCGCCGGCAGATGGCGCAGCTGCGTGCCGCAGTAGCGTGGTATTTTCAGGAGTCCGACAGCGATCAGGCGGAGGTTGGCGGACAGCTGGCCACGCTGTTGAGCGCGAAGCGATGAGGTCGCTGTGCCGGAACTCCCCGAGCATTCCGCCGTCTGACAGTCCAGACGGTCAGTCAACGAAAAGGACACCCCCATGATCCAGCAGATCCCCGTCCAGGAAGACAACATCGTCGCGTTCCGGCTCAGCGGCAAGCTCAGCCATGCCGACTACCAGGCATTCCTGCCGCGCCTGGAGGCACTCATCAGGGTGCACGGCAAGATCTCGGTGCTGCTGGAACTGGTCGACTTCCACGGCTGGGACCTGGCCGCCGCCTGGGATGATTTCCGTTTCGGCATGCAGCACCCGGACGACTTCGAACGCATCGCCATCATCGGCCAGGGCGCGCTGCAGCACTGGATGGCGCTGATGGCCAAGCCTTTCACCAGCGCCGGGGTGCGCTTCTTCGCCCAGGAGCAGATCGGCGAGGCCTGGGACTGGCTGCGCGAGCCGCGTCGGCAGGCCGCGCTCGATCAGGCACAGCCGGCACCCTACCGGAGCATCCTGGTGGGCGTGGATTTCTCCGCGCATTCGGTGCGTGCCGTGCGCCGCGCGCTGGACCTGGCCAGGCGCCACGGTGGCCAGGTCAACCTGGTGCACGCAGTGGAGAACCAGATCTACTACGACGGGGCCTACGATCCGGTGATCCCGCTGGGGCTGGACATCGACCTGGACCATGAACTGGTGGAGGCGGCCAAGGGACGCGTGCAGCAGATGATCGACGAACTGGGCGTCGGCGAACTGCCAAGCGCCGTGCTGCTGGGATCACCGCGCGGCGTGATCCTGTCACAGGCCGAGGCCCTGCATGCCGATCTGATCGTGGTCGGCAGGCACGGTCGTCGCGGCATCGGCCGTCTGCTCGGCTCTACCGCCAACGCGATCATCCACAGCGCCCGCTGTGACGTGCTCACTGTGCACATCGACGGCGCGGTCTAAGGGCCTGCATGGGCACTGCATTTCACCACGAGGCGTTGATCGCTGCGCTGTTCGACTCGCCGGAGCTTGCCACGCGGGTTGTGGAGCAGTTGATCGAGCACGACTTTCCGATGGATCAGGTCTCGTTGCTGCATCGCGCCGGCGGGCACGGCGACGATTTTCTTGGCATCAGCTATGGGGACGAGGGAGAACGCATCCGCGTCTGGAGCGAACAGGGCGCGCTGTGGGGCTCGCTGGCGGGACTGCTGGCCGGCGTCAGCGGCCTATTGATCGTGCCCGGGGTCGGCGCACTGCTCGCCGCAGGACCGATCATCAACGCCATCGCCGGCGCCGCACTCGGGGCCGGCGTCATGGCCGGCTCGGCGCTGGCCACGCGGCTCGGTATCGCGCTGCACCGACTCGGTATCCCGGAGCACAAACTCGATCAACTGCACCAGGCGATCATGGACGGCAAGACGCTGTTGCTGGTCCATTGCGGCAATGAGGATCCGCAGGCCCTCAAGCAGCGCCTGCTGTGGCAGGGCGCCGACAGTATCAGCATCCTGCCCTGACAGCTCCACGATGAATCCATTCCACTGGTGGGGCCGCTGGCGCCTGCGTCGCGCACTGGCGAGACACCCGCTACCGGCAGCTGAATGGCATCGGCTCACCGGCGGGATCGGCTGCCTGCACGGACTGTCGGCAGAGGAAAAGGCCCGCCTGCGCGAACGGGTCGCGGTGTTCCTGGAACACAAGACACTGAATGGTGTGCAGGGCCTGGAGTTGACCCGGACCATGCGCCTGCAGATCGCCGCGCAGGCCTGCCTGCCGATCCTGAACCTGGGCCTGGACTACTATGCCGGCTGGCACGAAGTGGTGGTGTATCCCGACAGCTTTCGGGTCCGTCACCCGATCAGCGACGATAGCGGCGTGGTGAGCGAGCACGAGCAGATTCTCAGCGGCGAGGCATGGCAACAGGGCCCGCTGATACTCGCCTGGTCCGATATCCAGCGCGATCTGGACCATCACGAGCCCGGTTCGAACGTCATCATCCACGAGTTCGCACATAAACTGGACATGCTCAACGGCCGCGCCAACGGCATGCCGCCGTTGCATGCGGACATGCAGCCAAAGGCATGGAGCGATACGCTGAGCGCGGCCTACCAGGCGCTGCAGGATCGGCTCGAACATCACCAGCGTGCCGGCATCAACCCCTACGGCGCCACCAGTCCGGCCGAATTTTTTGCCGTACTGAGCGAATACTTCTTCACCGCACCGCATCAGCTGCTGCATGACTGCCCTGAGGTCTATCATCAGCTCAGGCAGTATTACCGCCAGGACCCGCTGGCACGCCTTAATCATGAAGCCAGGGTGCAATGAGCAACGCGAATTGCACCAAGTCCCTGGCCATCCGGTGCATTACGGCCTGCGCCTAATGCACCCTACGGCTTGCAGGAACAGCCACCGATCCAGCCCACACCATCCCTGTCCGTAGGGTGCAATGAGCGACGCGAATTGCACCAAGCCCATGGCCATCCGGTGCATCACGGCCTGCGCCTAAGGGACCCTACGCGGGTTGCAGGAACAGCCACCTATCCAGCCCACACCATCCCTGTCCGTAGGGTGATGTGATGGTCTCCTCCCTCCTTTAATCGGCGTCGCAATGCGCCATGATGGAAATTGAAATGACCATCAAGACAGGAGAGAGAAGACCATGAGCAAGGTTACGACGGTTGGCTTGGATTTGGCAAAGCAGGTTTTCCACGTGGTGTGCTGCGATGCGCACGGCAAGGTGGTAGGCAAGCGGATGCTCAGGCGAGCGCAGGTGCTGAGGTATTTTGCGAATCTGCCGGTGGCGCTGG
>JAJDNF010000049.1 GCA_022340805.1 Chromatiaceae bacterium
GTGGGCGGCATGGGGCGCGTGTCGGCAACATCCTTTCTGATCGGAATGCTCGACGCGATGGGTGCGATGAATAACTTCGAGCCCGCTGACCGACCGTTCCTGTTGCCGGGGTGACGCTCGCGGCGCGGTCGGCAACCCGCGTAGGGTGCATCAGGCGCAGGCCGTAATGCACCTTGAGAACGGTGCAGACGGTGCAATACGCTGCGCTATTACACCCTACCATCGCGCTGTCGCCGCATATCGCGCGGGGATATCGGCAGGCGGTATCGGAACCCGCGTAGGGTGCATCAGGCGCAGGCCGTAATGCACCTCGAGAACGGTGCAGACGGTGCAATACGCTGCGCTATTGCACCATCGCGCTGTCGCCGCATATCGCGCGAGGATATCGGCAGGCGGTATCGGAGCCCGCGTAGGGTGCATCAGGCGCAGGCCGTAATGCACCTTGTGAGTGGCGAACACATGTGAGGCTCCAGCGAATGCGGTGCACAGCACCAACCCCGGATGCTGACCGCTTTTTGCCTGCTGCTACTCGGCCTCGACCGGGCCGTCTTGTTCGCTCACTGTCTTCGCCATGCGCTTGGCAAAGTAGTAGATGCGCTGCAGTTTCTCGGCGATGTCCATCTCGATCGTGTAGGCCTCTATGCGATTCGGCTCGTCCGCAACCAGGCGCTTGGCCTGGTGAATCGCGGTCGAGTTCGCTATCCGGCTGATCTCCTCTTTCATCCTGGTAACCGCAGCCGCGGCCTCAGCATCGTTATCCGCCACGGCGCGGATCGCGGTCTCTACCGCTTTCACGACCACGCGATGGAAGCCCTTGAGTATCTCCTGTGTCGGCGGGCTTATCGAGACGTTGTGCTCGATACGGCTGCGGCCCAGGTCAACGAGGTTGGTCTCGATGATATCGCCGATGTTCTCGAGATTGTTGACCGCCTCCATCAGCCGCAGGAAGTCCTCGTTCTGGCGTTCTGTCAGCTGCAGCCGGCTGATCTTGCCGAGATAGCTGAGGATATGCGCCTGCAGGATGTCCACCCGCTCGTCCAGATTGCGGACGGCCGTCAGCGACACTCGGTCGCCGCTGATGATCGCCGGCATGATGCGCGCCAGCATCTCGCCGACCTGCTCACCCATGTGCAGGATCTCCAGGCGTACGCGTTCCAATGCCAGCGAGGGCGTGGCGAGCAGTTCATCGTCCAGGTACTTGGCGCGGATGATGATGCCTTCCTCGTCCAGCGGTCGGTCGGGGACCATCCATTCGCACAGCCGGGCGAACTGGGTCGCGAAAGGCAGGAAAAACAGCGCGAGGGCCACGTTGAAGATCGTATGGGCGTTCGCGATCTGGCGCGGAGTCTCGGCCGCGAGCTTGTCCGCCCCCATCAGGCCGGCCGCGGCAGCCGGCGAGATGTCGCGCACCAGCTCGGCGAGATAGGGGATGAACGGGAAGATGATAATGACCCCGAGGATCTTGAAGGTCACGTGCGCAACCGCAACGCGCACGGCCTCACGCGGCTTGCCTATGGCGGCGAGGCCGGCGGTGGCGCAAGTTCCGATGTTGGCCCCCAGCGCCAGGGCGATGCCTGCCTCGAGACTGATCAGACCCTGCATGGACATCGCGATCACCACGCCCATGGTAGCCGAGGAGGACTGAATCAGGCCGGTGAACAGGGTCGCCACCAGGATGCCGACGATCGGGTTGGAAACATTCTGCATCAGCTCTATGAACGGCTGGTAACTGCGCAGGGGCTGCATGCCTTCGCTCATGACGCCCATCCCAAAAAAGATCAGACCCAGGCCCATGATCAGCTGACCGTATTGCTTCACGCGGTCCCTCCTGCTGACAAAGATCAGAGCGAAACCGACAGCCACCAGCAGCAGCGCGTACTTGGTGACCTTGAAGGCGACGATCTGCGCGGTGATCGTCGTTCCAATGTCTGCTCCCAGAATGACGCCGATGGCCTGGGAAAGCGACATTAGCCCGGCCGTGACAAAGCCCACGAGCATCACCGTGGTCACCGATGAAGACTGGATGATGGCCGTGACGAAGGCTCCGGTGATCAGCCCCATGATCCGGCTGTTGGTGAGGCGGGCGAGTATCTGCTTCATGCTGTCGCCGGCGACCGATTTCAGTGACTCCGCCATCTGCTCCATACCGAACAGAAACAGCGCCAGGCCGCCGAACAGCTCCATTGCCATCTGTCCCGCGGCGATCTCCGTGCCCGAGTCTGGCGCCGCCATGGCGGGCAGCCACCAACAGAACAGGACGCCGCCCACCAGAATGGCAAGCATGGTCATCCGATTTGTGGTCGTGCCATCGGTGGGAAGTCTAAGCAAGGTCAGATCCTCGTTGGTGGTGCGTCTCACTTTTTCTGCTTCACGATGGTTACCGGCGCCGGGCACAGCTGCACAACCTGCTCGGCCTTCGAGCCGAGAAACAGATGCTTGAGTCCGGTGCGTCCCTGGCTGCCCATCACGACCAATATGGGTTCCAGTTTCTCCGTGACCTGGAGGATGCGTGTTACCGGCAATCCGATGACCATCAGGTTTTCGGCCTTGCGGATCGCCTTGAGGTCCTGGTGTTCGCGTACTACGTCCTTCATGAAGTCGTCGAATACGTCCTTGGCGATATCCGGGATGCGGTCGATGCGCTTCTTCTTGACCAGCTTGGAGTAGTAGCCGGGCATCTCGCCCGGGTCATGTACCACGTGCAGCACCACAAGCTTGGCGGGCAGGCACTCGGCGAGCTTCGCGGCGAATACCAGGGCCGCCTCGGAGTGGGCAGAGAAGTCCACCGGCACCAGAATTAGCCCGCCGCTGCTCTTTTTTCGGGTCGCCTTCACCGCTTTGGCAAGCGCTGAGCTGTCGTCAGCCACATGCACCGACTGCACGGGTGCCGAACTCCCCGGCGCTTCTCCGGCGCTGCCTCGAGGCGGGTCGGTGTCTCCGTTGGCCGTGACGGGCGTGTCCGGCAAGTCCTGTTTATCAGCCATCTGTTTCTACTCCGGTGGGCTTGGGCGGCATGGCGTGCGTTGTGATCTGGGCCTGCCTCTGTATACACAAAGTCACACATAAAGGCTGTATATAGCAGTCTGCAACAAAACTGTCACAGTCTTCTTCACGGCGTGGCGCGGTTCGTGCTGCAGCAAGCGGTGGGCGGCCAGGCCATTTGTGCCACGTGGCCTGCCTCTGCATACGCTGTGCGCAGGCTGTGATTGGCCGAAGCGCCGCGGCTCGGGCGCGCAGGCTCTACATGATGGATCGGGCACGGCAGGCCAAGGGCCCGATCAAGCAGTTGCCTTCAAAAAAACTTCACAAATTATTCAACGGATCCTCATATTTCTGAAATATGTTTGTAAATCGCGAGTAAACAGGCAGCTCCGCTGCCTCAGCGCCGCGCTCTCCGGCCCCTCTATGGCTGCCTGGTCGCGCCGCTCACAAGTCCAGCCGATAAGGAGTGATCCAATGTATTTACGCAAGTCGATGAGCCTGATGGGTGCGCTGCTGGCCGTGATCGCCACGGGCGCAGAGGGACGGACCCTGATCCAGAACAAGGGATCGGACACCCTGGTCAATGTGGCGCAGGCCTGGGCAGAGGCCTACCAGTCGGTCAACCCGGACGCCGCGGTCGCGGTCAGTGGCGGCGGGTCCGGCACCGGCATAGCGGCCATGATCAACGGTACCGTGGATATCGCCAACGCCAGCCGCAAAATGAAGGACAAAGAGATCAAGATGGCGGACGAGCGTGGTCACCACCCGGTGGAACACATCGTGGGTTTCGATGCCCTTGCGGTGTTCATTCACCAGGACAATCCCGCCGACACCTTGACCATCGAGCAGCTGGCACAGATCTACGGACGCGATGGCAAGGCACGCAAATGGTCGGACATCGGTATCACGGTGCCCGGTTGCAAGGACGAGATCGTGGTCGTCAGCCGGCAGAACAACTCGGGCACCTATGCCTATTTCCGCGAGGCGGTGCTGGGCAAGGAAAAGTACCGCAACGGCACGCTGGACATGCACGGCTCGAAAGATGTAGTGGATCTGGTCGAGAAGACGCCCTGCGCGATCGGCTACAGCGGCCTCGCCTATGCGACCGAGCACGTGAAGATGGTGTGCGTCTCCAAAGACGGCCAGGCCTGTGTCTCGCCCAGTGTGGAGACGGCCGGCAACGGCGCCTACCCGATCGCGCGCCCATTGATGATGTACACAAACGGTGAGCCGCAGGGCGAAATCAAGAAGTACATGGACTGGATCATGAGCGACGCGGGCCAGTGCATCATCCTGAAGAAGGGATATGCACCGGTGCGCCCGGTGCAGTGCAACTGATCCCCTGTCGTTCAACGCGCAGCCCCAGCCCGCCGGGAACCGAGCCATGAAGCACTACGAAAAACGTCTGGAGCAGGACGAGCAGAATATTTGCTCGAGGACCGCGGCCGTCGCCGGGCTGGCCAGGGCGGCGTTGAAGAATGCGGTGCATGCGCTGCTGACCGGTAACCACAAGCTGGCCAATCTGACCGTGCTGGGCGACGGGGCGATCAACCGTGAGACCCGCGCCATCGACCACGAGTGCCACCGCTTCATCGTCCGCCATCTGCCCAGTGCGGGCCATCTGCGCCTGATGTCCGCGACGATACGGGCCGTGATCGAGCTTGAGCGTATCGGAGACTATGCAGTCAACATCTCACGGGTGGCGGCGCGGCTCTCGGCGCCGCCGGCCCCACGCCTGGCCGCCTCGGTCGAGAATATGGCCGAGGAGTCGGGCGAGATGCTCGAGCGGGCGATTCAGGCGTTCATCGATCGCAATGCGGAACAGGCAAAGGCCATCATGGTGATGGCTCAGCAGGTCGGGCGCCTGCGAGCTGCCGCGCTGGGCGACCTGACTGCGGCACGCAGCGAGCTGCCGATCGACGACCTGTTTGCGATGTTTGTCGTGTTCGGCATGCTGGAGAGGGTCGCCGATCAGGCCAAGAACCTGTGCGAAGAGGCCGTGTTTGCGGCCACCGGCCAGACCAAGGCAAAGAAGGTCTACCGCATCCTGTTTCTCGATCGGGACAATGCCTGCATGGCGCCAATGGCAGTGGCGATCGCGCGGCAGAACTTTCCCAACAGTGGCGAGTATGAGAGCGCCGCATTGACCCCGGCGCGCACGCTCGACCCCAACATGGTCGAGTTTCTGGGCGCACGCGGCATAGACGCTGGCTGGATGACCCCGGAAAAGTTCGACAAGGTGCCGCTGGAGCTGGCCGAATACCACGTGGTCGTAAGCCTGCAGGGACCGATCAGCAACTACCTGCAGAACATTCCGTTCCACGCCAATACTGTGGTGCTGGAATGGGATCTGGCGCCGTCTCCCGACGAGGCGGAGCTGGACTACGATGCACTGTATCGCGCCCTCAGCCTGAAGCTGCGCGAGCTGATGGAACAGCTGCGCGGGCCGGAGGCGGACTGATGTCCGCAGCCAAGCGACCGATGGTTGCGCGCGAGCGCGGCGACTTCGACCGCCGCAATGCCGATTGGTATATCGACAGGCTGGTACAGGGGCTGGTTTTTCTCGGCGGCATATCGGCGATCCTTTTCATTATCGGGATTTTCGTTTTTATCGCCAAAGAGGGCCTGGGTTTCGTAATCGATACCCTGGACCTGACCGAGTTCTTCACCTCCAAGTACTGGGAGCCGAGCGACGAAGAGGCGCCCGAGTACGGCATCCTGGCGCTGATCGCGGGCACCGCGAGTGTCACCGGCCTGGCCATGGTGGTGGCGATCCCTTTCTCCCTGGGGGCCGCCGTCTACATCGGTGAATTTGCCACCGGCAAGACCCGCGAATCGCTCAAGGTGCTGGTGGAATTGCTGGCTGCGATTCCGTCGGTTGTCTGGGGCTTTATCGGTCTGTCGATCATGAACCCACTGATCATCGAATTGTTCGATGTGCCGGTAGGCCTCAACGTTCTGAATGCGGGCATCATCCTGGGTCTGATGGCCGCGCCGATCATGACCTCGATCGCGGAGGACGCGCTGAAGGCCGTGCCGGATCGTTACCGCGAGGCAGCGGAGGCGATGGGCGCGACGCGCTGGCAGGTGATCTACAAGGTGGTCTTGCCGGCCGCCAAGAATGGTCTGCTGGGTGCGGTGCTGCTCGGCGTCGGGCGAGGCTTCGGCGAGACCATGGCGGTACTGATGGCTACCGGCCACTCGGTGAACATTCCGACCAGCATATTCGATTCGGTGCGCGCACTGACTGCCACCATCGCGGCCGAACTCGGCGAGACGGCGGTCGGTTCGGATCACTACAGTGCGCTGTTCACGATCGGAATTTTCCTGTTCATCATCACCTTCGTGATAAACCTGCTGGCCGATCTCGTGGTACGCGGGGTGCGTAAAGGATGAGTGCCATGTTCGAGATCTCTGCGCTGAACCAGCGCAACAAGAAGGTGGAGCGCCTTTTCCGGACGTTGTTCCTGATGATGGTGCTGCTGCTGGTCCTGCCGGTGATAGTCATCCTGGCCACGCTGATCATCAAGGGCGGACCGATCATCTCTTTCGAATTCCTGTTCACCAGCCCTACCGATGGCATGACTGCTGGTGGCATCCTGCCCGCGCTGATCGGCACCGTGTGGCTGGTGTCCGTGGCGCTGCTGGTTTCGGTCCCGCTGGGCGTGGCCGCCGCCGTCTACCTGAATGAATATGCCGGCAACAACTGGTTCACCCGTGTCATCAATCTGGCGATCATCAATCTGGCCGGCGTGCCGTCGATCGTGCACGCGCTGTTCGGGGTCGGTGCCTTCGTGATCTTTTTCAAGTTTGGCACCAGCATCCTGGCGGCCAGCCTGACCCTGGCCATCATGACCCTGCCGGTCGTGATCGTTGCCACTCGCGAGTCCCTGGCCGCGGTGCCGATGGCGTTTCGCGAGGCATGCTGGAACATGGGCGCCACCCGTTGGCAGACCATTCGACGCGTGGTGTTGCCCAATGCGGTATCCGGCATCCTCACCGGGGTTATTCTGGAAGTATCGCGTACTGCGGGCGAGACCGCGCCGATCATGTTCACCGGCGCGGCCTTCTTCCTGCCGTACCTGCCCGAGAGCATTTTCGATCAGACCATGGCGCTGTCGCTGCACCTGTTCGTGGTGTCCACCCAGGTGCCCGGTGTGCCCGAGGCGCTGCCCTATGGTGTCGCGCTGGTATTGGTGACGATGGTGTTGATCATGAACAGCCTCTCGATCGCGTTCCGTGTATACCTGCGAGGTAAGAAAAAATGGTAAGCGCGCAGAGCGCTGCCGAGGCCGGGCAGGCAAGCCCCGCGGCGCAGATCAAGATCGCAGCGCGGGATGTCACCATCAGCTATTCTGGCGTCGCTGCCCTGAGCGGGGTATCGCTGGAGGTGAGGGAACACGAGATCTTCGGCATTATCGGTCCCGCCAACGCCGGTAAGACTTCGTTCCTGAAGGCGCTCAACCGCATGGATTCGTTCACCGATGGTATGCGCGTGGAGGGTGACATCCAGTTCGATGGCGTGCCCGTGAGTCGTTTGCGCAACGTATACGCATTGCGCAAGCGAATCGGCGTGGTGTTTCCTTTGCCGGTGGGATTGCCGATGACCATCTACGACAACGTGGCACTGGCGCCGCGCCTGTCCGGCATCAAGGACCATGCCGAACTGGAGGTGATCGTGGAGCGCTGCCTGACGCGCGCGGCACTGTGGGACGAGGTCAAGGACCGGCTCAGTTCACTCGGCAGCCTGCTTTCCGGCGGACAACAGCAGCGCCTGACCATTGCCCGCGCGCTGTCGCAGCAGCCGGAGGTGCTGATGCTCGACGAGTTCTCGATCGCCGTGGATCCGGTGACCACGATGCGCATCGAGGAGGTCCTCCGGGAGTTGCGCAGCGAGATGACGATCATCATGGTGACCAATCTGGTGCAGCAGGCCGAACGGCTCGCCGATCGTACCGCGTTCTTCCTCGGTGGTGAGTGTATCGAGGTCGGTCACAGTTCTCAGATGTTTGCCGGCGAGGTCCGGGATGAGCGCACCCGGGACTATATCGAAGGCAAGTTCGGCTGATGGCTGTCGCGCCGAATCCGAGCAACCATTCACAAGGCCACGCCATGAGTAAGCATCAGGAGCTGAACTGCGCCATCCAGACCGAGGGCCTGAACCTTTGGTATGGCACCTTCCAGGCGCTGTTCGACGTGAATCTCAACATTCGCAATGGCCGCATCACGTCGCTGATCGGTCCTTCCGGCTGTGGCAAGTCCACCTTCCTGCGCAGTGTGAACCGCATCAACGAGCGTCTGGGCTATGTGCGTATCAACGGCAGTATCAAGGTCCACGAGCAGAACATCTACGCCCCATCGGTGGAGTTGCTGCAGGTACGCAAACAGGTCGGTATGGTTTTCCAGCGTCCCAACCCGCTACCTCTGCCGATTCGCGACAATGTTCTGTTCGGCCACAGGATCCACAACAGGGCCGAGAGCAGCAGCCGCGCCGAGGAAGACGAGATCGTCGAGCAGGCCCTGCGCCAGGTGTTGTTGTGGGACAAGGTCAAGGATAAGCTCAAGCGCAAGGCGACCGAATTGTCTCTGGAGGAGCAGCAGAAGCTGTGCATCGCGCGGCTGTTGCCGGTCAAGCCACGGGTGCTGTTGATGGATGAGCCCTGCTCTGCGCTCGACCCGAAGGGCACTGAGGCGGTGGAAGAACTCATCTGGGAGCTCAGCGGGCAGTACACGATTCTTATCGTGACCCACAACATGGCCCAGGCACGGCGGGCCAGTGAAGAATGTATCTTCATGCTGATGGGCAAGGTCGTGGAACACGGTGCCACGGATGAACTGTTCCTGGCGCCGCGAGAACAACAGACTGCAGACTATATCGAGGGACGTTTCGGTTGACGCCCCTCCGTCAGAGGAGCATGCGTGAGCGCAAGCGATCCGACCATTTTGATCGTTGACGATGAGGCGCCGATCCGCGAGATGGTCGATTTTACCCTGTCGACGGAAGGGATCGCCTGCATCGGCGCCGCGACGGTTGCGGAGGCCAGAAAGCACATCGCGGCCTCCTCGCCCGACCTGATGCTGCTGGACTGGATGCTGCCAGGCGGCGAGTCGGGCCTGGATTTCGCCAAGGCACTGCGTGCCAACGGCCGGCACAGCCAAATTCCGATCATCATGCTGACGGCGCGCGTCAGCAACGCCGACAAGGTGGCGGCGTTGGATGCCGGCGCGGACGACTACATTGCTAAGCCATTTTCACCCTCCGAGCTCAAGGCGCGGATTCGCGCGCTCCTGCGTCGCTGCGGTATGACTACCGAACAGCCCGGTGCCGATACGATCGAAGCTGGTGGCCTGAGTCTGGATGCCGTCTCCAGGCGGGTCAGCGTCGCCGGCGAAGAAATTGAACTGGGCCCGACCGAGTTTCGTCTGCTGCACTTTCTGATGCGCCATCCAGAGCGGGTCTATAGCCGCGTTGAATTGATCCAGTACCTTTGGCCATCCAATACCCAGGTCGAGGATCGGACGGTCGATGTGCACATCCGCAACCTGCGCCTGGCGCTGCAGCCCGCGGGTTATCGCGGCGTGATTCAGACCGTGCGCAGCGCCGGTTACCGTTTCTCCCTGCGCTGAGGTTCTTGGTGTTGCCCGGTCAGCCCACGCCGAACTAGCCAACGATGCTGCGGCGACAGGCGCTCAAAGAAGAGTTGCTGTGGCTCGCGCTGTTCGCCGTCGCGGTGCTGGGCGCCGTTGCCGGCGGCCTGGACGCGGTCATGGCACTGGCCATGGGCCTGGCGGTTTATGCAGCATGGCACCTGGCGCAGGCGTGGCGCCTGCTCGCGTTCATATTGCGCGACCGCGACCCGGGTGGCTGGGCCTGGGGATTATGGCGCGACGTCTTTCATCAGGTACGCTGGATAAAGCGCCGCGAGCGCAGCCGCAAGCGTCGCCAGAAACGCTTTTTCTCGCGCTTTCGCAAGGTGGCGTCGTCCATGCCGGACGGAGTCGTGATCCTTGGTAATCGCGGTGAGGTCAGTTGGCTTAACCGCCAGGCCGAGGTGTATTTTGGCCTGGTCAGTGGCGAGGCAGTGGGTCGCCGGCTCGTCGACCAGGTAGACCACCCGGTGCTGCGGGAATATCTCGAGAGTGGAAATTTCCGCCAGTTGCTCGAGATCGAGGCACCGGGCGATCGCTCGCTGGTGCTGTCAATCAGTGTCACCCGTTTCAAGAAGGGACCGCAGCGCTTCCTGCTGGTAGTCCGCGATATCACCCGGCTGTATCACCTGAACCGGTCGCAGCGGGACTTCACGCTCAACGTGTCGCACGAACTGCGAACACCGCTGACGGTATTGCACGGCTACCTGGAGACGCTGTTCGATAGCACGGATGAACAGGCGGCCCAGCGGGTTCCTTTGCTGCGCATGATGGACCAGACCCGCCGCATGCAGACCGTAATCCAGGATCTGTCGATGTTATCGCAACTGGAGGACGGGTCGCAGACCGTGCAGCGCGAACCGGTTGCGGTACTCGAAATGTTGCAGGACATCGTCGACGAGGGCCGGGAGCTGGCGCGCGAGACACACCATGTGCTCGAGCTGGGCGGCGAGCCTGGCCTGATGTTGCTCGGTGACGAATCGTTACTGCGCTGCGCCTTTTCCAACCTGATATTCAACGCGATCCGACACACCCCCGGGCGCACCGAGGTCAGGATCACCTGGGGTCGGGATGGCGATCGCGCCGCGCTGGAGGTGCGGGATAATGGCGCGGGAATCCCGGCGCGGCATCTGCCGCGCCTGACGGAACGCTTTTACCGTGTCGATGCCGGGCGCTCGCGTGATGCAGGTGGCACGGGTCTGGGACTTGCGATAGTCCGCCAGGTCCTCACGGTCCATGACGCGACGCTGTCGATCCGCAGCGACGAGGGTCGTGGTTGCAGTTTTACTTGCCATTTCCCGGCCGAGCGATACCGGGCGGTCGACGAGCTGCTGAACGGCGCAGAAGCCTGATCGGGTAGGGGGCGAACGATCCCTGCCGAGCAAACGCGCCCTCTGCCAGGCCAACCCATCCGCGTGTCAGCCCAGCGGCGCCGCGTTCGCGTCGACCGGACCGAACCGCTCGCGAGGCCGGCGTGCAGCGGCCGCTGGGCTTGCATCCGAATAGACCACGGTTACCGGGATGCCGCACCTGTTTGCGATCCGCTCGGACAGCGGGGCGCGGAGATTGCGGAACATGCCTGTGGCCCGCTGCTGTCCCATCACGATCTGGCTGGCATCCACGAGCCTGGCTACCTCGGGTATGCGCGTCGACGGCAGGCCTGTCACAAGCAGAGTGCTCGGTGCCTCCAGCACTGTCAGCTCCGGATTGCGCTGGTAGGTGTCGTGCAGGAACTCCGCGAACATCCGATTGGCCAACTCTTCCACCGGTAGCAGGATGTCGCGCTCGCTGCGGCGCTGATAATAGTCAGGCCTGTCCGCTGGCGCATGTACCACGTGCAGCACCTTCAGCGCGGCGCCTGTGCACATCGCCAGCCGTGCACCGGCGATCAGCGCGGCGCGCGCCGGTGGCGAAAAATCCACCGGGACCAGGATGGGGTGTGCCGGGCTATCCGGAGTTGGAGAATCTGACATCGCGGGGAACCCTGACTATCGACCGATCTTAAGTGCTGAGCTTGCACCAGCGGTGTTACCAGATTGTGAATTCTTTGTTACCGGGGGGCGGGCGTGGGTCGAGGCGGGGCGTCCCGCCTGCCGCGTGTTTCGCTCCACAGCGGTGTTCAGCCGCGCCTGTCCGGCGCGATCATCCCGGTACTGGTGCCACTAGACGGGTTACGCTTGACCGGCCTGCCGCAGATGTGGGGTGAGTTCAAACACGGAGACTATTCTGATGAGCTGGAAAACTGCATACCGATCCTTCTACTACACGCATGCCCCGGAACCCGAAGACCTGTCGCTGCCACACGCCGAGACCGCGCTGTTGTGTATCGATGTGCAGAACTACGGGCTTGCACCCCGCCCGAGTGCCGCCGAACAGGCCCGCTGGGCGCCGTTTTTTGCGCGCATGCAGGATGTCGTGATTCCAAATCTGCGCGCGCTGCAGGAAAGCTTCCGCAACGGCGGCATAGACGTGATTCACGCCCGCATTGCCTGCCTGCTCGACGACGGCAGGGACCGCTCGCTTAGCCAGAAGATGCCGGGGTGGAACGACCTGCTGATGCCGAAGAGCAGCGAGCAGTCGCAGATCGTCCCGCAGTTGGCCCCGCGCGCGGGCGAGATCGTCGTTACCAAGACTACCGACAGTGCCCTGACCGGCACCAACCTGCGGCTGGTGCTCGCCAACATGGGGATTCGCAATGTGATCGTGACCGGGATCTATACCGACCAGTGCGTGTCGTCGACGGTGCGCAGTCTGGCTGACGAAAGCTTCAATGTCGTCGTGGTCGAGGACTGCTGTGCAGCCGGCACCGACGAGCTGCATGCCAGAGAGCTCGAGATCATCAATATGATCTACTGTCATGTGCTCAGCAGCGCGGAGCTGCGCGCGGTCATGGGCCTGGGCTGAGCATGCCGCTGACTGTGCGGCGTATCATCCAGTCTAGAGCTGCGACTCGACCGGCAGCAGGCCGATTGCCCCAACCATGAAGCGCTTCCAGAAGCTTGTATATGGATCGACGTGGAAGATTTGCGGCTCGCCGTCCACCCGCCCGTACCAGCGCAGCTGTTCGGCGCCGTTCGCGTCCTGCTCCAGTTTTACCTGGAAGGCCAGATTTTCGATGTTGGCATCGAACCAGTCGGCCATCTCCCGGGCAATTTGCGGTGATCGAAACACGACGCCAATCTCGGTATTCTCGACGACCGAGCGTGGATCGAGATTGAGCGATCCGACGAACATCTCCTCCCGGTCGAGCACGAAGGATTTGGCGTGCAGACTGGCCTTTGACGACCCGCCGGACGCTGCATGTTGCGGGTGCGCTTCCTTGCCGAGGCGCTTGTTCAGTTCGTAGAGTTCGACACCGGCGCGCAGCAGGTCCTCGCGGTAGCGCGCATAGCCCGCATGCACCGCGGACACATCGGTGGACGCCAGGGAATTGGTCAGGATGCGCACACGCACGCCTCGCGCGCGGAGCCCGCGAAAGAAGTCCACGCCCTCTTCCCCGGGCACGAAGTAAGGCGAAAACACGATAAGCTCCCGGCGCAGTCCGTCGAAGTGTGGTGCCAGATCCTTGGCCAGTCGATATTCGACCTCCTGTCGCGAGGCCAGCAGCTTTTCCGGGTCATCGGATACCAGTTCGGCGCTCCCCCACTGCAGATCCATCCCTCCAGCGCGTAACCGATCGGCCAGTGGCGATTGGCGCAGGGCAGTCAGGTAGGCAGAGTCGTCATGCTCTTTCACGAAGGCGCCGAGCCTCGCACGGGCCTCGTCCAGCTGTCCGGCGCTCGGCGCGTCCGGCACCAGTGTCGCAACCGGGTATGCGAGCGGGTGATTCCAGTATCGGTCGAAGGACATCGACACGTCGCGGGCCAGCGGCCCGACCGCGAGCACGTCCAGGTCGCTGAAGGCCAGGTCCGGGTTTGCCTCGAAGTACTCGTCACCGATGTTGCGCCCGCCCAGCACGGTCGCCTGACTGTCCACGGTAAAGGACTTGTTGTGCATTCGTCGCGTGACCGAACCGAGACCTGTCACGAACTGAGGGATGCGTCCAATGTTGCGGCTGAATGGGTTGAAGATGCGCACCTGCACATTCGGGTGTGCGTCCAGTATACGCGCCCCCCAGTCGCGGCCGGCCAGATCCATGTCGTCTACCAGCAGGCGTACCCGGACCCCACGGTCGGCGGCCTTCAGCAATTGGTCGATGAACAGCCTGCCGGTGAGATCGTCGTGGAGAAGGTAATACTGCGCATCGATGCTGCGCTCGGCAGTCTGGGCAAGCACCGCGCGAATCAGAAACGCGTCGAGGCCCCGGCCGAGCAGCAGAAAGCCCGACATGTCCGGGTGCTCGGCCCGCTCGGCCGCGAAACGGTGCCCCAGCATTGTATCGTCGGTTGCCGTGTAAGCATGCGACTCGACCCGATCGACGTTCTCTGGCAGCACGGCGCAACCCCCGCCCAGGCTCGCCAGCAACAGCCAGAACATGGCCTTCCATCCCCTGAT
Source organism: Chromatiaceae bacterium (assembly GCA_022340805.1). GTDB lineage: Bacteria > Pseudomonadota > Gammaproteobacteria > Chromatiales > Chromatiaceae > Thiosocius. The sequence continues at coordinate 14,125 of JAJDNF010000049.1, forward strand.
CAACATCCCCATATAACCCCTGTGTCCTGACGTGGTGCGGTGCGGTGCGGTGCCGCAGGCTCGTGACTGTGACACATGACCAGCGAGCGACTCCAATCGGCCTGCCTTGGTCCGATTGTCCGTGGGGGGGCGCTGTGACGCGCTCGCGGTATTGTCAGCGCGAGTCGCAAATCGGCGGGCCCGACGGGGATGGGCGCCGCGGCGCGGCGTGCCGCGTTGCAGTGGGCAGTGGAGTTCGACCCTTGCCAGGTGGGGCATCCGCGCGTCGACCGCCCCGCCAGCTGTCGCGGATCCCGGGTTGCGCGCCTACATCGCAGGCGCGCACTATTCCGGCATATTGACCTGGGTATGATGCCGGGACCCGGTGCTATCCGGATGAGTGCGTCCTGCTGCGCCGTTTGGGCGGTAGTGACGAGCGCGTGGCCGCTTCGTGGCTGGCCGCAGTAACCTATAAGGAGAGATGAAATGGCGAACTTTGGTGACCTGATCGGGGCCTTTTTGCAGAACTCCATGACGTCGTCCGGCAGTGGGCGGGTCGGCAGTGCGGTCGACAACCTGCAGCGCGGCAGCTTCAGCATTCCTGGCATGGGCGCCGGCGGTGGTGCGGATCTGCTCGACAGTCTGCGCAACGCGGTCCAGGGCGGAATGAGCGGCGCCGCGAGAAATCCGGCTGCGGCTGGCGGCATCGGTGCGGTGCTCGGTTCCCTGCTCGGCGGCGGCAGCGATTCGGTGAAGGGCGCCCTCGGTGGTGGTGCGCTGGCCATGCTGGCGAGTGTCGCGATGAAGGCCTTGATGAGCGCCGACCAGGGCGCAAAGGGTGCTGCCGGGGCAGCGCCGTGGTCGGGTGGTGACCTGCCGCTGGGCCTCAAGGTGCCCGAGAACCGTGAACAGCAAGAGACCCTGCGCAAGACCGCCGAACTGGTGCTGAAGGGGATGATCAACGCGGCCAAGTCGGACGGCCGGGTCAGCCGCGAGGAATCGCAGCGTATCGTCGGCAAGCTGCGCGAGTCGGGCCTGGACGACGCCAGCCAGGCCTGGCTGCTGGAAGAGATGCAAAGGCCGCTCGACCTCGATGCCTTCGTGGCCGAGATCCCCAGCCATGAGGTCGCGGCGCAGGTCTATGCCGCCTCGCTGTTGGCGATCGAGGTGGATACCCAGGCGGAGGTCCGCTACCTACAGCGTCTGGCGCAGCTCAGCGGGCTGCACCCCGCGGTCGTGCAGCAGATCCACCAGACGATGGGCACCGTGACCTGAGTCGATCGGCTGTCGCCCGGGGCCGGTGCCCCGGGGCTGCGGTTGCGGTCCGCGCTGCGCCGCCAGCCGCGAGGGGTAGCGTGCCGCTGACGCGCTAATGTCGCGCCGCAGCGCAGCCAGCCGCGTTGTCTGCATCACCGGTCGGATCCGCTGTTGCGATCGGCCCGGCTTTTCTGCCCTATCACGAGCCGAGCCGATATAATCGGCGACGTTTCATATGCGATCGGCACCGGACCCGGGTCCACCGGGTGACGTGTGCCGGGTCTCCGGAGCCCGGCGGGCCGGCCCGGCAGCCAGCCCGTGTCCCGGCCTCGGTTCAACTATCGACATGCAGATACCCGTCAGCGACCTTATCGTCAGGTACATGGAACGTCTGGGCATCGAATACGTCTTCGGTATGCCCGGTGCCCATGTGCTACCGATCTACGATGGGCTGTACCGGTCCGCTGTGAACACAGTGCTGGTAAAGCACGAGCAGGGCGCCTCGTTCATGGCCGGCGGCTACGCGCGCATATCGCACCAGGCCTCCGCCTGCATCGCCACGGCCGGCCCTGGAGCGACCAACATGGTCACCGGGGTCGCCAATGCCTATGCCGAACAGCTGCCGGTGCTGGTGTTAACCGGCGAGACCTCGACCTACATCTTTGGCCGCGGCGGCCTGCAGGAGAGCTCCGGCGAGGGAGGCGCGATCGACCAGGGCGAGCTGTTCCGTGGCATCACCCGCTACCGCAAGCTGATCGAACGGACCGACTACATCGGCCAGGTCCTGAACCAGGCGACCCAGGCGCTGTTCGCCGCGCAGCCGGGACCGGTGCTGCTGAGCATCCCGTACAACGTGCAGAAGGAGCTGGTCGACGACTCGGTGCTCGAACAGGTGCATTTCCCGCGCCGCGACCCGGCCCATGTCGTGCGACCGGCGCCGGTCGTCGAGCTGGCGCAGCTGATCGAAGGCGCGCGCAATCCGGTGATCATTGCCGGCTACGGTTGCATCAAGGCCGGGGCGCGCGACGTGGTCGGGCTGCTCAGCGCCGGTATGGCGATCCCGGTGGCCACCAGCCTGAAGGGCAAGGGCGTGGTCGCCGAGGGTTCTGATCTGTCTCTGGGCTGCCTTGGGGTGACCTCGGACGGCGGTGCCCGCCAATACATCGTCGACCACGCCGACCTGGTGATCTTCCTCGGTGCCGCGTTCAACGAACGCACCAGTTACCTGTGGGCCGACGACCTGCTGGATGGCAAGAAGATCGCCCAGGTCGATCGCGATGCCGCCCAGCTGGGCCGTGTGTTTCGGCCCGACGTGGCCATTCAGGGTGATATCCACCAGGTGCTGACGCAACTGCTGGAGCAACTGCAGGAGGAGGGTGTCAGCCCCAAGTCACTGAGTGAACTCGAGGTCCATCGCGAAGGGGCCGATCAGACCGGCGCCGCCGCGCCGACCGGTGCCGAGACCATGCAGATGGCGAAATTCCAGCTGATCGCGGCATTTTATGCCGCGCTCGCAAGGCACTTCCCGCAGGACGCGATCGTGTTCGATGACAACATCGTGTTCGCGCAGAGCTACTTCGATGTCTCCGACGGCAATCACTATTTTCCGAACTCCGGCATCTCGTCGCTCGGCCACGCGATTCCGGCGGCGATCGGCGCGCGCCTGTTCGCCAAACACAGCCCGACCTTCGCGATCCTCGGCGATGGCGGCTTCCAGATGTGCTGCATGGAGATCATGACGGCGGTCAACTACCGGGTCCCGCTGAATGTCGTGTTGATCAACAACGCGACCATGGGGCTGATCCGCAAAAACCAGTTCCAGCTGTACCAGGGGCGCTATATCGACTGCGACTTCGTGAATCCCGACTTCGGCTACTTGGCGCGTGCGTTCGGTATCGGCCACTACAGGATCGAGCGCGAGACCGATGTCGAACATTTGTTCGATACCGCTGATCTGCAGGGTTCGATCAACCTGATCGAACTGATGCTGGACAAGAATGCCTTCCCGAGTTACCTGTCGTCGCGCTGAGATGGGCAGCGGCGCGGACATCGATGGGCAGCGTGCACGCATCGCCGAGCTTGAGGCGGCGCTGTGGCGCGACGGACTGGACGAAGACCTGCTCGAGCCTTATCAGCACGCGTTCCGTGATCTCGAAGACATGCTCGCTGAGCAGGGCCCGGATCGGCGTCACCATGTCGTGATCGTGATCCCCGTCGCAGACAGTCCGCAGCAACTGCAGACCTGCCTCGACAGCCTGCTCGCGCAGTGCCGGGCATTCGGCTATGGTGGCATCGAGCACGGCCGCTATCGCAAGATCTCGGTACTGCTGGCCGACGATTCGGCCGATCCAGAGGCCGCTGCGCAAGACCGCCGCATCGCAGCGCGCATCGTGCAGGCCGGTATCGCAGTCGAGTACTTCGGTCTGGATGAACAACTCGCCTTGTTGGCGCGCCTGCAGCCGGCCGATCTCGGTGGGATCGTCGGGCGACATGCGCCCGCTGCGTTTGGCCACAAGGGGCAGGCGATGATGCGCAACATCGCCTACCTGAGATTGGCCGAGATGCAGGCACACAGGCCCGATCAGCGGCTGCTGTTCTATACCATCGACGCCGACCAGGCATTTCAGGTCAAGGTCGCGACGCCGCGCGGTGGCTGCAGCGTCAACGCGATCAACTACTTCCATCACCTCGACCGGCTGTTCGACCAGACGCCTGTGCAGGTCCTGACCGGCAAGGTGGTCGGTGATCCACCGGTGTCGCCGGCAGTGATGGCCGGCAATTTCCTCGCCGACGTACTCGGGTTCCTGTCCGCTATGGCGGATTGCGATCCGGA
>JAJDNF010000052.1 GCA_022340805.1 Chromatiaceae bacterium
GCTGCGCATCGTTCGTCCTGCGGCCGCCGTCACGGCTGGCCTTCTCTTGGGTTCCCTGAATGAGGCGTCGGTAGTTTAACCGGGCAAGCGCGAATGCGCCCCCTCCGCTTGCAGGATTTGCGGCCGGCGCTGGATAAAGGCGAGCTGAGTGGACCCGGCTATCGGACGCCGGCGCCGTGAACCAGCCCCGGGTGGCAAATAAACCAGCGCTGAAGCAGCCTGGCGCGTATAATCCGCGCCCCGCTATCCTTAGATGGCCACCCTCAAACCGCACTGGTCCCGTCATGTCAGAACAGATCACCGACTTTGCCGCATTGGGCCTGCCCGGCCCGCTGCTGAAGGTATTGTCCGAAGTCGGCTACGAAACGCCTTCACCCATCCAGGCCCAGGCCATCCCGCTGTTGCTGGCCGGGAACGACCTGCTCGGCCAGGCGCAGACCGGCACCGGCAAGACGGCGGCCTTTGCGTTGCCCCTGCTGGCGCGCATCGACGCATCGGCCAATTATCCACAGTTGCTGGTGCTCGCACCGACGCGTGAGCTGGCCCTGCAGGTGGCTGAGGCGCTGCAGACTTACGCGCGCTTCCTGCCCGGATTCCATGTGCTGCCGATCTACGGTGGGCAGGGGATGGGGATGCAGCTCAACCAGTTGCGCCGTGGTGTGCAGGTCGTGGTCGGTACGCCCGGGCGGATCATGGACCACATGCGGCGCGGCACGCTGGACATCTCCAGATTGCAGGCCCTGGTGCTCGATGAGGCCGACGAGATGCTGCGCATGGGGTTCATCGACGATGTCGAGTGGATTCTCGAGCACACGCCGCCCAAGCGGCAGATTGCGCTGTTCTCGGCGACCATGCCGGACGAGATCCGCAAGGTGGCCGAGCGCCATCTCAACGAACCACAGCACGTCAAGATCGCCTCGCGGACCACGACCGCGGAGAACATCCGCCAGCGTTATTGGGCTATTGGCGGTCTGCATAAGCTGGACGCGCTGACCCGGATACTGGAGAACGAGACGTTCGACGGGGTCATCATCTTCGTGCGCACCAAGACCCAGACGGTCGAGCTGGCCGAGAAATTGAGTGCGCGCGGGTTTGCCGCCGAGGCATTGAACGGTGACGTCGCCCAGGCCCAGCGCGAGCGCACGGTCGACCGTCTGCGTGACGGCAAGACCGATATCCTGGTCGCGACCGACGTGGTGGCGCGTGGCCTGGACGTGAAGCGCGTGACCCACGTGATCAACTACGACATTCCGTACGATACCGAGTCATACGTGCATCGGATCGGGCGGACCGGGCGCGCCGGCGCGGCCGGCGACGCGATCCTGTTCGTCGCCCCGCGCGAGCGGCGTATGCTGCGCTCGATCGAAAAGGCGACCGGACAGCGCATCGATCCGATGGATCTGCCGTCGGTGCACGACATCAATTCGAAGCGCACCGAGCGCTTCAAGGCCAGCGTGCGCGAGGCCGTCGAGAACGAGGACCTGTCGCTGTATTACCGCCTGGTCAGCGAACTCGAACAGGAGGCCGATTTCGATGCGCTGCAGATCGCCGCGGCACTGGCCCGTCTGGCACAGGGCGACGTGCCGCTGTTGCTCGATCCCAAGGCCGAATCCCAGCGCCCGGAGCGACGTGGTTTCGCGGCCGATGAACGCGACCAGCGGACGGAGCGGCCGGCGCGGGCCGAACGACCGGAGCGGCCGCGTGTGCGCAAGGTGGTCGAGACAGGGGCGCTGCCGCTGAAGGACTATCCCGAGGTTGAGATGGAGAGATACCGCGTCGCGGTCGGCTATCAGCACGGGGTGAAGCCAGGCAATATCGTCGGCGCGATCGCCAACGAGGCCGACCTGGAGAGCAAGTACATCGGACATATCGAGATATTCGACGATTTCACGACGGTCGATCTGCCGGCCGGGATGCCGGCGGAGACCCTGCGCGATCTGCAGAATACCTGGGTGTGTCAGCAGAAGCTGGCGATCCAGCCGCTCAAGGACTATGACCCGGACAAGTCCGCAGCGGCCGCGCGTCCGCCGGGTGCGCACCCGGCGACGCGATCGGGTGATGGACCGGCTGGCCGGCCGCGATTCAAGGACCGGGCCCATGGCGCGGCGGCCCGCCCGGCGCAACACAAGGACCGTGCGACGTTCGACAAGGCCGATGCGCAGTCCGATGAGCGGCCGCGCAAGCGCTTTGCCAAGGACCGCCAGGAAGGGCCGGTGGGGCATGCCGACGGCAAGCGCGCGCGGCCACGTGCCGAGGGTGCAAAGGGACCGCGCGCAGATCGCCCCGGTTTCAAGGCCGGTGGCAAGGGTGGGCCGGCAAGACCTTCGGCGGGTGCTGGAAAGCGCAAGGCGGTTCCGGCCGGAAACAAGCCGCCCAAACCGCGCCTGTCGCTGAAGAAAGGGCCCAAAGGCGAGCGCTGAGCCCTTGGGCTCTGCGCGGCAGAGCTGGCGGTAGCCGGTCCTGCAACTCGCGCAGTGCGCATCAGGCGCAAGCCATGATGCAGCGGATAACGGCGCCTAGCCGGCAACGCGCAGGCTAGCCCCTCGCGGCCCTGGCAAGATAGCTGTCCAGGCCGTTGGCGAAGGCCTGGCGGTCGGTCGCCGACAGTGGCGGAGGGCCGCCGCTGGTCAATCCGCTGGCGCGCATCGTGTCCATGAAATCACGCATCACCAGACGTTCGCGGATGTTGCCCGGGTTGAAGCGCTCGCCGCGCGGGCTCAATACCTCGGCCTGCTTCTCTATCGCCTCGGCGGCGAGCGGAATGTCTGCGGTTATGACCAGGTCGCCGGGCTCAACGCGCCGCGCGATCTCGTTGTCGGCGACGTCGAATCCGGATGCGACCTTGAGCATGCAGACGTGCCGCGAGCGCGGTATGTCGATCGCCTGGTTCGCGACCAGGGTCACCTGCACCGCGCAGCGCTCCGCCGCCCGATACAGTATGTCGCGGATTACCCGTGGGCAGGCGTCGGCATCAACCCAGATGGCCATCGGCTGGCTCCCTGACAGTTCGGCTCGCGATGGAAGAAGCGGGGCCCGTGCGGGCCCCGGTAGGGTCGGGATGATATACCGATTTGCGGCCCGACCCGGTCAATGTCCGCGTAGATGGCGCAACAGTTCGTCCGGTTCGAGGCGCTGGGTGTAGTCGACGTTGACGAAGTGGTAACGGATGATGCCGTCGCCATCCACCACGTAGGTCGCCGGCACTGGCAGGGTAAAGCGATCGTCGCCGTTGAACGCCGGGATGTCGATGCCGAGCCGCGTGTAGATCGGGCGTAGCTGTTCGGGCAATTCGAATGCCAGGCCGAAGGCCCCGCTGACGCGGTTGCCGACATCACTCAGGACATCGAATTCGAGCGCGTGGCGCGCCTGGGTGTCCATGGCCCTGTCGGGCAGTTCCGGTGAAATCGCCACCAGGGTCGCCCCGGCGGCACGGATCTGCGGCAGGGCCTGCTGCAGTGCACCGAGTTCCATGTTGCAGTAGGGGCACCATCCGCCGCGGTAGAAATTCAGCACGACTACCGAGTCCGCGAGCAGGTGGCGCACCTGGCGCGGTTCGCCGAGGTGATTGTTGAGGACGAAATCCGGCACCCGGTCACCGGTCTTCAGGCTGCGGTCGGCGACGCCCATGGACCTGAGCTGCTCGGTCGCATCGGACATGGTGCGCAGCGTCTCGGCCGGGACCCGCTCGGCCTTGGCTGCATCGTATTCGGCAATGGTGGCGCGCAGCTTGGACATGGTTAACTCCGAATTGTTGAATGATAATTCCACAATTATTAGCCGTTATTGAGTAATCATTCAAGTATTTCCGCGAGGCGGCTATACTGGCCCCTGGCAATACCCACGAGGACGGCAATGGCAAGGCCGGCAAGTTTTGATCGCGAGCAGGTCCTGGAGCGCGCCACGGCGACGTTCTGGGAGCACGGCTATTGCGCGACGAGTGTCAGCCAGCTCGTGCAGGCGACGCACCTTCAGCCCGGCAGTCTGTATGCGGCCTTCGAATCGAAGGAGGGTCTGTTCCTCGCCGCGCTGGATCATTACGCGCGGCACAGCGTCGAGCGTCTGCGTGACCTGTTGGAAGATGCGCCTGACCCTGTGCAGGGAATCGAGACCTTCTTCGAGGTGCTGGTCAGCGGCGGCACCGGCGACGGGCAGCGGCGCGGTTGCCTGCTGGTCAACACGGTATTGGAGATCGGGCGGCACAATCCGGGTATCCAGGCCCGGGTCAAGTCGCATCTGGATGAGATCGAGGGGCTCTTCGTCGCGGCGCTCGAACAGGCGCAGGCGTTGGGTCTGCTGGGTGCCGACAGGTCGCCCGGTTCGCTGGCCAAGTTCCTGATGACCACGCTTTGGGGACTGCGTGTGCTCGGCGGGACCGGTGCGGACGCCGCGGATCAGCGTCTGGTGGTGCGCCAGGCGCTGTCTGTGCTGCGCACCTGAAACCCGGCCGGCAGCATTACGTCGGAATGGCTATCCCCTTTTACCCTGCGCTGATCCTGCTTGCGGCCATGTGGGGTGGCTCATTCCTGTTCATGCGCATCGCCGCGCCGGTGCTCGGCCCGGTCTGGCTGATTGCGTTCAGGGTCCTGATCGCCGGCCTGGTGCTGTTGCCTTTGGTCGCGAGGCGGGCACAGTTCGGATCCCTGCGCGAACATTGGCGCCTGCTGCTGTTGGTCGGCTGCCTGAATGCGGCCGCGCCGTTCACGCTGCTCGCCTATGCATCTCTGCAACTGACTGCCGGCATGACCTCGATCCTGAACGCCACGGTGCCGATCTTTGCTGCGTTGATCGGATTCGCGGTCTATGCCGAACCGTTTGACTTGCGGCGTGCGCTCGGTGTCGCGCTAGGCTTCGTCGGCGTGGTGGTATTGGTCGGGGTGCGGCACGATGCCGGCCCGGTGCCGGCATTGTCGGTGACCGCGGGCCTGGTGGCGGCGGTTTCGTACGTGTTTGCGGCCAACCTCGCCAAGCGCCGCCTGAGTCACATCCCCGCAGTCGTGTTCGTAACCGGCAGTCAACTGGGTGCAGGGATGGTCCTGCTGCCGCTGCTGCCGCTGTTCCCGCCGGCGCAGGCGCCGGGCTGGGGGGTGATCGCGGCGGTAGTGGCTCTCGCCGTCGTGTCGACGTCACTGGCGTTTCTGATCTATTTCCAGCTGATCAGGGAGGTCGGGCCGCAGCGCACCCTCAGCGTGACCTACCTGATCCCGGTGTTTGCGATTGCCTGGGGCGCGATCTGGCTGGATGAGGCGCTCACGCTCAGCATGCTGGCGGGCGGGGCGCTGATCCTGCTCGGCGTGGCGCTCGCCAACCGCAAGTCGGTCGGCCCATTGGGTGTCGTGCAGACGGCGAGGCGCTGAGCAGACAGGCATGCGGTCGTCGGCGGCGCGCCCGTCGCTTCAATAGTCGCAGACTATTAGTATGTTGGTCATAATTCACTGGCCAGGTTAATGCGAATGGTTATCATTGGTGGCATACACATCCCTTCGGGAGAACGACCATGATCAAGACCGTAACCTTTGCCATCATGCACTTCGGTATTGCGTTCAGTGTCGCCTACCTGCTGACCGGCGACCTGGTGGTCGGCGGCGCGGTCGCGCTGATCGAACCGGCGGTGAATACCGTGGCGTATTACTTCCACGACCGGCTGTGGGAACGTCTGTCTCGCCGGGGTCGGATGTCTGGCGCGCTGCCGGCATGAACGGGTCGCCCAGGCTGGCGCGTCGGGATGGCGCAACTTGATCCAGATCAGGATCGCCTGCGTTTTCCGACGTTCGCGGGGCGATTGAAGTTGTGACCCGGCGGTCCGCTGGGCCAGCATCCGATGCAGGTCCGGCACCGGCCGTTTTGGTCAGGCCACGCAGCGCCACATCCTTGCGAGGACGCCATGTCCCAAAGCAGATACGTCGATCGGCCGCACCCGCAGTGAGCACCGTTGCGCAGTTGCTTGGCGAGATCGCGCGTGTGCCGCTGAGCGGGCCGGTACGGGTTCTGAGCCTGTCCGTTGACCACGAGAGGGTCATCAATGTTTCCGGCCTGCGTCGTGCGCTGCCGGAACAGGTCCGGCTGGTTTCCGGTCCCGGCTGCGCGGCGAGCATCTGCCCGCAGGCCGACCTTTACCAGGCAATCCAGCTCGCGCGGCGGCACCCGCTTACGCTGCTGGCGGCAGACAACATGCTGCACCTGCCCCTGAACCGGCAGCTGCCGGGTCCGCATTCATTGATGGCGGCCGGTCTCGAGGGCGCCGATGTGCGATCGGTATCGGCACCGGTCGAGGCGTTGATCGCGGCACGTGATGCGCCATCGCGCCAGATGGTGCTGTTTACCGCCGGTTTCGAGACCCTGCTCGCGCCACTGGCGGGCATGGTGCTCGAAGGCCTGCCGAAAAACCTGTCGGTGCTGGTCTGCGGCAGACGGGTCGAACCGCTGCTCGAGGTGATGTTGGCGCGGGGCGCGGCCGGATTCGATGCACTGCTGCTGCCGGGTAACCGGTGTGCAGTCACCGGCATGCGGGACTGGGAGCGCATCACCGGCGACTACCGGATACCGGCGGCAATCGCCGGCTACAGCCTTGCAGACGTCTTGGGCGCGCTACATGCGGTGCTACAGCAATGCTCGCAGGGTGAGGCCCGGGTCGACAATCGTTACCGGGCGCTGGTCCGGGCAGATGGTCTTTGCATGGCGCGAGACTGGCTGGACCGGGTATTCGAGTTGGGGGACGGCCGCTGGCGTGGCCTGGGCAGCGTACCCGCGAGCGGCTACCGGCTGCGTCACGCCTACGCGGTGTTCGACGCCGATCGGCGTTTCCCGGATTACCGCGAGCAGGCTGCCGCGCAGGGCTCCGAGATGCCGCTCGGCTGCGAATGCGCGGCCGTGGTGCTTGGACAGAAAGAGCCGATCGACTGCAAGCAGTTTGCGCTGGGTTGCAGCAGCGGTTCGCCCTATGGGCCGTGCATGGCCTCCGACGACGGTACCTGTCACCTGCGCAGCGGCGTCGCCTGGGCCGCCTGACGCTCAGGCGCGCCAGAAAGGCTTCGCGGCCTCTCGCAGTGCCTCGCCGCGTGAGATCCCGATATCCCGCAACTGCGGTTCGCTCAGGCAGGCGAGCTGTCGACGCTGGGTTGCACGCTGTTGCCAGGCGCGGATCAGCTGGACGGCCTGCTGCGTCGGTTCGATCCATGATGCCCCATCGCCCAGACGGTGGCTCAGTGTCAATGTAGTCATCTTTCTCTCCCATGTCGCCGCTGAACCTGTTCTGTCAGCGTTGCTCGCAGGCTCATACTAGTTCGACTACTGTTACAGTTGCAGTGTCAGAAAAGATCAAATGTAACCAGTACAGTTTGGAGCGGCGATGACAGTTTCGGTGAGCGCGGCGGGCGAAGGGTTTCTGTATGACAGGGTCTCCCGGCATATCCTCGACCTGGTCGAGAAGGGCACCCTGAAACCGGGCGATCGTGCGCCCTCGCTGCGTGGCCTGAGCCGCCAGTTGCGGGTCAGCATCACCACGGTCAATCAGGCCTATGCGGCGCTGCAGCAGCTGGGCGTGCTGCGCGTGCGGCCGCAGTCGGGCTATTACGTCGATGCGCAGGTCAGTCACAGCCAGGGTTCGCAGGTACCGCGCAAGACCACGGTCAGCCGGCAGCCGCGCAAGGTGCGTTTCGGCGAATTGTTCGAGGAGATCTTCAGCGTTGCCAACGACCCGCAGGTGGTGCCGCTCGGCGCAGCCGTCCCGGCGATCGAACTGATGCCGGTGAAGGGCCTGCTGCGCGCGACCCAGCGCGCGGCGACGCGCCAGCCGGAGCGGGCGATGAGCTACTGTTTTCCGCCCGGCGACGAGGAACTGCGGCATGAGATCGCGCGCCGCTACATGGACCTCGGCCTGTCGGTCGACCCGGCCAGCGTGGTGATCACCTCGGGATGCAGCGAGGCACTCGCGCTCAGCCTGCAGACGGTCACGAGGCGAGGCGATATCGTGGCAGTCGAGTCGCCGACTTATTTCTCGGTACTGCGGCTGATCGAGCGCATGGGCCTGTTGGCGGTCGAGATCGATAGCGATCCCGAGACCGGCCTTTGCCTGGATGCCCTCGAGGCGGCGATCGAGACCATGGAGATCAAGGCCGTGGTCGCGGTGCTGAATTTCAGCAACCCGCTCGGTTCGGTGATGCCGGATGCCGGCAAGCGGCGCCTGGTCGCGATGCTCGAGCAGGCCAACATCGCATTGATCGAGGACGACATCTACGGCGACCTGCATTTTGGTGAGCAGCGTCCGGCGATCGCCAAGTCGTTCGATCAGAAGGGGCTGGTGCTGACCTGTTCGTCGTTCTCGAAGACGATCGCGCCCGGTTACCGGATCGGCTGGGTCATCGCCGACCGTTATCGCGATGACCTGATCGAGTGGAAGCAGGCGACATCGTCGGCGATGTGCAGCCTGCCGCAGATCGCGATGGCCGATTACCTGCGCAGCGGGGCCTATGAGCGGCATCTGGTGCGGCTGCGCAGCGCCTATCGCTCACAGGTCGAAAAGATGCGCTTCATGCTCGCGCGCACCCTCCCCGCGGGCACGCGCATCACCAATCCGCAGGGCGGCTTCGTGTTGTGGGTGGAGTTGCCGCGCGGCATCGATGCGCTCGAACTGGTCAACCGCGCCCTGCAGGAAAGGATCAGCCTGACACCCGGGATGATGTTCTCGGCGACGCGCAAGTTCCGCAACTTCGTGCGCATCAACTGTGGCCATCCCTGGGATGCGCAGATCGAAAAGGCGGTCGAGCGGCTGGGTGAGCTGGTCCGGCAGATGATGGCCGAAAACGGTTAGTGTGGTGCGCCGCATTCAACGGAGCAATGCATCGCACTGTCTCGACAGTGACGGTAGGGTGCAATGAGCCTGCGAATTGCACCGTATCCACCGTGTCCCGGTGCATTACGGCCTGCGCCTGATGCACCCTGTGCGAGTTCCGGGATCACCCGCTCAATTGGCTCCCTACACAATGAGAGCCAGACAGAATGACGCGGGCTGTCGATCGTCAATACTGCGGTGGCTCGTAGGCGCGCTGCTCCTGGCCTTCGACGATCGGCTTGACGAACACCTCGACGCGTCGGTTCAGCTGCCGGCCGGCCTCGGTCGCGTTGGTTGCACGCGGTTCGCTCTTGCCTCGGCCCTCGGTGCGCAGGCGCTGGCGTGGCACGCCGTACGAGGCAAGATAGTCGGCGACCGCGTCCGCGCGCTTCAGTGACAGGTCCTGGTTGAAGGCGTCCGAGCCGACGCTGTCGGTATGCCCGATCACATGTACGATGGTGCGGTCGTACTTGAGCAGCACCTGGGCCAGTTTGTCCAACGAGGAGCGGAATGCCGGCTTGATCTCGGCCTTGCCGAAGTCGAACGACACCTCGGAATCGACCGTCAGTTTGAGGGTGTCGTCGCGCAGGCGTTCGATCTCCATCTGGTTGGCGTCGCGCTCCTGCTGCAGCGAGCGTTCGAATTCCTGTTGCTGGTTGTCCATGTAGTGACCGGTCGCGCCACCGGCCAGCGCGCCGACAGCTGCGCCTACCCAGGCGCCGGAACCGTGGCTCACCTGGTGTCCGATTACCGCGCCGGCGACTGCGCCGACTGCAGCGCCGACCTTTGCACGCTGGTTCGGATCGCTCTCGGTGGCGCAGCCACTCAGTCCGAGCATGATGGCGCAGGCGAGTAGTGCACCGGTTTGTGTTTTGTTCATATCTACATCCTCATCGTCTGTCGTGACGGCTGTTCGTCTGCGGCCAGGATGCGCGTGGCAATGCCTGCTTGCATCGAAAGGCTATGTGGCCGTGGCGGGCCAGCGCAGGCCCTGGCTTCACACCGCTATTCCGCGCGCCGGCGGCTGAACGGGAGCTGAATGGAGCCACCCGCCGTGGAGGTGGCCCAGACCGCAACGCGCAATGGCGCCATGATGTGTCAGGCAGGTTCCGCGGCGCAATACGGTCAATGGACCAGAAGGGTCGCGGCCAGACCCAGGAAGATGCAGAACCCCAGACTGTTGGTCAGACCTGTGACCAGGATCGCACTGCCGTGGGCCGGGTCCTGGCCGAGTCTGCGCAGCACGGCAGGGGTGAAGGCGGCGGCCAGCAGCATGGCCGCAAACATGATCAGTGCGATCCCCGGGTCGCGGTAGACCGGCAGGGTCAGCAGTGCCATCGTACCGCCCCAGATCAGGCCGTTGACCAGGCCGAGTGCTGATTTCTTGACCAGCAGGCGGCGGAATGCGCCATCGTCGATCTTGCCCAGTGCATAGCCGCGGATAACCAGGGCCAGGGTCTGGTTGCCGGTGTTGCCGCTGACCGCGGCGACGATCGGCATCAGCGCCGCCAGCGCGACGATCTGCTGGATGGCGTGTTCAAAGTGACCGATCAGCCGCGGTGCGATGAACGCGGTGATCAGGTGCAGCGCCAGCCACAGGCCGCGGTTGCGTGCCGATTTGCACACCGGGGCGAAGATGTTCCCATCGTCGCGCAGGCCGGCCTGGCTCAACAGCTCGCTCGGGTTGACCACCTGGATGTGGTCGACCACGGCCTCGACCGTGAGCAGGCCGACCAGTTCGCCGTGGATGTTGGTGACTGGCGCGGCAATCAGGTCGTAGCGCTCGAAGGCATGCGCCGCGCTGGCGGCGGAGTCGTTCGTATGGAAGGCTACGGCCTGCCGATGCATGGCCTCCTCGACCGGTTCGTCACCGGGATGGGTGAGCAGGGCCTCCAGGCGCAGCGTCCCCTGCAGGTAACCGTCGCGATTGACGACCGGCAGCATGTCGGTGCCACTGGGCAGCTTGCCACGCCGGCGCAGCCAGCGCAGCACGACGTCCAGGCTGGCGTCAGCGCGAACTGCGGCGACGTCGAATTCCATCAGGCTGCCGACCGTGCCCTCGGGAAACGACAGGGCCGTTTGCACGCGCGCGCGGTCGTCGGGGGCCAGGCGCTGCATCAGGTTGGGCACGACCTCTTCGGGCAGATCCGGTACCAGGTCGGCAATCTCATCGCTGTCGAGGTTTGCGGCGGCTGCCAGCACACCCTGACTGTCCATCTGTTCGAGCAGGTTGGCGCGCACCGCGTCACTGACCTCGAGCAGCACGGCGCCGTTGTGATGCGGGGCGACCTGGCCGCAAACGCCCCGGGGTTAGTCGAGCGGCAGGTTCTCCAGCGCGAAGGCGATATCCGCCAGTGCAGTTGGTTGATCTCTCGCCACAGCGTGCGGTGCTGTTGGCGCAACAGCAGTTCGTGACGCGGGCCTGCACTGCGCCTGGCCAGCTCGCGCTCGACGGCCTGGGTCTTCAGTACGGTGCGGATATGGACGAGGGCCTCGCCCGGACCGGCGGCATGGGTTCGTCGGTGTTGCAGGGGCGGCTTGGGGTGGGGGGACGGGCGCCATGGTAACGCCGGCTGGGCGCGACGGCTCGGCGGAGAGGGGCTCTGGCCGGACACCGGGTGCGCTGAGCCAGGCCTTGTGCGGCGCGGCGATTGGCATGCGGATCGTTCGACCGACTCGTACGCTGCTCCATTTTGTTCTATATTGGTTCTCTATATTCTCCTGAAAACTGAGTTTGCCCAGCTTTGTTGGGCAGGGCCGGGTGTGCGCTGCAATGCAGGTGGTGGATCTCGATGAGCTGAAACGTAACGGTGTCCTGTGGCAGGGGCGGCGCAGCGCGCTGGCGGCAGATCGGCTGTTGGCCAGCGGCTGGCCGGTGCTGGACGAGGTGCTCGGCGGCGGCTGGCCGCGCGCGGCCCTGGTCGAGCTGTTGAGCGAGGCCCATCAGGGCCTGCCGCTGCTGCTGCCGCTGCTGGCCCGGCTCGGTGGGGAGCTGCGCTGGCTGGTCTGGGTTGCGCCGCCCTATGTGCCGTATGCACCGGCACTGGCGGCACGCGGCATCCGCGTCGAGCGGTTGTTGCTGGTACGCGACGTGTCGCCAGGGCAATGCCTGTGGGCGGCCGAGCAGGCGCTCAAATCGGGCGCCTGCGGGGCGGTGCTGGCGTGGCCGGGCGAGCTGCAGACGGCCCAGTTGCGGCGCCTGCAGCTGGCGGCCGAGCAGGGTGATTGTCCGGGCATCCTGTTTCGTTCGCCGCGTAGCGCGCAGCAGGGCTCGCCGGCCGCGTTGCGTCTGCGTGTAAGGCCTGCGCCGCTTGGGTTGGAGGTCGAGGTGCTGAAGCGACGTGGCGCCTGGGGTGGGGCGAGTTGCGTCGTGCCGTTGACCTGAACTGCCGACATGCTCTGGCTGGCGCTGTATTTCCCGCAATTGCCGCTCGAGGTCTTCGCGCGCGGCCGGCAGCAGGCCGGTGCATTGGCGATCGTCGAGTCGCTCGGTGGCCGTGAACAGATCAGCCGCTGCAATGCGGCGGCGCAGGCCTACGGGGT
Organism: Chromatiaceae bacterium; assembly: GCA_022340805.1. GTDB lineage: Bacteria > Pseudomonadota > Gammaproteobacteria > Chromatiales > Chromatiaceae > Thiosocius. Next base: position 12,371 of record JAJDNF010000052.1, read on the forward strand.
GCGTCCCGGGCTCGCCCTGCCGGCGGCCCTGGCGTTGTGTGCCGGCCTGGTGGTACAGCGGCGCGACCGTGTCCGGGAACAGGGTGCGCTGGATGAGCTGGCGCTGTGGGCCTATCAGTTCAGTGCGCGGATCAGTTTCGAGCCGTCGCTGCTACTGCTCGAGGTCGGTGCCAGCCTGCGCCTGTTCGGTGGCCTGCCTGCCCTGTTGACGCCGGTACAGCGCGAGCTCGGCCAGCTCGGCTACAGCGTCCGGTACGCGCTGGCGCCGACGCCGATGGCCGCGGCACTGCTGGCACGCGAGCGGTCCGCTTGCCAGGTGGTGACGCCGGATGCGTTGCGCGAGGCGGTGGCGGCGCTGCCGTTGGCAAGCCTGACCCGGGACGCCGATACACGCGGGCTGATCCGGCACATAGGTCTCGCCAGTATCGGCGACGTGCTGACGCTGCCCCGGCCCGAGCTGGCGCGCCGGGTCGGGCCACAGTTGTCCAGGCTGATGGATCGCCTGCTCGGGCTGGCAGTGGATCCACGCCCGGAGTGGCAGCCGCCGCAGTATTTCGCACAGACGATCGAGCTGCTCGGCGAGATCGGCCAGACCACCGCGCTGGTATTCCCGGCACGTCGCCTGATGGTCGCACTGTGCGGTTTCCTGCGCGGGCGGGGCGGCGGGGCGCAGCGTCTGCAGTGGACACTGCGACACCGCGATCACCCGGACACCCGGTTTGGCCAGGGCCTGCTCGATCCGAGCCGCGACCCGGATCACATGCTCGAGGTGTTCCGTGAGCGCATCGATCGGCTGCAACTACCGGCAGCCGTGGTGGCGATCGGCCTGCGGGTGGATGACTGGCTGGCCTTCGAGGAACGCAGCCTGGCGCTGTTCGGCAACCCGCCCGGACCGGACCAGGCATTGCTCGAGCGCCTGAGCAACCGCCTGGGCGGACAATGTGTGCGCGGCCTGCGTTGCCTGGCCGATCATCGCCCGGAGCTTGCCTGGCAGCTGTGCGAGCCCAGCGAGTTCGGTGACGCCCCGGCCGCATCAATGCAGCAGGGGGCATCCCAGCCGCCCTGGCTGTTGCCGCAGCCACGGCCGCTGGCGGAGCGGCAGGGTGCGCCGGAGTACGGCGGCGCACTGCGCCTGGAGAGCCTGCCCGAGCGCATCGAGGCCGGCTGGTGGGACGGCTTCGACATCGCTCGGGATTACTTCGTGGCACACAGCTCGGCCGGCGAAAGGCTGTGGGTGTTCCGCGACCGCCGCAGCGGTGGCTGGTACCTGCACGGGCTTTTCATGTGAGGCCGCACATCGTTTCCCTGAGCGACGCCCTTTGATGCACTACGCCGAACTGCACTGCCTGAGCAACTTCACCTTCCTGCGCGGCGCCTCGCACCCCGAGGAACTGGTCGAGCGTGCGCATGCGCTGGGCTACCGGGCGCTGGCGATCACCGACGAGTGTTCGCTATCCGGCGTGGTGCGCGCGCATCAGAAGGCGGACGAGCTGGGCCTGCACCTGATCATCGGCAGTGAGATCCAGCTGACTGACGGTCCCCGCTTGGTGCTGTTGGCGAGCAACCGGGCCGGCTATGCGCAGCTATGCCGGCTGATCACGCGCGGACGTCGGCACGCCGCCAAGGGCAGCTACCGGCTGGATCGTGCCGACCTCGAGGATGGCGTGCCGGATTGCCTGGTGCTGCTGCCGCTGCTGCCGTATGAGACGGAGGCTTCGGTCAGCTGGCTGGCGGCCAGCTTTGCCGGGCGCGCCTGGCTGGCGATCGAACTGATGCGCGATGGACGTGATGTCGAACGTCTGCAGTACGCTGAGCGACTGGCCCAGGCCTATCAGTTGCCGCGGCTGGCCAGTGGCGACGTGCACATGCATGCGCGCGGACGACGTGCCTTGCAGGACCTGCTCAGCGCGATCCGCTTGAACACCCCGGTGGCACAACTCGGGCATGCGCGCCTGCCCAATGGCGAGCGCCACCTGCGCAGTCTCGATGATCTGGCATCGCTGTATTCGCCGGAACTGCTCGACGAGACCTTGCGGGTTGCAGAACGGTGCTGTTTTTCACTCGACGAACTGCGCTACGCATACCCGGACGACGTCACACCCATGGGCCTGGCACCGCACGCCTACCTGCGCCAGCTGACCGAACAGGGCATCGAGCGGCGCTGGCCGGCCGGTTGCCCGGAACGGGTGCGCGCGCAGATCGAGCACGAACTCGCGCTGATTGCCGAGCTCAACTACGAGGCCTACTTCCTCACCGTGTGGGACATCGTCCGCCATGCGCGTGAACGCGCCATCCTGTGCCAGGGACGTGGCTCGGCGGCCAATTCGGCGGTGTGCTATTGCCTGGGCATCACCGAGGTCGACCCATCGCGCATGAACATGCTGTTCGAGCGCTTCATCTCGCGCGAGCGCAACGAGCCGCCGGATATCGATATCGACTTCGAGCACCAGCGCCGCGAAGAGGTGATCCAGTACATCTACACAAAATACGGCCGCGAACGCGCCGCACTGGCCGCGACCGTGATTACCTACCGCACACGCAGCGCGGTGCGCGACGTGGGCAAGGCACTGGGGCTCGGCCTGGAGCAGATCGAGGCGCTGGTGGCCGCGGTCGCGGCCTGGCGTCGACATGCCGAGATCGAACCCGGGCACCTGGACGAGGCCGGGTTCGATGCGGCCAACCCGGTGCTCAGGCGCCTGCTCGTGCTGGTCAATATGCTGCGCGGCTTTCCGCGCCATCTCTCGCAGCACGTTGGCGGCTTCGTGATTGCGGCCGGGCGGCTCGACGAGCTGGTGCCGATCGAGAATGCCGCGATGCACGAGCGCACGGTGATCCAGTGGGAGAAGGATGACCTCGAGGCGCTCGGCCTGCTGAAGGTCGACGTGCTGGCACTCGGGATGTTGAGTGCGATCCGACGCGCGATCGATCTGATCAACGGGTTTGAGCGCCGTGGACATATAACCGCGAACCCCGGGCCTGTCTGTTTGAGCGCGAAGGACAGGAACAACACAAAGGGGGGCGACGGGTATTCGATTGCACAGGAAACCGACCGACCAGCCTGCGCGGTCAATCCTGCCTGGCTGACGCTGGCGGACATACCGGCGGAGGATCCGGCCGTCTACGCGATGATCCGGCAGGCCGATACGATCGGAGTGTTCCAGATCGAGTCGCGGGCGCAGATGTCGATGCTGCCGCGGCTGCGGCCGACATGTTTCTACGACCTGGTGATCGAGGTGGCGATCGTGCGCCCGGGACCGATCCAGGGCGATATGGTGCATCCCTATCTGCGCCGCCGGCAGGGCACGGAGGCAGTGGACTACCCATCGGGCGAGGTGCGTTCCGTGCTCGAGCGCACGCTGGGCGTGCCGATCTTCCAGGAGCAGGTGATCAAGCTGGCAATGGTTGCGGCCGGATTCACCCCCGGCGAGGCCGACCAGTTGCGCCGCGCGATGGCGGCCTGGAAACGACGCGGTGGCCTGGAGCCCTATCGGAAGCGGTTGATGGCCGGGATGCAGGCGCGCGGTTACCGGCGCGAGTTTGCCGAGCGCGTGTATCGCCAGATCCTCGGCTTCGGTGATTACGGCTTCCCCGAGTCGCATGCCGCGAGCTTTGCGTTGCTGGTGTATGTCTCGGCCTGGCTCAAGTGCCATCACCCGGCAGCCTTCTGTGCCGCGCTGATCAACAGCCAGCCGATGGGTTTCTATGCCCCGGCGCAACTGGTGCGCGATGCGCGTGAGCATGGCGTCGAGGTCTTGCCGGTCGATGTGAATCACAGCAGCTGGGATTGCACCCTCGAGCATGCCGGTTCAAACACAAGGGACACGAAGGTCACAAGGGGCCGCGACGAGAATCCGGCCGCTTATGAAACCACCCCATATTCGTTTGCGCCCTGCGCGGTGAATGTTCCCGATCGACGGGTCGCGCATGGCGATCCTCCCGGCCCGCGGCCGCCAGTCCGCGGGCATCCTCCCGCGCTGCGCCTGGGTCTGTGCCTGGTGCGCGGGCTGTCTCAGGCCGCGGCCAGGCGGGTCGCCGAGGCACGCGCACAGGGTGTGTTCAGCGATATCCCGGAGCTCGCCCGACGTGCCCGGCTCAACCGCGGCGATCTCAAGGCACTGGCCGCGGCCGATGCGCTGCAGGGCCTGGTCGGGCATCGTCACCTGGCGGCCTGGGAGGTCGCCGGTGTCGAAGACGCGATGCCGTTGTCCGAACTCGGCCACTTCAGCGAACGCGCGCCGCGGCTGCGGGCGCCGAGTGCCGGCCAGACGGTGCTGGCTGACTATGCACAGCTGGGGCTGACCCTGCGTGGGCATCCACTGGCACTGATCAGGGAGCAGCTGCGTGGGCGTGGGTTCCTGTCGTCGGCGGAGGTCGGCGGGCGTGCGCCGGGTGAGATCGTGCGCGCCGCCGGCCTGGTGCTGATCCGCCAGCGCCCGGGCAACGGGCGGGCGATCTTCGTCACGCTGGAGGACGAGAGCGGCGGGCTCAACCTGCTGATCTGGGCCGATCTTGCCGAACGTCAGCGCAAGATACTGCTCGGCGCGCAGCTGCTCGGCGCTGTCGCGGAGATCCAGCGCGCCGAGGGCGTCCAGCATTTGGTCTGCCGACGCCTGGAAGATCACAGCGATTTGCTGGGCGGTCTGGCCGTGGTGTCACGCGACTTTCACTGAGCCCGGCCGGGCCTGCCAACCGGCCCCATAGCCATCATCGACAGCAGGCCGTAGCGGTATCCGATCGTGCGGGCCGGCCGACATCGGCATATGCACTATGCGTATGCCGTACCGCCTACCAGCTGAAGTAGCTGAAACCCTTCTCCTGCAACAGCATGATGTCCTGGACGCCGACCGCGACCACCTTGGCGTACTCCACCAGGTTCTGCTCGGTCCAGCCGAGGCTGTTCATCGTGTTCTTGCAGGCGTGGAACGCCACCCCATAGGCAGCCAGCGACGAGGCGCGTTCCTGGTGCTCCTTGGCGATGGGGCGCTCCGGCGGGTCACCCAGCAGGTGGATGCCGGCACCGAAGCAGGCCACCACGACCTCGATATTGTCGCCATAGGTGCGGATCATCTCGCCGACCGAGAACAGGATATGCGACAGGTATTCATTGTCGGCCTTGTTGCACTGATAGACGATCTGGTGCTCGGACTTGTCGTCGAAATGCGTGTCAGTGTGATGGGCTTTGGCCTGTTGCAGGGTAAAAAGCCCGGCAGTGGCGCTGGTCCACTGGAGCAGGCGGCGGCGCGCCTTGTCGATCGGCTGCATCGGGATTCCTCTCTTTGGTCGGCACCGCGTCTGGCGGCGGTATCCGTTGGCGCTAGTGTACCGCGCCCGGGCAAAACGCCCAGCCCAATACACAAATATGCGGATCGAACCGGTGCCGGGGCGGGCAGGCGGGACGACCTGTCAACGATAGCGTGCGCGCAGCGTCTCCGAGGGGTTGCAGCCGAACTGCTGCCGGTAATACGCGGAGAAGCGACCCAGGTGCGTCACCCCGTGTGTCGTGGCGATCGCATCCACTGTGGCCACGTCTTCCGAGCCGCGCATCAGCGCGCGGTGGACGGCATTCAGGCGCAGCCGGATCAGGTACTGGATCGGCGACAGGCCGATATAGTCCTTAACGCCCTGTTCCAGGGTTCTCTGGCTGACGCCGAGCTGTGCAGCGACGTCGGCGATGCGCAGATTACTGAAGGCGTGGTCCTGGACAAGCCGTTCGAACCGGCGCAACAGCTGCATGCGGTTGACATGCTGCGGGCGCGCGCCAGCGTGGCTGCGGTGAGGCAGTACATCGCACACCGCGTCAAACAACCGCGACTCCAGCCAGCTCGTCTGCGCCTGTGTCTCGGCATCGACAGCCGAGGCTGGGGCATGCGATTGCAGCAAACCGAGCAGTTCGCGCAGCACGCGCCCCAGACGTCGGCCGCCCTCGTCACTGCCAGGGACGACTTTTGCCGATCGGGTCGGCAACGCCTCCAGGCGGGCGTCCTCGAGTAGCGTGCGCGGAATCTGCAGCGCAGCCCACCAGGTGTCTGCGGGCACGAAGTAATCCAGTTCGACATCCTGCGGAAACACGACCACGTCGCACTGAGCAAAGCGAAATCCGTTGATACGACCCGGTTCTCGGGCATTGAGAAGGTAGCCGACAATTACGTGACCGGCGGGAAAAGCACCGCGCGCAATCAGGGTCTGGTTGTATTCGCCGCTGTCCAGACGGCAGCTGCCGAGCTGTGTCGCCCGCAGTTCGCCGGCGAACGCCCCGCTGCTGACCTGGGTATGCATGAGGTTGCTCGAGCCGACCGCCTCGGTCAGCTCATCCGGGTCGAACACCGACAGCGCACGGGTTGTGACAGTGGGAAGAAGCTGAGGCATCTCGACTATCCCTTTGTTCGGTTTTCTTGCGGATTTTGGATAATCCGACCAAGCGGACCTTTTATGCAAGCCATAATCCGCGGGCGTTAACCGCCAACATGGCGGGCAGATAACCAGAGGAGGATCCCTATGCAAAAACAACGATTACTCGAAAAGTCGCGAATACTGATATTCGGCCTGTCGATGTTGCCGATCGCGGGTTGGGCAGCAGACAAGCCGAACATCCTGGTCGTCTGGGGTGACGACATCGGCCAGTCCAATATCAGCACCTATACCCACGGGCTAGTGGGCTACCAGACGCCCAATATCGACCGTATCGCCAGTGAGGGCATGACCTTCACCGACTACTATGCGGAGCAGTCCTGCACCGCCGGCCGCGCCTCTTTCATTATGGGCCAGAGCGTGTTCCGCTCCGGACTCTCGAAGGTCGGCCTGCCGGGCGCGAAGGAGGGGATGAGCGAAAAGGACCCGACCATCGCGGGTATGCTCAAGGCCCACGGCTATGCCACCGGCCAGTTTGGTAAGAATCACCTGGGCGATCGCGACGAGCACCTGCCCACCAACCACGGCTTCGACGAGTTCCTCGGCAACCTGTATCACCTCAACGCCGAGGAAGAACCCGAGAATATGGACTACCCGGGCGACATGAAGCTGCCGAGCGGCAAGACGTTCCGTGAGCAGTTCGGCCCGCGCGGCGTGATTCACTCCTGGGCCATGCCCGATGGCAGCCAGAAGATCGAGGACACCGGACCTCTGACCAGGAAGCGCATGGAAACCGTGGACGACGAGACCTCCGATGCCGCGATCGACTTCATCCAGCGCCAGCAAAAGGCGGGCAAGCCCTGGTTCGTCTGGTGGAACGGTACCCGCATGCACTTCCGTACCCACGTCAAGGAGGAGTTGCGCGGCATCTCCGGACAGGACGAATACGCCGACGGCATGGTCGAGCACGACCGGCACATCGGCAAATTCCTGAAGCTCTTGGATGATCTGGGTATTGCGGACAACACCATTGTGTTCTACTCCACCGACAACGGCCCACACATGAATACCTGGCCCGACGCCGGCTGGAACCCCTTCCGCGGCGAGAAGAACACCAACTGGGAAGGTGGTTGGCGCGTACCGGCGATGGTGCGCTGGCCGGGTCACATCAAGCCGGGGCAGTGGAGCAACGAGATTGTTCACCACATGGACTGGTTCCCGACACTGCTGGCCGCCGCTGGCGACCCCAACGTGACCGAGGAGCTCAAGAAGGGTATGCACAACGACGCTATGAAGCGGGACTACAAGGTGCACCTGGACGGCTACAATATGCTGCCGCTGCTCTCTGGCGAGACCGACAAGAGCCCACGCAAGGAGGTATTTTACTTCTCCGACGACGGCGACCTGACGGCCCTGCGCTACGGCGACTGGAAGGTTCTGTTCATGGAGCAGCCGGCGGCCGGTACCTTCCGCGTGTGGCAGCAGCCGTTCGTTCCGATGCGCGTGCCCTTCGTATTCAACCTGCGCCGCGACCCCTACGAGCGCGCCACGATCACGTCCAACTCGTACTACGAATGGCTGATCGACCGCGCGTACCTGCTGGTACCTGCACAGGCCTATGTGGCGAAGTTCCTGGCGACCTTCAAGGAATTCCCGCCACGTCAGAAGGCCGCGAGCTTCAGCCTCGACAAGGTGATGGAGAAGTTGGAACCGAGCGGCGGCTGATGCCCGAAGGCGCCGGGTGATAACCGGCGCCATTTCCCGAGAAGCGATCTGTGGCGCCGTCCCGAGGCATCGGGCGGCGCCATTTTTTGTTGCGCGGGGAGGGTGTGGCAGATCGTGTTGGCCAGGCGGCGCGCTTCATCGGCGGTTCGGACGTCAATGTGCAGCGCGCAGCCGGGATCGGGATTCCTGAAGCGCAGTGCGTGTCCAGCGGGTCAGTCGGCGCGGCGTTTTTGTAGGGGCGGACTTTGCCGGCAATGCGCTAATATCGGATATTGGGTTTTGCCTGGGCCGTCAAAGGCGCGCGATGCTGGTTTCGCGGTGATGTTGAGGAGAGACAGCCAGCGGGTGGCGATAAACAGGGTGGATAAGCGCTGTTAATGTGTGACATAATAAGCGCTATCTATGGGGAAGGCAGGCAGTCGCGGTGCAGGGGTGTCTCTGGGCCTTTTTTGACGTTTATTCAACCAGATCTTTGAGAATGCCATGAATCCACTTTTCGTCTTTGTCGGATTGACAGTAGCCCTGCTGGGGGGCCTAGCCGTGGGACAGGATGGGGAGCCCGCTCCGGCGCCCGCAATGGACCTGAAGATCCCGGAGCAGCAGATTTACCTGGTGTCGCGCGCCCAGAATACCAACGCCGCGGTGCTGGGTGGCACGGTTATTCCTTACAAGGTGGTCAATTTGACCGCCCAGATCCCTGGTGAAGTCGAATTCATCGCGGGTGAGGAAGGGGATGCATTCGCTGCCGGCAGCCGGCTGGTGTCGCTGGATATCTCCAGCATGCTGGCCAAACGCCAGTCAGCCCTGGCCGGCCTCAACAGTGCTCGGGCCGCGCTGGGCAATGCGGAGGTGCAGTACCAGCGCGAGATACTGACCCCGAATTCCCAAGGCAACACCATGTTGGGCGGTATGCCCGGTATGGCGAGCATCTTCTCCGACCCGATGCGCTCGATGATGGGCCAGGGCAGCCCCGGCTTCGAACGTCACTCGAACCTGTACGGACAGGGCGTGCAGATCCAGGCCGCGCGCGATGCGGTCGCGCAGGCGGAGGCAGGGATCAGGGAGCTCGACGCGAATATTGCGAACGCCGCGAGCATCGCGCCGTTCGATGGCGTGATAGTGAAAAAGATGGTCGAGAAGGGTGACATCGTGCAGCCCGGTATGCCATTGGTGGTGTTTGCCGATACCAGCAAGATGGAGATCCAGCTGGAGGTGCCGACCCGCTTGATCCAGGCGCTGTCGGAAGGGGCGGTGCTCGATGCCCGGCTCGATCGCGGGAATTCTCTGATCAAGGCCAAGGTTTCGCGCATCTTCCCGATGGCCAATACCGGCGGGCATACCACCACGGTCAAGGTATCCCTGCCGGATGACAGCGGCGCGCGCGCCGGCATGTATGCCGAGGTGCTGGTACCCGATCCCAGCCACAGCCAGTTCTCTCCGCTGACCATTCCGGCGTCGGCGATCACCTGGCGTGGCAGCCTGCCGTCGGTGTTCCTGGTATCGCCGGAGCGGACCGAACTGAAGATGCGGGCGCTGCGTCTGGGGGCGGTCATCGGTGACCGGGTGGCGGTGCTGTCCGGCCTGGAGGAAGGCGATGCGATTCTGATGGCGCCCGACGGTTCGGTGCGCTCGGGACCCTATCGGCCCGGTCTCTAGTTTCCGCGACTCGGTGAAGGGCGTCCGCAACCATGGCTCGGACGTCCCTCCTTGCGGTCGATTATTTCAGGTTCGTGTGTCCTCTAGGGCAATCGGGAGCAGACCCTCATGTCCATAGCCAATAAGAAAGATTCGCTGTCCAAAGAAGAACTTGGCTTTGCCGGCCGCCTGGCCGACTCGTTCATTCACTCACCGCTGTCACCGCTTCTGTTCGTCGCGATGATGTTGGTGGGCATCTACGGTCTGTACGCGACACCGCGTCAGGAAGATCCGCAGATCTCGGTGCCGATGATCGACATCATGCTGCAGATGCCGGGCGCCTCCTCACAGGAAATGTCGCGCCTGGTGGTGAGCCCGCTGGAGCGGCTGGTGAGCGAGATCCGCGGCGTCAAACACGTCTACTCGGTCAGCGACGAGGGCATGGGCATTATCACCCTGGAATTCCACGTGGGTGAGGAAATCGAACGCGCCATCGTGCTGACCCACAACAAGGTCCAGGCCAATCTCGATCTGATGCCGCCCGGCGCAGAGATCCCGCTGATCAAGCCCAAGGAGGTCGACGACGTGCCCGTCGTCACGCTGACCCTGTGGTCGAAGACGATGGACGACGCGATCCTGCGCAAGCTTGCGGTCAGCGTGATGCAGCAGCTCAAGGAGCTGCCGCAGACCGGCAATGCCTTTGTCTCGGGTGGACGCGCCGAACAGGTGCGCGTCGATGTGCTGCCGGAGCGTCTCAAGGGCTACGGCATCAGCATGGGCCAGATCGCCATGATGATCAAAGGCTTCAACACCAAGCAGACCGTCGGATCGGTCGAACAGGCGGGCAAGTATTACTGGGTCAAGTCCGGCTCGTTCCTCCAGTCGGCCGCGGATTTCGAGCGCCTGGTGGTCGGCACGTACGAGGGCCGGCCGATCTTCCTGCGCGATATCGCCCAGGTTACCAAGGGACCCGAGGAGGCCAGCCATCAGGTTGCCTACTACACCGGGCCGGCGCATGAAGGCGAGGTGGTCGATGGGGCGCAGGCCGTTACCATCGCCATCGCCAAGCAAAAGGGTGCCAACGGCGTCGCGGTGGTCGATGCGATCCTGGCCGATGTCGAGCACATGAGGGGGCAGCTGATCCCCGACGACGTTCACGTCGAGGTCACCCGCAACTATGGTCAGACGGCCAACCAGAAGGTCAACGACCTGCTGTTCAAGCTGGTCGTCGCCACGGCCGCGGTAACCTTCCTGGTTGCCGTCTCGCTCGGCGTGCGCCCGGCCATCGTGGTGCTGCTGACCATTCCGGTGGTGCTGGTGATCACGGTCTACATGGCGATGATCATGGGCTACACGATCGACCGCGTCAGCCTGTTCGCTTTGATCTTCTCGATCGGCTTCCTGGTCGACAACGCGATCGTCATCGTCGAAAACATCTACGCGCGCTGGCTCAGGGTCGGGGAGACCTCGACCGAGGTCGCGGTCGATGCAGTGCGCGAGGTCGGCAACCCGACGATACTTGCCACCTACACGGTCATCGCGGCACTGCTGCCGATGGGATTCGTACGCGGCATGATGGGCCCGTACATGGAACCCATCCCGGCGCTTGGCTCGGTGGCGATGATCTTCTCGCTGATTGCTGCGGTGGTGTTCGCGCCGTGGCTGGCGATGCGCATGATTCCGCCGATGTCCAAACTGCACAAGATGGAGGCGCGCGACCACAAGATCGACGAGTGGCTCGGTCGCTTCTACCACAAGGTCATCGGCCGGCTGCTCGACAGTAAGGTCTGGGGCTGGGGCTTCCTGGTCGGCCTGGTGGTGGCCTTCGTGATCACCATCATGATGTTCCTCAGCATCACCGGCTATGCGGTGCGGGTAAAGATGCTGCCTTATGACAACAAGTCCGAATTCGCGCTGGTCATAGATATGCCGGATGGCACGGCGCTCCCGGATACGATCAACGTGACGTCCGAGATCGTCGACAAGCTGCGCACGATCCCCGAGGTCACCGATATCCAGACCTATGCGGGTACCGCGCGTCCGTTCGATTTCAATGGCCTGGTACGCCACTACTATCTGCGCCAGTTCCCGTGGCAGGCCGAGGTGCAGATCCAGTTGCTGCCCAAGAAGGAGCGGCACCGCACCAGCCATGAGATCGCCCAGGAGGCGAGGGAACTGCTCAGGCCGATCGGTGCGGCCAGCAAGGCGGTCATCACCGTGGTGGAAATGCCGCCCGGCCCGCCGGTATTGCAGACGGTGGTCGCCGAGGTGCACGGCCCGGATGCCCAGACACGCGCCAGCGTCGCGACCATGATGACCGAGCTGTTCCACGAGTCGCCGCTGATCGACGACGTCGACAACTTCATGCGCGAGGACCAGGAGATCTGGCGCTTCGACGTGGATCTCGACAAGGCGGCCAACCAGGGCGTCACGCTGGAGACCATCAACCAGCACCTGGCGATGGCGATGGGCATGTTCAAGGTCGGGGATATCAAGGAGCCCCTGGTCTACGAGCCGACCTATATCCTGCTGCAGGTGCCACTGGCCAAGCGGTCCCAACTGTCCCTGATGGCCGACATGCCGGTTATGACCCAGGACGGTCGGACGGTACCGCTGGGTGAACTCGGTACCTTTGTGAAGGACAAACAGGATCCGCTGATCTTCCACAAGGATCTGCGGTCCGTGGAGTTTGTCGTCGGGGACGCGGTCGGTGCATTGCCGGCGCCGATCTATGCAATGAACGACATCGATGAACGGCTGAAGAGCCACCCGACCCCGGACGGTGTGATCATGTCGGGCACGATGATCGATGCGCCTAAGTATGACGATGTATCCGGCTTCGAGTGGTCGGGTGAGTGGACCGTGACCTACGAGACCTTCCGCGACATGGGCATCGCGTTCGGCGTCGCGCTGGTGGCCATCTACATGCTGGTGGTCTGGCAGTTCGGCAATTTCTCGATCCCGGCCGTTATCATGGCGCCGATTCCGCTGACCATGCTCGGGATAATCCCGGGCCATTGGCTGCTCAATGCGGAGTTCACCGCCACCTCGATGATCGGCTGGATCGCGTTGGCCGGTATCATCGTGCGCAACTCTATCCTGTTGATCGACTTCACGATCAACCAGGTCGGAACCGGCATGCCGTTGCGCGAGGCCGTGATCTCTGCGGTCAAGGCGCGTACCCGTCCGATCATGATCACCGCGATGGCCCTGGTACTCGGCTCGGCGGTGATCCTGACCGACCCGACCTTCCAGGGTATGGCGATCTCGCTGCTGTTCGGGGTGTTCGTGTCGACACTGCTGACCCTGATCGTCATCCCGCTCGGTTGTGTCAGCCTCGGCGAACGCATCTTCCGCTGCGCGGGCGTCGGCGACCCCGAGGTGTGCAAGAGTGACGATGCGGTCGCGCCCCCGGCCGAGGACGGGGGTACCTGACGCCCGCCCGACCGCGCGCCGCGTCGAGCATCCCCCTAGGGCCAGGGATGGCCATTAGGGTGCGACGCTCCCCGGGCATGCCGGTCAGTCCGAATCAGCCGACATGTGGCGGTGCTGCCAACGTGCACCCCGGGTGCCGGCTTCACGCCCGGCGGCACAGTGCCTCTTGTTCAGCAGCACGTCGCTGTGCACGGCCGCCAGCGAGTGGCCAAGAATGCAGTTTCCGCCTGTTTCATCGGTTAGACTGTCCCGGTTACGACCAACCTGTGGTGACCTGCCATGTACCTCGACTCATTTTCGATCGCCGCGATCCTGATCAGCATGCTGGCCGTGCTGGCCACCGTGCTCACGGTGCGCAGCGGTCACCAGAAGACGATAGGCGAAGTACAGCGCCTGCGCGACCAGATAACCATGATGGAACAGCATGTGGCGCTGCCGAGCCACGCCTCGCGGGAGATGTGCTGCGCGATCCGGCATATCTACCCGCACGCCTTGCACGGGGTCGACTTTCAACTTGCGGACGACGGCGAAGGTCCCTACATCAAGGAGTGGCTGCTGGAACATCCGCTGCCCGAGGCCGGTCACCTGGAGCAGGCGATCGGTGAATACCGGCAGATGCTGCAGGAGAGCAACTATCACGAACTCAGGCGCACCACCTATCCGGCCGTCGGCGATCAGCTGGACGCGCTGTACAAGGCGCGGCACGGCAACGATGCCCAGCTGAAGGTGATCGATGAACAGATCGCCAGGGTCAAGGAAAGGTACCCGAAACCCGAGATCTGCGAGGACGCCTGCGAGCATTGATCATGTCGGCTGGCGCGGCTTTCTCGGGCCGGCCGATGTTGGCTGCACGCATCCTGCCGGGCCGCGGTCGGCGCAACCCCGGAGCGGCCGTCTGTCCGCAGCGCAAGTGAAACGCCGGCTCGTCGACCGCGCCGCCATCATAAGTCGCATTTGTGCTGTGGCTGCCGGCCGCAGCAGCGCAAGGCCCGCACGCTCGCGGCTCACCTGTCTGTTGCCCGGTGGCCAGCGTCTTGCGGGCGATGTTACAGTCGCGCACACAGCATGAGCATGGCCGAACCCATCGGGGCAGAAACACCAATGCAGTGGCAGCAACTGCTTTCGCGAGCCCGCTTGGGTTCGCAGGAACCGCCCAAGGCCTCTTCCGCGCGTACCGATTTTCAACGCGACTTCGACCGGGTGGTGTTCTCTTCGGCCTTTCGCCGTATGCAGGACAAGACCCAGGTCTTTCCATTGTCGAAGGTCGACTATGTCCGTACACGCCTGACCCACAGCCTCGAGGCGTCCAGCATCGGCCGCTCGCTCGGCACCCTGGTCGGTGAACGCGTGATCGCGCGCCACGCGCTCGGCGGGTTCGAGGCGGCGGAGTTCGGCAGCATTGTCGCCGCGGCCTGCCTGGCACACGACATCGGCAACCCGCCGTTCGGTCATTCCGGAGAGGATGCCATCCGCCACTGGGCGAACACCGGCGACTACGGCGCGCGTCGCGTGGCGATGCTCAGCGGCAGCGAGCGCGAGGACTTTCTGTGCTTCGAGGGCAACGCGCAGGGTTTTCGCATCATCACGCGACTGCAGAACCCGGATAATGACGGCGGCCTGCAGCTGACCTGCGCGACGCTGGCCGCGTTTACCAAGTACCCGCGCGAGTCCTGGCTGGGGGGCGGCCGCTTCGCCGGCGTCAGCGCCAAGAAGCAGGGCTTCACCGCCGCCGACCGCACGGCCTTCGAAACAGTCGCGGCCAAGGTTGGCCTGATCCCGCGCGACACCCACTATGCGATGTGGTGTCGCCACCCGCTCGCCTTCCTGGTCGAGGCCGCCGACGATATCAGCTACCGCGTGATCGATATCGAGGATGGCTACCGGCTCGGGCATTTCAGCTACGATGAGGTCCTCGGGCTGTTTTGGCCGTTGATCGCCGACCCTGCCGGTCAGCGGCCGCGGCTGGAGAAGATTCGCGACCGTAAGGACAGGGTCGAGTTTCTGCGCGCCAAGGTGATCAACGAGGTGATCCGCCAGGTTGTCGACTGCTTCATGGACAACGAGGTCGATATTCTGGAGGGTCGGTTCGACGTCCCACTGCTGCAGGAACTGGCGGTGCGTACCGAGCTGGATGCGCTGATCGACAAAGCGCGCCAACGCATCTACTGCGCGCCCGAGGTGGTCAGCATCCAGGCGGCCGGGTTCCAGGTGGTCAGCGACCTGCTCGAGCGCTTCACTCACGTGGTGGACGACGTGGCGGAACGCGGCGAACGTGCATCGCCACGCAGCCGCATGCTGATCCGCCTGGTACCAGAGCAGTTCGTCGGCCACGACCGGGTGCCGGTCGACGACCCCTATCAGCGCCTGCTCCTGCTGACCGATTTTGTCTCGGGGATGACCGACTCTTACGCGGTCAGCCTGTACAAGAAGGTCACCGGGATTTCGCTGCCGGGCAACTGAGGGCGGGGCCGATCATGTGTGGCCGCTACTTCCTGCATTCGACTGCCGACACGCTCACCCGGCTGTTTGGCGCGATGCCGATGCCGCTGCTTGCGCCTCGCTACAACATCGCACCCACCCAGCCGGTGCCGATCGTGCGCGAAAACGCCGCCGGCAGGCGCGAGATGGTACTGGTGCGCTGGGGCCTGATCCCGGCTTGGTCGAAGGGCCCGGACGCGCGCTTCAGCATGATCAACGCACGGGTCGAGACGGTGGCCGAGAAGCCGGCCTACCGCAATGCGCTGCGCTACCGGCGCTGCCTGATCCCGGTCGACGGCTTTTACGAGTGGCGGGCCGCGGGTGCCGGCAAGCAGCCCTATGCGCTGCGCGCACGCGACGGTCGGCCGATGGCGTTGGCCGGGCTGTGGGAGCACTGGCAGGATGCCGGCGGCAGCGAGATCGAGTCATGCGCCATCCTGGTCAGGGATGCCGACCGCCAGGTCCGGCCGATCCACGACCGCATGCCGGTGATCGTGGCGCCGGAGTCGTTTGCGCTGTGGCTCGACACCCATAGCCAGAAGCCCGAACCGCTGCAGACGCTACTCGCCGTGCAGCAGGCGCCGGAACTCGAGATCTACCCGGTCGGGCGCAAGGTGAACAGCCCGCAAAACGATGCGCCGGACCTGCTCGATCCGGCCGCGGATGCGCGTTGATGGAGGCGATGCAGGAACTGCTCGAGATCATGGCGCGCCTGCGTGATCCGGATACCGGCTGTCCCTGGGATCAGCGCCAGCGTTACGCGACGATCGTCCCGTACACGCTCGAAGAGGCCTACGAGGTGGCCGACGCGATCCAGCGCGGCGACATGCGCGAGCTGCGCGACGAACTCGGCGACCTGCTTTTCCAGATCGTGTTCTACAGCCAGATCGCACGCGAGGAGGGGCACTTCGACTTCGGCGACGTCGCGCGCGGCATCTGCGACAAGATGATCCGCCGCCATCCGCACGTGTTTGCCGATGCCGAGTACCGCGACGACGAGCAACTGCGCGAGGCCTGGGAGAAGGTCAAGTCCGAGGAGCGTGCCGGGCGCGGGTCAGCGGCGGCCAGCAGCCAGATGGACGGTGTGGCACGCGCGCTGCCGGCATTGATCCGGGCCGAGAAACTGCAGAGACGCGCGGCCCGGGTCGGTTTCGACTGGCCGGACGTGCACGGCGCCATCGCCAAGACGCGTGAGGAGCTGGACGAGGTCGAGGCCGAACTGCCGGGCGCCGACGCGGACCGCGTCCAGGACGAACTGGGTGACCTGCTGTTCGCCATGGTCAACATGGTGCGTCTGCTCGGCATGGATGCGGAGCAGACCCTCAGTCGAGCGAACGAGAAGTTCGAGAGACGTTTCCGCGCGCTTGAGGCGACCCTGCACGCAGCCGGTCACAATGACCTCGGTGAGCTGTCGCCCGAGGCGCTGGACGCGGCCTGGGAGGCCGTCAAGCGCGCCGAACGCGCGGGAACCTGAGCATGCGGCTGAGGTCTGAGCGAACTTGTGAGGAACAGATCCTGTGGGGGGAGGTTGTGATGCGATGCACCGGGTGGTTGCTGGGACTGCTGTCGATCGCGGTACTGGCCGTGATCGGCGGCTGCGCGGTGAATCCGGTGACCGGCGACAACGAGATCGCCTTCGTGGCGGAGTCCGAGGAGCTGTCGATCGGGCAGAAGAACTACGCACCCTACCGCCAGGCACAGGGCGGCGACTATGTGATCGAACCGGAACTGACGCGTTACGTGGCGTCGGTCGGCGAGCGCATTGCCAGGGTCAGTGATCGCAAGCTGCCCTACGAGTTCAAGATTCTCAACGACTCGTCGCCGAATGCCTGGGCCCTGCCCGGTGGCAAGATCTCCATCAACCGTGGCCTGCTGGTCGAGCTGCGCAGCGAGGCCGAACTGGCCGCCGTGCTCGCGCACGAGATCGTGCATGCGGCGGCGCGCCATACCGCCCAGTCGATGGAGCGCAGCGTGTTCGTGCAGGGTGCGCTGCTCGCCGCGGGTGTGGCGTTGGGTGGCTCGGACTATCGCGATGTCGGCATGCTGGGTGCGAACCTGGGTGCTCAGCTGACCGACCAGAAGTTCGGGCGGGACGACGAGAGCGAGGCCGATCTGTATGGCATTCGCTATATGATCCGCGCCGGTTACGACCCGGCAGCCGCGGTCCGGCTGCAGGAAACCTTCGTGCGGCTGGCCGAGGGCAAGGAGCAAAACTGGCTCGAGGGCCTGTTCGCCAGCCACCCGCCGTCGCGTGAGCGGGTCGAGGCCAACCGCGCGCTGGTTGCGCAGCTCGGCAGCCCCGGCGGTGAGGTCGGCGAGGCCAGTTACCAGCGCGCCATTGCCCGGCTCAAGCGCAACCAGCCGGCCTACGCCGCCTACGATGAGGCCCGCAAGGCGGTTAAGGATGGCGATATCGGCAGTGCGCTCGCCAAGGTCAATCAGGCGATCCGCATCGAGCCAGACGAGGCGGCCTTTTACAGCCTGCGCGGCGAGATAAAGGCGTCGCAGAACAACGCCAAGGAGGCCCTGAAGGACCTCGACCATGCGGTGGCGCTGAACCCGGGCTACTTTCGCCCCTTGCTGGTGCGCGGCATGACGCGGCGCGAACTCGGAGATGCCGGCGGTGCGACCCGTGACCTCGAGCGCAGCGTTGCGCTGCTGCCGACCGCCGAGGGCTACTACGGCCTCGGCCGGATCGCCGAACAGGGCGGCCAGCGCGATCGGGCGGTCGCGAACTTCCGCAAGGCTGCCACGTCGAGTTCGGATGCCGGCAGCGAGGCCGGCAGGCGGCTCGCACGCCTCGATCTGCGCGAAAATCCGGCACGCTACATCGGCGCCGTGCTCGGCCTGAGCAGCGACGGCTACCTGGTGGTCAAACTTCGCAACCGCACCTCGCTGGCGGTGCGCGACCTGCGTGTCGTGGTCGGCCTGCAGTCTGCGGCCGGGATCCGCGAACAGGCCTCTTTGCGCGTCGATCGGGGCTTGGCGGCCGGGCAGTCGGTGCAGCTGCGCACCGACCTGGGGCCGATGAACGTCACGACCGCACGCCGTTATGCGGCCATGGTGAGTGATGCGCGCGTGGCCGAGTAAGCGATCAAGGTCGCTGCCGGTCGCGGCTGACGAAACTCTCTGGCAAAAAGGCTGTCTTTAATGCAGGACTATTACCGGCATATCGCGGCGTGCAACCCGCCAGTCGACGAGGCGTTTCTGCCCTGGCGGGTGGGCGAGCGGCCGGTCGGATGGGTGCGGCCGGCGTTTGCGGCCGAGTTGCAGCGTTTTCCCGAGGTATTCCGGCTTGACGCCACCGGCTTGGCGCTGGCGCCGGGGCTGAACGGTTTCGCGGCACGCAGTGCGGCGCTGGACCGGGTGGCCCGCGAGTTGGCGAACGCCGGTGTCACGTCGCCTTACATGGGCGAACCCTACGCGGTGACGCCGGGTGGTCGGGAGGCGGCGTTATGCGTGATCGATCGTGCCGCGGCGGCGCATTTCGGGCTGCGCACCTTCGGCCAGCACCTGAACGGGTACGTACGGCGTGCGGATGGCATCCACATGTGGCTGGGGCGGCGCGCACGCGACCGCCTGCTGTTCCCTGGTGCGCTCGACAACATGGTGGCCGGCGGGCTGCCGCACTCGCTGAGCCTCGAGGACAATCTGGTAAAGGAGTGCGCCGAAGAGGCCGGGGTTGCGGAAGCCTTGGCGAGGAAAGCGGTTCCTGTCGGGGTGGTCTCGTACAAACGGGTGGCGCAGCGCGGGTACCGGCGCGACGTGCTGTACTGCTATGACCTTGAACTGCCGCAGGACTTCTTGCCGCGGAATACCGACGGCGAGGTCGAGGAGTTCATGCTGCTGCCGCTATCAGAGGTCGCGGCGATCGTGCGAGAGACCGATGATTTCAAGCTGAATTGCAATCTGGTGGTGATCGACTTCCTGATCCGACACGGCTGGCTCGATCCCCGGTCACCGGGCTATCTGGATCTGGTCCTGGGCCTTAGGCAGCCCCTTGACGAGGCCTAAAACACCTCGGTCTGCCTGGGTTAAGTGCTTGCCGCAGAAGTGATTCTGCGGCAAGGTGAGAATTACAGACCGTGCCGTGGGCCGGTCATTCGGGCGCAGATGTGCTGCGTAACGAGGTACGGGACATGAAATTACGTTTGATCGGGATGTCGCTGTTGAGCGGTGCGCTGCTGGCCGGTGCCGCGCTGGCCAAGCCTTCGGTCGTATCGATCGACGAACTGCGCGCCAACGAGCAGCAACGTCAGACCGCGTTGATCATCACCCAGGTGATGGAGAAATTTCACTATCGCAAGCCGCATGTCGATGACCGGATGTCCGAGGCGATCTTTGACCGTTATCTCGAGACGCTGGATCCGAATCGCAGCTTCTTCTCCGCCAAGGATGTCGAGAGTTTCGCAGGCTACCGCGATGAACTAGACGACAGCCTGCGCACCGGCAGGCTGGATCCCGCCTATACCATCTTCCGGCGCTTCCGCGAACTCGTCGAGCAGCGCGTGGCCTATGCGCAGCAGCTGCTCAGCGCCAATCAATTCGATTTCGAGAAAGACGAGCAATACCAGTTTGACCGCGCAAAGGCCGATTGGCTGCCGGATGACGCAGCGCTGGACGACCTGTGGCGGCAACGCGTGAAGAACGACATCCTGGCGTTGCGCCTTGCCGGCAAGCCGGACGCCGAGATCACCAAGACGCTGAGCAAGCGTTATGAGGGTATCGGGCGTCGGGTAGCGCAGACCGACCCCGAGGATGTCTTCCAGGCCTTCATCAATGCGTTCACCCTCAGCGTCGAACCGCACACCAGCTACATGTCGCCGCGCCTGTCGGAAAACTTCGACATCGGCATGCGCCTGTCGCTGCAGGGTATCGGTGCGGTACTGCGCAGCGACAGCGAGTTCACCGAGGTGCAGAGCACCGTGCCCGGCGGCCCGGCAGAGCGGAGTGGCGAGATCGCCGGTGGTGACCGCATCGTCGGTGTGGGGCAGGGCCGCGATGGCCAGATTGAGGACGTGATCGGATGGCGCCTGCAGGACGTGGTCGACCTTATCCGTGGTCCGAAGGACAGCATCGTGCGCCTGAGCGTGCTGCCCAAGAGCCAGGGTGTCGGTGGGCGGACCCGCGAAGTCACGCTGGTACGCGACGAGATCAAGCTCGAGGACAAGGCGGCCAAGAGTGAGGTCATCGAGCTGCCGGGCAAGGTCAGGGTCGGCGTCATCGAGGTGCCCGCGTTCTACCGCGACTTTGCCGGCCAGGCGGCGGGCGATGACGATTTTCGCAGCACGACCCGCGATGTCCGCAAACTGCTTGACCAGCTGCAGGCCGAGCATGTCGACGGCATCATTATCGACCTGCGTCGCAATGGCGGCGGTTCACTGTCCGAGGCCACCGAACTGACCGGGCTGTTCATCGACAAGGGGCCGGTGGTTCAGGTCAGGGACTCCTCGGGCAAGATCGAGGTCGAACGTGACCCAGACCCGGAGCAGGTCTATGCCGGCCCGCTGGCTGTGCTGGTCGACCGCAACAGCGCCTCCGCGTCGGAGATCTTCGCCGGCGCCATCCAGGACTACAATCGCGGTCTGATTCTTGGTGAGCCGACCTATGGCAAGGGGACGGTCCAGACCCTGGTCGACCTTGGGCGTTTCCTGCGATCGCGCGAGGACATCGGCCGCCTGCGCCTGACCATGGCACAGTTTTTCCGCGTCGAAGGCGGCAGCACCCAGCACCGTGGCGTGATGCCCGACATCGTCTTCCCAACCGCGAAAGGTGCGGCCGAGCACGGCGAGCGGGCGCTCGACAACGCGCTGCCGTGGGCCTCGATCAAGCCTGCCTCGCATACGCGCCTGGCCGTGAATGCTGCGGCCGGATTGCGTGACGCCTCAGCGCAGCGTATCGCCAGCAACCCGGGCTTTCAGTTCCTGGTGGCCGAGGAAGACGACCTGATGCAGCTGGAAAAGAAAAAGGTCGTGTCGCTGCGCGAATCGGTGCGCCGTGCGGAATGGCAACAGCAAGAGAAGCAACGACTTGATCGACGCAACCGTCTGCGCGAGTTCCGCGGCCTGCCGCCGCTGGCCAATCTCGACGACGATGAGGACAAGGTTGCAGCCGACGCCGACGGCAAGGACGACGAGGGCATCCAGCGCATCATGCTCGAGGAATCGGCCAACATACTGGCGGACCAGATCCGCGCGCAGCGGCCGCGCACGGCGCAGTTGAACTGAGCTGAGGTAGCGACGCCGGGTGGCGCGGGTCAGCTGGTTGGATTGGGCTGGGCGCCGGTATCGGCGCTCTTGCGCACACCCGTCTCGACGCCTTTCTCCACCCACTTGCGCACCCGGTTAGCGTCGCCGAACGGCGTAAGTTTGCCGAACGAGTTCAGCAGCACGATCACCGTTGGCGTGCCATTGAACTCAGTGTGCATCACCAGGCAGCGACCAGCCTCGTTGATATAGCCGGTCTTGCTGATCTGGATCTCCCAGCTGTCATTGCGCATCAGACGGTTGGTGTTCACGTAACGCAGCGGGCCGCGGTTCTTCAGCGGTCTGACATCCAACTGAGCGCGCGTAGTGGCCTCCCGGATGGTCGGGTAGCGCATGGCCTCGAACACCATTCTCGCCAGGTCGCGTGCGGTCGAGGTGTTGGCCGCGTCGAGGCCCGCGGCATCGATGAAGTGCGAGTCGCGCATGCCGAGTTTTGCCGCCTTGCTGTTCATCGCGCGCACGAAGGCGTCGCTGCCGCCCGGGTAGCTGCGACCGAGCGCGGCCGCGGCCCGGTTCTCGGAGGACATCAGGGCGAGGGTCAGCATTTCGCTGCGGGACAGGCGTGACCCGACCCTGAGGCGCGAGCCGGTCATGCGCCGCATGTCCCGGTCAGCGTTGGTGATCTCGATGACCTCGTCCATCGGCAGCTTGGCGTCCAGAATCACCATCGCGGTCATCAGTTTGGTCACCGATGCGATTGGCATGGTCTGGTCAGACTTGCGCTCGTAAAGGGTGTTGCCGAAGCGGTCGACGACCAGTGCGGCCTTCGAACGCAGTTTCAGCTTGCGCGTATCGAGTTGTTCCCACAGGCGCAGTGCGCGGCTCGCGCTCGGCGTCTCGGCCCAGCTGGGGCCGGTCGGGATCCAAAGTAGTGAAAGTAACAGGGTCGCGAGAAGGCATGTAGGTTTTTGCATGGGCGTGAATGATCGCTCAGCTTGCGGACGCGTGCAAACAGTCGCGTTGGCGCCGACGGATGGCGGGTTATAATCGCGCGCCTGCAAATCCCGAGTGGGGAAATCCTTTGGTCGATTCTGTTCATGGTCGTCTCGCCAGGCTGGCCGGCGAGGCCGATATCCGGTTGCTCCGACAGGGCCGGGTTGGCCTCGAGAAAGAGAGTCTGCGAGTCTCTGCCCTGGGCGGTATCGCGCTGACCCCCCACCCGCGCGCGCTCGGTTCGGCGTTGACCCATTCCGACATCACCACCGACTACTCCGAGGCGCTGATGGAGTTCATCACCCCACCGCTGGGCAGCGTCGGGGATGCGTTGGAATACCTGGCCGACCTGCAGGCCTATGTCTATCGTCGCCTCAGCAACGAGATCCTGTGGGCGACCAGCATGCCGTGCGTGCTGGCCGGCGAGAAGAACATTCCGATTGCCAGGTACGGTACATCCAATGCCGGGCGTATGAAGCACGTTTATCGGGTAGGGCTGGGATATCGCTACGGCCGTGTGATGCAGGTGATCGCCGGGGTGCATTTCAACTGGTCTTTCGCCGAGGGTCTGTGGCCTGCATACCGTCTCATCGAGGGACGGGTGTGCGGTCTGCGCGATTTTCGCGACCAGCGCTACATGGGGCAGATCCGCAATCTGCAGCGTTACGGCTGGCTGATCCCGTTCTTGTTCGGTGCTTCGCCAGCGGTTTGCAAGTCTTTCTTCGTCGGCAAGGCGACCAACCTGCCGTCGTTCGATGACACGACCTACTATGCACCGCATGCGACCTCGCTGCGCATGGGCGACATCGGCTATCAGAACAGTCGCGAGGAGGGTCTGGGGATCAAGGCCTGTTACGACGACCTGCAGTGCTATGCCGACAGCCTGCTGAAGGCGACCCTGGCGCCGGCAGAGGCCTGGGAGACGATCGGTGTGCGGGTCGGTGACGAGTACCGTCAGCTCAATGCCAACATCCTGCAGATCGAAAATGAGTACTACAGTACGGTGCGTCCGAAGCAGGTCCTCGAGTGGATGGAGAAACCCAGTCTGGCCCTGAAGAAACGCGGCATTCGCTATATCGAACTGCGCTCGCTCGACGTCAACGCCTATCACCCGCTCGGTCTGGATGAGATTCAGGGACGCTTTCTGGAGGTCTTCCTGCTGTTCTGCATGCTCAGTGACAGCCCACTGATCGACGCCGGGGAGCGCCACGAGATCGACCGCAATCTGCTCGACGTGGCGCATCGCGGCCGTGAACCCAAGCTGATGCTGCAGCATCGCGGGGTACGCCTGCCGATGCGCGCCTGGGCGCTCGAGATCATGGAGTCGATGCTGCCGGTGTGCGAGGTGCTGGATGGCATCGAGGGAGGCGCCTGGTTCGAAGATGCCATCGACGACCAGATCGCCAAGGTACGTGCCCCGGAACTGACGCCGTCCGGCAAGATGCTCGACGAGATGCGCGACAGGGGCGAAGGTTTCTACCAGTTTGCACGCCGGCTGTCGCTCCAGCATCAGCGCTATTTCCTGTCCCGCGAGCTGGCGCCGGAATGGATCGCGCGGATGGATGCCAAGGCCACCGAATCGCTGGCCGAGCAGGCGCGTCTGGAAGCCGAGCCACAGGCGGACTTCGACCGTTTCCTGGCCGAGTATTACCAACAGGTCTGAACCATCCGCTGCGTCGGTGTGGTGCAGGGGGTGCAGCCTGCAGGTCTAGCGGCTGCCGCCCCCCGAGGCCTTGCGCAAGATCCAGTCCAGCTGCCGGGTGGTCAGCAATCGCCGCAGTGCGCCGAATACAAAGGTCGGTGTGGTCACTGCATAGCGGGCCCGCGGACGCCTGCTCTCCAGGGCATGGACGACCCGTTGCAGAACCGCCTCCGGCGGCAGGGTGAATCCGGTCGTAGGGCCCTCGCGAATCAGTCGCGCCGTCATGCTCTGGTAGTTGTCCCGATGCACGCTGTGCTCGGCGTCGATGTTCTCCATGAACTTGGCGTAGGCATTGTCACGGAACCGGCTGCTGATTGGCCCCGGCTCGATCAGGCTGACATGGATGCCGCTGCCATGCAGCTCGAGGCGCAGCGTGTCGGTCAGGCCCTCGAGCGCGAACTTCGAACAGTTGTAGGCACCGCGATATGGCATCGCTACCAGACCCAGCACGGAACTGTTCTGGATGATGCGGCCCTCGCCGCGTGCCCGCATTGCCGGTATCAGCAATCTGGTCAATTCGTGCCAGCCAAGCAGGTTGGTGCGCAGCTGGGCCTCGAGCACCGCCCAGCTGAGGTCCTCGACCGCACCCGGCTGGCCATAGGCGCCGTTGTTGAACAGGCCATAGATCGCGCCGCCGGCGGCATCGAGCACCTGCGCGGCGGCCGCGGCGACCGACGCCGGCTGATCGAGATGCAACTCGACCGCCTCCAGGCCGGCATCCTCCAATGCGGCCAGATCCACGCCCCGCCGGGCACTGGCAAACACCCGATAGCCGCGCTCTTTCAGGCCAAGTGCAACGCAGTGTCCGATGCCGCTGGAGCAGCCCGTCACTAGCACCGTCTTGTCTTGCATGGGTCACCTTTTCCGCGCTGATCAGAACTAAAGTTTTCGCCCCGACATCCGCTACCGGGACATGACCGCCCCCGGGTAAAAAGAACCTGCCGAGCGGGGTTGCTAGGAGGTTTATTCGTGGATATCGCTACGCTCGTCGGTCTGCTCGGCGGCTTCGGCATCATTATCGGCGCAATTGCTACCGGCGGCGACGTCATGATCTTCGTCGACGTGCCGTCGACCCTGATCGTGGTCGGCGGGACCTTCATGGTGACACTCATGCAGGTCTCCCTGGCGGACTTTCTCGGCTCCTTCGCGATCGGGCTGAAGGCCTTTATCTATAAGGTCGACGACCCGAAAAAGCTGATCGAAGAGGCGGTCACGCTGGCCGATATCGCGCGCAAGAACGGCCTGCTGGCGCTCGAGGGCCAGGAGATCAGCAATCCGTTCATGAAGAAAGGTATCAGCCTGTGCGTGGATGGCCACGACCCGTCGCTGGTACAGAAGATGCTGACCCGTGACATCGACCTGACCATCCAGCGCCACGAGGTTGGGCAGCGCATGTTCAAGAATATGGCGACCATGGCCCCGGCGATGGGCATGATCGGGACCCTGATCGGCCTGGTTCAGATGCTCTCCAACATGTCCGACCCGGCAGCAATTGGTCCGGCCATGGCGGTGGCGCTGCTCACCACGCTATACGGTGCGGTGATCGCCAACGCGTTCGCGCAGCCGCTGGCCGACAAGCTGGGGCGTGCCAGCCAACTCGAGCAGACCAACAAGGCGCTGATTCTCGAGACCATCGGCGGGATCCAGGAAGGCATGAACCCCAAGGTCCTGGAGCAGATGCTCGGCACCTACCTGCCGCCGAAGAAGCGCCCGGAGCAGGCCTGAGGGCGGCGCGATGGCTAACAATTGCCCGAAGTGCGAAACCGGTCTGCCACCCTGGATGGGGACCTTTGCCGATCTGATGTCCCTGCTGATGTGTTTTTTCGTCTTGCTGCTGTCGTTCGCGACCATCGACGCGGTGCGCTTCAAGAAAATGGCCGAGTCGATGAAAGATGCCTTCGGTGTGCAGCGCGAGATTCCGGCGAACGAGATCGTGCTGGGGGTCAGCGTGATCAAGCAGGAATGGAGCCCCACGGTTGCCGAGCAGGCGGTGATCACCGAGATCAAGCAGGAGACGACCGAGGTGGACCAGGAGCACCTCAAGATGCACGAGGGCGAGGGTGAACGGGATCAGCCGCAGCAGGGGGCCGGCGAGGCAGAGATGGACCGCGAGGCGGCCGCAAAGGCCGCGACGGAGGCGCTGGAGAAAGATCTCATCGAGCAGTTGCGTGAGCTGCAGGATTCGTTGCGCGACGAGGTCATGCAGGGCCTGGTCACGCTCGAAAGGAAGGAGGGCACGATCATCATCCGCATCCAGGAAAAAGGTTCGTTCGACTCCGGCAGTGCGCGTCTGGACCCGGGTTTCCACGAGGTGATGGACCGGATCAGCAAGGTACTGGCATCCCGACCGGGCAAGATCATGGTCTCCGGCCATACCGACAACATCCCGATCAGCACCGGCAGGTTCCGCTCCAACTGGGAGCTTTCCTCGGCCCGCGCGGTCACTGTGCTGCACTCGATGCTGCGTAACAAGGACATCGCCGAGAACCGCGTGGTGGTGCAGGGTCTGGCCGATACCGAGCCGCTGGTACCCAATGACAGCCCGCAGAACCGGGCGAGGAACCGCCGCGTCGAGCTGGTACTCACGCGCGGTCTGGACGAGGATTTCAGCGATCTGAAAGACCTGCAGGGGCTGCAGTTCAAATGACCACAGGCGACAGGCAATGACCGAACACCACCCGGAAACCAAATCGGCAGCCGAGAGACGCAATTACTTTCGCATCGACGACACCGTGCGGCTCAGCCTGAGGCGCGTGCCGGAGGGCGAGCTCGACGACCGCCTCGACCGCCTCGAGCATGACTTGGCCGGCAACTTCACGGTCATGTCGAGCCTGGCGGCGATCACCGCGCAGATGACCATCGGCCTGCGACGGATCGAAAACCGCGACCCCGACCTGGCCGCCTATCTGCGTGCGATCGACCAGAAGATCGAAGTGATCGGACGCGCATTCATCGCCCAGGAGCCCGAGCTGGCGGCCGAGAAGGCCATCGCGGTGAACCTGAGCGCCGGCGGCATGTGCGTCGGGGTGGACGAGGAATTTGCCCCGGGTACGGCCCTGGAAATCCGCATGCTGCTGTTCCCATCGTTTACCGGCCTTATGATCTACGCCACGGTGGTCGACAGCGAGCCGGCCACGACGGAACTGGGTGCGGGTGGGTATGCGCATGTCGCCCGGATCGAATTCACCCATATCCGCGAGCATGACCGCGAGTTGCTGATCCGCCACCTGCTGCGACGGCAGAGCGCGCAGCTTCGCAGTCAACAGGAAGAGGACTGAGCATGCCCAATCGCAGACCCGAACCCGATGAACTCAAGGAGGCGCTGGCCGCGGCCGCGCACATGCGCACCGTCGGCGACGACCCGCACCGCGTTGCGAAATGGCTGCGCCATTACCACCGCCGTTGCCAGGGGCTCGAGGAGTTGCTGCTGATCACCGACCGCTATCTGAGGTTCGGCATGTCCGAGCACGAGCTCTCGGCCATGCGCGTGCTGGTGGCGCACCTGCGCGAGAGCGAGCTGGCGGCCGCAGACAGCGACGAGGTCGACAGCACCCTGCCGATGTAGCGTCCGGCGGGGCCGGGTCGGGCCAAGTCCGGCAATGCCCGGCCCTGGGCTTGAGATTCCGCGAGCCGGTTCCCATATATGTGCGGTGCATACGGGTGGCGAGGGGGTAGTCCGGGGCTCGTCCGCTGGGGTATCACGCGGGGCCAGCCGGCTTCTCGCGGCAAATGGCGCTGTGGTAACATTACAAAGTTAAACATCATTTTGGGGGTAGTAACATGCCTTTCTACGAATACCGCTGTGGGTCCTGTGGTCATGAGCTCGAGGCGATGCAGAAGATGAGCGCCGCCCCTCTGACCGACTGCCCGGCGTGCGAACAGCCGCAGCTGGTCAAGCTGGTGTCGGCAGCCGGCTTTCGACTCAAGGGCGGCGGCTGGTACGAGACCGACTTCAAGGGCGGTGCCAAGAAGAACGTCGCCGAATCCGCTAGCGGCCAGGCGTCCGGCGGACACAGTTGTGGCACCGGAGCCTGCTCTGCCTGCAGCTGATTGATACGACCTCAGACAGCGATCTGAATGGAGGCGCCCCGAGTTGGGGCGCCTTGTCTTTTGCAACCCGGGAAAACACCATGCGCAGCCACTACTGCGGTGAAGTGAACACCGCCCACATTGACCAGACCGTCGAGTTCTGCGGCTGGGTGAACCGCCGTCGTGACCATGGTGGCGTCATCTTTATCGACCTGCGCGACCGCAGTGGCCTGGTCCAGGTGGTTTACGATCCCGACCTGCCGGCGGTGTTCGCTACTGCAGAACAGGTACGCAACGAGTTCGTCGTGCGTGTGCAGGGTCGCGTCCGTGCCCGACCCGAGGGTACCGTCAACAAGGAACTGTCGACCGGGGAGGTCGAGGTGCTTGGGTTGGAGCTCGAGATCCTCAACCGCGCCGAGACTCCACCGTTCCAGCTCGACGACGACGACACCTCCGAAGAGTTGCGCCTGCGCTATCGCTATGTCGACCTGCGCCGCCCGGTGATGCAGCAGCGCATCATGCTGCGCGCGCTGACCACGCGCAGCCTGCGCCGCTATCTCGATGATCACGGCTTCCTCGACATCGAGACCCCGATGCTGACCAAGGCCACGCCCGAGGGCGCGCGCGACTACCTGGTGCCGAGCCGGGTGCACGCCGGCAAGTTCTTCGCGCTGCCGCAGTCGCCGCAGTTGTTCAAGCAGCTGCTGATGATGTCGGGCATGGACCGTTACTACCAGATCGTACGTTGCTTCCGCGACGAGGACCTGCGCGCCGATCGCCAGCCCGAGTTCACCCAGCTCGACCTCGAGATGTCGTTCATGGACGAGGACCAGATCATGACCCTGATGGAGGGCATGATCCGCCAGCTGTTCGACACCGCGCTCGGCGTCCAGCTGCCCGATCCGTTCCCGCGCATGAGCTACCAGGAATCCCTGCGCCGGTTCGGTTCCGATCGCCCGGATCTGCGCTGCCCGCTCGAACTGGTCGATGTCGCCGACCTGATGGACGGCGTCGAGTTCAAGGTGTTTTCCGGCCCGGCCAAGGACCCGAAGGGCCGGGTGGTTGCGATGCGCGTGCCGCAGGGTTTCGAGCTCAGCCGCAAGGACATCGACGACTACACCAAGTTCGTCAGCATCTACGGCGCCAAGGGCCTGGCCTATATCAAGGTGAATGATATTGCGCAGGGCCGCGAAGGTTTGCAGTCGCCGATCCTGAAGTTCCTGCCGGACACCGCGGTCGCCGGTATCATGTCGCGTACCGCGGCGCAGAACGGCGACCTGATCTTTTTCGGCGCCGACAAGGCGGGCATCGTCAACGAGGCAATCGGTGCGCTGCGCGTCAAGCTCGGCCATGATCTCGGCCTGATGTCGGGGGAGTGGAAGCCCCTTTGGGTGGTCGACTTCCCGATGTTCGAATGGGACGAGGGCGAGGGCCGCTGGCAGGCGCTGCATCACCCGTTCACCGCGCCGAAGGCGGAACACCTCGACCTGCTGAGCACGGCGCCCGGCGAATGCCTGTCACGTGCCTACGACATGGTGTTGAACGGTACCGAGGTCGGCGGCGGCTCGATCCGTATCCACCGCGAGGCCGTGCAGCAGCAGGTCTTCCACCTGCTCGGCATCGAGGAGCAGGAGGCGCAGGAGAAATTCGGCTTCCTGCTGACTGCGCTCAGGTACGGCTGTCCGCCGCACGGCGGCCTGGCTTTCGGCCTCGACCGGCTGGTCATGCTGATGAGCGGTGCCGCCTCGATCCGCGACGTGATGGCCTTCCCGAAGACGCAAAGCGCCAGCTGCCTGCTGACCCAGGCCCCATCCGAGGTCACCCAGGGCCAGCTGCGCGAGCTGCACCTGCGTGTGCGTCTGCCGCAGGCCGTGCCCGAGGGCAAGGCCGACGCCTGAGCGGAGGGGTTTGCCGCAAGGCTGGCGCGACCGGGAGAACATCCCGGGCGTGCCGGGTCGTGATCGACCACAACAGGTGAGTCCGTACAGCATGTCCGCCAGTGAACCGCAAACCGAGGGGTTGGAGCGCCGCTACAAGCGCCCGGAGTCCGTGCTGATTCTGGTGTGCACGCGAATCGGCGAGGTCCTGCTGATGGAGCGTACCCGGCCACATGGATTCTGGCAGTCGGTGACCGGGTCGCTGCACTGGGGTGAGTCGGCGCCCGCAGCGGCGGCCCGCGAGCTGACTGAGGAGACCGGGCTCGATGCCGGGCATCGCCTGCTCGATCTGCGCCGCGGCGAACATTTCCCGATAATCCCCCCTTGGCGTGCCCGCTATGCGCCCGGCGCACACGTCAACCGCGAGCACTGGTTCATGCTGGAACTGGCATCGCGCCGCACCATTAGGCTGGATCCTGCCGAGCATCGCCAGTGTCGCTGGCTGAATGCCGAGCAGGCCGCACGCCGCGCCTCGTCCTGGACCAACCGCAAGCTGATACGCGAGTGGATGCTGAACCGGTGAAGCAGCGCAGCCGGGCGGCGTCGGTATCGGCGAAATCGCTATGTAGTGGTAGCTTTTCGCGCCTCGTACGCACCTTCCTTGCAGCTCGGCCGGAACGCGCCTAACCGCGGGCTTGCTGAGAAACCACCCTCGGGCGATCGTTTCAGATCTGTCTGAAGCTGCCTAGACTGCATGTTGCACCAGTCGATCATGGGCAAACAGTGAAATCCGATGTGGTGGCTGCCAATCATCGTTTTTCTGGGATTTTCTGGCGGGCATGGTTGGTGACCGGCCCATGATCTAACCGCGCCCTCGCTTGTCCAGGCACGCCTGCACTTGCTGTTCACTCAAGCCATAGCGCCCCGCTATGCCTTTCGCTCCACAGCGGCGTTCAGCCGCACCTGTCCGGCGCGATCATCCCGGATACTGGTGCAACATGCAGGTCTAGAGGCCGATCAGCTCGGCATGTACGCCTTCGGCTTTCACCGCCTCCAGCAGGGCCATCGACTTGACCTTGTTCGGGTTGTATTCGATGACGGCCAGATGCGGTTTGTCGTCCGGGTTGTGGACACTGACCACACCATCGATGGCGCGCAGCTTCTGTTCGATTTGCGCGCGTTTGCCCGCATCCAGATTTTCATCCACGTGGATGGTGACATCAGCCAATTGAATGTCCATGCTTCACCTCTCTATTGGGGCCTGGTTTTTTTACCCTCTACTACCTGCAGTTGAAAGCTAACCCTAAACCGGGCCGCGGCGGTTGATCTGCCTCAGTCAGGCGTCCGGTCGCCGATTACCGCTCCTCGGCCAGCCGATGTCCAGCGCAATCCGGTTTTGCCAACCCGGAATCGGCCTGCCGCTCTGGCTGAACCGGGACGCGGTTTCGGTCGTGTCGCGATCCGGCCCGGCCGACGGTGCGGCTGCCGCTCGGACCACTGGACTGGCGGCTGGACAGCGGGCGGTTGCTGTACAAGACTCACAAGCCGGATGAGGGGCAGAGAAATCGCTATGCACAAAACGTTTGCCGAACATTGGCTGATCCGGGGTTTGCCAGCCGAGGCCCAGTCTGCTCTGTACCGCCTGGGTGAGGTCCTGGAGGTCGGCACGGACCAGGTGCTGATTGAGGCAAACACCCCGAATCACGAGATGTATCTGCTCCTGCAGGGCGCGTTCAAGGTCAATCTGCCGGACCGGCCCGGTCGAATCGGTGGTCTCACCTTGGGTCACCGGGGCCCGGGGGATCTGCTCGGAGAATACTCGTTCTTCGACGCGTTCAGGCCTACCGCCAGGGTGACGGCGTCGACCCCGGGATTAGTGCTTCGTATCCGCCACGAAGCCTTGCGCGATCTGCTCGCCGCGAATTCGGCAGTGAGTTCGGTTGTCTACCGCAATATGCTCAGCTACCTCGTCGGCCGTTTACGCGCACAAGATGAAGAGCTTGATTGCTATATGTTCTGAAAGACTCAGTGGCCGGGCACGGGTTTGGCGCGCAGCAGCGATCGACCCGCTCCGTGTGCAGATGATCGACGCTGAATGACTTCTGCGCAGCGGGCAGCCACTCAACCCAACGGATGCGCCCTGACCGGCGGTTAAGCCTGTACAACGGTGGTATCCGCTATGCTTAACCAACCTTTGCCCTTCTACAGTTCCAGAACCTGCTGGACCCGTTGCCAGGAGCATCGCAATCAACGCCCTAAGTGCCAGAACAACAGCCAAGCCTATGCCAGACAAAACCACTGATTCCGCGGATCGCCTGGCCTTGGCGCTGGCCGAAACCAGTGGGCAGCTCAATCTCAGCATCATCCAGAGCATTGGCGACTGCGTACAGGTGCTGGATTTGGAGGGTCGCCTCCTCTACATGAACGAGATTGGCCAGGGACTGTTGAATATCGATGATATCCAGCCGTTTCTGGGGACTCCTTATGTTGATTTTTGCGAAGGGAGAGACACGGATGAAGCGAGAAAGGCCCTGGCGGACGCGCAACAGGGCCGAAAGGGGCGATTCGTCGGCTTCGCCGCGACCGCCGACGGAACCCCCAAGTGGTGGGACGTCATCATCACGCCGATCTTCAACGATATGCACGAGATTGATCGGCTGCTGGTGATTTCCAGAGATATCACCCAGCAGAAAAAGGCTGCTGAGGTACTGGCGGAAAGGGAGCATCTGCTTCGCCAGGCGCAATCCTATGCGCGCATTGGCAACTGGAGTCTCGAGGCAGACGGAAAGACGGCCAGCTGGTCAGAAGAAGTCTACCGGGTCATGGGGCTGGACTCGAGCAATGTGCCTGGCCCCGAGACTATGTGGAAGGCAATCCATCGTGATGATCTGGCGGAGGTACAGTCATCCCTGATCACCGCCATGAAGACGGGTACGGAACACCGGGGTGAATATCGGATTGTCCGACCCGATGGGGAGGTCAGGTGGATCACCTGCAAGGGAGCCCCGGTTTTTGATGACCAAGGCAGCGTGATTCGTCTACTAGGAATCCTCCAGGACATCACTGAGCGCAAGTTGGCCGAAGAACGATTGAGGACATCGCTGCAGGAGAAAGAAGTACTCCTGCGCGAAATCCATCACCGGGTGAAAAACAACCTGCAGGTCGTGTCCAGTCTTCTCTCCTTGCAGGCCATGCAGACCCCGAGTGCGGAAGCCTCCAGCGCGCTGATGGAAAGCTGCCGAAGGATCCAGGTGATGGCGGACATTCACAACCGGCTTTACGGATCGAGCGATATTGCGCGAATCGAGTTCGATGTTTTTGTCAACACGCTTGCGAAAGACATCATCGCCGCCTACGCATCGGATTCGCTGCACATCGATCTTGAGGCGGATCTGGAATCGGTCACGTTGGACATCGATGCTGCGATCCCCTGCAGCCTGATCATCAGTGAACTGCTGTCCAACGCGATAAAACACGCGTTCCCGGGCGAGTCCAAGGGCACCGTAGCTGTCGCGCTGAAACAACATGGGGAAAAACTGCATCTGCGGATCCGGGATAGCGGCTCTGGAATGCCCGAGGAAAACCACCAGCGGTCAAACGGCTCCCTGGGGCTGAAGCTCGTGCATGCGCTGGTCGAACAACTGGATGGAGAGATCATCTTTTCGAATGAAAATGGCACCAGCGTCAGCATAACGTTTGCCGGGAAGAGATGAATGTGAAGCGGTCCATCCTTGTGGTCGAGGACGAAAAGATCTCCAGCATGCTTCTGGAGCACTTTCTGTCTCAGCTGGGTTGCGATATCTGTGCGACGGCCAGCACAGGTGAAGAAGCGATCCAACGAGCGGAAGCCTCGCAGCCCGACCTGATAATCATGGACGTGGGACTCAAGGGCGATATGAATGGCATCGAGGCGGCACACGTCATCTGCCAGCGGCACCAGATACCCATATTGTTCCTCACTGCGTACACGTACGAAGAGATATCGAAGAACCGCATGCTGCCGGAAAAATTCGGCTTCCTGTCGAAGCCGGTCATGTTGGAAGAGCTGGAGCGGCAGTTGAACGAGCTCGTCGGCGAGATCGAATAGATTCACCGAGGCCGATTACCTGCCGCCCTTGGCTTGAGCGGGGACTACCAGTCGTCGCCGGAACGTGTCGGTTGCGGTGGCGGAGGCGGCGGGTTGGGTGAGTTCGGCACGATCGCCACCTCGTCGCCCGGGTCGAGTTTGGTGAACGGTTCGGCAAACTGCTTGTTGACCGTCACGCGCACCGTTTCGTCCGTCAGCAGGTAACCACGCTCGCCTTTAACGCGGCGCAGCCATGCGAGCAGCTGTTCGACCGTCTCGACACTCGGCGGGGGCGTCAGCTCTTCGGATTCCTTGCGCATCTTGCTGGCCAGGTAGTTGAAATACATCACCCGAATCTTGCGCTCGGCATCTGGTGCGCTGGCGAGGCGCTGGCCGCTGCGGCTGTAACCGGCCTCGGTCAGGCGGTCGAGGTAGGCCTGCCAGTATTGGTCCTGGTTGACGCCCAGATCGTACAGGGTCTCCCAGGAATAGATCCCGGTGTCGTGGCCGTCGTCGAATGCGATCCGGATTGCATAGCTGCCCTGCGGCTCGATGCGGTCGATGTTGACCTGCTCCTTGCCCGTCTCGGGGGTGCGGCGACTGGTGACTTCGGCGGCGTGCGAGTGGACGCGCAGGTATTCGCACGGCAGCGAGAAGGTCTTGCCGTCGGAAAAACTGATGTTCAGCAGCCGGGACTTGCGGTGCAGGCTGATCTCGGTGGGTATGGGGTGCTCGGTCACGCCTGGGATTCTCCTGTTTCGGACCGGGATGGTTACATGCACCCCTGCAGGGTTCAACTCGGCGGAGTATGCGGAATAGCCCTGCCGCTGGGGCCGGCAAACCGTTTGCCGGGGGCAGGTCCGGCCACGGCCTGTGGGCAAAGATCGAGTCTGCGCGCGCCGTCGCGGGGCCCGGGTCCGGCGCGGTTGCTGGGGCCTTCAGGAGTGCATTTTCCGGCGGCTGCGGTGGGCGCAAGCTGAACCCTGCGGCAGCGGCGCGGGAGTGGTAAAATCCGCCGATTGGCGCGATGTCGCGCGACGTTCAGGACACTCCGGCGAGGTAGGGCATGGCAGGTCACAGCAAGTGGGCCAACATCAAGCACAAGAAGGCAGCCACCGACAAGGCGCGCGGCAAGTTGTGGTCGAAACTGATCCGCGAGGTTACCGTCGCGGCAAAGGAGGGCGGAGGCGATATCAATGCCAACCCGCGCCTGCGCCTGGCCGTGGACAAGGCGCGCGGCGCCAACATGCCCAACGACACGGTCGAGCGTGCCATCAAGCGCGGTGCCGGTGGCGAGGAGGACGGTAACTTCGACGAGATCCGCTACGAGGGCTACGGGCCCGGTGGTGTCGCGATCATCGTCGACTGTCTCAGCGACAACCGCAACCGCACCGCCTCGGAGGTGCGCCACGCCTTCACCAAGCACGGCGGCAATCTCGGCACCGACGGCTCGGTGGCCTACATGTTCAGTAAGAAGGGCATCATCAGCTACGCACCGGGCGTCGACGAAGATGCGATCATGGAGGCCGCGCTCGAGGCAGGCGCCGACGACGTGGTCACCAACGACGACGGCTCGATCGATGTGTACACCGATCCGGACCATTTCTCCGATGCGCTTGCGGCGATGCAGTCCGCGGGCCACGAGCCGGCCAATGCCGAGGTCACCTTCGAGGCGGAAACCCTTTCCGCGCTGGACATGGACGGCGCGGAGAAATTGCTCAGGCTGGTGGAATTCATCGAGGACCTCGACGACGTGCAGGAGGTCTATACCAATGCCGACATCGCACCGGAGATCATGGAAGCGCTGGAAGGGTGACCCGGGTACTCGGCATCGATCCCGGCTCCCGGGTGACCGGTTACGGCGTGATCGAGAGCGATGGTGTGCGCAGCCGGCACCTGGATTCGGGCTGCATCCGGACCGCGTCGGGTGACTTTCCCGGCCGGCTTGGCGAAATCTTCAACGGTATCCGCGTGGTACTGCTCGAGTGGCGGCCCGAGCAGGTCGCGATCGAGCGGGTGTTCGTGTCGCGCAATGCCGCCTCGGCACTCAAACTCGGCCAGGCACGCGGCGCAGCGATCAGCGCGGTGGTCACGCTCGACCTGCCGGTGTTCGAGTACACGCCGGCGGCGGTCAAGCAGGGCCTGGTCGGCAGTGGCCGGGCCGAAAAGGAGCAGGTGCAGCACATGGTGCGGATGATCCTCGGCATGCAGGGCGCCATGGCGCTGGACCAATCGGACGCGCTGGCCATCGCGCTGTGCCACGCGCACAGCCATGCCACCCGGTGCCGGATCGAGGGTGCCCGGTGATCGGGCGGCTGCGCGGGCGCATCGTCGGCAAGCAGCCGCCGTTCCTGGTGCTGGATGTGCACGGGGTCGGTTACGAGATCGAGGCCCCGATGTCGACCTTCTATGTCCTGCCGCACGACGACCAGGAGGTCACGCTCTACACCCACCTGGCGGTGCGCGAGGACGCGCACGTGCTGTACGGCTTTGCCCGCGAGGCCGACCGTACGCTGTTCCGGGCGCTGCTCAAGGTCAGCGGGGTGGGCGGCAAGATGGCGCTCGGGGTACTGTCCGGGATGACCGCCGAGGAGTTCGGCCTGGCGGTGCAGGCTGCCGACCTGGCCGCGTTGACCCGCCTGCCGGGCGTCGGCAAAAAGACCGCCGAGCGCCTGGTGGTGGAGATGCGCGACAAGCTCGAGCGGGTCGGCGTGCTGGCCGAAGGGTCGCGCCGGGCGGTGGCCGCGTCCGCGGCGCCCGCGCCGGACCAGGACGCGGTCAGCGCATTGATCGCCCTCGGCTACAGGGCCCCCGAGGCCAGCCGCATGGTCAGCAAGGTGTTCGCCGAGGGCATGGACACCGAATCGATCATCAAGGCCGCGCTGAAGGGCGCTATCGGCTGAAACGCCTGGCATGGCCATCATTCGCCCGCGGTTTTCCCGTGTTCGGCGCTCGTAGCGGCGGCCCGCTTCCGCCATAATTCACCGAACACAGCCAAATGCGGGCACCATGCAAGACGCAGATCGCCTCATCAGCGCCCAATCCGCCAGCGACGACGTCGCGGTCGACCGTGCCATCCGTCCCAAGACGTTGGCCGAGTACGTCGGTCAACCGGCGGTACGCGAGCAGATGGAGATATTCATCCCGGCGGCGCGCAGCCGCGGCGAGGCGCTCGATCATGTGTTGATCTTCGGCCCGCCGGGCCTGGGCAAGACCACGCTGTCCCACATCATCGCCAACGAGATGGGTGTCAACCTGCGCCAGACCTCCGGCCCGGTGCTGGAGCGCCCCGGCGATCTGGCGGCGCTGTTGACCAACCTCGAGCCGCACGACGTGCTGTTCGTTGACGAGATCCATCGCCTGAGCCCGGTGGTGGAGGAGGTGCTGTACCCGGCGATGGAGGACTATCAGCTCGACATCATGATTGGCGAGGGCCCGGCCGCGCGCTCGATCAAGGTCGACCTGCCGCCGTTCACGCTGGTCGGGGCGACCACGCGCGCCGGCCTGCTGACCTCGCCGCTGCGCGACCGTTTCGGCATCGTGCAACGCCTGGAGTTTTACTCCGAAGCCGAACTGGCACGTATCGTCGAGCGTTCGGCCGGCATCCTCGGGGTCAAGATCACCGGCGAGGGCGCGGGCGAGATCGCGCGTCGCTCGCGCGGCACGCCACGCATCGCCAACCGGCTGCTGCGCCGGGTGCGCGATTATGCGCAGGTGAAGTCGCACGGCGAGGTGACTACCGAGGTCGCGGACGCTGCGCTGCGCATGCTGAAGGTCGATCCGAACGGTTTCGACCAGATGGACCGGCGCCTGCTGCAGGCGGTGCTCGAGAAGTTCGACGGCGGGCCGGTCGGGGTCGACAACCTGGCGGCGGCGATCGGCGAGGAGCGCGGCACGATCGAGGATGTGCTGGAGCCGTACCTGATCCAGCAGGGCTTCCTGATGCGTACGCCGCGCGGGCGCATGGCCACGCGGGCATGCTATATCCACTTCGGATTGAACCCGCCGCGTTCGGCCGACGCGCGCGACCTGTTCGCGGACCTCGCGGACGACTGAACTTTTTTGCAATCTATCCATCACAGCAGGGCAATGTGTTGAGTGTTTTCGAATGGCCGGTCCGGGTGTACTACGAGGACACGGATGCCGGCGGTGTCGTGTACTACGCGAACTACCTCAAGTTCATGGAACGGGCGCGCACCGAGTGGTTGCGCGAACTTGGATTCGGTCAGGAGACCCTGATGCGTGAGGCCGGGATCCTGTTCGCGGTTCGCCAGCTGACTATCGATTATATTCTGCCGGCACGTTTCGATGACGCACTGGTCGTGGATGTGGGTATCGATTCGCTCAGTAAAGTGAGCATGAGCTTCCGTCAGCGTATCCTGCGTGCGCCGGACACCGTGCTCAGCGTGGCCACCGTGAAGGTGGTTTGCCTGGACAAGGTTAAATTCCGCCCGACGGCCATACCGGCCAATATTCGCGAGAAGCTTCAAGATGCACAGCACTGATCTGTCGTTCTTCAGCCTGATCATGAACGCCAGCCTGATCGTGCAGCTGGTGATGGCGATACTGGTCCTGGCCTCGGTGCTGTCCTGGACCATCATCTTCGACCGTTCGCGGGCGCTCAAGAAGGCACAGCGCGAGGCCGAGGAGTTCGAGAACCGCTTTTGGTCCGGTGGTGACCTCGGCGAACTGTATCGTGCGGTCGACCGCGATCGTGAGAGCCTGCGGGGTGCGGCGGCGATTTTTCATGCCGGTTTTCGTGAATTCGTGCGGCTGCGCGAGAACCCCGGGGTCGAGCCGATGGCGCTGGTCGAGGGCGCACGGCGCGCCATGCGCGTGGCATTGAGCCGCGAGATGGACTCGCTCGAGAACCACCTGACGTTTCTCGCCACGGTCGGTTCGACCAGCCCCTACGTCGGCCTTTTCGGTACCGTGTGGGGCATCATGAACGCCTTCCACGCGCTGGGTAACGTGAAGCAGGCGACCCTCAATCTGGTTGCCCCGGGGATCGCCGAGGCCCTGATTGCGACGGCGATGGGCCTGTTCGCTGCAATCCCGGCGGTCGTTGCCTACAACAAGTACGCCAACTCGGTGCAGCGCCTGGAGAACCGCTTCGATGATTTCGTCGAAGAGTTCTCCAATATCCTGCAGCGCCAGGCGCATACGCGCACCCGGGGCCACTGATGGCAGCGGACATGCGGTGCATTGCAGGTGTCGCGGCCGCGGCCCGCAACGGGGCTGCCGGCAGCCACAATCGTGCGTTGATGAAGGGTGTATAGGCCATGGCAACGAAACAAAAGACCAGGCGACCGATGGCCGAGATCAACGTCGTACCCTACATAGACGTGATGCTGGTGTTGCTGGTGATCTTCATGATTACCGCGCCGCTGCTCACCCAAGGGGTCAAGGTCGAGCTGGTCGAAGCGGATGCCAAGCCGATCGAGGAGGAAGCCAAGCGCCCGCTGGTGGTCAGTGTCGAGGCGGATGGCACCTGGTCTATCACCTATGACGATGACCGGACGCAGCAGGTCGATGCGGAAGATCTGCTGCTCAAGAGTGCGGCGATCCTGAAGAACAACCCCGGCATCCCGGTGCTGATCAAGGGCGACAAGGGCGTTGTGTACGACCGTGTCGTGCAGGCGATGGTCATCCTGCAGCAGGCCGGTGCACCCAGTGTGGGTCTGATCACCCAACCACCCGAAACCGCTGCCCGGGGGCGCTAGGAGTCGCGTCGTGTTCGCGTTGCTCAGACGCAATCCGGTGGCCCTGGTGTTGGCGATCCTGCTGCACCTGGCGCTGGCCGTGTTCCTGATCGTGCAGGTTGACTGGCGCGACGAGATCAAGCCGATCGGCGCCGATGTGGTCGTGGTCCAGGCGCAGCTGGTGGATCAGCAAAAACTTGCTGCCGAGGTCGAGAAGCTCAAGGCGGCAGACCGCGAGAAGGCGGACCAGGCCGCGGCCGCGAAACGCGCCGAGCAGCAAGAACTCGAGGCCCTGAAGCAGCGCCGCGCCGAGGAAAAACGCAAGCTCGCCGAGCTCGAGCAACAACGCGCCCAGCGCCAGCAGGAGGAGGCGCGCAAGGCGGCCGAACAGAAGAAGCAGGCCGAGGCGGAGAAGGCACGCCAGGCCGAATTCAAGCGCAAGGAAGAAGAGCTGAAGAAACAGCAGGAGGCGGAACAGAAACGCCTCGTGGAACTCGAACAGAAACGTAAACTCGAAGAGCAGAAACGCAAGGACGAGCAGGCGGCGCAAGAGAAGGCCGAGCGGGAGGCAAAACAAAAGGCCGAGCAGGAGGCCAAGCAGAAGGCCGAGAAGGAGCGACAGGAGCGCATCGCCAGGGAGAAGGCCGAGAAAGAACGCATCGCCAAGGAGAAGGCGGAGAAGGAGCGCATCGCCAAGGAAAAGGCCGAGGCGAAGGCGCGCGCCGATCGCGCCGCGCGCGAGGCAGAACTGGCGGCGCAGTTCGCGGCCGAGCAGGATGCCTCGGAGCTGGCAGAAATCAGCGGACTTATCAGGTCGAAGATCGAGCGC
This sequence comes from Chromatiaceae bacterium, assembly GCA_022340805.1. Classification (GTDB taxonomy): domain Bacteria; phylum Pseudomonadota; class Gammaproteobacteria; order Chromatiales; family Chromatiaceae; genus Thiosocius. The sequence goes on from JAJDNF010000052.1 coordinate 53,396, forward strand.
AACTGGCTGCGCCCGCCGGGCAGCGAGGGGCTCAAGTGCAGGGTGCAGGTGCGGCTTGGTGCGAGTGGCTCGGTGCTGTTGGTCAACGTGGTAGAGTCGAGCGGCAACAGTGCCTTCGACCGTTCCGTCGAGGCCGCCGTGCGCAAGGCCGATCCGCTGCCGATGCCCAGGTCCTCGCGCCTGCAGGCGGAATTTCGTAATGGTTTGACCTTTATCTTCGATCCCAGCAATTGAGCCGTATTGTCATGAAACGATTCTTCTACCTTGTCCTGTTGCTCGGCCTGTCGCTGCATGGGCATGCATCATCGCTGACCATCGAGATCACCCAGGGTGCAGAGGGCGCGCTGCCGATCGCGGTGGTGCCCTTCGCCTGGCGTGGCGACGGGGCTGCCGCGCCGCCTCAGGATGTGGGCGAGATCGTCGCCGCCGACCTGCGCCGCAGCGGGCGCTTCAAGCCGCTGGCCAATAACCAGATGCTGTCCCGACCCACGCGCGGCGAAGAGGTGGACTTCCGTGACTGGCGCGCGCTGAATGTCGAAAACCTGGTGATCGGCGACATCAGCCCGAACGGACCCGGCGGCTACCTGGTGAAGTTCTACCTGTACGACGTGTATCGCGGCGAGCAGGTTACCGGGTACAGCATGCCGACCACGGCCACCGATCTGCGCGCCACCGCGCACCACATCGCCGACGTCATCTACGAGACCCTGACCGGCCAGCCGGGCGCATTCGCCACGCGCATCGCCTACGTCACGTCGACGCGCAGTGGCACCGGCAAGGACGCCAAGGAGCGGGTCGAACTGCGCATCGCCGATGCCGATGGTTACGGGCCGCAGACCATCCTGTCGTCGCAGGACCCGATCATGTCGCCGGCCTGGTCGCCGGACGGGCGGCGGATCGCCTACGTCTCGTTCGAGAAGGCCCAGCCATCGATCTGGGTGCAGGAGGTATTCACCGGGCAGCGCGAGAAGATCGCCTCGTTCAAGGGTATCAACGGGGCCCCAGCCTGGTCGCCGGACGGGCGCTTCCTCGCGCTGACCCTGTCCAAGGACGGCAACCCCGACATCTTCGTGATGGACATGGCGCGGCGCAGCCTGCGTCCGCTTACCCGGCACCCGGCGATCGATACCGAACCCGCCTGGGCACCGGATGGCAAGTCGCTGGTGTTTACCTCGGACCGTGGCGGCGCCCCGCAGATCTACCGGGTATCGGCAAACGGCGGCGAGGCCAGCCGGGTGACGTTCGAGGGCCCGTACAACGCGCGCGCCTCGTACGCGCCGAACGGCCGGTTGTTGACCATGGTCACGCGGGTCGACGGTCAGTACCGGATCGCCACCCTGGACCTGGAGTCACGCGGTTTTCGCGTTATGAGCACTGGTCGACTTGATGAATCGCCGAGTTTCGCGCCGAATGGCAGCATGATAATTTATGCAACGCGGGTCAACGACAAAGGTGTGCTCGCCGCTGTGTCGACCGATGGTCGAGTCCAACAGCGCCTTCGCTTGCAGGAAGGTGACGTGCGCGAACCCGTCTGGTCACCCTATCTTCAAAATGAGAGGAATCGTTAAATGAAGTCCAAGAGTTCGGTCTGGCTGGCGATCGCCATGCTGGCGTCGCTGTTCGCCGGTTGTTCCAGTACCGGCAGTAAAGACGACCCGGGCGCGTCGATCGAAGATCGCGGCGCCGCCGGTGCCTACACCTCGGGTGCCAGCCAGGGGGGTACCTGGAGCGGCAACCCGCTCGACAACCCGAACAGCCCGCTATACACGAAAACGATCTATTTCGATTTCGATCAGAGCACCATTCGCAGCGATTTCATCGACGTGCTGCGTGCGCACGCTGCCTATATCAACAGCAATCGTTCGGCCACGGTATTGATCGAGGGTCACGCCGACGAGCGCGGTTCGCGTGAGTACAACATCGGCCTGGGCGAGCGTCGTGCCAACGCGATCAGGAACTTCCTCGAGGCCGAGGGGGTCGCGGACACGCAGATCAATACGATCAGCTATGGCGAAGAGCGGCCGGCCGCGCTGGGTCACGACGAAGTCTCGTTGAGCGAGAACCGTCGCGGCGTGCTCGTCTACTGATGAATCGGATCGATCCGGCATGAAATGTCAGCGCGATATCGTCCTGCTGTGCGGCTGCCTGTTGCCGGCGCTTGCGTCCGCTGCAGAGCTGTCGACGGCGCAACGCCTCGAGCTGCTCGAACGCCGGGTCGACCACATCACCGAGCGTACCCTGCAACTCGATGCCGTGCAGGCCGAGAACCGGCAGCTGCGCGGCCAGATCGAGAACCTCGGGTATGAGATCGAGCAGCTCAAGCGCAAGCAGCGCGATATCTACCTCGATATCGATCAGCGCCTGAGCGGCTCGGCCGGTGCGGTTCAGTCATCGACGTCGGGCCCGGATGGCGAAGCCAACGGGGCACCAGACAAGGCGCAGCCGCGTCCACCGACGGCAGGCGCCAACGTGGATCAAAAGCAGATCCAGGCCGAATACCAGGCCGCCTACGATCTGCTCGGCCCGCAGCAGAAGCGCTATGACGATGCGGCCAAGGCATTTGCCGCGTTCGTGCAGCGCTACCCGAACGACGAGCTGACGCCAAACGCGCAATACTGGCTGGGCGAGGCGTACTACGTGTCGCAGCACAACAAAGAGGCGCTGCAGGCCTTCGAGGTCGTGGTCAGCAGATATCCCGACAGCACCAAGGCGGCCGGGGCGCTGTTCAAGATTGCCCGGCTGCAGCAGGCTGCAGGCGACAACGATGCGGCGCGGGCCAGCTATCAAAGAGTGCTCAAAGACTACCCCGATTCACCCGCCGCGGGCCTGGCCCGGCAAAGGCTGGATCAGCTCGGCAGGTGAGCCTGCCGTCATGTCGCGACTGCGTATCACCGAGATCTTTCACTCGCTGCAGGGCGAGGCCGCCAGCATCGGCTGGCGGACCGTGTTCGTGCGACTCACCGGCTGCCCGTTGCGCTGTGGATATTGCGACACCGCGTATGCCTTCAAGGGCGGTGAATGGTGGAAGATCGATGCAATCCTGGAGCAGGTCGCCGGGTTCGCGGCGCGCTACGTCACCGTGACCGGCGGCGAACCGCTGGCCCAACCCGAATGCCTGACCCTGCTGGGCGCGCTGTGTGATGCCGGCTACCGGGTGTCGCTCGAGACCAGCGGGGCACTGGATGTCACTCCGGTCGATCCGCGCGTGGTCAAGGTAATGGACCTCAAGACACCGGGTTCCGGCGAGGTCGACAAGAATCGCTACGCCAACATCGAGCACCTGAGCCCCGCCGACCAGGTCAAGTTCGTGATCGCCGACGAGGCGGATTATCAATGGAGCTGCGAGCAGCTGCGGCGCTGGGATCTGGCGGCACGCTGCGAGGTGCTTTTCTCGCCCGTGGCCGGTCAGATGCGACCGGCGCAGCTGGCCGAATGGATCCTGCGCGACCGCCTCGATGTGCGATTCCAGCTGCAGTTGCACAAGATTCTGTGGGGCAACGAGGCGGGCCGATGAACGGTGCCGCGCGCAAGGCCGTCGTGCTGCTGTCCGGTGGGCTTGATTCTGCCACCGCGCTGGCGATGGCCCGCAGCCAGGGTTACGCATGCCACGCATTGAGCCTCGACTATGGCCAGCGTCACCATGCCGAGCTGGCCGCGGCGAGGCGCGTGGCCGCCGCTCTGGGAGCCGCCGAGCACAAGGTGCTGCCGCTGTCGCTGGATGCGATTGGCGGGTCGGCACTCACCGACCGCTCGATCGCCGTACCCGAGATGCGTGCCGAGGGCATCCCGGTTACCTATGTGCCGGCGCGCAATACCGTATTTCTGGCGCTGGCGCTCGGCTGGGCCGAGGTGCTCGGCGCAAGTGACTTGTTCGTTGGTGTCAACGCGGTCGATTACTCCGGTTACCCAGACTGTCGGCCGGCCTTCATCGAGGCCTTCGAACGCCTTGCCAACCTGGCGACCAAGGCCGGGGTCGAGGGACAGGCCTTCAGAGTGCATGCCCCGCTGATCCAGATGAGCAAGGCCGAAATCATCCGCGTCGGCATCCAGCTCGGCGTGGACTATGCGCTTACCGTGTCGTGCTATCAGGCCGACGAACAAGGCATGGCCTGCGGCCGCTGCGAATCCTGCCGCCTGCGCGCCGAGGGTTTTCGGGCCGCCGGGGTTGCGGACCCCACGCGCTACCGCATCTAGCCCGCATCCGTCACCGGCCGGAAAGCGGCTGTGGCGTAACAGGCTGACTTGGGTGTAGAAATGATTGAATCTGTTCGTGGCCCAGGATTAACACCCTGTTTCCGCTGCCTGCCTATCCCGGTCCTGGCGGTTTCTCGCTCGCGCCGGCTTGGTCTTCACTCAAATGGTGGCTACAGCTACCACTTTCGCTCCAGCCCGGCGCCGGACCGGCTGCGAAATCCGCCAGCATCCGTGATGCCGGTGACAGATGCGGGCCGAGACTCGTATGACGCATACGGTGGTGCATCACGGCCAACGCCTAATGCACCAAGCCCAGAACGTGTCCCGTAGGGTGCGATGAACGCCGTGAATTGCACCAGATGCCCCGCAACCCGGTGCATCAAGACCCGGTATCTCAAATCGCCCCGGCACCCGCCGGGCGACTGGTCGAAGCGTGGCCGATTCGTTACCCTCGCGAACGACGAGACGGCCGGTCGTTCGGACCGGGCAACATAAATAGTAGGGGAGTCGACCATGTTGTTCGACAATTTCGCTGCCGCGGAAGCGGCGCTGCTGTGGGGTGCCTTCGCGATCGCGCTGGTCATGGGGCTGGTCGTCAACAAGACCAACTTCTGCACCATGGGTGCGGTGTCAGACCTGGTCAACATGGGAGACACCGGGCGCATGCGGGCCTGGCTGTTCGCGATCGCGGTGGCTGTGCTGGGTGTGGCGGTTCTCGAGTTCCTTGGCCTGGTCGATGTCACCGGCACCTTTCCTCCGTACCGTGCGGGCAACCTGATCTGGGCGGAAAACATTCTCGGTGGGCTGATGTTCGGCATCGGCATGACGCTGGCGAGCGGCTGCGGCAACAAGTGCCTGATCCGCATCGGCGGCGGCAACCTCAAGTCGGTTGTCGTGTTTGCGATCATCGCGCTGATCGCCTATTTCATGCTCAGTCCATTCCCGGGTTCGGACCAGACGCTGATGAGCCTGCTGTTCTACGATTGGATACGCCCGCTGTCGGTCAACCTGGGGTCCTCGCAGGACCTAGGTTATCTGCTCGGTGGCGAGTCGGCCGTGACCGTGCGCCTGGGCATTGGCCTGGTGCTCTGCCTGGCCCTGACTGCCTATGCCTTCCGTTCGGTCGACTTTCGCGGCAGCCGCGACAACATCCTTGGTGGGCTGGTGGTCGGCCTTGCGGTGGTCGGCGCCTGGTACCTGAGCAGCAACATCCAGGTGGAGTCGTTCGACGGCAACGTCAGCCTGTCGACTTACTACAATCAGTGGGACATGCTGGCCGATTCTGAGGCGGGCAAGCCGGCCCAGGGTCGTCCGCTGGCGCCGCAGTCTTACACCTTCATCAACCCGATGGCCCAGGCGCTGGGTTATGCCGCCGGTGGCTTCGAGCGTTCGCTGCTGAATTTCGGCGTTATGGCGGTATTCGGGGTGGTGCTGGGCTCGCTGCTGTGGGCGTTGATCTCGCGCAGCTTCCGCATCGAGTGGTTCAGTTCGCTGCACGACGCGCTCAACCACGTGATCGGGGCAGTGCTGATGGGCTTTGGCGGCACCCTGGCGATGGGCTGCACGGTAGGGCAGGCGATCACCGGCGTCTCGACCCTGGCACTCGGTTCGTTCCTGACCTTCGGCGCGATCTTCCTCGGCAGCGCGCTGACCATGAAGGTGCAGTACTACAAGATGGTCTACGAGGACGAGGCCACCCTGGGCAAGGCGATGGTGACCGGGCTGGTCGATCTGCGCCTGCTGCCGGAGCGGTTTCGGCGCCTCGAGGCCGTCTGAAACGGTCACAAACGGGCTTGAGCGGGCCGCATGGTCCTGTATAATGCGCGCTCTTTACTGGCACAGAAGCCAGCTCAGCCAATATTCGGGTCGTTAGCTCAGTTGGTAGAGCAGTTGACTTTTAATCAATTGGTCGCAGGTTCGAATCCTGCACGACCCACCATAAAATCAAGGGCTTAGAGAAGATCATCCTCTAAGCCCTTTTTGGTTAGGAACCATTTAGGAACTCTGAACAAAGGTCCCCCTCGGGATTCCGGGGGTTAACGGATCAGGGGACCGCGCCTCCATTTGTTCGGATTGATCCAGGGACCACCCCTCCGATTGACCCACCCCCCTTACCGGCGGCCTGTCGCGGGTCCTGCTTCTTCTCCTTGGCAGGGGCCTGCTCCCGGGGGCTATCGGGTTGCAGCATATGGACGGCCAGCAAGTGAGCTGCCGCCGCGTTGAGGGCCTCACAGTCTAGGTAGTAGTTGTCCTTGGAGACCCGGACCCAGGTCACTCTCCCGGAGGGTTTGGCTACCCGGGCCTCCGCGACGATCTGCTTACACAAGTCGTCCGAGGCATCGCCTGCAATCTGCCAAGCTCCGGACTCCCCAGGAGGCCACTGTATCCGGGCATGGACCCAGCTTTTAAAGAAGTCGGAATCTATGTGCCAGAGCTGGAGCCCGCCCTTAATGATCCTGCCCCGTAACGGATACGTCTATCAGGGAGCTCTTAATGGGCTTGTCCAGCCGATCATGGCCCTTTGTCGGGGAGGCCTTTTGCCGATGCTTCCGGCAGAAGAGGTAGATCTGGTTGTCCGATCCCCTCCTGCTAACTACGTAGAATTTAGAATGTTGCGTCGACCGGTTGAATCCGCCCCTGGCAACCGGTCATTGGTCGGAAACTCCCGCGGAAGGGCAGCTTTCTGACCACCAGAGCGGCAGCATCGCGACCATTCCAGACGATGCAGTTGAACGGCGTGCTGCAGGCGAATATGCAGGAAGCTGACCTTCTCGAATGCCACCATTAGGGCCTCAGTCGGCCAATGACCTACCGTTCACCAGGTACCTGGCCACCAGCAGCTTCATGCGCATCGCAGACGTTAAGGATCTGCTAATGCATGATGTTGCCACGGCCCGGCGCAAACGGCAGAAAGCACAGACCGGACGTTACCGGAATCGACTTCCAGGTTGGCAGTTTGCTGTTTACTGACGTGTAGGCGAAAGCCCGGAATTGGCCCGCTGCGGTCTTTCAGCCACTACTTATGAAGGCTAGCGCGCCTCTGCTCTGGGCCGACTGCAGCACTGGCCGTTCTCAACACGGGCCGGCCCCAAAAGATCAACGCTTAACCTGGCTTTCAGCTGGGCGCCGCCCAGTTTCCGGTCATACTCGCTCAGTCATACAAAGCCGGTGTCAGTAATGTTTACACTGCTCAAGATCGGATAGAGCGGAGAGATCATCATTCATAATCAATACAGTCATTTAGTCTTGGCGGTGCGTTCTTTGCATTGACTGCTTTCAGGCGCGGGTCGCGCAAAGGCAGACCGAAGATCTGCGGTCCGTACCCGCTGTGGGGGCCTTGGGAGCTACAAGTAATGATCGAGAAACTCTCCGTC
>JAJDNF010000070.1 GCA_022340805.1 Chromatiaceae bacterium
GGGCGACAGTCCTTCTAGTCTGTCGGCCTCTACGTCAGCCTGGAGTTTGCATGAATACAAAGCAAAGCCTGCGTAGTTCTATGAAATTCAGTCGCTTACGCTAAAAAGGCTTGACAACCCGCGGAGCGGTCAAGTTCGCCCTGTGCCCCAATTGCACCAGCCCCCACGCCCCTAGCCAGGCGGTTACCAGTAATTACCATGGTGGGATTTTCCTCCTTCGGAGAGTTTATTAATACTTGCTAAATATCTTCAAAGACGCGGGAGTCCGCATCGCAAACTATAAGAGGTCTTTTGTTTCCGTTTCACCACGCTTCGGCGGCCAAGAATCAGGCAGCGGCGATACGTCCATCTTCCGACCTCCAGTTGGGCTCCTTTGGGTCGCTTCAGCCGTCCGAGGCGGTAGATCTCAGAACTCTGGAGTGCGTCAGCAGCTCGTGGCCCCTGCCCGATGTCATCGGCTGCGAGATACCTCATGCCTGGACCCCGGGTGACCTACTGCTTATCCGACGGATAGACGACTTTCCAGTCCTGCTTCATGTCCACAACCGTCCAGCCATTCGCCTGCGCTTCGCCAATCCCCTTGTCGAGACGGCCGATGCTGGACTTACGGTCGTAGGCCCACTCGCGCTCGGCATCAGTGTGGCGGACATACAGGCAAAAGCTCAGGCGTTTGCCCGCACAGGTCCACTGCAGCATCTGCAGATCGCCGTCGGAATTGCCGAATGCCGCAATGGGTTGTCTCCCGATGTACTGATTGATTGCTACCGGCTTGCCTTCCTTGTCGTCGAAGAAGTCGAGTTCAGGCAGGCGAACCAGAACCGGTAAGCCGTCGCGCATCTCGAACTTCGTTTTGATGCTGCTGCCAATCACCTGTTCGGGAGGGATTCCATAGATTTTCTCGGTCCACGGACGCATGAACTCGATGCCGCCACCGGAAACGATGAAGGTCTTAAAGCCGTTAGCGCGCAGGAAGGCAAGCAACTCAAGCATAGGCCGGTAGACCATTTCGGTGTAAGGCCTTTCGGTCACGGGATGTTTCGCCGTGGCGAGCCAGTCTTGCACGATTTTTCTGAACTCCTCGGTGGTGTTGCCCGCATGAGTGGCCATGACGATTTCCAGGATGGCATGCTCGCCGCCCTCCAGTGCCGCTTTCACATCGCCCCTCAGTAGCGAGGCGAACGGCTCCTTATCAGTCCACTCCGGATGCTGAGACGCGAGTACCTTCACGCGATCGAGTGCGAAGAGCAGTTGGAAATACATCGGCTGCTCCGACCAGAGCGTCCCATCGTTGTCGAAGGTGGCGATACGTTCAGCGGGTGGCACGAAATCAGCCGAGCCCTCCTTGGTGACCTTTGCCACAAATTCAACGATTGATTCTTTCGCTTTGCCATCGTTCCAGGAGGGAAGCGGATCAGTGGTCTGAGCTATCGCCATACTCCCGAACGTCACGGAGTAGGTCAGCACCAGCGTAGCGACAATTCGTATCTTCATCATGATTGCGTATCTCCGTCGTGTATTCAGTGTTGAGGCAGCTGGGCGTTGACCATGAGGTTACTGCTCATGTTGGTTCATACGCCGGGCGTGACGACCTCGCTACAAGGAGTGGCTCAACGTTAGTCGAAGACCGCCTGGCGTCGCAAGGGAATGCTTGATATGTGTCACGACGAAAAGAACGGCGTTAGATTGATGGAGATTTCGACAGCCTTCCAAGCGCCGCAAAGGGGTCTGCAAAGCGTCATGACGTGACATCACGTGTGCTCTTGCAGCAGAACGGGTCGAGCCACGCCCCGAGTCGGCGGCGTCACAGGAGGGCAGGTTGTCCGCTCAACTTTTCGGGCATCCACCGGCTATAGCTCGAAAAGCCATTTCTAAGGATGGACAAGCTAAGTCATCGAATTCGGTATGATGCATGACAATCGACACATGCCGTAGCGACATCTGATAATGCTTTGTAGGTGGGCAGCACTTCTCCTTCTTGCGCTGTCAACGCGAAGCGACTGGCAGCTCGATGCATGCTTGTCCCAAGCTCTTGCATTGCCTGTGGCATAAACTTCGCCATGTGAGCGGCTCCGTGAGACTCGAGAGAACTCATGCCCAAACGAGATTCGGCGACTTGCGCCGCCTCATCCAAATCACCTGCCCCGATTTGCAGAAGAATGTCGTTTAACGCAACCAGATGGTCACGCATGTTAGAGCATATGGTCTCGTATCATATCCGGGAGCTCTACGAACTCGCATCTATCTTCCGCAGCGCCCGCAAAACCAAGTGAAATCAACACTAGGCTGACAGCCATTAAACGCTTAACGGATAGCAATTTGCCCTCCTGAAAAGCAAGCGTCCGCACTATCGAGCCAGCTCTAATCAACTTTGAACATGGCGTGGCAAGAAAGGCATTGATGCATGAGTTGCCCCGTGAACTCCGCCAGTGTTGCCATGTCGTCTGTCTCTGCGCGAATGACTAGCTCTTCGAACATCAAGTGAGTCGGTCCGCCAAGCTCCTTGAACGACTGGGGAAGCTTGTGCCGAACGGACTCCGGCGTGTTTCGCGCCATGCGATTGCCGGAGTATGCCGCCGACAGCACGATCAACTCCCGGTCTTCAAGGCCAATGCCAGTGATGATGCCTTGAATGCTTGCCAGCATTTGGCGCATTTCCGACAAGAACTCATTCCTCTCTGCCTCAGTTAGGTGGAGGTTGATCCTGGTGTCGATCTCGCTCAAACCGGTTGCAGATGTGCCCGATGCGACAGAGACGAGCACGAGCAAAGCCAAGGAACTGGTGAAGTGATTCATTATGCTAGACCATCGCTCGCTCTCAACAAGCCCCGCGTCATGGGACAGCCAGAACCAGCACGCCGGCTGTCCGCTGCGTGGATGCACTTTTCGGTGGGAAAAGCCGAGCCTGTGACTCGGACCGCCGGTCAATAATATTCCTTCGGGAAAGCCTTGAAGATCGCATCCATGACGCGCTGGGCGCCATTGCGCGCGGGCTGCTGTGTCACAGTCTCTTCGCTGTTGACCCAATAGGGCTCGCCACGCTCGTCCAAAAACACCTGCCAGGCGTTCTCCGGCCGCATATCGCGTTCCATCAGCCTCGCCACGTCAGCCGCCAATCCCGGACTGTCGACGAACGCGCCCGCCTCGGTGTTGATGCTGCTGGAGCGCGGATCAAGGTTCATCGAGCCGATGAACACATGGCGCCGATCGACCACCGCCGACTTGGTGTGCAGGCCGACGAATTCGCCTTGCACCGGCGGGACTTCTACAATCCCTCGAATCTCCGGGTCGGCGCGCAGTTCGTACAGTTCGGCCCCGGCATTGATCAGGTCATCGCGCCACTCCTGATAGTGACTGTTAACCGCCGGCACGTCGTGCGAGGCGAGTGAATTGGTCAGGATCCGCACCCGGACGCCACGATCCGTCAGCCGTCGCACGAGTTTGATCCCTCTTTCGTAAGGAATCAGGTAGGCGTTGGTAATCAACAGCTCCTTTTCGGCCAAATCGAAAAAGGAGAGCATCTCGCCGATCATATGCTGCCGGATCTCGCCGCCCGTGGCCTCGTCGTAGGCCACAAAACTGGTACCGACATGCAGCTGACCTTCCAGATCCGCCAGCTCCGCCGACCAGTCTCTCACCTCTCGCGGAAAGGCTTGCAGTTCCGGCGCGGCACGGTTCTTCGACTGGATCTCGGCCCACTTCTCCGCAGCGAACTTAGGATCGGGCTCCAGCCTCAGGTTCTGAGCCGAGACGACCCACTCGCTGTTCCAGAAGTGATCGAACATGCCGTTCGCCTGCCGCGCGATAGGCCCCATACCCAGCAGGTCCAGATCGTGGAAATTGTAGGACTCGCTGAGCCCGAAATAGTGGTCGCCGATGTTGCGACCGCCGAAGATCGCTGCGACACCGTCCACGATCAGCAGCTTGTCGTGCATGCGGACGTTCAGCCGCTCCATCTCGGCGATAAACTCAGCGATCCGGCTCCCGAGGTCGCGTCCGCGCCAGGGATTGAATGCCCGAATCTCGAGGTTCGGGTGGTTCTCCAGCTCCATGATCAACTGGTCCATGCCGACCGTCAGCAGATCATCGACAATCAGCCGAACCTGCACACCCCGCTGCGCTGCGCGCACCGCCCGCTCCAGGATGAGCCGACCGACGTTGTCTCCGTACCAGAGATAGGTCTGAACATCGACCGACGATACGGCCGAATCGATGAGCGCCAGGCGCCATTCCAGCGCCTCTTTGCTCCCATCCAAGGCCCGGAAACCAGACGACTGCGCCCCGTGGCGGGCCGCGATGCGCTGCGCGATTGCAGCCAGCGGACCTTGCGTTGCCGGGGCTTTGGCGTAGCTCGGCGCGGGTCGAATCAAATCCTCGCTGGGCGGCTTGGTGGCGCAACCTGTGATCAGGAGTAGCCCAACAAAAAGCGCTGCCAGCACCACCTTGTATTGCACGTTACGCATTGTTCTCAGTCTCTTCCGGTTTGGACTCTGGTCCTGCAATCCACGAGCAGCGACTTGGCGGACTCGCACTCTTTTAGTTCTTACTAACCACTTCTTTGTCGATATAGGGCCAATATTCGGTCCATCCAGACATCTTGCATAGACCCCTTGCAGGCACCCCTCGCTGCCGCGCCGTTTGAGTGCAAATACCCTTTCTTTCGGGATGCCCGCCTGGGAGTACGCAAAAAAATCGGAAGATGAATCGCCAAAGGCGTATGCCGACTTCCAACCTCGCTTTACGAACCCTTTTAAGGGCACCTCGAATAATTCCCAGATTTGGACAGAATAGCAGCCAGAGGATAGGCAGAGCGCAGATTGTATGCAACCAAGCTTCTTTGACCAGGAAGATCGGCTGACAAAGCTGGAAAAGCTGGGCGATCCGCTGCCACGACTTGACAGCATCGTGGACTGGCAGGCGTTCCGTCCCCTTCTGAAGGTCATTCACCAGAAGCAGCGCAAGAGCAAAGCCGGAAGCAGGCCGCACGAGGTGACGCTGATGTTGAAGATGCTGGTGCTGCAGGCCCTGTACAACCTTTCGGACGACCAGACCGAGTTCCAGGTCCGTGCCCGTGTCGAACACGTGTTCGGCGATCAGCGCACGCGTCAGGGCAGCACCCTGGTGCAGACCAAGGGTAAGGTCAGGGCGGCGGTGAAGATCGGGCTGATGAATCTGACTTTCAACATGCGACGACTGGAATTTCTGCTCAGACCGCAAGCTGCCTGCTGCATGGGCTGAGTGGCCGGTAACCTGCTGAGGGCGGCGGGAAACGGCGAATAGTAGAGATAAAACGGGGTCGCCGGATCTGGAAAACAACGAACAACGCGGAGAAATGGCACCGCCGCCGCATTGATTACGCCGATAGCGGCATCAGAACGAATTGATCGAGGTGCCCGTAAGTCAACTCGCTTCGCCTAATCTGATTCCATTGTAAAAAAATTCTAGGCCAGCGTTGAAAGGCTCAGCTGCTGATGGCGCTCAGTGCACGTGACTTTTTGCCAGCAATGACATGGCAATCTGTCAGGTAACCTCTCGGTGCATAGTCCTGACGGCGGGAGCACCGGGCCGTGCCCGTGGTTTTGGGGTATACCCAGCACACATGCTCGGAGCCACCGATGTCCTATTGTCCTTGCATGCTGAACACTGCGCCGTTGCCGACAAGCCTATCGCCGTCAAACGTATAAACCAGCTGGCCATGCGGGCCCCGCACAATCACGTCATCACGTGAAACTTTGTACGTTCCCGCCGCTTTTAGCCCAAGTACCGTTATGAAGACCGTCTCGTGGTCACGGAAGTCGAACTGCATTGTGTTGTTCGAATCGACCCATGCCGTCCCAACCAGTCGCGGGTCTCCGCCCGCGGCGATGGCTGCTTCTCTTTCGCGCTCCAGGCGCACGTCCCGCTGAGCGCGATCTTTATCCACCACGACCGCGATCTCATCCCGACGGGCTTTCGCGGCGGCGACATATTTGCTGCGCACCTGCTCGTCCATGTCCGCCCACCCGTCCTTGTCCGCGACCTCTCTCTCCGCTTGGGCCAGCCCGGCTTCACTCTCCGGCAGGCGAGCCAAGGCCTGCTCGTACTCCTTCAACGCCTTACGTCCAATCTGGGCAAGCCGGGCATCAGATGCAGTCACAAACCTTTGGATGACTTCCCGATCCGCCTTTTGCACGATGCCTTGCAGCATCCGGTTGCTGATCGCATTGAGCTCCTTGATACCAGCCAGGGTCTCTGGCAATGCAGGCAACTCCTTCTCTGCAGCATGGTTCAACACGGCATTGGCCAGCATCTTTTGACGCGATCGGGCATGATCAACGAGTTCTCGACGCTGCTCGGTGTTGAGCCCCAGGTTCGCAGTATCGCCGACGATTCTGTCGATTTGTGCGATGCCTTGAGCACCGGCAGGCACCTCGTCTATCTTTGCCTTGGCCGCAGCGACGGCACGGTCGATCACGGCACTGCGTTCTTTGCGGGTCTTGTCAGCGAATGCCTGATATTCCTCTTCGGTCAAGGCCACCTTCAGCTGCTTCATGAGTTTTTCGTAGCGCTGCGCCAGAGCCCGGCGCTGATAGATGTCGGTTGGATTCTGTGAGAACTCGGCCTTGAGTTCCTCAAGTACCGGCGGCTTGATTTCTGCCAGACGCGCCTCGATTCGCGGCAGTTCTCGTTCCTCATATCCTGTTATGCCTCGATAGCGCAGTTCGCGAATAACGCGATAGGCGGCCTTGCCCGCAGGTCCGGACGTATAGCCGAACTGTCGTTCGAGCTCCTGCACCGCATTGGCATCACTGACGTCGAGGTGGCTGAGCGATCCGAGCGCAATCAATCCTTCCACCGACGCTGGGGCCGCGATCAATTCATCCACCCCCGCTTTCAAACCAGGAGCACTCACCGGCTCGGGCGGAACCACTTCGGCCTCTGACACTTTGGCAGTCTGAGCCTCTTGAATCGCTGCCTGCTGCCCCATCTGCTCCGCCACCTTTGGCCGATTTTGCGCCGCGACCTTTTCGCGCCTCTCCTGGTAGCGCGCTACGTCTCGTAGGTTAGATGTGAGAAAGCGGCGGGCATTCTGCAAGAGATTGCGCTGGGCGTTATCCCGCGACTTCTTCGCTTTTTGAATGCAGCCGTTCCAGGCAGACCGGGCAGAAAGAACGTCCGCTTGCGTCCAGTCGAGTGCCGCCTTTCCGAAGAGAGCCTCGAATTCTGGTGCAGACATCGCTTTTGGCAGCCATATCTGGCTGTTCTCTGGAAATGGTTCCGAACGGTCTTTTTCGTCGATAGTTTCCGACCACTTTGTCAGGTCGTCACACGATGGAATGCGGAGATTGTCGGCAGCGGCCACCGACATAACTAGCCAGATGACAACTGTGGTTGCGCAAATAAGGGGGCGGCTTAGGATCATGCGCTGACTCCTTCGATCCAGAAGTTGTCTGAAGCATCCTGCCAAAATTCGACGGTCAATTGAACCGACGCGTTGGCGGCCACGGTTTCAGCGAGCACAGCGCTTTCGCCAATCACTCATGTGTGCGTGAAATAGGCATATCTGTAACGAATTGCTGGCTCAATAGTGGCCGGCTATCAGATAATGGTCGTTCCGTGTTAGCGACGCCGAAGTGTCGCCACGATGTTGACTTGCACTAAACATTGAACCACTTTTGCATCGAAGCTTGACCCGACGACGAAATTCCATCTATCTGAAACCTTGGAGAAATGCATGACTCGAGGTGGTCCACGAAGATACGCAAATCTGGTTCACGCGAGCACGCAATTCAATACTACTTGGCGCTGAACGACATCGACCACACCAAGATCAAGGCGAAATCACCACAGACCAACGGCATCTACGAGCGCTTCCACAAGACGATCCTGGACGAGTTCTACAAGGTGACGTTCCGGAAGAAGCTCTACGCCGATCTGGAGAGCCTGCAGCAGGACTTGGACGGCTGGCTGCTGTACTACAATCAGGAACGGACTCATCAGGGCAAGATGTGCTGTGGCCGTACGCCGCTGGCCACGCTGGAAGACGGCAAACAAATCTGGCAGGAAAAACTCGTAGGCTGAATTTGACCTGACAGTCACGCCATCGAAACCGGTAACTGTCAGATCAAGTCCCGACTACTACATTTTAATCGCGGCCAGGCACCGCTCCCGCGAAGGTATTATCAACAGGCCATGGCGACACCAGATAAACGGGGGTGTGATTTCAACACCCCCTCCCTCCCAGGCCGGAGAATCTATCTCCGACTCAATCCTGACTCGATACGTGCAAAGCGGAAAAGTAGGCGAGTGCAGACTTGGTCTTCGTTTGTTGCTCGTCGGTTACGGCTACACCGCTTTTATCGAGGAAGGCACGCCACTCGGCTCCAACCTGGAAAGCTTCATCCGCCAGGCACTTCGTCGACAGTTCGAGAATTCTCGAACCGTCCGGGTACAGCCATAATTCTGCGACGATATCGCGGCCAAATCCCTTGGGAACGTATTTCAGCTTTAACAGTGTTATCGGCCCAAGAGCTGTCAATTCTTTGAGCCTCAGGCCAGCGGGGGCATGTTTTTTATAAAACGCCCTCTGATCCTTCGAGAACAGTCTGTTGATCGGTGCTTCACCCAGCATCACATCACGCACCTCGCTGGCTGTCGACAAGCCCTTGTACGACGCAGAGCACACGAAGCTTCCCGGGATAAGGTCCACTTCGACGCCGAAACTTGGTGAGCGCCTCTCCTCCTTGGAAAGGTCATCAGGCACCACTGGCCGGAGCTTGACTACAGTATCACCACGGCCACCCTGACGACGGCGCGCCCGGACCACAACACCCGCCCGGTTCAACTGCAGATCCGGGGTATCGAAGAAGACGACCTGGCGTATTGTTGCATTTAGCGGATCCATACCGAGATTCATGACCACAGATCGCACGTCACTATCTGCCACGGTGAGCTTCAGCTCGACCGTATCGGAACCTTTAATCAGCCCAATCAGCTCCGGTATCTTGTCAGGTTCTGGCATGTATTGTTTTGTCATAGCCTCATCCTATGTTCATAAATTGGATAGTGAAATATTTTTCTCTTGTACTCGTCATTTTCCAACAGTGCACATAATAAACCCTGACCGCCATGTCAAAGCATTATTCATCAGCGATGCACCCTGGCGATTTACATGCTCCGCTGTATCCGGGGAGCTGCAAAATTAACCAGGAGACCGCTTGCGAGGCGCTGTGCTTTGCATCTGGCATGGAAGTACACTGTTACCCTATACCCCCTGCTACATCCCTGGTGCCTGGTCTTGCCTGTCAGCATCCAGGCCAAGTGATCCCATGCCATTGTAGCTAGCCAACGCTGACATTTATCCTCATAAACAACGTAACCAGCCAAACGACGAAAAACACATACACCAACCACATATTCCTAAAGACAGCGAGCAGGACCAATACTGCGATGGCCACTCCCCTGAACAACGTTGCACTGGTGAACTCTTCACCGGCATAAAGTAAATGGCTTGTGATGAACAAGACTAGGAGCACAGAAAACAAGCGCAAGCGGCTCAAAAAATAGGCTTTCGTTTCCGCTTCCTTCTCTGGGGTAAACGCACTAACAGTGATCAGAAACAGAAAAGGTGTAGTTAGAAATGACAGATATTGCAGATAGCTTGTGTGCTCTAATTGACTGACCACGTTCACGTAAACGAAAACGTTGTAGATGGCTATCTCGGTCAGACCGATTGTGAAGAGCGTATAGGGAAGGAACATGGCCTTCGGGTCAAAAAACCTTTTCCACTCGCCGAGTATATCCGCGAGTCCAATTCCGTAAAGGAGCAGTGGCACGAAAGCCAGATATTCTGCGGTGGACATGGGGGAATCTATTCGCTCAAGTAGTGCCTTTAGTGGATTATTATCAGTTACTTGAATATCTCTATTATGTTTATTCGCAATATACTCGCACACGAAGAATCAGCGCAATAGCCTGTTCTAGCGGGTTATTACTTTCTGCTTCGTAGCGACCAATGGCGGACTTCTGCTCGCAAATCCGATTTGCCGCCTCGATAGGTTCCACCAGACGCTGACGTCAGTCTTAGCGGCTGACAACGACTGGCGCCGATGGCACCCCGACCCTGATCCAAGATCATGCAGAGGCGTTGTTTGCCAACGTTTCCGGAGCACCCCTTACGGGGCGGCGAGCCATGAGCTTCCTCTCGTTTGGGTTTTCGCTCCCGCACGATGGCGACCCCGGTTATGCAGCCTTCTCCCTCACAGCAAGCCTGTGCGTTGCAGCAACGGTTCAACTCGTCGTGCTCGATCCAATCGTCATCGCCACAATTGGCTTCGGCCCACTCGTCGACGTCGTTGGGGAGACTGTTCTCGGGACTAGACCTCGTCGATTACGACACCGTCAATGATCGGGACCTGTACCGTGCAGTCGGCGTTTCGGCCTCCCCGGAATTGAATCATGCATCGGGTTTGCTGTTCGGCGAATCGACCCTAAACGTGGTTTGCGATCCGCCAATTTGGGGCCACTTGTTCGACCCGCCTCTTCCCTGTTGAATTGCGTGCTCGCGTGACCCAGATTCGCGTACTTTCGTAGATCAGCTCGAGTCATGCATTTCTCCAAGGTTTCAGGTAGATGGAATTTCGTCGTCGGGTCAGGCAGAGATGCAAAAGTGGTTCAATGTTTAGTGCAATTCAACAGCCTATCCCTATCAGCGGTTGTTTGCCCACGTCGCCGCCAGGCTACAGCCGACGTAACCCATCAACACTCCGCCATCCTCGGCCATGCGGGTAATACCGCAGGGTGGTGCTTGCCTTGCCACTGAAAAAATCGATCAATACGGCGTCTTTTGGACGCCTTTCTGCTTTCTCGCAGCGGCTCATGCCGCCACTCCATCCCTAAACCAATCAAACAGACGACCCAATCGCCCCAAATCCGCAGAACTCACCGAAAACTGGGCTGCTCATTCAACTTTGGGGCTAACGCTACCAATCAGCAGCGCTCACCAAAAGCGACTCTACGCATGCAACATTGCGATTAGCGACGTTGCGTCGTCAGAACCTTGCGGACAGATGAAGCCCGGAATCAAGGCAGCATCTGGCCCATCCCTGTTAAGTATTGGGCGGGGGTTTTTTGGTGCAGTTGGTGCCGTAAAACCATTGTCCCCTGCTTAGTCTTGGCTTGATGCGCCGAAATGACCTAGGCTCACCTCGAACGTAGCGTAGCTGACGATAGACCCGGGCCAGACGAGCGCCGGCCCCACTCTGGCCTCGCCATGTTTTAGCTGACCTAAATTTCCGGGCATACTCCAGCCACTCCGTGTCTGCCCACGAACGAGGAAAAGCCAGCCCTTTGCGGTGGCGCAATAGCCATATTTCCGAATATAGTTAAGCGTCGATTTGCCCGGCGGCTCGCAACCAGCACCAATTGGTATATGTTTAGTCGCATGGCACTGATCATCTGCAGTGAATGTGACACCCTTCAGGATAAGCCCGTTCTGTTGCCGGGTACCATTGCGCAATGCGGATGCTGTGGCGCCAAACTGTGCGCCAGCCGGGCGGGTGGAATCGATGCACCACTAGCGCTCATGGCAGGCAGCCTGCTGCTCTATCTGATGGCCAATCTGCTCCCTTTGTTGACTCTTGAGATCCAGGGATTTTCACAGACGACAACAATCACCGGTGCTGCTTTTGCTTTGTTCCGCCAGGACATGGAGGCACTCGCAGTGGTCGTCTGGCTGACCAGCGTAGTGTTTCCCGGACTTATCATCAGCGGCAGCGTTTACGTACTGCTGACGCTGCGCTTTTCATTGAACCTGCCAGCACGTCGGCGATTGCTACTGATCATCAGCCTGATCCAACCTTGGGGCATGATGGATGTTTTCATGCTGGGTATGCTTGTGGCCCTTGTTAAACTTTCGGGCACGGCAGATGTTGTTTTTGGCCCAGGTATGGCCGCATTTGCCGCCTTGGTTGTCGTGTTCCCCATGGCGACTTCAAGCCTTGATATTCGCGAGCTGTGGAATCGCATGGACACAGCAATATGAGTTTCCGAAGGCGCTCTGCGGCTGACATGGGGTTTATCGCTTGTCACGTCTGTGGCCTAGTGATGCGTGGGGCAACTGGCAGGCAGCGCTGTCCGCGTTGTCAAAGTCATGTCGAATGTCGTAAGCCAAATAGTCTGTCCCGAACCTGGGCCCTGCTATTGACTGCGGCGCTCTTCTATATACCCGCGAATACACTTCCGGTAATGACGACTTCCTATTTTGGTCACGCCAGCACAGATACCATAATGAGCGGTGTGATTTATTTTCTACGCCATGGTGATTGGCCTTTGGCGCTAATCATATTCCTGGCCAGCATAGTGATACCTTTAACCAAGATCGCGACCTTGGGATACCTGTTGATATCCGTACACCGCGGCAGTGCCATCCGGTTCAGGGAGCGCGCGCGACTTTACCGTATCACGGAGCTCATTGGCCGCTGGTCCATGGTGGATGTCTTCGTCGTGGCCATGCTGACAGCACTGGTTCATATGGGCACGCTGGCCGAAGTCAAACCCGGTTGGGGTGCGGCGGCATTTGCAGGCGTGGTGATTCTCACCATGATTGCCGTACGAACCTTTGATCCAAGACTGATCTGGGATCACCAGCAACAGATCAATTCGGGCGAGCCAATGCATTTCTAACTTTCTGGCGATTCGGTTGCCGGTTAGATGGCGTTGGGCGGAAAGAATGGGCAATGTCATAGCAGGATGGGCCGAAAGGGGCCCGATGCAGAACACAGCGGAAGAAGAGCGATAGTAATCACAAGGGCTAGCCTCCATGGAAAACCAGCACGCTGACTCTCCGGCTATCGAGCCCGTGCCCTCGGCCGAGGTGGTTACCGCACGTCGAGGGTTGCCCCTTGTTTGGCTAGTCCCGCTGCTTGCATTGGCTGTTGGTGCCTGGCTCGTTTACAAGACCTTGACCGATGTTGGTCCGGTTGTGACCCTCTATTTTTCGGAGGCCGAGGGCATTGAGCCCAAAAAGACCCGGGTGAAGTACCGCAGCGTGGATGTCGGACTGGTTATAGATGTGCGCTTTGCCGACGATCGCAACCGTGTTGAGGTACTGGTTGAACTTGAGCCGGGCACAGAGACCTGGCTGACCGAGAATACCCGCTTCTGGGTGGTCAGGCCTCGCCTCGAGATTACCGGTGTGACGGGCTTGGGCACCCTGCTGACCGGTACCTATATTGGCATGGACCCGGGTGAAGGTGGGATGAGAATGAGCACCTTCACCGCATTGGAGGAGCCGCCCACCCTGTTGTCGAACGCCAAAGGCACGTTATACCAATTGAGAGCGCCCGGTCTCGGCTCTATTTCCATCGGCTCGCCAGTCTATTTCCGCCAGTTCGATGTCGGTGAGGTGGTCCAGTATCGGCTGGCCGAGGACCACAGCCATGCGGAGATCGACATTTTCATTCGAGCTCCACACGACCAGTTCGTAAAGCGGACTTCTCGTTTCTGGAATGCATCGGGCGCAAATCTCGATGTCAATGCCGGCGGCGTGGAGTTTGAAGTACAGTCATTGGCGGCTTTGCTGGCCGGCGGCATCGCTTTCGAGACGCCGAACCTGTTGACATCGGTAGAGCCTGCACCGCCGGGACACAACTTCACGCTATATGAAAGCAAGCAGGTCAGCGAGGAGCGGCCAATTACGGTTGCTGTGCCGTACCTGCTGTATTTCAATGACACCGTGAGGGGCCTCAAAGTAGGTGCACCTGTGGAATTTCGGGGCATAAGGATCGGTACCGTGAAGGATATCTCGATTGAGGGACGGATGGATACGGCTCAGGTGCGCATCCCGGTACTGATCGAGATCGAGCCGGACCGAGTGATACTCGACGTGCGAAAACTACCCCTGGAACCAAGGGCGCGCGAGGAACGCGTAGGTGCAGCGGCTGACGTAATGATCGACCGCATGATCGCCAACGGCCTGAGGGCTCGGCTAGAGACTGCAAACTTGTTGACCGGTCAACTGTTTGTGGAATTCGATATCTATCCCGACGAGAAGCCCGCAGAAATTGTCTACGAAGGCCCCTACGCGGTGCTGCCGACGATCCCGAACTCTTTATCGGGCATCGCTGACAGCCTGAGCAGCATCCTGAAAAAGCTGGAGGCACTGCCGGTCGAAGAGATCGGACAGAGCCTGCAACGCGCATCGGCAGGTGCCGACCGGCTCGTCAACAACACAGGGATCGACGAAGCCGCCGAGAAGCTGGCTAAGAGCCTGGAGAAAATGGATCTGTTGCTGAGCATCCTCAACGAGGAGGCCGGCCCGCTGCTGCAGAATTTCACCAAGGTCGGTAGCGAAACCAGGCAACTTATTAAGGAGACGCGAACTTCGGTCGAACGGGCGGAGGCAGCGTTCGCTTCGGCCGAGGCCGTGCTGACGGAACAGGGCCCTATTGGCAGCGAGCTGAAACAGGCGTTGGAGGAAGTATCGGCAGCCGCCCGATCCCTACGAATAATTACCGAATATCTGGAACGGCATCCCGAAGCTCTGTTGAAAGGGAAAGGAGGATAAGGGTGTTTACCGGATCTCAGACAAGGGGCGTGCGTCTGGCTGGCATCATCTTGGTGCTGACAGGTTGTGCCGGCACATCTCCACCCGCCAGGTTTCATACGCTTGACGCTACACTTCTGCAGGCAGGCGTGATGTCTTCAAGGCCTGGACTCTCCCTCGGCCTTGGACCCGTCGAGCTCCCGCAGATGCTGAAACGGCCACAATTGGTCGTCAGAGCTAGTGCATCCGATATCGAACTCTCGGAATTCCATCAATGGGCGGGAGACTTGGAGGACACCATGACCCGGACAATGGCAAGGCAACTGATGCAAGGATTGGGCACGGACAAGGTGGCCATATATCCCTGGCCAAGGCACCGGGCGATTGACTACCAGATGCGCATCGATGTGCTGCGTTTCGACGGAACGCTTGGTGGCGAGGTGGTCCTGGCCGGCACCTGGACCCTGGCCGATGGGGGAGGCCGTGCGGAGATCAGCACCCGCGCATTCTCTCTCAGCGAGAATGCCGGGGGCCGCGACTATTCCGATCTGGTGGCAGCCATGAGCCGCCTGGTGGCTCGCCTCAGCGCCGCTATGGCGGCCGACGTGGTCGGCAGCATCCCCTGACCTGCGCGGGCAGCAACCCCTGCGACTGGACATGCGCCGAATAGATGGCGCAGCCCGGGTGTGCCTCTTGTGGGTCGAAGGCGGCCAAGAGTCCCCTTCGGATTAATGTCCGCTTCCCTCGCCAGAAGCCGTCCTTCGCTGCCTCCCGGCGGAAAGACGGGTCATGGCCGGTTGGCGTCGGTCGCCAAGCTGAGGCCGAGGTCCGCTTTAGAGAAGCTGCCGTTCAGATGGTGCGTTGCACCAAAGCCGGAGTCGACCGAAAGCCAACATGCAGGCCAGTGGCTCAGCTGTTGAATAAGTTGCCGCGATGAAATGCCAGGTAAAGTGGCTACCGCTACGATCCGGCACTGCGGCAGTTTCGCCAGGGCGGCAGCTGAGCCGGGTTGGGGGCGGTTCCGGGCCCCTCCCGCGCGCGATGCCCTCAGGGGCACCGCCGGCCCCGCGCCCGTGCGGCGTTGAAAACGTCCCGTCGCTTCAAACGCTGGCTGGAAGACGACCCAGTGCCGGAACTCAGGAATACGCGATCAAAGACGCTCGACCGAATTATCGAAACGCTCATCATGTTGCAAACGGACAATAGCGTTAGAAACGCCGCAGAGGCAGATGTTGTGATTACGCCACTATTTGCCGCCTCGAGTTGGCGCGATATCCATTTGGCCGATCACTTCAACGCCGCATCTGGTCCATCTTGGTTAGCTACGAGGCAGCAGTCTTTTCGTGAGGTCGGCACCGCATCGTCATCGTCTTTCGCTTTGTCTCGGCCCAGCGCAACTTGATGTCCCAGATGGGTTGTCCACCCGACGTGATCTATAAAACGATTTGGTGGATATGGACGAGGCAAGTGGACATGAATCCGCGCCTTGAATCAGTTCGTGATTAAAGCATAGAGTCTGTCTTTCAGAAGCAGGCGGCGTTTCTTCATCTCTTCGATATGAAAATCGGAGACCGGTGTCCCATGCTCTTCCAAACTGCGAATATGCGAATCGAGCCAGTTGTGTTCGTCCATCAGATGATGGAAGGCTTCGCTCTCCTCACGCAATTGGGCGATCTTCTCCGCATGCTCCGGAAACTCATGCAACAGATCGTGTGCTTCCACAGGCATCTTGTGTCTCCCACACTTCAGCTTGATTCGGCATTTTATCGACGTGGTCGGTGAATGAGCAACCCCGGTAATGGCCCGAAACGGGCATCTGACGGCGCTGTCTCAGGTCCTAGAAACTGTTGCTGTAACTGATAACAAAGTCAGTCTGTTCCATGTAAATGTCCCCCTGCTGACCATTTTTGCCGCCAGTATTAGGGGCGTACCCAGAGATGGTCACTTTAGGTGCATATCTGAGTACAAAATGCAGCTGCGATTCATTATCGAGAGCGTATCCTGTCCCAAGCGTGTAATGCTCGTCATTCACGACAGGAGAGACAATGTTAATCAGCGTCTGTGACTTGGGAATAATTTGGTTAGCCTTGCTGTAGCCGGCACGAAGCGCAAGCCTGCCACTATATTTCCACTCTATACCTAGTTTGAAAATGTTCGCTTTTTTCCAACCACCACCGATGCCGCCGGGGTTGCCCATCCAGTTTGGATCAGTCGGGCTTGCAGAATTTAGAGCTTCGTCATTAGGGTTAGCCAATGACTTGATGTCGCCATATCCAATGTGCTGATAGTCTGTCACTAAAGTAGTCGACGGGACCAATCGATACGAAATGCCAAGCTGAAAAATAGCTGGAATATCAAAATCCCCTTCCTCAGCAAACAACCCTTTATAGTTATCAAACTGACTCATGTTTGTCCGCGGCTGATAGGAGGCATCGAGGTAGATGATGCTCTGGAGATCTCGGAGCAGACAGAAGCCTGAAAAAGACCCTGGCAGAGCCCATCGTTTCTACGTGCAGCAGATCTTCGTGAAACGCTGGGGCGGGGTGATGACAATCGCAGTACCGGACGGGCAGCAGCGCCTCGACGCGACCTGGAAGGGCGACAACCTGTGGGTCGAAAACTATGATCCGCAGACTAACCAGCGCGTCTTCACCGAATACTCGCGCGGCAACCTGCTGCAGGGCCGGGTCGGGATCAAAAACTGCAATCCCCTCGGACTGCCATCCGGCAACGCACGGGCGTCGGACGCTGCGCCCCGTTTGCAGGGGCGTCCTGGGTCTGCGGCCGGCGGGTTAGGCTGGCAGTTGCAGCGCCTTGCCAACCTCGTCGAGCGTGGCCCGCTCGGCGTCGCTGACCTGGACGCCGCCAAACCCGAGGAACCCGCCCTCCTTCGACGCTTCGGCCACCTGTCTGCTGATATTGAGCAGCCAAGTCTTGAATTGCGGCGCACCGCCCGATGGCTACGCGAAGGCACCACCGATCCGCGCGCTCGTCCTGGACAAGCACCCATTGCTCGAGACCATGCATTCCTTAATCTACGGTTTACCCATGTTTATGTTTGATCTTTCCTGAACCCTCAGGTCGAATCGATCGTCACGGAGACCGTCGTGAGCCACGCGCCAATCATCGAGACCAACACCGGGGCCGGTGCCGCAGACGCGCGCGCCATACACGCCCACCGAGGAGCGTGTGCAGCACGGTCCCGGAAACGGATCCCGGGGCTTTGAGGCATGTTGCAGATCGTCTGGTTCAAGCGTGACCTGCGGACCGCCGACCACGGCCCACTGACGCTGGCGGCGCGACACGGCCCGGTGCTGCCGCTGTACATCATCGAGCCCGAGCTGTGGCAACAACCGGACATGTCGGGCCGACAGTGGGCCTTCCTGCGCGAGGCGCTGCAGGAACTGCGCGTGGACCTGGCTGATCTGGGCCAGCCCCTGGTTCTGCGCCGGGGCGACGCGCTGACCGTGCTGCGCGAACTGTTGGCCACCCGACCGATCGGTGCCGTGTGGTCTCACGTGGAGACGGGCAACGCGTGGACCTTCGCACGCGACCGCCGGGTTGCCGAACTGCTGCGTCGGCACGGCATCCCCTGGCACGAACTCCGCCAGCACGGCATCGTGCGCGGCCGCATCGACCGCGACCGCTGGTCGCAGCAATGGGAGGCACTCATGGCGCAGCCGCTGTTCGAGGCACCGCGGCTGGCCCGGTTGGCGCGGGGCATCGACGCCGGCGCCCTGCCGGATGTACCGGTCGACACACTGCCGGTGGACCCCTGCCCCGGCCGTCAGCACGGTGGCCGCAGCGTCGCCGAACAGGCCCTGTACAGCTTTCTGCAGGTCCGCGGCGAGCGCTATCACCAGGAGATGTCGGGGCCGGCCACCGCGTTCGCCAGTTGCTCGCGCCTCAGCGCACATCTCGCCTGCGGTGCATTGTCGCTGCGCGAGGTCGTGCAAGCCACGCGCAGGCAGCGCGACAAGGTGGCGCAACGGAACGGCGCACCGCCCGGCACCTGGGCCAGGGCGCTGAGCGCGTTCGAAGGACGCCTGCACTGGCATTGCCACTTCATGCAGAAATTCGAAAGCGAGCCGCGCATCGAGTTCGAGAACCTGCAGCGCGCGACGGTCGGCTTGCGCGACACGGCACCGGACGCGACCAGGCTCGGCGCCTGGATGCGCGGGGAGACCGGCTGGCCCCTGGTCGACGCATGCATGCGAGCGCTCGATCACACCGGATGGATCAACTTCCGCATGCGCGCCATGCTGACTTCGGTGGCCTCTTACCAGCTGTGGCTGCACTGGCGCGAACCGGGGCTGCACCTTGCGCGTCGGTTCACCGACTACGAGCCCGGCATCCACTGGCCGCAGCTGCAGATGCAATCGGGTACGACCGGCATCAATACGCTGCGCATCTACAATCCGGCCAAACAGTCGCTCGACCATGACCCGCATGGCCGATTCATCCGCACCTGGGTGCCGCAGCTGACGAACGTGCCGGATCGCTGGATCCATACGCCCTGGCGCATGCCCGTCGACCTGCAGCGGCGATGCGGCATGCGCATCGATCGCGACTACCCGTCGCCGCTGGTCGACCACGAGGCGGCCGCCCGCCTCGCCCGACGGTACATCCAGGAGGCACGCCGCGGGGATGCCGCGCGCGACGAGAGTCGGCGCATCCAGCAACGTCACGGAAGCCGTCGACGCGGTCGCCGGCAGTCTGCCGTGCCATCGCACCAGCGCAACCTTTTCGACGATGGCAGGTAGCGGACGGCACGCCCGAATCGTTGGCGTCCATGGCCTGCAGTCCGGACCGCACCGATGCCGGCGGGTCGCGGCTAAGCCATCGCGCTGCACCGCGGCGTGCGGTCCACGTGCGGCCGGGGGCGGACGATGAGCGACACCGGGATCGCCCTGATCCTCGGTGACCAGCTCGATCGTGGCTCGCCGGTGCTCGCCACCGTGCGCAGGGGCACAGACCGGGTACTGATGATCGAGTCACGCGAGGAGTCGCAACGCGTCTGGTCGCACAAGGCGCGCAGCGCATTGTTCCTTGCGGCGATGCGCCACCACCGCGACTGGCTGAAGGCACAAGGCTACCGGGTCGACTACCTGACACTCGACGACGCCCACGCCGGCAGCTTCGCCAGCGCGCTCGACACAACATTGCAGCGCCTACGGGCCGCATGGCTCGCCGTGGTAGAACCGGGCGAGTACGGCGTGCGGGAGGTGATCGAGGCCGCGTGCAGGCGCAACGCCGTCGACCTGCAGGTGCTGGAAGATCCCCACTTCCTGTGCGGCACGACCGGGTTTGCGGAATGGCGGCGGGGGCGCAGGACGCTGGTCATGGAACACTTCTACCGTCACATGCGCAAA
Source organism: Chromatiaceae bacterium (assembly GCA_022340805.1). GTDB lineage: Bacteria > Pseudomonadota > Gammaproteobacteria > Chromatiales > Chromatiaceae > Thiosocius. Next base: position 19,894 of record JAJDNF010000070.1, read on the forward strand.
AGCCACGATGTGCTGATCGACGACGGTGAACCGCTCGGTGGACGCTGGAATTTCGACCGCGACAATCGCCGGCCCTTCGGGCGCGAGGGCCCGGGTATGCTGCCGGCGTTGCCCACCTATGCCCCGGATGCCGTGACGCGCGGCGTCTTGGCCGACGTGGAACGACACTTCCCGGGCAACCCGGGCCACCTCGACGGCTTCGCATGGCCGGTCACGCGCGAACAGGCACTGACCGCCCTCGAGGATTTCGTCAAGCTGCGTCTCTCGGCATTCGGCCCCTTCCAGGATGCGATGTGGCAGGAACAGCCGTACCTGAATCATTCCGCCCTGTCCGCGGCATTGAACCTGAAGCTGCTCGCCCCGCGCGAGGTCATCGACGCCGCGACGCAGGCACTGGCCCGCGGCCGGGCACCATTGCAGTCCGTCGAGGGCTTTGTACGTCAGGTCCTGGGATGGCGCGAATACGTGCGCGGCGTCTACTGGAGCGAGATGCCGGGCTACCTGGAACGCAATGCGCTGGGCGCCCATGCCGATCTTCCGGACTTCTATTGGACCGGCGATACCGACATGCAGTGCCTGCGTGCAGTGATCGGGCAGACACTCGCACTCGGTTATGCGCATCACATCCAGCGCCTGATGGTGACGGGGCTGTTTGCCTTGCTGTACGGCGTCGAACCGGCACAGGTGCACTCCTGGTACCTCGCCGTGTACGTCGACGCCATCGAATGGGCCGAGGCACCCAACACCCTCGGGATGTCCCAGTACGCGGACGGTGGCCTGCTGGCCTCCAAGCCCTATCCGGCCTCGGGGCGCTATATCGCCCGCATGAGCAACTATTGCGACGGTTGTCGCTACGCCCCCGAAAAGGCAACCGGCGAAAATGCGTGCCCCTTCACGACGCTGTACTGGGACTTCCTCCTGCGTCACGAGGCGCGCTTTGCGAGACACCCGCGCGCCGGCTTGCAGTGGCGCAACCTTGCCCGCCTAGACGACACGCGTCGTATGGAAATCCGCACGGCGGCGGAACGACTGCGGCGGCGCATTATGGCCGGCTGACGCGATGGCATGCCAAGGCACATGCATGGCAGCGAAAGCGCCGATAGCCTGTGCACAGCCCGACGACCGCGGCGCGGCGAAGGGACCGAACCGCCTGTCCGTTGCAACCCGGGTGCTGAAAGGGTATCGAATTTTTTCCCATTTCCGCTTTTGGGGTTTTATCGCATCACCCGCACCGCCACCCATGAGGCAATACTGAAGCGCATCGGCTACATGCGAATACTCGTTCTTGTCTTGTTGATCGCGGTAGCGGCGGTTGCTAAAGCCGCCGCGAACGTCCGCTATCGGAATGATTCATCATGGTCGCGACGCACAAAAGAAGTGCTCACGGGCAATCCGGGCCACCGACGCACCCGGCGCCACCGTCTGCTCGACGATCGAGCGTTTGAAAGCCGCGTCGTACCGATGCCGCCGCTGCCTCGGAGTCTCTGAAGTCTCGCTTGTCATAGGTGTCCGCCTGTCGATAAGTGGACACCTAGGGCATCCGCGGCGAACATGCTGGCCGCTCAGACGGTGCTGACCGAACGCTTACGTCCAATCTCCTTCGTCATGGGATTGGACTCTAAATGCCCGTGCTACTCAATTTCGGGGTAACGTCGAGGGCAGTGGGGCGGTGTGGCGTAGAGGCGGGGGTGGTGCTGCGCGAAGCGGACGTTGGCTCGGTACATGGCTTGGTCTGAAGACGACCCGAAGCGGTCCTTTAGCGTTTCCTAATCAATGGCGTCAGGATGCTTTACAGGAAATCCGCCCCAGTGGTTCAAGTCGACCCCGAGCCGTCCTTTCTGCCACACTGCTGACACGTCCGCTCCTGATTGCGGGTGGAAACGGATCCGGTTACGCGCCGGAGTCCGCTACCGCTGTCCCTATCAAATGCGCCACACCTATGCGTCAATGATGCTGCTCGCTGGCGAACCAGTAATGTGGGTAGCACAGCAGATGGGGCACCGCGATTGGACGTTCACTGCACGAACGTACAGCCGCTGGGTTTCCCTGGATGCCCCGGATGCAGGCGATTTGGCTGCCGAGAAGCCGGGATCAGGAAAAGCGGACCAAAAAACGGACCAAACCCACCCCAAAACACCCCAAAAAAGGTCACCCAGCGAACACTAAGCGCTTGATTAATTGGCGGAGAGAGAGGGATTACTCGGGCTTCGCCCTTCGGGCCGCCGTCGCTGCGCGCCAACGGTCTGCGCTGACGCCCGTGTCAGCTTGTCGAACCGTCATTCTGACTTTCTCGGGTTCGAATCCATTCAAACCCACAAATTCATAAAGGCCCCGCACGGGGGCCTTTTGAATTTGGCGGAGAGAGAGGGATTCGAACCCTCGATACGCTATTAACGTATACACACTTTCCAGGCGTGCTCCTTCAACCACTCGGACATCTCTCCAAGGCGTCTTCGCACGCAGCTACCAGGCAAACAGGCCCTTGCGGCGCGAAAACGAAGCGCGCAAGAGTAAACCAGTCGGGTCGCCGGCGCAATGCTGCGGCCAGACCGGCCCGCGCCGCTCACAGGTGATGGCTGACGTGGGCGCGCGGTACGTTTTCCATCAGGTCGCGAAATTCGTCACCGGCCATATGGATCAGGTGCTCGTGATCGCCGGATTCGAAATACACGTCCGCCTGCTGCATCAGTGCCGGGTCCAGGACCACGTCGACCCCGTAGGGTTCACCAACCGCGGGTATCGCCCCTCGCTCACAGTCCGAGAAGGTGGCCTCGATTTCGTCTTCCGGCAGGACTTCGAGACTCCGCGCCAGCATCTGGTTCAGCCTGTCCAGCTCGAGCCGATGGGTGGCCGGGATCACCGCAAGCAGGTAACTGTGGTCGTCGCCAAGCAGCACCGGCTTGGCGACCTGGTCGCCCGGCACGTGCGCCGACTCGGCGGCACGCATCGCCGAACTGGCATGCGGATGCTCGACGATATCGAACTTAATGCCTCGGTTCTCCAGGTAATCCCGAAGCGTCGCTGCAACAGCCATAGTCCAGTCCTCCACCCGTGCCCATTGGGGCTGTTCATAACGCCGCCTGGATGCATCGCCACGTCTCGGCACCCCTCTACTCATCACGCGATCGATGCGCCAGCGGCGATTCGCCACTGGATTGAAGTATAGTCAGCGTTTTCTCAGTCAAGATCCAGAACCGCCGCATGAAAAAGAACACAAGGCGCCGCCGCAAGACATCTCCGTCGATCGCCTCCCTTGCCGATCGCCACCAACTCTACGAGCTCTCGGTCCAATGCGCCGAGGCCGAGATCGATTTCGTCGACGCGACCTACCGCCGTCTGCGCAAGCGCAAGGCGATGCTGCTCCGTGAGGACTTTTGCGGGACCGCCAATGTCTGCTGCGAATGGGTCAAGCGCGGCAACAAGCGCCGCGCTATTGGCGTCGACCTCGACCCCGAGGTCCTCGAATGGGGCCGCAACAATAACCTGACCCAGCTGAAGAAAAAGCAGCGCGAGCGGATCACTCTGTTACAGCGGAATGTGCTCGAGGTACAGACTGAGCCGCCCGACATCATTTCGGCGATGAACTTCAGCTATTGGCTGCTGCATGACCGCAATCTGCTCAAGCGCTACTTCGAGAGTGTGCGCTCAGCCCTGAAGGACGACGGGATCTTTTTTCTCGATGCCTACGGCGGCTACGACAGCCACCGCGAGATCGTCGAAGAGCGTGAGATCGACGACGGCGGCAAGGGCTTCACCTACATCTGGGAACAGGCCGCGTTCGATCCGGTCACGCACGCGATGCATTGCCAGATCCATTTCGCCTTCCCCGACGGCTCCGAGATGCGCAATGCGTTCAGCTACGACTGGCGGCTGTGGACACTGCCGGAGATCCGCGACCTGCTTGAGGAATCCGGCTTCAGGCGGGTCACGGTGTATTGGCAGGGCTGGGACAAGCACGGTGAGGCCGACGGCGATTTCAAACCCGTGACCAGCGCCGACGCGGACGCCGGCTGGATCTGTTATCTGACCGCGGAGAAATAACGGCAGAGATCAGCACGCCGGCCTGCACAACGGGAACCTGGCTCGAGACCCGTCGTCGCCAGGCCGGCTTACTTGAACAGTCGCTTCAGCACACCGTCGAGCTTCTGTTTGACCTTGTCCTCGGCCTTCTTCTGCACCTCCTGCGTCTTCTGCTCGATCTGGGCCTTGGCCTTCTCACTCAGCGCCGCCTCCAAATCCGGCAGATAGCTGGGATTGCTCAGCGGACCGGTCACCCGTACCGGTATCGGGATGCCGCTAAGCTCGTCCCTGCCCTTGCCGCCCTGGCCTTCGAGCGAGCCGACCAGCGTGGTGGTGATGAGATAGTCGACACTGTCCTTGGGTAGATTGACCTCGCCCTTGCCGTCGATGCGCAGCAGCGGCGACTTGGCCTGGAGGTCCTGATTCTTGACTACGCCGTTGGTCATCGTGAAGGAACCACCGAGCTCGCTGAAATCGGTCTGGCCCGGCGTACCCGTGTCGAACTTGCTGCTGCCAAGACCGAGTTTGCTGCTGGCGTCACGAATAATCTGCGCGAGGTTCGCGCCCTTGAAGGCGCCGTCCTTGAACGCAAAGCGCGCGCTGCCATTCAGCGAGCGCCGGATCTCGGCCTCGCTCAGCCCGACCACCGCGATATCACTCTGGACCTCGCCGCGTCCTATCAGACGCTGTTCACCGGCGACGTCCTGGAGCAGCGGCCCGATCTGGATGCCGGTCAGTGACTGTTTGGTCTTGACCCTGGGGGTGTTGCCGCTCGCATCCAGCACCAGGTTACCGGCGAAGTTTCCCTCGTACAGGTTCGCCGCCATCGGATCCACCTTGAGCACACCTTTTTGCGATACCACCTTGCTGGTGACGTTGCTCATCTTCGCCTTGCCGACGGTCAGCCGGCCGATCTTGAATTCGCCGACGAAATCCAGCGTGCGCAACGCGGCAAACGGATCAGGCGCGGCGCCGGTGGCCGCCTGATCGGCGGGCTTGCCCGCTGGCGCCGCCTCTGCGCCGACCGGCGGCATGTAGCGGTCCAGATCGATCTGGTCGAGTTCCAGCTTGGTCCGCACCACCGGCCCATTGCCGTCGAGCAGGTTCACCTGGCCGGTCAGATTGGATTCGTCCAGGCGCACCTTGAGCGGATCGAGCTTCAGCGCGCCGTCGGCATATGCAAAGCTCACCTCGCCACTGGCCCGGGTCAGTGCCGCCGGGTCGACGGTCTCGATCGGACTGGCGAACATCGAGGCAAGGGTTTTCGGGTTGGTCTCTGCGATGCTCAGGCTGCCCTCGGCCGCCGGATTCTTCTGCAGGGCCGTGACCATCACCTGACCCTTGGCGGACATCGCCGGTCCGCTGATCTCGATGCCATCGAGTTTCAGTGTGTCGGCGTTGGTATCCGCGGTCAGGTTGGACTTCAGGGTCAGCTTGGCGCCGCCTTGCGGCAGGCCCTCGCCCTTGGCGTCCAGATTCAACACCAGATTGGCGACGCTGAACACCGCGAGATCGGCGTCGCTGGAAACCGTCGCAGCGAGATCGGTCTTCAGCGTCATCGCCGGCACGCTGCTGGTGAAGGTCACCGCCGCCTCGACCGGGATCGCCGCACCCGGCGCCAGTACCCCGGTTACCAGGCGCACGCCGTCCAGCACGTATTGCCTGCCCGCCTGGCGGTCGTCCCAGGATACCCGGGCATCCTCGATCTGCAGGCCCTGGACCTGCAGCGCCAGCACGGACTCCCCGCCCGAAGGCTGCGCCTGCGGCGCTGTCTCCGCATGTCCCTGCCCGCCCTTGCCGGCCAGATCGTCCCAGTTGTTCCTGCCCTGCGCGTCCCGTTCCAGGTTGAGGCGCAGACCCTTGAGGACCAGCGTGTCGACCTCGACCTGGCGGCTCAGCAGCGGCATCAGTTTGACCTTCAGCCCGAGTCGCTCCACCTCGGCGAACGGCTGCTTGGAAAAGCCGGCCGCATTGCCTAACCGCACGCCACCGGTCTCGATGCCCAGCCACGGGAACACCGACAGCGTCAGGTCCTGTTCGATCGCCAGGTCGCGCCCCAGCTTTTCTTTCGCGAGCGCGACGATCTGCGGCTTGTAGTCGTTCGGATCGACCACCATCGGCAGCACCACCACCGCAGCGGCGATCAGCAGCACCAGTACGAAGATCAGGCCGATCAGCCATTTGAACAGAGAAGCCATAGCTCATTCCTGTGGTTGGCGAATGTCGGCGACGAGTGCCCGGTCACCCGCGGACCGGTTCGAACTCGTGCGCCACCATCATGAGAAAAATCGCTATTCGAAAACCCACGTCGACGTGCCAGCAGCGCGGCAATCATTTGGCCGCCAGTGTAGTGCGTCGTCCTGTTTGGCGCTTTTCCGGGCCGCCTCCATCGGCAGGCGGTCCTGCAGCTCGCGCAGGGCGCAAGCCGTAATGCACCTGACTAACGGCACCCGCACTGCAATCCGCGGCGCATTGCGGCCTGACATCGCGGCCGTGGCGGACGATGCCATGGCCCGTTAAACGATGCCCACAGCCATAACAGACCCGATCATATACTAATGCAACCTATCAAGATAACCACTTAACGTCATATTTTAACTCGAAAAAACTGTCTTTAGAATATCTGTCGTCTGGGCCGCCGGGTTGGTACGGATACTTTTCTCCTCGGCGGCGAGTTTCAGGAACAAGCCGTCCATGGTCTTGTCCGTGACATAGCCGTCGAGGTCCAGCGAACCGGTGTCCACCAGCCCGCCCAGACCACCCAGCATCCCGTCCGCCTGGGCCTTCAGCGATTTGTAGGCGGACGTTGCCCCGGCACTGTCGGTGGCCCGCGACACGATCGGCAGGATGGCATGGCGCAGCGAACCGCCGGCACGCTCGCGCAGAAAGCGGGTGGCCGCGTCGTCGCCCCCGGTCAGAATACCCTGCACGTCTTGCAGGGTCATATTGCGCACCGTGTCCTGCACGATGCCCAGAGTCTCGGGGATGGCCTGCTCGGCCGCCCGGTTGATGGCCGTCTCGAACTCATCGACATACTGTCCCTGCCCCGCCGCGCGCAACCCCTTGGCCGCGCTGCCAAGCACACCCGGCAGCGGGATCCGTACCCGCCCGTCGTCGAGGAAGCCGCCGGAACGGCCGAGTACCGCCACCGCCCGCTCCGCGCCGAGGCTGAGCGCCTCCTTGAGACCGGCACTGATCTGCGCATTGCTGAGCGACGAGGCCCCGCCGCCGGTAGCGTGCGATGCGCTGTCGAGCAGCCCGCCGGCGGATTTCATCAGATCATCGAAACCCGCATGTGCGAGCCCGAATAGTGCGGCCAGGGCGACAGCCAGGGTACCCGTGAAGATCTTCGATTGCATGACGTGACACCCAATGCAGCGGATTTGATGCCCATTGGTAGCACGATGTCGCCTGCCACTCCAGGTGCTGACGGGACAGCCGCGGCAGACCCGACGGGAGGCGGTTCAGGCGGTGTCGCGATGACCGTGCAGACGCACGATCAGGTCGGCCTCGCTCTCGCTCAGCTCGAGCTCCTGGATCAGACGATGCACACCGGCACCCTGCTGCACGAGACGGATGGCATGTCCGTAGGGCTGTTCGTCGGCCTGCTGGATCTCGTAGGTTTCCTGGCGCTCGGCGAGCACCTTTTCACGCGCCTCGAGGCGTTGCATGCGGCGGTCGGTGCCGACCGCGCCGGCGGTCAGACCGGTGAGGCTCTGGCGTACCAGTTCGAGTTGCTGCTGCAGCTCCGCGGTGTGCGCGTGATGCGCGACAAGGCGCCGGCTGAGGATCGCGATCCCGACCCAGCCGCCCAGTGCGACGACCAGTGCGCCGGCAGCTGTGCCGAAAGCCAGAAGGGGGTCGAGTTCAAACATATTCGTCCACCTGGTGCGGTTGATCGTCCACCGGGTGACGGTCCCGTCCGTCCGACTCGGGCCTGGCCGGGGCCTGCCGCGGGCGTTTGCGTTGCGCGGTATTACGCGAGGGGTTTGACGGCTGCACCCTGGCGATATTTCGCGGTTGTTTGATCTCTTCGGGCATAACGCTTTGCCTCAGAACACGGCCATCTCTGACCACTCTTCCTCACTCAGGAGCCTGTTCAGGTCGACCACGATCAGCAGGTCTTCGTCGCGGCTCGCCACACCCTGGATGTAGCGCGAGCTTTCCTCGCTGCCGATGCTCGGGGCGGAGTCGATCTCGGACTGGCGCAGCTCGACCACCTCGGCGACGCTGTCGACCAGGATACCCACCACCTGCTGTTCGGATTCGATGATGACGATACGGCTGGAATCGTCGCGTTCGGTGGTCGGCAGGCCGAAGCGGGTGCGCGTATCGATAACCGTCACCACGTTGCCGCGCAGGTTGATGATGCCCAGCACATAGCCTGGCGCCCCAGGCACCGGCGCGATCTCCGTGACGCGCAGCACCTCCTGGACCTGCATCACATTGATGCCGTAGGTCTCCTCTTTCAGGCGGAAGGTCACCAATTGGATGACCGGGTCGCCGGCCGCGCTTTCCACCGCCGTATTACTCATTAGTCGTTTCTCCGTTAGCTCCGCTGGAAACCCGTCAAAAGATCGTCTCCGAGCGATGTTTGAACATGGGCATTGCACTATCCATGCCGAATCCTTTCGTCGATCACGTCCGCATCCAGCACGGCACACATCTGGCGCAGCAACAGCCCGGCCAGCCAGACCGCGCGTCCCGCCGCAGCCGCGCGCCAGCGCACATCCCCGGTACCGACCACCACGGCCTGTTCGATCTGGTCACAGGCCACCGCCGTCCGGCCGTCGCCGATCACCAGCAGGTAACGCGGCGCCGCACAGCGGGCCTGTATGCCAAGCAGCGGTCCGAGATCGGTTACCAGGACCGGCCGGCCGCGGTAGCGCAGCAGACCCAGCTGCCAGGCCGGGCGGCCCGCTACACCGGTCAGACGCTCCGCCAACGGGGCGATGCTGCGCAGCAGTACCAGCGGCATCGCGAAACGGTAAGCGCCGATGCGAAACAGCAATGCGCGAAACCCCTGTGCACCCCAGGCGGGTACCGCCGGGTCGGCCGGCGTCGAGGGCGGCGAGACTTGTGCTGTTAACGGCCGAGCGGCCTGATCGTTGAGCGGCACGGCCGCAACGCCACCTGGCCCGGGCGCTGGCGCGTGCACGGTCGCCAGCGCCGGCTGTGCTGCCGCTGGCAGCGCTTCAACCTCCTCCGGCAACTCAGCCAACAGCGACTCCAGCAGGCCGTGCAGCGCATTGTCATGCGCAGCCAGTCGACTGGGCCGCACCGGCGCCGCGCTCATCAACCGGCCTCGCGCGCGGCGGCCGCCGGCTGCTGTACCAGTTTTTCGAGCAGACGCGCATAGGCCTCGACGCCGCGCGCGCGCGGGTCGAAGATCGCTGGCGGCAGACCGACCCGGCTGGCCTCGCGGAAGCGGGTGTCGACCGGTATCACGTCGTCCCACAGTTGCGCGGCATGATCGCGTCGCAGTACCTCGAGACTGTCGTGCGACGCGCGCGTACGCCGATCGAAAAATGTCGGCACCACGACCACGTCGAGTGGCGTCGAGCGCGCCCTGGTGACCATCTTCAGGGTATGTTGCAGGCGCTCCAGACCCTTGATCGCGAGAAACTCGGTCTGCACCGGCACGATCAGGCGTTCACAGGCCGCCAGTGCATTGATGACCAGCACACCCAGCACCGGCGGACAATCGATCAGGATGTAGTCGAAATGGTCGCGCAGCTGGACGACCGCGCGCCTTAGCACCAGACCGAGCCCGTCGAGGCGCCCGGACTGCCGATCCAGGGTGGCCAGTGCGACCGCGGCGGGGATCAGGCTGAGGCCCTCGGTGCCGGTCGGCACGACCAGGCCGCAAGGGTCCAGCGGGCGCTTCTCGGCGACTGCCTCGAACAGGCTGTAACTGCTCTGTTCGAGCGTATCCGGGTCGAGGCGGAAGTAGCTGCTCAACGAGCCGTGCGGGTCGATGTCGATCATCAGGGTTCGGAAGCCCCAGGCCGCCAGCAGGCCACCCAGCGCGACCGTCGTGGTCGTCTTGCCGACCCCGCCCTTCTGATTGGCAACTGCCCAGACCCTCACAACGGCTCCAGCGCGGGCGCCTCGGCCCACGGCAGTTCCTCATCGAGCGGCGGCTCGCCAGCATCCTGTCCGGCCAGCACCACCACGGTGACCCGGCGGTTCGCGGCACGCCCTTTTTCGTCGCCGTTACTGGCGACCGGGTGGTGCTCGCCCAGACCCACGGCCGCAAGGCGCTGCGGCGCGATCCCGGCACGTGCCAGAAAGTGCGCCACGCTGGCGGCACGGGCCGCCGACAGCTCCCAGTTCGACGGGTAGGCGGCCGTCGAGATCGGCACGTTGTCGGTGTGCCCTTCGACCTGCACGCGCCCCGGGATACGCTCGAGGGTCTGTCCCATCTCGCGCAGCGGACGCAGGGCCTCGTGTGAGATGCGCGCATCGCCAGAGCCGAACAGCATGCGCTCCTTCATCTCGATCTCGATCCGATCGCCGGCACGAGTGATGCGCACCAGGCCGGCATCGATGTACTCATGCAGCGAGATCGCAAGCTCGTCGGCGACACGCAGCGCCGTGCCGTCGGCCCTGAAGCGCCCGCTGCCGGCGCCGCCCTGATCGGCGATGCCGGCGTCGTGCACTGCAGCGGCAATCCCGCCCTCACCCGGCGCGGCGGTCCGCGCATCGCCATCGCCGCCGGCCTTCAGGTTGGTCTGATGCGGTGCCAGTGGACCGTCCTGCAGTACCAGCACATCCCTTGGCCGCTCGCCGACCTGGATCGGTTCATCGCTGCGCGGCGCTACGGTGAACACCGCGTTCAGGGTCTCCGACAGCACGCGGTACTTGCCCTCGTTGACCGACGAAACCGCATACATCACGACAAAGAACGCAAACAGCAGGGTGATGAAATCGGCGTAAGAGACCAACCAGCGCTCGTGGTTCTCGTGCTCCTCCTCTTTGCGACGCCGTCTCGCCATCAGCTACCTCAACGCAGGAAGCCTTGCAGGCGGGTCTCGATCTGGCGGGGGTTCTCGCCCTCCGAGATCGCCACCAGGCCCTCGATCACCAGCTCGCGGTAATGACTCTCCTGCATCACGTAGGCCTTGAGCTTGTTCGCCATCGGCAGCAGAAACAGGTTGGCAAGACCTACCCCGTAGATGGTCGCGACGAAGGCGGTGGCGATGCCGGTGCCGAGTTTCGAGGGATCGGACAGGTTCTGCATCACGTGGATCAGGCCCATCACCGCGCCGATGATGCCGATGGTCGGCGAATAGCCACCCATCGACTCCAGCACCTTGCTCGCCTGCAGGTCGAATCGCTCGCGGCTGTCGAGTTCGACCTCCAGCGCATGCCTGATCTCCTCGGGCTCGTTGCCGTCGACCAGCAGTTGCATGCCCTTGCGCACGAACAGGTCTGGCTCCTCCGCGGCCGCACGCTCCAATCCCAGCAGGCCGTCCTTGCGCGCCACCTTGCTCCACTCGACCAGTTTGCCGATGCGTTCTTCGAGCATGTGCCGGGGTGGCATGAACACCATGCCGAGCATGCGCATGCTGCGCAGGAAGGTGTGCAGCGGGGTCTGCAACAGCACCGCGCCGATGCTGCCGCCCAGCACGATCAGCATCGCCGGGCCATTGGCCAGGGTATCGATGTGCCCGCCCTCGAGCCAGTTGCCGCCCAGTACCGCGGCGAAGGCGATGGCGACACCGATGATGCTGAGGAAATCCATGCGCCTACACCAGTCCCGACAGTGCGGTTCCGATCTCGTCGAGCGCCAGCACGCGGTCCGAACAGCCCGCCTTGGCGACCGCGTACGGCATGCCGAACACAACCGAACTGGCCTGGTCCTGGCTCCATACGCTCGCCCCCTGTTCCTTCAAAAGGCGAGCCCCGGCCGTCCCGTCCGCGCCCATGCCGGTGAGCACCACAGCCAGCACGCCCCGGCCGAGCACCCGTGCGGCTGATTCGTACAGCACATCGACGCTGGGCTTGTAGAGTAGCTCCCCGCCCGCAGCGACGCGTACCCGCAGCCGGCCGGCGTGCATCTCGACCGTGGTCTGCATGCCGCCCGGGGCAATCAGCACCCGCCCGGGGAGCAGTTCGTCCGCACTGACCGCGTGCCGGACCTTGATGCGGCACACCGAGTCGAGCCGTTCGGCAAAGGTCGCGGTGAATTCGGCCGGCATGTGCACCGCAACCAGCACAGGATAGGGGTAGTCCTCCGGCAACGCGGCCAGCACGCGCTGAACCGCGACAGGCCCGCCGGTGGAGGCGCCGATGGCCACCAGGCGCAGTGTCTTGCGACGCCGCTCGGCATGGCCCGCTGAAGACAGGCGCGGGGTCTTGACCACCGCGGCGGGCAGCACCCGCCGCGGCGCGTGCTTGCGGCGCGCGATGTTGATCACCCGTTCGCCGAGGTCACCGGCCTGACCGGCGTCACCGTTCATGCCCGCCTGCTTGGCAAGGAAATCGACCGCACCGGCGTCGAGCGCCTCGAGGGTGGCCCGCGCGCCTTCGCTGGTCAGCGCCGAGACCATCAGAATGTCGGTCGGGTAAGCATGCATGATCGCGCGTACGGCCGAGATGCCGTCCATCAGCGGCATCGCCACGTCCATCGTGATCAGATCGGGACGCAGCGATGCGGCCATATTGACCGCCTCGCGGCCGTTGGTCGCTTCGCCGGCAATGACGACCTCGCCGGTGCGCTCGAGCTGCTGCCTGATCCGCTTACGAAAGAAAGCAGAATCGTCGACGATCAGCACCCGGACCTTTTCCCCCATCTGTTATCCAGGACTATGCCGACCCCGTCCTGCCTCCCCTTGCATGGCGATCAATAGCGGCGCGCGTACTTGCGCATCAGACCCGGGACATCCAGGATCAGCGCAATCTTGCCGTCACCGGTGATGGTCGCTCCGGCCATTCCATCGAGACCCTGCAGCAGCGCACCGAGCGGCTTGATCACGACCTCTTCCTGACCGACCAGGAAATCCACGACCAGGCCGACCTGGATGCCGCCCACGTTGACCACCACGACATGACCCTGGTGGGTGTCCAACTGGCCGCCGGCCGATATCAACCAGTTACGCAGGTAGAACAATGGCAGCGCGCGGTCCCTGACCCTGATCGTCAGTTGCCCGTCGACGGTGTTGGTACGATTCAGGTCGAGGTTGAAGATCTCGACCACGCTGGCCAGCGGCAGCGCGAACGGCTGCTGCCCAAGCTTGACCATCAGGGTCGGCAGGATCGCCAGCGTCAGCGGCAGCTTGATCGTGATCTTGCTGCCCCGGCCCTCGACCGAGTCGATCTCGACGGTACCGTTCATCTGTGCGATGCGCGTCTTGACGACGTCCATCCCGACCCCGCGCCCTGATACGTCGGAAATCTCGGTCTTGGTCGAGAAGCCAGGCGCAAAGATCAGGTTGTAGCAGTCCTTGTCGTCCAGGCGCGCCGCGGCATCCTCGTCCATCATGCCCTTCTCGACCGCCTTGCGGCGCAGCACATCGGCATTCATCCCCTTGCCGTCGTCCTCGATCGACAACAGGATATGATCGCCCTCCTGGGCAGCCGACAGCACCACATTGCCGCGCCGTGGCTTGCCTACCTTCTCGCGGTCCTCGGGCGACTCGATGCCGTGATCGACCGCATTGCGCACCAGGTGCACCAAGGGATCGGCGAGGGCCTCGACCAGGTTCTTGTCCAGGTCGGTCTCCTCGCCATGCAATACCAGGTCGACCTCTTTCTTGAGGTTGCGCGCCAGGTCACGCACCACGCGTGGGAAGCGGCCGAACACCTTCTTGACCGGCTGCATGCGGGTCTTCATCACCGACAGTTGCAGATCGGCGGTAACCACGTCGAGATTGCCGACCGCGTTGGCCAGTTCCTCGTCGGCCATGGTCGCTTTCAGGGTCGCCAGGCGGTTACGCACCAGGACCAGTTCACCGACCATGTTCATGATGTCGTCGAGACGCTGCGTATCGACGCGCACGGTCGTCTCTGCCTGGCTGCCCTTGGCCACGCCACGCGCCGGGTCCGCTGCCTTGTCCGCAGGCGCGGCCGCTGCCGTTTGTGCCGCGGCCGGCGTGGCTGCCGCCCGGGTCGGCTTGGCCGGTGGTTGTTTCGGCTGCGCGTCGGCTGCCGGCTTTGCCGGCGCAGCGCCGAACTTGCCCTTGCCGTGCAGCGTGTCGAGCAGTGACTCGAACTCGTCGTCGCTTATCTCGTCGCCGGCGACTGTCTTGGATGGCGTCGCGGCCGACGGAACCCCGCCGTGTTTGCCCTTGCCGTGCAACTGATCGAGCAGGGCCTCGAATTCATCGTCGTTGATCTGCTCCGCGGCCGCCGGCTTGGCCGGGACCGCGTCGCCGGGTGCTCCAGCGAACTTGCCCTTGCCGTGCAGTTGATCGAGCAGCGACTCGAACTCATCCTCGGTGATTTCATCGCCGCCGGGCGCCCTCGCTTCCGGCACCTCGGCCTGTGCGCGTGGCTCGGCTTGCGTTTTTGTCTCCGCGGGCGCAGCTGCTGCGGCAACCTCGTCGGTACTGCCGTCGTCCGGCTGTGCCAATGTGGCAAGGTGCGCGAGCAGATCGCGATCGGCCGGCTCGGGCATCTCACCCTCGCGGATCATGTCCATCATCTGGTTGACGACGTCCAACGCCTGCAGGATCGTGTCCATCAGGCGCGGCGTCAAGTTGCGCTGCCCCTGGCGAAGCGCGTTGAACACGTCCTCGGCCAAGTGACAGGTTTCGACCAGCGGTGTGATTGCAAGAAAGCCGGCGCCGCCCTTGACGGTGTGGAAGCCGCGGAAGATCGCGTTGAGCAGATCGCTGTCGTCCGGACGCTGTTCCAGATCGACCAGCTGCTCGCCCAGCTGTTCGACTATCTCAGAGGCCTCTACCAGAAAATCCTGGAGAATTTCGTCGTCTGCATCGAGACTCATCGCTCAGAACCCCAAACTTGAAAGCAGGTCGTCAACGTCGTCCTGACAATTGACGACATCGCCCTTGTCGACCCCCGGCACCACTGGACCCTGGGGCGAAACGTCCCTGCCCTCGGCGGGGCCATCGCCTGCGGTCCTGGACCGGTGACCCGACAGCCGCACCAGTTCCACCAGCTTGCCTTCGACGTCGTCGACCAGCGCGATCACCTTGCGGATCACCTGACCGGTGATATCCTGGTAACCCTGCGCCAACAGGACCTCGGAAAGCTTGCCGTGCAATGCCTCCGAGTTGGACTCGGTCACCGAAAGGAAATGTGACAGCTCGGCACTCAGCTCGCGGAAATCGTCCACGCTGAGCTGACGTGAATTGAATCTTGCCCACTGCTCTGCCAGATGACGTGCGTCGCTGCGCAGCGAATCGGCCAGCGGCAGGCTGTCTTCGACCGCACCGAGCGTGGTGTTCGCGGCCTGTTCCGTGGTTGCGATCACGTAGCGCAGGCGCTCTGCGGCATCTGGCATGTCGGTCTGTGCAATGTCGGCCAGCCGCGCATCCATCACAAAGCCGTTGATCGAGTCATGCAGCTCGCGGGTCAGGCGGCCGATCTCCTGGAACAGCATGCTGTCGCGAAAACCCGCCAGCTCTGCAATTACCGATACCGCTTCATCTTCATTGCCGGACTCGAGATGACTGACCAGCGACCTGGCCAGAAGCAGTTGTTCCTTCGCCTGGTCTGGACTCTCTGCCATTGCGTATTCCATGCGGTGTTACGCAGCCACGCGTTCGAATATCTTGTTGATCTTTTCTTCCAGGGTCCCTGCCGTGAACGGCTTGACCACATAACCGTTTACACCGGCCTGGGCCGCTTCGACGATCTGGTCGCGCTTCGATTCGGCGGTGACCATCAGCACCGGAATGCCCTTCAACTTGTCGTCTGCGCGCACCGCCTTCAGCAGGTCGATGCCCTGCATCCCCGGCATGTTCCAGTCCGTGATCAGGAAATCGAAATTGCCGCTCTGCAGCAAGGGCAGCGCGGTCGTACCGTCGTCTGCCTCTTGTGTATTGGTGAAACCGAGATCCCGCAGCAGGTTCTTGATGATCCGCCGCATCGTGGAGAAGTCGTCCACGATGAGGATCTTCATGTTCTTGTTCAAAGCAACCTCCGAACTTCAGGCAAGGGGCCCCAGCTTGGCCCGGTTCAACTCGATTCAAGCCGAGTATCGGCACCCGCTCGAAAAACCGTAGGGGTTTTTTTCTTGAAAAGGTCGGCTAGAGCTTCGCGCAACAGGCGGGCTATATCTCGTCGTCGCCGAGCCAATCCGTCAGCCTGGACCGCAGGCGCAACGCAGCCTGGCTATGGATCTGGCAGACCCGCGATTCGCTCACCCCGAGGACCTGGCCGATCTCGCGCAGGTTCAATTCCTCGTCGTAGTAGAGCGCTATGACCAGGCGCTCGCGCTCTGGCAATCCGGCGATCGCATCGCCCAGCGCCTCGCGGAAGTGGCTCTTCTCCAGGCCACGTGCGGGTCCGTCTTCGAGGGTGTTCCTGGGCCGGGCCAGGCTGCCTTCGCTGGGCACCACCTCGCCGACCTCGCACAGCTCTTCGTAACTGAAGATGCGCGCGCCGGACGCGTCCTGCAGGACCTGATGGTAATCGTCGATCGACATGCCCAGTGACTCGGCGACCTCGACATCGCGGGCATCGCGCCCCTCGGCGTTCTCGATCTCGCGCATTGCATCGGCGACCATGCGCGCCTTACGGTGAACCGAACGCGGCGTCCAGTCGGAGCGCCGGATCTCGTCGAGCATCGCGCCGCGGATGCGGATCCCAGCGTAGGTCTCGAAGCTCGCGCCCTGGCTCGGATCGTAGTTTCTGCTCGCCTCGATCAGCCCGATCATGCCGGCCTGGATCAGGTCCTCGGCCTGCACCGAGGGCGGCAACCGGTTCATCAAATGGTAAGCGATGCGCTTAACCAAAGGCGCGTGCCGGGTCACCAGATCATCGAAACTGCGCTGCTGTACCGCCCCGTAAGTTGCTAGATTGCTCACAGCACCATCTCCCCAAAGTCGCTGGAATATTTAATCAGGCGTTCGACGAAGAACTGCACCTGTCCGTTGGCGCCACCTGGCTGCGGCCATGTCTCGATCTTCTTCGCCAGGTTGCGGAATACCTGTGCCGCGCGGCTGCGCGGGAAGGCCTGTACAACGGGTCGCTGCGCCTTGACCGCCCTGCGCAGGCTCTCGTCGTATGGCACCGCCCCCATGAAGCCGAGTGTCACATCCAGATAGCGATCGGTGACACGGCACATCTTGTTGTAGAGTTCGCGGCCTTCCTGGGCTGTGCGCACCATGTTCGCCAGGATTCGAAAACGCTGATGACCGTAGTCGCGGTTCAACAGCTTGATGATCGCGTAGGCATCGGTAATCGATGCAGGTTCGTCGCACACCACTACCACGATCTCGTGCGATGCACGCGAAAAACTGAGCACCGTGTCCGAGATACCGGCCGCGGTATCGACGATCAACAACTCGGTATCGGCAGCGACCTCGCTGAACGCCCGGATCAGTCCGGTGTGTTCTGCCGGCGTCAGGTCGGCCAGCGCCTTCACACCCGAGGCACCCGGGATAACCTTCATACCGGACGGCCCTTCGATCAGAACCTCGGCGAGGCTGCGTTCGCCGCGCATCACGTGCGACAGGTCGTACTGGGGATGCAGACCGAGCACCACGTCGATGTTGGCCAGGCCCAGGTCGGCATCCAGCAACAGCACCTTCTGCCCCAGTTCCGCGGCTGCCACACCGAGATTGACCGATACGTTGGTCTTGCCGACGCCACCCTTGCCGCCAGTCACCGCAATCGCACGCACGGCGCGCGGATTGACCATCTGGCGAAGGCCGCTGGCCTGATCGATACGTGTCTCAGGCGTTGGCATGTGCATTCGCTCCCCCCAGGGCAAGGGCCAGGTAATCGCTGTCGAGATCGGGCGGGTTTTCAGCCAGCAGTTCGGCGGCACGCGTCACCAGCGGGTGCGCCCTTGCCGGCTGCAGGTCCTCCGGCACGCGCTGGCCGTCGGTGAAATAGGCGGTCGACAATCCGGCCTGGATCAGAGCCGACAGCAGCCCGCCGAGGCTAGCTGCCTCATCGAGTTTGGTGAGCACGCAGGCATCCGGGCGGAAGTCTGCGAACAGGCGCAGTGCGCGATGCACCGCGGCCGCCTCGGTAGTCGCCGACAGCGTCAGCAGCGTCACCAGTCCCGGGCCGGCCGCCTCGAGCATCTCGCGCTGATCGATGATGCGCTCGTGCGCCGCGGCCATCCCGGCGGTATCGATCAGGACCAGACGCCGGTCACCGAGCATGTTGAGTGCGGCGTCCATTTCTTCGCGCGTGGTCGCGGTACGCACCGGGACGTTGAGGATCCGTGCATAGGTCTGCAGCTGGTCGCGCGCACCGATGCGGAAGCTGTCGGTGGTGATCAATGCCACGCTGCGGTGGCCATGACGCAGCGCAAAGCGCGCGGCCATCTTGGCGATTGTGGTGGTCTTGCCGACGCCGGTGGGGCCCACCAGCGCCACGACACCACCCTGCTCGAGCAGGCCGCTGTCGCAGACCTGGATCTCCGCGGCCAGCAGGTACAGCGCCTTGCGCCAGGCCTGCTCCATATCCTCGATGTCACGCACCCGCTCCGACAGGCGGCGGGCCAGTTCGGGGCCGAGGCCGAGGGCCATCATGCGCCCCAGCAACTCCTGGGAATGCGGGGCGCGCTGGCCGAGGTCGTACCAGCTCAGGCCGCTGAGTTCCGCCTGCATCCAGCGCCGCAGGTTCTTCATCTCGCGACGCAGTTCATCTAGGCTGTCGTCGCCGCGCGGCCCGGCACCGGCCATACCGCCCTTGGGCAGCTCGCCCGTGCGGACCTGGGTCGGGTTCGGAATACGCTGGTCGACCGTGTCGGTGGACACGTCGTCGACCAGGTCCACCGCTGCGGTCAGCTCGACCCCGCCCTCGACCGTCTTGTTCGACAGGATGACGGCGTCTTCGCCCAGCGCCTCGCGAACCATGCGCAGCGCCTGGCGCATATCCTGTGCAACAAAACGCTTGATTTTCATGTCCAGCGGTCCTCGTCAATCGCCGCGGCCGTGATCCGGCGTGCGGCCCTCAATCGAATCCCGGTCGTAACAGTTGATCTGCCGCATTGGCTTATCGACCGGTATCTCGTCGCGGGAGAGCAGCGGCGGCGATCTGGCGTCGGCTGGACCGTGCGAATCCAGGCCCGGGCACCGCCCTCTCTCACTCGGAAAGGACGGCTGCAAAAGTCGTTCCAATCTCAAGCCAAGCGAAATATCGATTATTTATCTTTTTCTTTCAGTCATTTGCATCGATGTCCAGCGGGCTCGCAGGGAGATGACGGAGCTTGTCAATGTGTCGGCAACTTGACTTTTTGGCCCTGGGGCCGCCAGCGATCCGGCGATTGCCGGACCACCACGGCTGGCGTCGCGACGCCCGTGGTGCGCGCCGGGATGCCGCCAGCGGCACCCAGCGGGCGCGCTACCGGTACATATCGTGGGATGTTGAAGACGCAGTGGCGGGCATAAGCCGGACGGTCTCGCTGAGCGGAAATGGGGCCGCGGCGCGCGACCCGCAGCGCAGGCCGGCTCAGGCCCCCTGCTGGTTGCGGCCGATCGTACTGATCACCTTTATCTGGCGGTTGTCGGGGATCTCGTTGTACGACAGGACCCGCATCCCGGGCACGCTATGCCGCGCAAACTTCGCCATCCAGGGACGGATCGCCGCGGCCACCAGCAGCACGCTCTCGTGTCCGTTGATCTCCTGCTGCCGGGTCGTGTCCTGCAGTGCGCGTTGCAATTGCTCGAGCATCCCCGGTTCGATGCCGGCGCCGTCGTCCCCGGCGTTCGCCAGGGTCTGCTGCAGCAGCCGCTCCAGCCCCGGGTCGAGCACGACCACCGGGATATCGCCGACCGGACCTATGACCTGCTGCACGATCGAACGCGCCAGCGCGACCCTAACCGACGCGGTCAGCGCGCCTGCATCCTGGGTCCTGTTGGCCTGTTCGGCCAAGGTCTCGGCAATCGTGCGCATATCGCGAATCGGCACACCCTCCTGCAGCAGGTTCTGCAGCACGCGCAGCACCACCGCCAGCGGCAGCAGCTTGGGCACCAGGTCCTCGACCAGCTTGGGCGCCGCCTGCGCCAGGTTATCCAGCAGCTGCTGCACTTCATCGTGGCCGAGCAGTTCGTGCGCATGCGACTGCAGCAGCTCGCTCAGATGGGTCGCCACCACGGTGCTCGCGTCGACCACCGTGTAGCCCATGGTCTGCGCCTGGTCGCGCTGCGCGGCATCGATCCAAACCGCATCGAGGCCAAATGCCGGATCCTTGGTCGGCGCACCCTTGAGCTCGCCGAACACCTTGCCGGGATTGATCGCCAACTCGCGGTCGACGTGCACCTCGGACTCGCCGACCGGGACGCCGTTCAGCGTGATGCGATAGGCATTCGGTGATAGGTCCAGGTTGTCGCGGATATGTACCGACTGAACCAGGAAGCCGAGGTCCTGCGACAGCTTCTTGCGCACCCCCTTTATCCGGTTCATCAGCTGGCCGCCCTGTTCGCGGTCGACCAGCGGGATAAGCCGATAGCCGACCTCGAGGCCGATCACATCGACCGGTTGCACGTCCTGCCAGCTGAGCTCGCGCAGCTCGCTGCCGGTCTCCGGTGCCGCCGCAGGGCTGACCGTCTCGGGCTCGCTGCGCGGCTGCTGTTTGCGCTTCGCGACCATGTAGCCGAGGCCGCCGACCGCGCCGCCGAGCAGCAGGAACACCAGGTTCGGCATGCCCGGGATCAGGCCGAGCATGATCAGCATTGCCGCCGTGATCGCCAGGGCCCGCGGGTTGTTGAGCAGCTGCGTAGAGACCTGGCTGCCAAGGTCCTCGGCGTCGGACACGCGGGTCACGATGATTGCGGCCGAGGTCGAAAGCAGCAGTGACGGCAGCTGTGCGACCAGGCCGTCGCCGATGGTCAGCAGGGCATAGTTGCGCATCGCGGTGGCCAGGTCCAGACCGTGCTGGCCCATGCCGATCGCCAGGCCGCCGATGATGTTGATCATCAGGATCAGGATGCCGGCAATCGCGTCGCCGCGCACGAACTTCGACGCACCATCCATGGAACCGTAGAAATCCGCCTCGCGGGTGATGTCCTCGCGCCGCGCGCGCGCGTCGGCCTGGTCGATCAGCCCCGAGTTGAGATCCGCATCGATCGCCATCTGCTTGCCAGGCATCGCGTCTAGGGTGAAGCGCGCCGACACCTCGGACACGCGCCCTGCGCCCTTGGTGACGACCACGAAGTTGATGATCACCAGGATCGCGAACACCACCAGGCCGACGGCATAGTTGCCGCCGATCACGAACGCGCCAAAGGCCTCGATCACCTTGCCGGCCGCATCGCCGCCATGGTGCCCTTCGAGCAGGACCACACGGGTCGAGGCCACGTTCAGGGCCAGGCGCAGCAGCGTCGCCACCAGCAGCATCGACGGAAACATCGCAAAGTCGAGCGGCCGCAGCGCGTACACGGTCACCAGCAGGACCACCAGCGACAGCGCAATGTTGAAGGTGAAGAACAGGTCGAGAAGAAACGCCGGCAGCGGCAGTATCACCATCGCCAGCAGCATGACGATAATGATCGGCGCGCCGATGCCGCGTGCGCCGGCGTGGCGGATTGCCCCGAGTACCTGCTCCATCAGCCCAGCTCCCCGTTCGGTGTCATGTACGCGATCTGTGAAGTGCCCGACCGCGCCGGCACGACACTGCAGTCATGGCCGGCTTCCGATGGATGTCGATCCGGCACACGGCTGTCAGTCATGCCGGTACTCCTCCGGGACCGGGTATTCCTGCGGCGGCGTCGGAATATCACCGCCCTCCACCTGGTAGGCACGCAGCTGGAAGACGTAGGCGAGCAACTGTGCGACGGCCAGGAACAGGGCCGCCGGGATTTGCTGTTGCAGTTCGGTATTGAAATAGATCGCGCGCGCCAGCGCCGGGGCCTCGACCAGCGGCACCTTGTTCGCCGCACCGAGCTCGCGAATGTTCGCCGCGACGAGATCCTTGCCCTTGGCGACCACGACCGGTGCACCGGTCTTTTCTGGGTTGTAGCGCAACGCCACGGCATAGTGTGTCGGGTTGGTGACGATCACGTCTGCGTTCGGTATCTCCTGCATCATGCGCCGCTGCGCCATCTCGAACTGGACGCGGCGGATGCGCGATTTGACCTCGGGCCGACCCTCTGTCTGTTTGAGTTCGTCGCGCACCTCCTGCTGGGTCATCTTCAGCTCGTGATTGTGCTGCCACAGCTGAAAGGGCACGTCGATCAGGGCCATCACGATCAGCGTCGATGCCAGGATCAGTGCTGACCAGGCGACGATATTCAGTCCTTCCTGAATCGCTGCCTTGGCGTCGAGATCGGCGAGGTGGAGCAGTTCTTCCGACCAGTTGTACAGCACGGCGACGGTCGCCGAACCCACCAGTAGGAACTTGCCCAGCGATTTGAGCAGTTCCATCAGCCCGTGCATCGAGAACATCTTCTTGATGCCCTTGATCGGATTAAGCTTGCTGAACTTCGGCTGCATGGCCTCGAAACTGACATTGAACCCGCCAAGCGCGACCGAGGACAGGATGGCGACCACGATCATCACCGCGAAGAACGGCATCAGCATCAGCAGCGCATCGCCGATCGCGTTGACCAGGTGCCCCAGCAACGCATTCGGGTCGAAGATCTCTGCGCGGCTCAATACGAACTGTTCCTCGAACAGGGTGTGCAGATTGGTGGTGAATCGCGGGGCCATTGCGAACAGCGTCACGACACCCATGATGGTGATGACCATGGTGTTGAGCTCGCGCGAGCGCGGCACCTGGCCCTTCTTGCGCGCGTCATCGATGCGTTTGCCTGTGGGTTCTTGTGACTTCTCCTGGCCGTCCTGATTCTCAGCCATGCCGGCTCACCTCGCGCTCAACACGGTGGACGAAAACGCGAAGGTCTCGGTCACCAGGTTGCCGAAATTGGTCATCACCTGCGGCAGCGTGACCCAGATGAGAATGAAGCCCATCATTAGCGTGATCGGAAATCCGATGACCAGGATGTTCAGCTGCGGCGCGGCGCGCGCCACCACGCCCATGCCGATGTTGACCAGCAGCAGCGAAACGATGATCGGCAGCGCCATCACCAGCCCCGCGGCAAACATCCGCGACGCCCAGGACAACAGCTCCCACAAGCCGGCGCGGGTGATACCGTCGGCGGCGACCGGCACTACGTAAAAGGTGTCGACGATCGCGCTGATCAGTATCAGATGGCCATTGGTCAGCAGGAAGGCCAGCATTGCCAGGATCAGCCAGAACTGGGCGACGACCGGGACGTTCACGCCGTTGGTCGGGTCCATCATGTTGGCGAAACCCAGCCCCATGCTGTAGGCCATCACCTGCCCGCCGTACACAAGTGCGTTGAAGGTCATCTGCATCAGAAAGCCCAGCGAGGCGCCGATTGCAACCTGTTGCACCGCGATCAGCAGCGCATCGGCACTGAACACCGGCACTACCGGCGAGGCCGGCAGCACCGGCTGAACGACCAGGGTGATGAGCACCGCCATCAGCATCCGAAAGCGCACCAGTATCTGGCGCGTGCTGAAGATCGGTGCCGCGGTCAGCATGGCGCCGATGCGCATCAGCGGCCAGAGAAAATCGGCCAGCCATTGACTGATCTGGGCCTCGGTGAACTGCATGCTCAGCCAATCAGGTAAGGTAGATTTTCAACCAGGCGCTGGGTGAAGCCAGTGATCTGGCGCAGCATCCAGGGACCGGCCGTGACCATAACCGCGGCAACCACCATCAGCTTCGGTACGAAGCTCAGCGTCATCTCGTTGATCTGGGTCGCAGCCTGGAACATCGAGATGATCAGGCCGACCACAAGCGAGGCAAGCAGGATCGGCGCGGCAAGCAGAATAGTCACCTCCATCGCCTGACGCCCGACGTCGATTACGGTATCCGCATCCATCCCATTACTCCCTAGACGTAAAAGCTGGTCGCGAGCGTGCCGAGCACCAGCGCCCAGCCGTCGACCAACACGAACAACATGATCTTGAACGGCAGCGAGATGATCAGTGGCGACAGCATCATCATGCCCATCGACATCAGTACGCTGGCCACCACCAGATCGATTACCAGAAACGGGATGAACAGCAGGAAGCCGATCTGGAAAGCGGTCTTCAATTCACTGGTCGCGAATGCCGGCATCAGCAGCGTGAACGGCACGTCGGCCTCATTCACGAACGCCTCCTTGCCGGAGATCCTGGCGAACAGTGCCAGATCATCGTCGCGTGTCTGCGCCATCATGAACTCGCGCACCGGCAACTTGGCCGCATCGATCGCCTGCTCGGCAGTGATCTGATCGGCCAGGTACGGCTGCACGGCGGTGTCGTACACCTGGCTCAGCACCGGCCCCATGATGAAGAACGTCAGGAACAGGGACAGGCCGATCAGTATCTGATTCGATGGGGTCTGCGCGGTACCCAGTGCCTGGCGCAGGATCGACAGTACGATCACGATGCGCGTGAACGAGGTCATCATGATCAGCGCCGCCGGCAGCAGGCTCAGCGCGGTCATGAGCAGCAACACCTGCAGCGACAGCGTGTAGGTCTGCTGGCCGTCGGTGCCGGGGGTCATGGTCAGCGCGTCGACGCCCGGCGCAGCCAGCACGGCCTGGGAGACGAACAGCGCAGCGAGCACCAGCAGCCACCTCACGACACGCGCTCCCCTGCGGCGTGGCTGGAACGCACGGACAGTGCGTCCAACTGGTCCGCGAAGTCGTGCTGCGGAGCCGGCCCATCTCCCAGGACCAGCAGGGTCTGAACCCGGCCGGGCGCGATCCCGACCAGCAGACGTCGGCCCTCGACCGAGAGCAGCACGGCCTTTTCGCGGGCCCCGAGAGAGACGCCGCCGAGAATCTGCACCTGGCCCTTGCCGATCCCGGGTACCTGGACGTAGCGCTTCACCAGCCACGCGAGCGCCACGATGATCCCCAGTACCAGCAGCAGGCCGAGCGCGGTGTCGACCAGGTTGCCGGCGCTCAATGGCGACTCGACCAGGCGCGCCGGGGCCTCGCCCGGTGCCGCGCCGGCGACGTCGACGATCAGGGCCAGCGGCACAGTGACGGTGAACTTGTTGTACATGGGTATTACCGGGTATCGATGACTGAACTGTCGGCTTGTATCGACGTGCCTGCGGCGATCATCCAGCCAGCTTCTTGACCCGGTCGGACGGACTGACGATGTCGGTCAGGCGGATGCCGAACTTTTCGTTGACCACGACGACCTCGCCCTGCGCGATAAGGGTGCCGTTCACCAGCACGTCCATCGGCTCGCCGGCCAGGCGGTCGAGTTCCACGACCGATCCCTGGTTGAGCTGCAGCAGGTTGCGGATGTTGATGCGTGCCCGGCCTATCTCCATCGAGATGGTGATCGGCACGTCAAGAATCGCATCGATCTTGATGTCCCCGGAGACCATGCCGTACGAATCGGGCTTCAACTGCTGAAACTCCGCAGCCTGTGCGCTGCCGGCATGCTCGCCCGGCCCCTGCTCCTCCAGCGCCGCTGCCCACTCGTCGGCGAGGGCCTCGTCTGCGCTTTTCTGATCGTCACTCATTGTCATTCCCGCCTTGTCACGCCTGTTTGTGCGGCACCATCTCGGCACCCTTTTCCTGTTTCCGCGGCGCGATCAGTTCATGCAGCTGGCGTGAACCGTTGCGCTCAATCCATTCCGAGATCTTGATGGCATAGCTGTTGTTGTGAACACCGAGATGGCCACGAAAGATCGGCAGGCTCTCGGCGCACACCTCTACCTCGTCCTTGACCTCGAGAGGAATGATGTCGCCAACCCGCAGCCCTGCCACCACCTGCAGTGGCAGCGTCGCCTCGCCCAGCACGCTGCTGATCTCTACGCTGGCCCCCATCACCTCTTCACGCATCGCCAATTCCCAGCGTTCGTCGCGTTCGCCGCGGTCGCTCTGCACGCCTGCGTCGAGCAGGTCGCGGATCGGTTCCATCATCGAGTAGGGCAGGCAGATGTAAAAATCACCGCCGCCTGACTCCAGGTCGACATTGAACGTCGTGACGATCACGACCTCGGACGGCGAGACGATGTTTGCGAACTGCGGGTTCACCTCGGAATTGAGGTATTCGAACTCGATATCGAGGACCGGCTGCCAGGCCATCTTCAGGTCGTGGTACGAGATCGCCAGCAGCATCTGGATGACGCGTATCTCGGTCGGGGTGAAATCGCGGCCCTCGATCTTGGTGTGGAAGCGCCCGGTGCCACCAAAGAAGCTGTCGACTACGCTGAACACCAGCTTCGGATCGAGCACGAACAGCGACTTGCCGCGCAGCGGGCTGACCTTGGTGATGTTGAGGCTGGTCGGGACGAACAGGCTGTGCACAAACTCGGAGAACTTGAGCATCTGCACGCCCGACACCGAGATGTCCGCACTGCGCCGCAGCATGTTGAACAGGCTGGTGCGGAAATAGCGTGCAAAGCGCTCGTTGATCATCTCCAGCGTCGGCAGCCGACCGCGGACAATGCGGTCCTGGCTGGCGAAGTCGTAGTTGCGCGCGATCGTCGGATCGAGTGACTCCTCGCCACCCGTCTCGACCTCGCCGCTGTCGACGCCGTGCAGGAGGGCGTCGATTTCGTCCTGGGAAAGAAGGTCGGAGCCAGCCATGTTTATTGCATCACAAATTGGGTGAAGAACACGCCCTTGATCTCTCCGGGCTCGTTGAGCTCCCTGAGCTTGCTGCTCAGGAGTTCGAATATCGCCTTCTGCAGGGCCTCCTTGCCCTGCACGGTCATCAGCCCGGCGGACTGCTGCTCCTCGAGCAGGTTCAGCAGGTGATGACGCAGCATCGGGGCGTTGGCGTCGAGGGTCGCGAGCACGCTGGGCGTGCGCGTCATCACCTCGATCGCGATCTGCAGCATCCCGGCCGGTCCGCCCGGCGGCAGGTTGACCACGAACGCGGGGTCGAGCTTGTGATACACCGGCTCGCCCTCCTCGACCGCTACCGCCTCCTGCTGCGGACTGTCTTCGCCGTCGGCGGTCTGCTGTTGCGCACCGCCGACCAGGAACAGGGCCGCGGCGCCCGCGCCCAGCAGCAGCAACGCCGCGACCGCGATGATCAGGATCAGCTTCTTCTTGCCGCCGCGCGGCGGCTCGTCCCCAGCGATGTCTTTCTCGTCGGCCATCGGCGCACTTGCGTCCTCAGTAGCGTTGAGCCACGGCGAAACCGGCTCTGCACCACAGACTGCAATCCTTGTGCCAGCAAGTGAGGGGATTTTTTATTCTTTACAGTCAGACAGTTACGAAACACATCACCGGCAACGTCAGGCATTTGACGACTTTTAGGATCGGCTGCAGGCAAAAAGTCGGCGGGGTCGATGGGGCGACAGTGCGCGCCTCGCCGGCCACGAAAAGGCCGCGACCGGGCATCGCGTGGGGACGGATCAGCGCCTGAGGATGGCCATCCAGCGCCAGAAACTGAGCAGGCTGGCCAGTGACGCGGCGACATAGGTCCAGGCCGCGGCGCGCAGGATCCGCCTGGCCGCCGGCCTCTGTTCGGGTTCGAGGAACCCCGCCTCGAGCACCGGCAGGGCCTTGCCGAAACTGGCATCGAGCTCGACCGGCAGCGTGACCAGCTGAACCACGACGCCGAAGCCCATCACCAGGAAGCCTCCCAGCACCGACACCAGGGCCGGCGACGGGGCACGCGCCAACAGCCCGAACAGCGGCGCGGCCAGGATCAGCAGGGATCCCAGACGCGCGGCCCAGACGGCCGACCCGGCCAGCCGCGAGCGCAGCATGAACAGCGGCTCACCGCGCGCATGCTGCAGCGCATGGCCGCACTCGTGCGCGGCCACGGTGATCGCGGTCAGCGTGCGGCCGTCGAACTTGTCCGGGGTAAGGCGCACGCAGCGCGCGCCCGGGTCGTAGTGGTCGCCGGCCTCGCTTGTCTCGACCTTGACCCCGTCGAGGCCGAAGCGCGCGAGCAGATGGTGGGCCAGCTCGCCGCCGGTGCCGGGGAAGTTGCGCTCGGGCTCGCGATTGTGGCGCGCCAGAACCTGCTGCACCCAGACCTGGGGCAGGAAGATCATCGCCAGCACAGCCAGGAATACCAACAGGTAGATCATTCAGCCCTCCATTGCGCGCGCCTCGCGTTCGCCCTCCGCGACCCGCACCTTGCCCAGCAGCCAGGCACCGACGAGGAACAACAGCAGCACGCTCAGGATGCCGTGCCGTGCGCTGCCGCTGAGCAGGGCCACCCAGCCGACCAGCAGCGGGCCGATCACCGCGGCGAACTTGCCCATCATGTTGTACAGGCCGAACAGGCGCCCGGCATGTTCCACCGGTATCAGGCGGCCAAACAGCGCGCGACTCATCGACTGGATGCCGCCCTGGACCAGGCCGATCACCACCGCGAGCGCATAGAACTCCCAGCTCGCGGTCATCTGCCAGGCCCAGAACACCACGATCACGTAGCCGCTCAGGGCCAGCCAGATCGCGCGCTTGGCGCCGATCCGTTCACCGATGCGGCCAAACAGCAGCGCCGCCGGAAAGCCGACGACCTGGGTGACCAGCAGTGCGGCCAGCAGGCCGTCTGCGGCGAACCCGAGCGACAGCCCGTAGTCGACCGCCATGCGCACTATCGTGTCGACCCCGTCGATGTAACACCAGTAGGCGATCAGGAACAGGAATGCCATGCGCAGGCCGCGCAGCAGGGACCAGGTCTCGTTGAACTCGCGCCAGGCCTGGCGCATCCCGGCACCCACCGCAAGCGCCGGCCGGTGCGGCGCCTCTTCGACGAACAGCAACACCGGCAGCGTGAACAGCGCCCACCACAACGCGACCATCAGGAAGGCCACGCGCACCGCCTCGGCCTTGCCGGTCAGGCCGAAGGCGTCGGGGAACAACACCATCAGCACATTGACCGCAAACAGCAGGCCGCCGCCCAGATAGCCGAGCGCATAACCCAGCGCGGACACCCGCTCGAGTTCGGGCCTGTCAGCGACATCCAGCAGCATCGCATCGTAGGTCACATTGCCGCCGGCGAAACCGAGCACCCCGAACACGTACAGACCGGCGGCGACCAGCCAGTAACCCTCGGCGACCAGAAACAGGCCACCGGTCATCAGCACACCGAGCGTCGTCATGAGCAGCAGCAGCCTCTTCTTGCGGCCGCTGCGGTCGGCGATCACCCCAAGCACGGGTGCCAGCAGCACCACCAGCAGCGAGGCGATCGCATTGGCCGTGCCCAGGCGGACCGTGCTCTCGGTGGCGGACATGCCAGTCGCCCAGTAGGACTTGAAAAACACCGGGAAGAAACCGGCCATCACCGTGGTCGCAAACGCCGAGTTGGCCCAGTCGTACAGGGCCCATGACCACTGCGCCCGGCGTCGTGAGGCCGCCTCGGCGGGCATCAGCTCTTGATCCCGACGCCGCGCGCCAGCAGCCACATCGCAAAGGCAGCGAGTGCGACAATAAAGCCCAGGATGATCGCGAACGCCTGCCACATCGCGATGTCGCTCACGCCTAGCAGGCCATAGCGGAAGGCGTTCACCATATACAGCACCGGGTTCACCAGCGAGACCTGCTGCCAAAAGGTCGGCAGCATGCTGATCGAGTAGAACACCCCGCCGAGATAGGTGAGCGGGGTCAGCACGAAGGTCGGCACGATCGAGATGTCGTCGAAGCTGTTGGCATAGACCGCATTGATGAAACCGGCAGTCGAGAACAGCACCGAGGTGAGCACGAACACCGCCAGCGTCACACCGTAACTGTGGATGTTGAGATCGGTGAAGAACGAAGAGACCGCGGTCACGACCACGCCGACCGTCACACCGCGCGCAACACCGCCTGAGACATACCCGGCCAGGATGATGAAGTTCGGCAGCGGCGCGATCAGCAACTCCTCGATGTTGTGCTGGAACTTGCTGCTGTAAAAGCTCGACACCACATTCGCATAGCTGTTCGAGATCACTGACATCAGGATCAGCCCGGGAACGATGAAATCGATATAGCGGAAGCCTTCCATGTCGCCGATCTGCGAGCCGATCAGCTTGCCGAAGATCACGAAGTACAGCGCCATCGTGATCGCCGGCGGCAGCACGGTCTGCACCCAGATGCGGGTGAAGCGCAGGATTTCCTTGGTAAGGATGGTCTTGAACGCGACCCAGTAGACCGGCACCGCAGTCATTGCGCCCGCCCTCCCGCTTCGCCGCCACCCTTGACCATATCGATGAACAGCTGCTCGAGACGGTTCTGCTTGTTGCGCAGGCTGAGCACCTCGATACGGCGCTCGCCGAGTGCCGCAAACAGCGGGGTAAGACCGCTGGCGCGGGTCACCGCGACCTCCAGTGTCGTGCTGTCGCGTAACTGGATCGAGAAACCGGGTATCAGCGGTGGTTCGCTGAGTTCGTCGCGCACGTCAAGCACGAAGGTCTCGGTGTGCAGACGGCGCAACAGCTCGGTCATTTTTGCGCGTTCGGCGATCCGCCCGTGGTTGATGATCGCGATGTGCCGGCACAGGTTCTCGGCCTCCTCGAGGTAGTGGGTGGTCAGGATGATGGTCGTGCCACCGAGGTTGATCTCGCGCAGGAAGTCCCACATCGAGCGGCGGATCTCGATATCCACGCCCGCGGTCGGCTCATCGAGGATCAGCAGCCGCGGGTCGTGGACCAGCGCCCGCGCGATCATCAGGCGGCGCTTCATGCCGCCGGACAGTTCGCGTGCCTGGACGTCCTTCTTGCCCCACAGGTCCAGCTGCCTCAGCGAGGCCTCCGCGCGCCGGTAGGCCTCGCGCCTAGGGATCCCATAGTAGCCGGCCTGGTTGACCACGATCTCTACCACCGGCTCGAACTGGTTGAAGTTGAACTCCTGCGGCACCAGGCCGATGCAGGCCTTTACTGCGGACGGATCGCGGTCGAGGTCGTGCCCGAACACACTCACCTGCCCCGCGGTCTTGTTGACCAGCGAGCTGATGATCCCGATTGCGGTCGACTTGCCGGCACCGTTCGGCCCGAGCAGCGCGAAGAAGTCGCCCTCCTCCACCTCGAGATCGATGCCGCGCAGCGCCTCGTGGCCGTTGCGATAGGTCTTGCGCAGATCCTTGATGGCCAGTGCCTTCATAGTGAAATCCGTAATGCGTCGGGCGCCTATGGTAAATCACTCGACGCCGCGGAATCCCGCGTGCCGAGGGGCGGCATGCCCGGCAGTCGCCGCGCAGGCCGGGGGAATCGTCCCCCGGGGCCGTCATTTCCCCATGCCGGGCGCGTTCCGCGGGTAGGCATCATGCGATTGCGCAAACCCCGCATTGTCGAGATCAGGCACGAACCGGCCTCTGTGGTGCTATGCAAACACCGGCACAGGCGGTGTAATGGATACCCGTACCAAGATTGAAACCTGACTCATGGCCATCGAGACAAACATCCTGCCTGGTGCCGAGGTGACCTGTGCGAGCTGTCAGGCCTGCTGTTGCCGGCTGGAGGTCATGCTCATTTCCGATACCCGGGTGCCCGATCATCTGACGCAGACCGACGAGTGGGGCGGAAGGAGCATGGCACGGCTGGACGATGGCTGGTGTGCGGCGCTGGACCGAAACACCATGCTTTGCATGATCTACGAGAACCGGCCAGGAGTCTGCCGTGAATACGAGATGGGAGGGTACGAGTGCATGGCCGAGCGCACCGCCCCGACCTGACGAGGACCGCTATCGCGCCCGAGCCGCCCCCGAGGCTCCCCCATTTTCCCCGTCCCTGAATTGTGGAGGCATCAACGATGCGCAAGAGAATCATCGAGTCAGGTCAGCAAGGCACCGCCCACCCCAACGATGAGTGGTTGGATCTGGAGGCGCTGGCCGAGGTGGAGATCACCTCAGAGGATCCGACGCATCCGATCGAGTCTGCATTGCTGCCAGGGCAGTCGTCCGGATGGCGGGCGGCCAATACCGGACCGCAGACGGTCCGGCTGTTGTTCGCCGCTCCACGGCCCCTGCGGCGGATTCTGCTGCAGTTTGAA